>JAXMAT010000021.1:0-73242 GCA_046350235.1 Gemmataceae bacterium | reverse complement strand
TTCCCGGTCGCTCCGTCGAAGTACAAGTTCCATCGCCGCGGCAAATGCGGCATGTACATGACGGAGCTGCTGCCGAACCTTGGCCAAGTCGCAGACGAGTGCGCATTCATCCGCAGCATGCATACCGAAGCGATCAACCACGAACCCGCCATCTGCATGATGCAGACGGGCAACCAAGTCGTCGGCCGGCCCTGCCTTGGCTCGTGGGCCTCCTATGGCCTCGGCTCGCTCAACAACAACCTGCCGACCTTCGTCGTCCTCATCGCTCGTTCCAGCAACACCGAGCAATTTCAGGCCATCTCTTCGCGGCTTTGGTCGTCCGGGTATATGCCAAGCGAACATGCGGGCACATCGTTCCGTTCGCAAGGCGATCCGATTCTTTACATCAACAATCCGCCGGGAGTGTCCAGCGACGTTCGCCGAACGATGCTCGATGGGCTTCGCAAGCTGAACGAGATGAACTACCGCGAAGTCGGCGACGCCGAGACGAATACGCGCATTCAGCAATACGAACTCGCCTTCCGCATGCAGGCGAGCGTACCCGAATTGACGAATCTCGCAGCGGAACCGGCAGCCACGTTCACGCTCTACGGCGAAGACGCTCGCAACCCGGGCACGTTCGCCAACTCGGCACTTGTCGCGCGTCGGCTGGTCGAACGCGGGGTTCGCTTCGTGCAGGTATACCACAACAACTGGGACACGCACGCCAACGTGGCAGGCCGGCTGCCCAGCCAATGCCGCGATGTGGACCGCGCACTCTATGGACTGATCACCGACCTCAAGCAACGCGGCATGTTGGATGAAACGCTCATCGTCTGGGGCGGCGAGTTCGGGCGGACGATCTACTCCCAAGGCGGGCTCTCGCCGGAGAACTATGGCCGCGACCATCATCCGCGCTGCTTCACGATGTGGATGGCCGGCGGCGGCATAAAGGGGGGCGTCATCCACGGCGAGACCGACGACTTCTCGTACAACGTCGTCGCGGACCCGGTTCACGTGCGTGATTTCCACGCCACGATTTTGCATCTGCTCGGCTACGACCACGACCGCTTGACGTTCCGGTATCAGGGCCTCGACCAACGCCTCACGGGTTTCGAGCAACCTGCGGAGGTCGTGCGACCGCTGCTCGCGTAAGGAGCCTCGCACGCAGTAATCGGCGAAACAAAGAAAGCGGGTAGCGACGCGAAATCGCTACCCGCTCTTTCGTGTAAACGACGTTTACGCTTGGTTTACGCCGGTTCGTCGCCCTCATCGCCGGGTTGCATGGCGAATGCCTTGGCTTTCGCAGCCTGAACGATGAGGTCCGCGCAAATCTCTTCCCCAAGTCGGCTCGAGTTCAGCACCAAGTCGAACTGCTGCAAGTCGTTTACCTTGCGGTGAAAGTGGGTCGAGACGAGGTCCGCACGTCGTTGATCGCGTTGGCGGACCTCCTCGGCAGCTTCCTCGTCCGTCAGACGCAGCCATTGGCTTGTGAACGCAATGCGGTCGGCGAGCGGAGCGACGAGGCGGACGTGGAGGGTCGATCGCTCGGGCAGGATATACCCGGCGCCACGCCCGAGCAGTACGGCTTCGCCTTGGGCTCCCAGTGCCAACACAGCCCGCGCCATTTGCACGATTGAGGGATGATTGCTGAGGTTTTGCTTCTTCTGCAATTCGCCCAACTGATGCTCAACCCAATCCGCGGCCAGCGCAGGGAGTTCGTCCAGCACGTTTTGCCGAAACGAACCTTCTTGGGCGATGTATTCGAGCAAATCTTGATTGAAGAGCTGCCAACCCAGGCGGTCGGCCACGCGGCGCGCGATCGGTTCGCCCCGAGCGCCGGCATCGCGACTGATGGCGATGCTCAAATTCTTCGGCAAATCGCCAATCGCATCGGGAGATCCCCGATAGCCGTGCAGAGGCGCGACGGTGGGGCGAGGCAGGTCGAGGTCTTCCGCAATCGGATCGGGCATGGGAGTGCTCCGTGCTGTCGCGTCCGAATCCATCATAGCTTTTTCGCTGAATCGACAAACCCAAAACCCGGAAGGTTCGCGACACTTTTGCGGCCAGCCGGAAAGTGTGCGGACGGCGCCGACAATGACGGCCCGATCAGAACCAATGCGTTTTGTCGACGACATTGAGCAGCGGTTGGCCGGCGGCGAAGCGGCGCATGTTTTCGAGAAGCGTCTCCAAATGACGTTCCGGCACGCGCGGCGACGCGGCGGCGGTATGCGGGGTAATGATCACGTTCTCCATGCCCCATAGCGGATGGTCCGGCGGCAACGGTTCCGTCTCGAAGACGTCGAACCCCGCCCCCGCGATTTCCCCTGCTTGCAACGCTGCCGTCAGGTCGGCGAGATCGACAATGACGCCGCGGCCCACGTTGATGAGGTACGCCGACCGCTTCATCTTCCGGACCCGTTCGCGGTTGAAGAGCTTGTACGTCTCCGGCGTGTGCGGTGCGGCGATGACGACGAAATCGCTTTCCGCGAGCACTGCATCCAATTCGTGGTTGCGATAAAGCCGAACGCCCGACGGAGCCTTTTCGATGCGAGGATCGACGCCGAGGACGCGCATGCCGAAGGCGAGCCCACGGCGGGCTGTTTCCGCGCCGATGCCGCCCAGGCCGATGACCGCGAGCGTGCAATCTGCAAGGGTGATCGCAGCACGGTCGGAAGGATGTACTTCGCCCGGCCCGCCGTAGCCCGGCAGCTCGCCCTCCTCGCGGCCCAGCATCAGCCATTTGCGTTGCAGTTGCTGCCGAAGGTAGAGGTGGAAGTTTTTCGCGAACATCAAAATGTAGCCGAAGACATGGTCGGCGATGACGTCGCTGAAGATGCCGCGCATGTTCGTGACGACGACGGGGGAGGCGACGAGTTCAGGGAAGAGAAACTTCTCCATGCTCGCCGTCGGCGACTGCACCCAGCGCAGCTTCTTCGCGGCATTCAGCAGCGCGGGAGTGAGTTTGCCGAAGAGGGCATCCGCATCGGCAATCCGCCGTTCCGCATCCGCGTCGTCGGTCGCCTGGACGACGACAGCAGGCGTGGCCGCTTCTTTGACGAGGGCGAAGCGATGTTCGGAAATGGCGGGGTATATGAGGATTTTCATGAAGGTAGTCCTCACGCTCCGCGTGAGGTCAGCGGCGGTGTAAGGTCAGTCATGTCTTTCGTGGCGACAAGTTTATCTAACTTGTCGGGCTTGAATCCGAAAGCAAAACACTAAACAAGTTCATAAACTTGTTTCCACTTTCGTCTGCGACCATGTCGCCGCTGACCTCACGCGGAGCGTGAGGACTGCCCTCGCACATTCGCCAGCACGTCGTCGATCGCCTTCTGAGCGGCAGCGCGGATCAAGCCGCTGGGGACGGCTTTCAGCAACCCCCCGAGCTCAGTAATCTCGACCGACCATTCCATGCGAGTTGCGTCGTCCTCCGCATTCAGATGCATTCGGGTCGTCAGTTCCGCTCTAGTGCCGACGCTCCGACTAGCAGCGACGTATTCCAGTTCGCTTTGCGGTTCGGACATCCTGCGTCGCAACTCCACGTCCAGGGTGCCGCGGACGAACGAAAAGCCCGGGCGGATCACTGCTTTCGCATGGTCCTCGGCAAGCAGCGATTCGGAGGTACGATCGGGCAACCGTTGGATCAGCCAACGGCAATCGCTGAGCAACGGCCAAACGTCCGCGATCGTTCGAGGCAGCAGCAGCGATCCCTCAAAACGCATCGCTTATTTCCCATCGTGCAACGCAGCGACCAGCGCGGCGACTTGCTCGCCCACATCTTTCACCAGTTCGGCCCGCGACAGCGTCGATGCCTTTTCAAGCCGGCGAACCAGGGCGCTGCCGACGATGACGCCGTCAGAGCCTTCGCGGAGGTGCTGCACGTGTTCCGGCTTGCTGATGCCGAAGCCGACGCACATGGGGAGCGTCGTCTGCGTACGCAGCCAACGGAGCTGGTCCATGAGTTCGGGCGGGATCCGACTGCGTTCGCCCGTAATGCCGACGACGCTGACGCAATAGAGGAAGCCGGTCGATTGCTTGGCGATGCGTGTCGCCCGATCGCGCGGCGTCGTCGGCGTCACCAAGTGGATGAGCTTGAAGTCATGCGACGCGGCCAGCTTCGACAGCCTTTCTGCTTCTTCCACTGGCAGATCGGGAACAATGGCTCCGACGAGGCCCGCGTCCATCGCCGTCTTGATGAACGCCTCCGGCCCGCGATGATGCACGAGACTGTACGACACCATGCCGACGAGCGGCACCTCGCCCGACTTGAACGGTTCCTTCGCCTTCACCTCGCGGATCATCGCGAAGATCTGATCGACCTTGAGACCGTTGTTCAGCGCCCGCGTGTACGACGCCTGGATCACGCTGCCGTCGGCGATCGGGTCGCTATAAGGGAAACCGATTTCGATGAGCGACGCGCCGCGGCGAGCACATTCCTCGATGAGTGCGGCCGAGGTCGGCAGATCCGGATCGCCGGCAGGGATGAACGGAATGAAGGCTTTCCGTTCTTGCGAGCGGAGACGTTGGAAGAGAGCGTCGATGGCGTTCATGCCGGATGTTTTATGGAACGTTGCGGCAAAGCCCCACCGTAAGCGCAGCGAACGGTGGGGATGGACGCTGCGGCGGACTGGATCCCCACCGTGCGCTGCGCTTACGGTGGGGCTTGGCGGAAAATGAAGGCGCGATCCTAATCCGCTTCCTTCTTCTTGCGAGGCTTGTCCCCTTCGTACGCGGCGACGATGCGTTGCACGAGCGCGTGGCGGACGATGTCGCCTTCGCCGAGGAAGACGACGCCGATGCGGTCGATTCCCTTCAGCCGCTGCGACGCGTCGATGAGGCCGCTCTTGAACTGCCGAGGCAAATCCACCTGGGTGACGTCGCCGGTGACGATGATCTTCGATCCGAAGCCCATGCGAGTGAGGAACATTTTCATCTGAGCGACGGTCGTGTTCTGCCCTTCATCCAAAATAATGCACGCCTGATTCAGCGTTCGGCCACGCATGTAGGCGAGGGGGGCGACTTCGATGATGTCGTTCTCGATGTAGCGTTTGACCTGCTCGGGCTCCATCATTTCATTGAGCCCGTCGAAGAGCGGGCGGAGATACGGATTGATCTTGGCAGCCAAATCGCCGGGAAGGAAGCCAAGGCGTTCGCCCGCTTCGACTGCGGGTCGGCACAGTACGATCTTCTTCACCGTCCCCGCGCAACATCGTCACCGCCATGCCGACGGCGAGATATGTCTTGCCCGTGCCGGCAGGGCCGATGCAGAGGACGACATCATTTTCCTTCATCGCATGAACGTAGCGACCCTGGCCATCCGTGCGAGGACGGACGCTGCGGGCCCCCGGAGCCACAGCGACTGGAGCGGCGGGGCTGGGATCAACGGTGGAAGTGACGACGGAGAGGACCGTGCGCAGGTTTTCCTGCGTCAGACTGCCTTGCTTCTTCAGCATCTGGCGAAGCTGCGTGAAGACACGGTCGGCTTGATCCACCTGCGATTCGTTTCCCTCGATGTGCAGAACATCGCCTCGGGCCACGATGCGGACCTGCAACGCATCGCGGATCATCCGCAGATTTTGGTCGCGGCTGCCGAAAAGAAGGACCGCTTCATCGCGGTTTTCGAGCGTCAGCGTCAGTGAAGTTTCTTGGCTCATAAAAGCGTCAGCACCTGACGAAGTTTGCACATATCGGTTAGCCGCGACGCGGAGCGCGGGCAGAATCTCAAGCGATCGCGTGGCACGCATTCCGCGCTCCGTTGCGCGTCGCGGCTAACCCATGCCGTGTTACAACGAATGCCACCAACGGCTCAACCAGCATCCTAGCCACGCTACCGGCGCCGCGAAGACGACGGCATCGACCACATCCAGCACGCCGCCGAATCCGGGCACCGTTTCCGAGGCGTCCTTCTTTTGGCAATCACGCTTGATCAGCGATTCCGCCAAATCCCCGAGCATGCCGGTCGCGCCGAGGACAATGCCGAACCCGATCTCCCAACCCCAGCAACCGCCGAGCGGATGGGCATCGGTGATGCGGTCGATAAGCATGGCGACGCCGGAGGCGAGGATCAGTCCGCCGACGGCGCCTTCCCAGGTTTTCTTCGGGCTGAGCACCGGCGTCATCCGATGTCTGCCGAAGAGACGCCCTGCAAAGTACGCGCCGACATCGCACGCCTTGGGGACGAAGATCGCCAACGCCAACGCAATCGTTCCGAGTCGGCTTCCGGGCGGGTAAAGCCAAGGCAGTTGGGCGAGAAAGCTCGGCAACAAGGCGAGATAGCCGACCCCCCAGCAGGTTCGCGCCATCCGCTCGACCGATTGGCCCGGGTCGCGAAAGACGGCCATCTCCGCGAGGAAGGTCGCCATCTGCAAGCCGACGAATCCGCCGAAGAGCGGCAGCCACACCGCATCCGGTCCCCACAGCGAGGGGATCACGAAATTGGCGATCGTGAGCAGCGTGGAGCCGACGAAGAGCAGCAGGGTGTGAACGGGTCGCTCGGGTCCGAAGAGCCGAACGACTTCCCAGCACGCGGCCAGAGCGAGCAAGGTTTGGAAGGCGAATTGAAACGGATGCCATGGGGCGAACCCCTGGTCGAACGTCAACATGCCGATCGTGAGGGCGATCAGCACGCTCCCCATCCATAGACGCGTTCGCAGCATTTAGCTTTTCAATCCTCCGAATCGCCGTTCCCGCTTGGCGAAGTCGCGCATCGCTTCATGCAGGACCGAGGCATCGAACTCAGGCCAAAACTTGGAGGTGACCCACAACTCCGCGTAGGAGATCTGCCAAAGCAAATAATTGCTGACGCGCATTTCGCCCGCCGTGCGGATAAGCAGATCCGGGTCGGGCATGCCGGCGGTGTAGAGGCGGTCCGCGATCGTGGACTCGTCGATGTCGTCAAGCTTCATCCGCCCCGCGGCCACATCTTCCGCGACGGCGCGGACGGTGTCCACCAATTCCGTTCGGCCGCTGTAGTTGATCGCCAGGCACAGCGTCATGCCGGTATTGGCGGAGCTGACGCGGATGTTCTCGTCGATCTCCTTGAGCACGAAATCGGGCAGGCCCTGACGTCGGCCGATGACGGCGAACTTGATGTTCTGCTCCATGATCTCCGCACGCTCGGCCAGGAGATACTCATGTAGCAGCGTCATTAGGAAATCGAGTTCCGCTTGCGGCCGCTTCCAATTTTCGGTGCTGAGGCAGTAAAGGGTGAGTTGGCCCACGCCGAGCCGGCAGCATTCCTCGATCGTCGCCCGCACCGCGTTGACGCCGCGCCGATGCCCCTCGATGCGAGGCAACCCGCGCTGCTGCGCCCAGCGACCATTGCCGTCCATGATGACCGCAATGTGCTGAGGCAACGTCCGCGCATCAAGCCCCGCCGCCGCAAGGCGGTCTAATGTGGCTTGATCGAGGGCAGCCGTCGGCATCGTCGCGTGGTCTCTCAGAAGGGAACGAAGTGAAGGTTCGAAAGTTCTTCCGGCGTCTTGCATACCAACAAGAGAAGGATATCTTCGACTGCGCGTCCGGTCGAGACATCGGTTTCGACGATGATGACGCCAGCGACCGGAAGCGACTTCGCCCATTTCTTTTTCAGGCAATCGATCATCGACCCGCGATCATGAGTCAGCAGCAATCGCCCATGACTCGCTGCCCGATCCACAATGATCGGGTCGGCCTCTTCCGAGAGTCCGACATCCTGGACGCGGACGATATCGAGCGCAGGTTCCGCTTGCCGCAGTCCAAATACGATGTCGCTTCGAAAGTTCTCATCCGCGAGCAAGGAAACCATAGCTAGGCCGATCGAGCGCGGGCTCGCTCCATGAGTTGCTCACGAAGGCCGATAAGTTCCGGATGCGACGCTTCCCATTCGCGGCGTTGTTCCTTCCATTCCTCATCGCATTCCCGCAGATAATCGACCGCTTCCGAGCGATGTTTCATGAAGTAGCCGAAAATCAGGTAAAGGTCGGCCATGTCCAAAGTGTCGAAATTGCGGAGAACCTGATCCGGAGTTTGGCCTTCCACGAAAGCCCGGAGAACAACGTCGAGAGAAACGCGCGTCCTTCCGATGCGATGAACGCCGTTTTCCTCACGGATCGGGAGGGTAACAGGTTCCAAATGCAGCGTCGCCATGTGCTCCGCCTGTCTACTTCATGAGAATGGTCTGCTCGCGGTCCGGGCCGACGGATACGATCGAAACAGGTTTGCCGACAATTTCGCTGACCCGGTCGATGTATTGTCGCGCATATTTCGGCAAATCGCCAGGGCGGCGGACGCGCGAGACGTCGGTCATCCAACCGGGGACGGTTTCATAGATCGGCTTGCATCGCTCCAGCAGAAACGCGTCGGCCGGGAAATCGGTGATTCGCTCGCCGTCGAGTTCGTAAGCCGTGCAGATATTCACATTGGGGACGACGCTGAGTACGTCGAGGAGCATCAGGGACAGCTCATCGACGCCGCCGAGCCGAGCCGTGTGTTTGACGGCCACCGCATCGAACCAGCCGCAACGGCGAGGTCGGCCGGTCACGGTGCCGTATTCGCGGCCCGTCTTGCGGATCGTTTCGCCCAGGCCGGTGGGGCCGTCGGTCAGTTCGGTCGGGAATGGGCCGTGTCCCACGCGGGTCGTGTACGCCTTGATGACGCCGATGATGCGGTTGAGATTGCGTGCGGGCACGCCCGAGCCTGCCCAAATGCCGGTCGTCGATGTGTTGGAACTGGTGACGAACGGATAGGTGCCGTGATCGACGTCGAGCAAGCTGCCCTGCGCCGCCTCGAACAGCAGATTTTTGCCGGCACCGATCGCCTCATGCAGGTACTTGGTCGTGTCCGCGACATACGGTTTCATGACCTCGGCGTAGCCGAGGTACTCGTCGCACAGAGCGTCCGCATCGAACTGCTTTGCGCTGGCGGAGAGGGCGCGGAAGATGGTGTTTTTGCGAGGAACGATGGTGCGAAGGCGTTGCCGCAGAAATTCGGGATGCAGCAAATCGCCGACGCGGATTCCGTTGGTTCGGCTCACCTTGTCGGCGTAACACGGGCCGATGCCGCGGCCCGTGGTGCCGATCGCTTTGCCCGAACCTTCGTCGCCGAGCGTCTCTTCTTCCATGTGGTAAGGGAAAATGAGGTGGGCATGGTTCGAGAGAATCAGATTTTTTGGAGCGATCGGAATGCCGGCTTCGCGGAGGCTTTTGACTTCTTCCATGAAGCGAGTCGGATTAACGACGACGCCGTTGCCGATGACGGCGGTCATATGCGGCGAAAGGATGCCCGTGGGCAGGAGCGAGAGCTTGTAGGTCTTGCCGTCGCGGACGACGGTATGTCCCGCGTTGGCTCCGCCGTTGTAGCGGACGACGACGTGATGATTCTCGGTGAGAATATCGACGATTTTGCCTTTGGCCTCGTCGCCCCACTGCAGGCCGACGACGGAAGTGGAGGCCATGAGAGTAATGCCTGGGCCGAGCCCGCTGACGCCAAAAATCGCCCGCCTCCAATGGCGTCGGGCTGTCCAAGACCGGCGGCAGGGCCAGTCAAGGAATCAGCTTAGTAGGCCGACGAACGTATCGTCAAGGGGCGGCTTACCGGTTACTTTCCGAGGAATATCATCACGAGGCCGAAGCCGGAGACGATAAGGCCGAGGGTGCCAAAGACGATGCCGAGGACGGCTCGAACGTTACTCGTCGCACCGCCATAGGTGGAGGCATTCGCGGGCCGTTTCACGAGGCCGAGGATGCCGCAAATGATTGCGGCGAGGGCGAAAGGCATCCCGAGCAATGGAATACAGCCGATCAGGCCGGTGAAGAACGCAGCAACGGCCCAGGGGCTCACATTCACGGGGATCAGCGCCTGCAGCGACGAATCGCCGCCGGAATCGTCGCGGCGACGCGGGCCGCGTTCGTGGAGGGGCAGCCGGCAGCGAACGCACTCGCGGTTGCGCGGGTCGTTCGGTTCGTCGCAGCGTGGGCAGTAGATCGGGCGCGGGCCTTCCGGGGCGGGCGAAGGCGGTGTGCTTTGGATCGCGTCGCTCATCGGTATTCCTTATTTCGCCAACAGCGAGACATGCAGGATCGACGTCACCGGGATGAACGTCTGACTTTGCGGCAACTGCAAGAGAACGCCCGTGTCGTCGGCATCGAGCAGCAATCCTTGCAGCGTGATGGGCGACGCGAGGCGCAGAGTCACATTCACTTCGCGTTTGATCCACTCGCCGACGATGTCTCTCATGCGATTTCCTCTTCGACGGCCATCGACTCGCGAAATTTCGGATCGGCGATGAGGCTTGGATGTTTGTACTGTTCCAGGGTTCCGCCGGTGCGTGTGAGGCGGGCTCGGTCCCATTCGGTCCAAGTGCCGGGCGGCAACACGCACACGCGTACCGGACCCAGGCGTTGGCTTTCGCGCTTGGCGGCGTATTCGATGTTCGCCTCCGCGAGCTTTCGTTCGAAGGTGCGGGCGAGTCGCGTCATCTGCTCGCGATCCCCCGCATCTCCTCGTTCCACGAATAATCCGTAGTAGGGCTGCACGTCGTCCCAGCAGGGCGCCAGCGAGAAGCAGGTGAGCGAGAGGTTGCATTCGCGCAGCGTTTCCGTCATCGCGGCCGAGACATGGTACTCGGAGATTTTCTCCCCGGTGAGATTGGAAAACAACGATCCTTTGCTCAAGAATTCGACGAGCGGCGTACGGTTGTAGAAACCCGTGCAGCGGACGACGTCGAAGATGTTGTACCGATAAAGTCCGTAGGAGGTCGTCGGCAGGATGTAGTAGTTGCGGCCCGGAACCAATTCGTACGGCGACAGCACCGTGGGTTGCGGCGATTGGATTTCGTCTTCGGGGATGAACTCGAAGAAATGCGTCGTGACGTCGAGGATGCCCGAAGGCGTCCCGTCGGCGACGGGGATCGTCATGCGGCCTTCGGAGGCGATGAGGCCGACGTCGCGGACGGGCGTGTCGCCGTAGTATTTCGGAAAGTGCCGCAGATACGCGCCAACGGAACCTCCCATCCAATTGCCGATGACGCAATCCTGGTTCCAGTAATCCTTCGGATAGAGCGTTCCGGTGCGGCGGATGATCTCTTCGAGTTCCTGCGCTCGATCCGGGCGGGGCTTCTTGAATCGCGGCGTCAATTCGGCACGAACATCGGCAGGGATGTCGAATCGCGTGCTCAGCGTGCCGTCACGGATGTCGCGGATGAGCGACTCCTTCTCCGCATCTCCCGCGCGGGCCATGCTGACGAGCGTCGAAGGATTCGCGGCAACGACCAACGCCACCTTGCGAGCCATACCCAGGCGAAGAGCGATGTAGTACTTCGCGGCGGGGTCCTTCACCCGGCCCACGCATGCGGGGACGCAGTAGAGTTTGCGGATGAAACGCAACTGCATCTCGGCCGTCAGTCCGGTGACGCTGCCGCAGGGGATGCCGGCTTCGGTGAAGGTTTCCTTCCAATCGCCTGACATCTGCACAATGGGGCGGAAGCGGGAGCCGCGATGGTCGCGAAAAACGCGTAGGCCCCAGAGGTTCCAGCCTCGCTTGTAGTCGCTGAGGTAATGGTCGGTGACGGGGATGTATTTTCGGGCCGCCGTGGTGCCGCTGGTAAGAGCGAACATGTGCACTTTGCGGTCGCCGAGAAGTGCAGTCGTTTCGCCCTTCATCACCCGTTGGATGTAGGGTTCGACGTAGTCGTACGGTGCGATCGGCAGTTGCCGCCGATAGTCCGCGAGGGTGCGAATGTTCGCGAAGCCATGCTTCCTGCCGAAGTCCGTGTTGGCGTGATGGGCGAGAATTCGCCGCAGGATGGCGTCCTGCGTTTCCTCCGGACGATGAGTGGCTTCTTCGAATTGGCGTAGCCGTCGCCGAATCGGAATGGCGGCGACCTTCGCGAGCAGAAAACGCAGCAACCAGGTGAACACAGGCGGCGGTTCTCCGATAACGCGTTTAGCGGGGAGCCGAAGGCGACCAGCAACAAAGCGGTCGCCTACGGCTCCCCGCTAAACGGGAACCATCATGTTGTGCATCGTTCAGGACGCGGCAACCAATTGCGGCTGCGGTTGCGGTATCGGGGCCTTCGGGATCTTCACCGGGCGGCCGAGGTGCTTGTCGAAGAATTCGAGCACTCGGCGACGGTATTCGCCGTTTGCCTGGTGGATGGCTTGGTTGTGCTTCGCCTTTTCCACGAGCCACAGTTCTTTTGGGCCGCGCACCAGGTCGAAGAGCGACTTCGCCATCTCGGGCTTGATGTAGTTGTCCGCGCCGCCGTGGATCATCAGCAGCGGGCGATTGCCGAGGCGGACCATCGCGTCTTCGAGGTCGGGGTAACGGCAATCGCGTTCCCGTTCCACTTGCGACACGGCCCGGCGGCCGAGGATGCCGTAGTACCAGTCGGGGATGAATCGGATAATCCACTTGCGGCGAGTGTAGATCGACACCCATTGCCGCATGTAGGGGATCATCGTCGTCTGAATGGCGAAGATGCCGTCAGTCACGAAGCAACGGACCCAGGCATCTTCCGCCGCGAGGAACAGGCCTGCGGAGCCGCCCTTGCTGAGTCCGAAGAGGCCCACGCCCTGCTTATCCGCATCGGCGCGAGTCTTGAGGTAGGCGATGGCGGTGCGGTAGTCGTCGAGTTCGATCTGCGTTACCCATTGCAGCGGTTCGTATCCCTCGGGGGCAACGCTGTTTCCCTGGCCACGAGTTTCGATCGCGAATACGTCGTAGCCGGAATCGCGGAGGAACTCGGTGTAGGGAACGCAGGCCCAGCGGTTCGAACCGAACTCGAGGCCGAAGAGGATCACGCCGCGGCGCGGTCCTCGGGATTTGAGATAGCAGCCGTGCAAATCCGAGCCGTCGCGTGCCGTGAGGATCACGTCTTCGGCATCGATCGGCGGCTGGCCGCGCGGAATGATGAACAGGGGCTTTTCGGTGAAGATACGGGCGACCACGCCGACGTACTGTCGCACGGCCGAACGGTGGAAGGCATACAGGAGAAGAACGATTGCGCCCGGAATCGCTCCCGCAAGGATCCAAAGCCAGGACACGGCGGAGAGACCTCGACTCTAAGAGGGCGATGGAGGCATCCTTACCCCAATCGGCCGCGTCTGCGATCGCATCGCATCGGCGACGCGTTATTTATATCCAAATTGCCGAATTTGGCGAAAGCTGTCTTTTCGCCCAATCGACGGCGTTCGAATACCGGCGACCAAGCGGTGGGGCAAACAGGAGTGAGGGCTGTCAGCTGCGCTCCCGGAATTCGAACTCGTTCAGCAATGGAACTATGCTTTGCAAATCCTTGGCCGACAAAGGTTCCAGTCGCTGAAATTCTCGTTTCGCCAGCAACGCCGAACCGATCGCGCATTCTTTTTCGATCAGGTAGTGCCTGTTGTATTCGTCTCGGGTCCGGTTCACGTCGGACAGATCCGTTTGAACAAGAACTTCCATCCAACGGCGATTGAACCGAGCGATCGATTCCTGCAACTCGCCCAGTGCGACGCGGATCGGCCGATCGCGTTGAACCGGGTCAAGAGGGGCACGCAGCCGGGGGTGCAACTCCGTCTCGGCATGTTGAAGCGACGCGATTTCCGCCGCCGAAAGAAACGCTTCGAGCCGAGTCCATTCGCCGCCGATGAGGGCGACGACCGTCGCGAGGCGAAGGCGGACCATGTCGAGCATTTCCTCGCGTTGAAGGCGAAGCCGTTCGACCACGAGTTGCAACGCCTGCTCCGTCCGCTGGCCGCGGCGGGTAAACGCCATACCGCCGTAGGACACGATCAGCTGTTGAGCCGACCTTCGATCGCCGGTGCTGAACTCATTTCCATCCATGCCTTATCGCCTTCCGTCAAAACGAAACTCGGCGTTCTTATTATAACGCGTGATTCGCCGTCGCTTGCATGCAAGGTCGGCGGATTCTTCCTATTTTGAAGAAAAAGACCGCTCCGCTCCTCTTTTTATTTGACTTCACCAAACCCCATTCCTTTTAATAAGGAGGATTGCCACCCCGCAACCCGCTTCCCCGGCTCCATCCCCTTCCCCTGGCCGGGCTCAGCGGTGCGATTGCATGTTCGGAACGTCGGAATTCTCCCCAAGAGAGGCCGATCGACCATGGTTCGTCCCACGGTAACCATCCGGGGAGCGCTCGCTCTTTCCGTTTGCCTCAGTCTGTGCGCCTGCATCCGGGCGGGCGAAGTGCCCGGGTTCGGCGGCGTCTCAAGTCCGCATTCCAACGAACTCGCGACTCGCAACTTCAAGCTCAAGGGGAAGGGCATCCTCCCGGTCGGCCTCGCTGAGGCGAAGACCGAAGGGACGCACCTCCTTTCTGGCTCCATCTATTACATGGTCTATGAGCGAGACGGCCGATCCTCGGACGATCCGTGGGGCACGGGCGGGGCGCAGTTCACCTCGCGATTTCGCCCCGGCATCGACTTCAACGGCGGCGCGTCCCCTTCGCTCGATACCCAAGCGAAATACCTGTACTTGTATCAGGTCGTGAATCATCAGCGAACCGATCCGGTCATCGAAAGCGCGTCGATCAAATTGCTGGTCGATCTGAGCGACGTCACCTCATGGGGCTATATCCATGGCCTCGGCTTCGCCACCGACGAGGATGGCGGGATCCGTCCGATATCCGCGAACAACAAGCTCGATCCGAATACCTATCGCAGCCCCGCCCCGGCCGTGCCGATCGCGAAATCGCTACGTCTCGCTCCGATTCCCACGACGCGTGGCGAGAACGAACCGAACCTCGGCGCGGGCAAGTTAGTGCGCATTCAATGGGACGCTTTCGACCCGGCTCGCACGCCCGATTACGTCATGCTGCTCGCCCGTTCCGATTTCGACGAACATTCGAGCTTCCGCGCGATCTGGTCCGGCCCCAACGCGATCGCGAAAGATGGCCGCAGCACTGTCTTCGGTTTCACCTCGAACCTGCCGCCGAAACTGGACCAGGCCCGCCTGCGGACCAGCCGAGATGCGAGCAAAGGCAGCGACATCGCTGAGGCGGGGCTTGGCGAGAAAGAAGGCGGAGCGAAGGGCAAAGCCGACGGCGTCATCGGCGTCGAAGGCCAGGCCCCCACGCCGTTGCCTGCGGCCCCTAAGGGCGGCATTGCGCTCGCCTCGACGACCACAGAGCGTTCGACGTCCGCGGGACCCGCTCCGTTTCCGCCGTTTTTCCCTCCCGCGGGCGGAACCGGAACGCCGACAAGCGTCGGTTCCGGAGTTCCGTTGATCGTCGCTCGCAACAACACTCCGCAGGCCACGGGTTTCGGCAGCGGATTTGGCGGCGGCGGCTCCTCCAGCGACACGTTCACCACCAACGGCTCCAAGTCGAACGTGAACATCAACATCAACGTCGGCCAATCGCAATCGCAGCAGCAGGCGCAGAATCAGAGCCAAAACCAGGGGCAACGCCAGCGTCAGGGAAATGGCGGCGGCGGTCACCCGCCCGGCAACGTCGTCCCCGAACCCGCAACGATCATCGGCGGCAGCATCGGACTTGCCGCCCTCGTCGGTTTCGTCCGCCGTCGCCGCGCCGTTTAGAACTTCCTCCCTAAGCCCAGGGGCGAGCGCAGCGAGCTCCGCCAGGATCGAGTCGCAGAATCCCAGGAGCTCGCTGCGGCTCGCCCCTGGGCTTGAGTATCTGATTGACCAACCTCTCCCTTCCGCGGACCCGACGTGCTACACTTGCACGCCGTACTTCCATCCTGGGCCGCGTGAACCGATAGCGTGTCGAAAGTCCGCACTCTTTCCTTGTGGTTGTTCGCTCTCGCCCTCATTGGATTTGGGGCCGAGGTCGGCGCACGTCTGGATGACTGGGCGTTCGCGGACGTGCCTTTTCTCGCCACGCCGAATCGCGAACGCGATCTCACCGTGCATGACGAGCATGGCTTTCATGGCCGACCGCATGGCCGCTTCAAAAAATGGAAACTCAATGCGATCGGATTCCGCGGGCCGGAGGTTTCCGACAAGCCGGCCAACGACATTCGCCGAATCATGGTGCTCGGAGCTTCGGAAACCATCGGCCTTTATGAATCCGAAGGAAAAGAATACGCCGTCCAGCTCGAAGCGATGCTCAAGAAAAATCATCCGGACGTCGAGGTGGTGAATGCCGCGATGGCGGGAATGTCGCTGGCGAGCATGAAATCGTATTGGGAGCGATGGGCGAGTCGGGCGGAACCGAATGTCGTGCTCATTTATCCCTCTCCGATGTTTTACTTGAACACTGACATGCCCACGGCTCCCGCGGCCGACGCGCCGGCTCCGGAAGATCCGCCGATCTCGCTTCCCGAGCACGTCCGCATGTGGCCTCGTATTCAGGATGTGATTCGCCAATCGGAATGGCTGCGACCGATGCGGCAGGCTCGTTTCCGCTGGCGGACCGAAGCGATGCTGCAGGGCAAGCCCGCCGACTGGGTGTGGTCCGAGTTGCCGAAAGATCGCCTCAAGCAATTCGGCGAAGACCTCCGCGATTTGGTGCGATCGATTCGCGCGAAAAGGGGAATCCCCGTACTCATCACGCATGCGAATCGCTCGCCTCATCCGCCAACGCCGCAAGATTTGGGCGAACTCGATGCGATGCGATTCTTCTTTCCTCGGGCGAAGGCCGAGATCATCACGGTATTCGAGGAGCAGGCCCGGGCCGCAGTCGTCCGCATCGCGGAAGAGGAAACCGTCCGCTGCATCGATGCCGCGTCGAAAATGACGGACGACCGCAAGGCATGGTTTGCCGACGAAGTGCACTTCACGGATGCGGGGGCGACGCGTTTCGCGGGCATCGTGGCCGGCGCGCTCGAACCGATGCTCACGGGCAGGTGATCGCAGGATGCTCTTCAACAGCTACGTCTTCCTGTTCGCGTTTCTCCCGATCACCTACATCGTCTTTTGGCTGATGCGCTCGGCCGGGCCGCGCTACGTGTGGCTGACCATCACCGGCTACGTCTTCTACGGCTACTGGAACCCGTGGTTCTGCCTCCTGATGCTCTTCTCCACGCTCGTCAGCTATCTGGCGGGCCTTGGCTTTTTGCAATCGACCCGCCCTGGCGGCCGTCGCGCATGTCTGGTGATTCCGATTACCGTCGATCTGCTGCTTCTAGGTTTTTTCAAGTACGCCAACTTTTTGACCGAAACCGCCGGCGGATTGGTCGAATTCCTCGGCTGGAGTTGGCGGCCGCCGCGGCTCGACATCATCCTCCCCGTGGGCATCAGCTTCTACACGTTTCACACCATCAGCTACATCGTCGATGCCTATCGCGGCACGATCAAACCGACTCGCAACTTCTTCGAATTCGCCGCCTACGTCTCGCTCTTCTCGCAACTCGTCGCGGGGCCGATCGTCCGCTTTCGGCAGATCGAAGAGGACCTCGAAAACCTCGGTCATGCGGACCGCACTCGCTGGATGTCGATCGGCGCCTCGTTCTTCATGTTCGGCATGATCGAAAAAGTACTCGTGGCCGACTCACTTGCGTTCTACGTCGATCACTGGTTGCGACACTACGATACGCTTTCCACGCTCGGAGCCTGGATGGCGATGCTGGGCTACACCTTCCAGCTCTATTTCGATTTCAGCGGCTACAGCACCATGGCGGTCGGCCTCGGATATCTCTTCGGCCTGCGGATTCCGATCAATTTCAACTCGCCCTACAAATCGCTCGATCCTTCCGATTTTTGGCAGCGCTGGCATGTCTCGCTTTCGACCTGTCTACGTGATTACGTCTACATCCCTCTCGGCGGCAATCGCGGCGGGACGTTCAACACCTACCGCAATCTGCTCCTCACCATGCTGATCGGCGGCCTTTGGCATGGGGCCAACTGGGTGTTCATCGTCTGGGGCGCCTACCATGGCGTGCTCCTCTGCGTGCATCGCGCGTTCGGGCGATGGTGGGATGCCCTCCCTTCCATCCTGCGGCAACTCGGCTTCTTCGTCCTCGTCGTCATCGGTTGGGTCTTTTTCCGCAGTGGCTCCGTCACGCACGAATCCATCGGCTCCGCCGACGCGCCGACCTCTTCCGACAGTTGGACCATGGCCTGGTCGATCCTGGAGCGCATGTTCGTCTTCACCGAAGGAACGCTCGGGCAAAGGCCGCAGGTCTTCGCGGGGATCCTCGCACTCGCGGCGTGGTGGTCGATGGCGGGGCCGAACGTTTATGATGTGCATCGCGACCAGGCGGATCGCAAGCTCAGCGACTTGCATCTCGGCTTCCGCTGGACGCTGGCCCACACGGTGATTTACGCCCTCGCGTTCGGCATGTGCCTCGCGGTGTTGGCCGGGGGCCGCGATTCGCCGTTCCTCTACTTCCAGTTTTGAGTCCGCCCATGTCCGACCTCGTCTTCGTCCATGCGTCGCTGGTGCTTCCGGACCAGGTGATCGAAGGGGGCCTGCGCGTCCGCGGCGGACACATCGCCGAAGTCGGGCCGGCAGTGACTGCAAAGCCGAGCGACGCGGTCGTCGATGTGGCGGGCGAATACTTGATGCCGGGTTTCGTCGACCTGCACATCCATGGCGGAGCTGGGCATGACTTCATGGATGGGACCGATGAGGCCTTCGTCGGCGTCTGCCGAGCACATGCGAGGCATGGCACGACCAGCGTGCTCGCGACGACGACGGTGGCGAGCCATGAGCAGCATCTGCGGTTCTTCGATTGCTGCCGACGCTGGAAGGAGAAGGACACCGGCGGCGCCCGCATCCTCGGCGCTCATTTCTACGGCCCCTATTTCGCCCCCGAAGCGAAAGGCTGCCACCCCGGCGCTCATGTGCGCCCGCCGAACGAAACGGAATTCGCCGACTACCTCGCCTACGCCGACTGCCTGGTGCGAGCGACGGTGGCGCCGGAATTGGAAGGAGCGGAGGCATTCGTTCGCGCCTGTCGCCAGCGCGGCATTCGCTGCAATGTGGGCCATTCGTATGCGACCTTCGATCAGATGCGAGCCGCGATCGAATGGGGCGTGACGCATGTCGATCACCTCTTCTGCGCGATGTCCGACCGGGCCCGTCTTCGCCTCTCCCAGACCTACCCTATGCGCGGCGGCGTCATGGAAGCGACGCTCTACTTCGACGAACTCACGACCGAAATCATCGCCGACGGCAAGCACCTTAGCCCCGAGCTGCTGAAACTTGCTTATAAGGTAAAAGGCCCCGACCGCCTCGCTCTCTGCACCGACGCCAACCGCGCCCTCGACATGCCCGATGGCCCCTACATCTTCGGCCCCAAAGAAGACGGTGAGCCCATCCTCAAGCACGATGGCGTCGGCCTCATGCCCGACGGCAAATCCCTCGCATCCGGAGTCGTGGGTCTGGATCACGCCGTCAAGACGATGGTGCAGCATGCCGGCATCCCCCTTGTGGAAGCCGTCCGCATGGCAAGCCTGACCCCGGCCCGCATCGCGGGCTGGGGCGACCGCATCGGCAGCTTGGAGGTTGGAAAACTCGCGGATGTTGTGGAGATGGATCGCAAACTTCAAACACGCCGAACATATGTGTGTGGCGCGGATGTTCATGTAGATCGCTAAGCGAACTCCGAAGTGAACCTGGTACCGTCACATCGCGCCCGAAAAGTGCATTGGAAGCGTCCCTTTTTTCGCCCATTCGATCTCTGTCTTGTCCGGTTCCTGCGTGATTCGGCAATAGGCCGCCGTAGGAAACGCGTGGTTCAGCAACTTCCACACTCGTGGCCGCCCGCGTTTCCGAACATCAACTTCGAAGGCAGGCGGAAATGAAGACGATCCCAATGACGATGATGGCGGCAATGGCGGCTCTGGCACTCGTTCCAGCCATGGCTTCCGCCCAACCTGGAAGCGGCCCCGTCAACCTGAAAGTCAAAATCACGTGGCAGCACGCGGCAGACCTGGATTTGCACGTGTTCGAGCCAACTTTCAATCGAGGCACCCCGAACAATGAGGCGGGACAACACTGTTTCTATGGCCGGCGCCGTTCGGTCAATGGTGGGAGCCTCGACAACGACTCGCTACGAGGTCCTGGCGCTCACGAACAATACAGCATTCAAGGCGGCCCCCCAGGTACCTACAAGATCGAAGTACAGGTGTTCGCTCAGAATGGGGTTTCCTTTCCGGTGCTTTACCACATCCAAGTGTGGGAGAACGGCCGCCTGACCATGGATGAAGATCAGTTCACCCAGCCTCAAGGCGCCGTATACCGGTGGGCCCTGCCAGCGGGCCGATGAAGCGGCCTATGATGCGCTTCGGGAATGAACTGCTTGCACTGTTCGCACCAACTCCACGCCGCCCCGTAGGGGCGCGCGTGGAGTCTGGCGACAAAGATGGAGTAGGTGCAGAAGACTCGTCCCAACCTAAGGACGCTCCAAACCCAGATTCATCGCCGCTTTTCGTGCGGCAGCCAAATTGGTGCGGGCAACACGACGGATACATGTTTGCGATTCGGAATCGTTTCCGGTCTCTTTCGCCCATTGGGCTTGCAGAAGCAGCGCTTCGGTGAACTGCCATGGCGAGACGTCAGCTTCGTCCAAGGTGAGCGATCGAATTGCCGCCAACCCTGCGGACTTGGATTCCGATGCGGCGATGCGTGCGAGTCCCATTCTTGCAGCCCAGCACTTCGGATCGAGAACCGTCGCGTTCGTGAATCGCCGTTTTGCTTCGGAAAGCAGCGATTCGTCGAGTTTGCCTTTGGCAGCCGCGTCCCGCATGGCTTTCTCTCCCAGCGCAGCTTCGACGCGGGCCGATCGGAGCCCAGCGTTCTCTGCTACTTGAGCAAGGCTTTCAGCAGCTTTTCCTTGGTCCAGAGCGAGCAGAGCTAGAATTTGCGGCCCCATCGCTTCCGGGCGATTCTTGCGACGCAACTGAGCCGCTTCGACAACCATCTCCAACTTTCGCTGATACGCACCCAGATTCCAGTGTCCTTGCAGCAACCGCAGCGGGCGTTCTTCTTCGACGAAGGCGGCCATTTCTTCGATGCCCGCAACCTCTTCGCTGGGCAATCGCAGCAGCAAATCCGCGCGCGCGAAGCGAATCTCGCCTGAATGTTTGCCGAATCTCAACGCCCTCTCCAAATCGGTGCGGCAACGCGACTGCAGCTCATTGCGGTTCTTCTCGTTGCTGCTCTTCTCGCCTTGGCGGAACAGACTCGCTGCACGGCCGACGTATCCCTCCGGGCTTTCGGGGCGTATCGTCACACACGAGTTGAACGCAAGCTCGGCTCCCATGAAGTCGCCTTGGCTCGAAAGGCCGGCTCCCAGAAACACATATGCCCAGTAGCGCTGCTGTTCGCGGCGAACCACCTCGCGAAAGTGCCGTTGCGACGTCATTTGAGGATTGGTCAGGTCGAGTCCCGAGTCAGTCATGGTCTGTACGAATTCGAGAAACGACCATAGGTCGGCGCCGACCGCCTCTTTGGCCTTCGGATGATGCTTCGCCTCGCGAACTTGGGCTAGAAGTTCATGCAGCACCGCCATGCAGTGAAAATCCGTCGTCGTCTGCGGCGACCGAGTCGGCATCCATCGCAGTGCGAGCGGCACGACCAAAGCGTTCATTTCGCCGGCGGAGTACTTCAGCACGATCTCTAGAAGGCCGATCGTCTGAGTTCGCGTCTTCTTTTGAGCCCGGACGCACCAGGCCAGGCCCTCCTTCGCTTCCTTTTTCTTCGCCGTGCCGCGGAAGTCGGACAACACGGCCTTTCCGAGCGTGACGGCCTGAATCAGCATCAAGCCGTGAGCATCCTCTTCAAGTTGCTTGCGCTGCTGAGCAGTCAAGTCTTCCACAGGCAAGCGATCCCACTGGTCATCGGCGTCGGTGAGGCCAAGGAACTCAAGTGCGATCGGGATGCTCTCTTGCACCTGGTCGTCGTATTCGTGATAGTTCTGACGCCAGATGGCTTCGTGCAGACGATAGAATTCGGAGAGGCGATTCGCCCTCTCGTATCGATTAAGAAGCCGCAAGCGATGATCCGTAAGGGTAGGCCAATGGTCGAGGGAGATCGCCGCGGAAAAGAAGGTGTTTCCCGCTGCCTCGAAGTCGCCAGCGAGGACACGGTCGGCAGCGAGCCGTTCCGCCCGCAAGGCTGCATCCCTCGCTTCTTCGATGCGTGCGGCCGTTTCATTTTCGCGTGACCTTTTTTCCGCGCGGATCCACAATCCCGCCACCACAACGCCTATCGTCAACAGCAGACCTGCTGCAGCCAGCGTCACAGTTTGGCGTCGGCGGCGAAGGAATCGCCAAAGACGCGAGAGATGCGGCTCGCGATACGCGGACACGGGTTCGTCCGCAAAATAGCGGTCGAGATCCCCCAATAGCGCCGATCCATCCGGATACCGATCAGCCGGTTCTCTTTCCATCGACTTGCGACAAATCGCTTCCAACGCGCGCGGCACATTGCGGCAAACCGTATGAAGAGGTATCGGAGTCGCATCGGCGACTTGTTTCGGCACTTCCGCCGACGTGTTGCCGGGAAACGGCCTTTTTCCGGCCAGAAGATGATAAAGAATAGCGCCTAAAGAAAAAACGTCGCTTCGCTTGTCGACCTCCGCAGTCTTTCCAAGTGCTTGCTCGGGGGACATGTATGCCGGCGTCCCCAAAATCAATCCCGGCGCCGTCGCGTCCGGAAGGGCGTCATTTGCGCCTTCTTGGGGCTCCTGTCGGCCGACTTCGCCCAGCCCTGCGTCCAGTCGCTTTGCCAGTCCCCAATCAAGAACAATGGTTTCGCCGTAGTCTCCCAGCACGATGTTATTCGGTTTCAGATCGCGATGGACGACGTTTCGAGAATGCGAGAAGGCCACGGTTTGAACCACGCTGCGGAAAGCGGCCAGCAGCATTGCTTCTTCCAACGCTCGTTCGCTGGATCGCTCATCGGTTAATTTGGCTGCAATCGCGTCTCCAAGCGTTCTGCCGGAGACCAGTTTCATGGCGTAGAAGGCACATGGGCCTTGCGTTCCCGCCTCGTAAATGGGCACCACGCCAGGATGCTGCAGTTGAGCCGCGATGCGAGCTTCGGAAAGGAATCGCCTTTGTGCTGAAGGGTCCTCGGCCGCGGGGCCTGTCAATTGCTTCACGGCGACTTCGCGACCGAGCGCATCGTCTTGTGCTCGCCAAACCACCCCGAAACCGCCCCGTCCTTGTTCCGCCTGGAGGCGAAAACGCCCCAGAGACGAATCTGGCGGAGGTCGGCGGACGGGCGGCGAAATCCGATTTGGAGTTTCTCGGATCAATCGTTCGCACTCGAGGGCAAACGAAGGAAATCGACGTGCGTATTCGCTTCCGTCCGGTCGCTCGCCGCATCCGGCCCGGATGCGGATTTCCTCGCCGATGAGACGAATGACGACAACGCGCTGGTCAGCGAGGCGTGGATCGATCTTGATGTAGTCTTCCAGGTGCGGAGGGGGCTCTGCGATGCAGCCTGAACCGGCGGTTGACGCGGCGCCATGCGACTTCCAGGCGAATTCCATGTCGATGGCGATAAGCTCCTCAAGTGTTGCCCAGTAGCCGGGACTGTCGGAAGACGGCAGATAGGAGGCAAGTTGAGGTCGGGCGCCGTGTCGCCACGCCGATTCGAAACGCCGGCGCACGTCTTCGTCGATGCCGGAAGCAATCGGCTCTTGTGCCAACCTTCACCTCATGAAATCGCGAGCGATGATTCGAGTTTGCACTCCACTCGCTTCGAAATGGACCGAACGGCTTGCCTCATGCGTCCATTATTTTCCTTGTGCGGGATGACTCAACGATCATACGCGAACCCCGGGCAACTTTCGTTTTCTTGTCCGCATCTCAAGGCGTCTGGCAATGACCGTACAGATCTTCGCGACGATCCTTGCGTCGACTCGGAATCATTCGGCAGGGTCGATGGCATCGCGTCCGGCAAACCGAACAGGATTGCCGTGCGAGAACATGCCGTTAGCGGAAAAACATCGTGATCTGCCCGCAGTCGCAAGCGATTTGTCTCACAAGATCTCCGTGGCACGCACACGCGTTCTCGTTCCTTCCCATGTCGTTGTTGCGGAGATTTGCCAATGCGTCGCCGGGTCGAAGCAGCCCTCGCCGTGATCGCGAAGATCCAGTGTTCGCCCCTCGTTGGCCTGTTGGCGGTGTGCCGGTGGATGCGAGGCGAAGCATCCCTGATCGCCGCGAGGGAAGCCATACGGCAGAGAGAGACGCTTACGGATCAGGAGTTTCTGGACGCACTAACTATTCCTGACGCTCTCGCGCCGTTTGCCATAAGGCTTCGCGATGCCATCGCGGGCCATTGTTGCGTCGCGGCAACCTCCATTCGGCCTGATGATTCGCTCACGATGCTGATTCGCATCGGCAACGTCTTGGAGTCGCCTTCACGCACTTGGGACGAAGTCATCCAAGACGTCACGGAAGATTGGGCTGATCACTTCTCTTTAGGGCTGAAGCTTCCAATCATCGGCACCGCTGAGGCGACGGCGTCAACTTCCGTTCGCTCAGCGATCGCAGACGCGCTCAAACGTTTTCGACGCGAAGCGTGATCATCGAGCGGAAGCCAGGGCGTCCGTCGGACATAGTCCGAATTCCTGCATGCTCGTCGCCCCTACCGGGCAACCAGTTTCGCGGCTGGCGGCGTCCATGTGCCGTTGATAATGGAGGGGTTCGTTTCCTTGGGCCAATAGAGCCGCATCATCAGGATAAACCGGCCCCTTGGCGCGGGGAGCCAGTTGGATTCCTTGTCCTTGCCCGGCGACTCGTTCTGGATGTAGAGGTCCAAGGAACCGTCTGCATTGTACTGGAGGTCGTTCCGAGGGCTGACGGTGTATCGGTTGAGCGGATTGTCCACGAAGAAGTAGGCGTCGTTGTACATCGTGATCGACCAAAACGCATCGACCGGCGGAGTCTGTCCCTTGGGAAAATGCACGACGTATTTCTTTTCGCCGCTGTATGGCTTGCCGTCGGCGTCCACTTCCGACGTGGGATAGACGGCATCCTGCGGCCGGTTGGCGCCGAGACCGATCGCGGTGATGAGTGCTCGTTGCAAGTAATCGACGCCGTAAATGCCGGTTTTCGTGGCGAAAAGCCATCCGTTGGCGTCCGTACCCGCGGATTTGAAGTACCCCAAAATCTGCTTCTGAGCGATGCCGGGGATGACCTTGGCCGCGGAAGCCGGAAGCTTGGTCGCGTCGAAATCCTTGCCGGGGACCAGTCCGATCTTGGCTAGCTTCGCGATCATCGGGCCGTCTTCCTTGGCGGGCGGATTCTCCTTCATCAGCTTCGCCAGAAGGGTGAAGTAAGCTGTCGTGTCCATCTTGTGAACCTGATCGCGAACCGGGGTCTTCATATCGACCTTTGGATCAACCTTGCCGGAGGGCGGCATGAATGGCTTGCCGAACGCGCTGAGCGGCATGAGTTGGTACTTGTCCATGACGGCGTGGCAGGCCTTGTAATCCTCAGGCGTGCCGGTGCAATAGGTTCGGCCGAGAATCCACACCATGTCGGTGGGCGACTTGAGTTCCTTCATTCCCCTGGGCAGCTGTCCCTTCCAGTTGGGGCCGGTGATCGCATACGTCTGGGCTTTCGTTCCCGTCGTCCGTTTGCCGGGGACTTCGAACACGTCGGTCCAACCGCTCAGCATCGGCATGAGGAAATAACGCCCGTCCATGTCCGGCAGGCTAAGAACGTAGGGTTCCTTGGCAAGGTCGAGCCAAGCGGTGGAATAAAGCGTATCTGCATTCGGCGCGGTCACGTCGCGGAACGACGCGTCCGGATATCTGCGCATCAGCATGAATTGCCCCATGGGGGCGTGCGTTCCCTTCGGTGAGGCGACATTCGTCATCACCCGCCGCGTCGTTTCCATGGTGACGAGCGGGTAGCCGTAGATATAGGCCTGGACGCCGATTTCAGTCACGTCCTTCTCATTGGATTGTTCCTGAGCAGCGATCGGCAGCGCCAAGAGACCCATCGCTCCCAATGCCAGGAATGCGAAACAATGAAGACGTGGCTGCATGCGATACCCCATATGCCGAATTCCAACCCGATGCGGGGGACTTCGACAGTCGAACGAGCATGCGACGGAACGAATTTCCGTCACATGCGGCAATTGGGCGAACTTACAACATCGAAGCTAAGCCCGCCGATAGGGATTTGCAAGGCGCAATCCGAAACGAAGGCAGGCCAGCCGGAGATGCGAGTCGGCCTGCGATGGACTGTCGATGCCCATCACATTCCGTGGCGGCGAAGCACGACATGCGTCGCTTTCTCCGACGCGAGGAACTGGACGCAATCGTATCCCAGTGTCCGCATGTCGATCCCTTCGAACAATCGCTCGCCCGCGCCCAATAGGACCGGCGAGATGGCGACGTGCAGTTCGTCGATGAGGCCTGCGCGAAGGTATTGCTGAATCGTGTTCGGCCCGCCGCCGATGCGGATGTCTTTTTCCTTGGCGGCCTCACTCGCTCGCTCGAGCGCTTCGTGGATGCCGCCGGTGACGAAATGAAAAGTCGTGCCGCCCTCCATCTCCAGCGGCGGGCGGGCGTGATGCGTCAGGATAAACGTGGGGACGTGATATGGCGGACTCTCGCCCCACCAGCCTTTCCAGTTCATGTCAGGCCAAGGGCCGCGAACCGGGCCGAACATATTTCTGCCGAGGATCCAGGCGCCGACATTCTGAAAGCCGCGGCCGGCGAAGTCGTCGTCGGTCCCTGTCGTACCGCCATCGGCTCCGAAGAGTTTCTTCTGAAACGTGCGTGTCGGGAATAGCCATTGATGCAAATCCGGCCCGCCCACGCCGAGCGGATTCGTGAGATCCTGATTCGGCCCTGCGCCGTAGCCATCCAGCGAGATGGTGAATCCTTCAACACGAACGCGTGGCATATTTGTGTGCCCTATGATGGATGCTGAACAACGGTGCTCGGGCGCTGGAGGCGGCTTGGTTTGCACAATAGTTAGAATCTATGTTTCAGCGATCACCTGTTGATCACGGAATTCGACGCTCCTGCGTCAAATCGACTCGTGGATGAATCGGACAAAAGATTGTCAAGTTTACGGGCGTTATGCTTCGACGAAACACCGTTCGCCGATGGTGTATCTTCGGTGTGCCGTATCGCATGGCAGTCGGAGCCGGACAATCAGGAGAAACTCCCGTGCCGGTTCCAGAAAGCGCCACAATGGGAGAAAAGGCATGGCGAGATCATGTTGTCGCTGACCTCACGCGGAGCGTGAAGACTACCTTCCTCATTGCCCGCTTGCGTTTCTGACGGTTTCGCGAGACAATGGGGAAATCCTGCCTGATGTCCTTCCTTTTCGCCCGCCGCCTGTTTTCAGGTGCGATTCTTATGAACAAGTTTGCTCTCGGTTGCCTCGTATTCGGGGTCGCGGTTTCGACGGCTGCGGCTCAGGACAAACTGGAATTCAATCGCGATATTCGGCCCATTCTCGCGGAGGCATGCTTCAAGTGCCATGGCCCCGCCGCCAAGAAGGGCGGGCTGCGGCTTGATACGCGCGAGGATGCGATCAAGCCCGGGCGGAGCAAGGCGGCGGCTATCGTCGAGGGGAAGCCGGAGCAGAGCGAATTGATTCGCCGTATTTTGACGGCGGATGCGGATGAGGTGATGCCGCCCCCCGCGTCGCATAAGACGCTGAAACCGGCGGAGAAGGAAACCTTGAAGCGGTGGATCGCTCAGGGGGCCGCGTATCAGAAGCACTGGTCGCTGGAGACGCCGACCAAGCCGGCTATTCCGCAAACGGGGGACGCCAATCCGATCGATGCGTTTCTGGCGGCTCGGCTCAAGAAGGAAAATCTGCAGCGCTCCCGAGAGGCGGATCGGACCACGTTGATTCGACGCGTGGCGTTCGCCCTGACGGGGCTGCCGCCGACGATCGCGGAGGTCGATGCGTTTCTCGCGGACAATGGCGCAGATGCCTACGAGAAGATGGTGGACCGCTATCTCGCCTCGCCCCGCTTCGGCGAGGAGATGGCGCGCCAATGGCTTGATGTCGCCCGATATGCCGACACGCACGGCCTGCATTTGGACAATGAGCGTCAAATGTGGCTTTACCGCGACTGGGTCGTGCGGGCGTTCAACAGCAACATGCCTTACAGCCAGTTCCTCACCGAGCAAATCGCTGGCGACCTGATTCCGAATGCGACCTCCGAGCAAGTCATCGCCACGGGATTCAGTCGATGCAACGTGACGACGGGCGAGGGTGGGTCGATCGATTCGGAGTGGATCTTCCGTAATGCCGTCGATCGCACTTCGACCATGATGGAAGGCGTGCTCGGCCTCACCGGCGGATGCGCAGTCTGCCATGATCACAAGTTCGATCCGATCTCGGCGAAGGATTACTATTCGCTGTTCGCGTTCTTCTATTCCGCCGCAGGCCCCGCGCTTGACGGCAACGCGATGCTGACCGAACCCGCCATCAAGGCGCCCTCCCCAGAGCAAACGAAGAAAATCGACGAATTGACGAAGCAGATCGCAGCGACCCAAGATCAGCGGACGAAATCGCTCAAGTCGGTCGATTACAAGGAACCGAGCGACCCGAAATTGGCGGCGAATCCGGCGCATTCGTTCGCGGCATGGAAGAAGCACGCGGAGAAGGATCAGAAGGGGCTGCCCAAAGAAATCGTCGCCATCGTGAAGGCGACGAAGACGAACCCGGCGCAGGAAAATCAGATCAAGGAATACTACTTGGAGCGGGTTTGCGAAGCGACGAAGCCGACGCTCGAACCGCTTTCCAAGCAACTCGCGGAGTTGACGAGAACGAAGACCGACATCGAGAAGTCGATTGTCGGATCGGTCGTCTTTAAGGAGTTGCCGACGCCGCGCAAGACGAACGTGATGATGCGTGGTCAGTACGACAAGCCTGGCGAAGAGGTGGAACCAAACACGCCGTCGGCGTTTCCTCCGCTCAAGAAGGCGAACCCGAAACGGGCAACGCGCCTGGATCTCGCCAACTGGCTTACGGCCCGCGAACAACCGCTCACCTCGCGAGTCGCAGTCAATCGGCTGTGGCAGCAGATGTTCGGCACCGGCATTGTGAAGTCGAGCGCCGATTTCGGCGTTCAAGGCGAATTGCCGAGCCATCCGGAGCTGCTCGATTTCCTCTCCGTCTGGTTTCAGGAAAACGGCTGGGACACGAAGAAGCTGCTTCGCTTGATGCTGACCTCCACGTCGTTCCGCCAGGATTCGAGCTGACGGCCGACCTGCTTCGCCGTGATCCGGAAAATCGCCTCTACGCCCGCGGGCCGCGTTTTCGACTCGATGCAGAGCAGATCCGCGATAACGCCCTGTTCGTCAGCGGCCTAATCAACCTCGAGATGGGAGGACGCGGCGTGAGGCCGTATCAGCCGCCGCGCATCTGGGAACCGGTGGCGTTCACTGGATCGAACACGATGAACTACGTGCAGGACAAGGGGCCTGCCCTCTACCGCCGCAGCCTTTACACCTTCTATAAGCGAACCGCGCCGCCGCCGTTCCTTACGAATTTCGATGCGCCGAACCGCGAATCGTCATGCAGCCGTCGCGAGCGAAGCAACACGCCGATGCAGGCGCTTCAGCTCATGAACGACGTGCAGCACTTCGAGGCCGCCCGTAAGTTCGCGGAGCGCATCCTAACCGAAGGAGGCACGAGCGCCGCCGACCGCATTCGTTTCGCGTATCGCACGACGCTGGCGCGTGAGCCGGAAGCGGGCGAGGTGGAGATCGTGCAGCGAACGCAGGTCGCGTATCTGGATCGCTTCCAGAAGAACCCCGAGTCCGCGAAACAGGCGCTCCGCTACGGCGAATCATCCGCGCGAGCGGGGCTGAATGAAGCGGAAGTCGCGAGCTGGGCGATGGTCGCCAACCTGTTGCTGAACCTCGACGAAACGCTGAACCGCAACTGACCTGGAGGCGAACCATGAGTGCCACGACAGAAGCCATGTCGTTCGCTCCGCCAAATCCACCATCGGTGGGAGGCGAGTTTCAGGAGTCGCTTCCGCTCAAGCTGCGGCTGAGCCCGGCGCTGAATCTCTCGTCGGATCAGTTTTTCGAGATCGCGGCTCAGAACGAAATGCTTCGACTCGAACGAACTGCCGATGGAGAGCTTCTGATCATGGCGCCCGCCGGAGCGGAAAGCAGCAGCTTCAATGTAGAAGTAATCGTTCAGGTTGCGATTTGGTCCGCAACCATAGGTGGGGGAAAGGTCTTCGATTCGAGTGCCGGCTTCCTGTTGCCCAACGGCGCAACGCGATCGCCTGATGTCTCGTGGATCTCTGAAGAGAATTTGTCGCAGGTTACTGAGGAGCAACTGCGAAAATACCCGCCGATCGCGCCGGATTTCGTAGCGGAGATCATTTCGCCTTCGGATTCCGTGAAGCAGACGATGGAGAAAATGACGGAGTATGTGAGCAACGGAGTCCGTTTTGGCATCATGCTCAATCCTCGGAATTTCTCCGCGAGCGTATACCGCCCTAACGCCAATCCGATCGTGTTGCAGAATCCGGCAAACGTTTCATGCGAGCCTGAGCTTGCGGGTCTGATTCTGGACATGAACAAAGTTTGGCCGCGACCCCAGTAGCCGTCGACGCGATTTAGAACGAAGCGCCCGCATTGAGGTGAGAACGCTATGAACCCCATCCACGACTTCCTGCTTCACCAAACCCGCCGACAGTTCTTCGGCTCCACCGGCCTTCGCCTGGGCGGGCTGGCGATGGGCATGCTCGCGGGGCAGAGGGCGATGGGGCAGGCTCCCGCGGCGCCGGCTCGCATGAACCCGCCGTTGCCAGGGTTGCCGCACTTCGCTCCGAAGGCCAAGGCGGTCATCTATCTGCACATGAACGGCGGTCCTTCGCAGATCGACTTGTGGGATTACAAGCCGCAACTTCATCGCTACTTCAACGAGAACCTTCCCGACAGCGTCCGTCGCGGCCAACGTATCACCACCATGACGAGCGGCCAAGCTCGGCTTCCCGTGGCCCCCTCGAAGTTCAAGTTCACGCAGGCGGGTCGTTCCGGCAACTGGATCAGCGAAGCGTTGCCGCACCATGCGAAAATCGCGGACGACATCGCGATTCTCAAGACGATCCACACCAACGCCATCAACCATGACCCGGCCTGCACCTACGTCATGACGGGCAGCGAAGTGCCCGGCAAAGCCAGCATGGGCGCGTGGCTGTCCTACGGTCTCGGCTGCGAATCGAACGATCTGCCGTCCTTCGTCGTCTTCACGCCGCGGTTCCCTTCGAGCGGCAACGGCCAGGCGTTGTTCACGCGCATGTGGTCCTCAGGATTTCTGCCGACGCGGTTCAACGGCGTCGCTCTCCGCGGCACCGGCGATCCCGTCCTCTACATCCAGAATCCGCCTGGCGTCGCGACGCAGGATCGCCGACTCATGCTCGATGCCCTGTCGCAACTGAATCAGCGAAACTTCGAAAGGTTCGCCGACCCGGAAACGATGACGCGCATCTCGCAGTATGAGATGGCATTTCGCATGCAGACGAGCGTCCCCGAACTGGTCGATCTTGCCGGCGAAACGCAACGCACGCTCGACATGTATGGACCCAACGTCAAGGAGCCCGGCACTTTCGCCCACAGCGCCATTCTCGCCCGCAGGCTCATCGAACGCGGTACCCGCGTCGTGCAGATCCTGCATCGTGGCTGGGACCAGCACGACAATCTGCCGAGCGCCATCAAGAATCAGTGCATGGACACCGACCAAGCGACCGCGGCCCTTGTGATGGACCTGAAGCAACGCGGCCTCTTGGACGAAACGATCGTCATCTGGGGCGGCGAGTTCGGCCGAACGGTCTATTCGCAAGGCACGCTGACGCGCGAAAACTACGGCCGCGACCACCACCCGCGCAACTTCTGCATGTGGGTCGCCGGCGGCGGATTCAAGGGCGGCATGAGCTACGGCGAAACCGACGACTTCAGCTACAACATCGCCACCGACCCTGCCACCTGCTCGACCTTTACGCCACGGTGCTGAAGAACCTGGGCATCGACCACGAACGCTTCTCGTTCAAGCATCAAGGTCTGGATCAGAAGCTCACAGGCGTGGAAGGGGCAAAGGTCATCCCGGAATTGCTTGCATAACGTCCTGTTGGACGCCGACTCATCCGTCTGCGAGCATCCGTCTGCACGTCTCAAAGAAAGTCCACATTCGCGGACTATCTGCAGCATCGCCATTCCTTCACTGTGTGAAGGGATGGCGTCATGACTCTTGCGCGAAATCTTTTCTGCGGTCTGAAATTCTTGTAACACTTCGCCGGCCGGCGGCAGATAAGTTGTAGCGGGAACGACATAACCTCCGCTCAGCAACCCGGCAGGACCTCAGCGGCTCATGGCATGATCGAGAACATTCTTCGCATCGCGACCTTCGGCGCCAACATGGGCGACGGCGAGTTGCTCGGCTCATTCATCGACGACCGCGATCCCGCGGCCATCGCCGTGATCGTGCGTAGGCATGGCCCCATGGTGTGGGGCGTCTGCCGACGATTGCTGAACGAGCAGGATGCCGAAGATGCTTTTCAAGCGACGTTCCTTGTCCTGGTCCGCAAGGCCGCGTCCGTCGAGCCGCGAGCGCGCGTCGGCAATTGGCTGTATGGCGTCGCCCACCATGCGGCTCTCCAGGCCAAGCGAAGTGCCGGCCGGCGAGGCCGACGCGAGGTGCTGACCGCCACGCCCCCCGATACGCATGCCATGCCGGAGGATCGGACCAACGAAGTCCAGCCGTTCCTCGATCAGGAGTTGAGCGGACTGGCCGACATCTACCGCGAAGTGATCGTGCTTTGCGACCTGGAGGGCCGGACGCGAAGCGAAGTGGCCCAGCAACTCGGCGTGCCCGAAGGAACCGTGGCCGGTCGGTTAGCGCGAGCCCGCACCAAGCTCGCCCAAAGGCTCACACGCCGTGGGATTGCGTTGTCGATCGGAGCGTTGGCGGGCGTGCTCGCGCAGAGCGTTGCATCGGCGAAGACTCCGCCGGATGCGATCGCCTCGACCATTGAAGCGGCATCCGCCGTCGCAGGCGGGCAAAGTGCGGCTGTCGCGGCCTCTTCGCCCCAGGCCGCGCAGCTCACCTCGCATGTCATGGGCGCCATGAGTTGGGCTCCGCTGAAAGCCATGGCGATTCCGCTCCTGCTTCTCGGCGTCGCGACGACGACCGCCGCCGCCGTCTGGTTGTACAGGGAAGCCCGCGGACCGGATCAAGCGACGCTCGGCTTGGATCCTGCGCCGAGGCCTGTGGATGTACCGAGGCGATTGTCGGTCGATTTGGAAGCGATGCAGGGCACATGGATGGTGGTCGGGCTACAAGAGGGGGGCAAGGAGCAGCCGAAGGAGCGATTCGAAAACGTGAAGATGCGGCTCGTGGTGGAAGGCCGGGTGTTGTCGATTTTCACGACAGCCCTGGATGGCCGCAAGATGGGACAACTCGGCCTCGACATCGCCCTTGAAGCGAATGCGAACCCGAAGCAGATCGATGCATCGAAGGCCGGCAAGCTAATGCACGGAATTTATGTCTTCGAAGCGGAGAAGCTGAAGCTCTGCATCGATATGAGCGGAGCAAGCCGACCGGAGACCTTCCAGACGATCGAAGGCAGCCAACAACGCTCGTACGTCCTCCAGCGCAACAACGCCAAATAATACGTAGGCAAGTTCGATCGCACCCGAGTTGGCCTCGAACTAGGCCGCATGTGAAGTGCTGCGCATTTGCGGAAGGTGAGACGGGCTCCAGCAATCCGCGCCTTCGCAGCGATCGCATTGACGGGAAACTCGCGCATAGCGATCGAGCGTCGGGATTCGCTTCATCAGGATTCGGCAACAGCCCCAGCGAATTGCGGAGTGGCCCTCATGAAATACTCTCTCGCGACGTGCACCGCATGCATCACTGCGATTCTGCTGTGGGCATCGGGCAACTGCATTTCTCGTGCACGAATGACGGATGCGGAAAATCCGCTGGACGATTACGACCTGGAACTGCAATCGTTGAGTCGATCGTTCACTCGTCTTCGGGTTATCGAAATCGATGTAGCATCCGGAAGAATCTCGCTCGAGGATGCGATATTGCGCGTCGAGCCCTACTTCGCGACGGGCCGGCGGAACTGTTCCGTTGAGCAATTTCGAGGTCGCAGCGATCGCGAAAGAATCGCAAGAATGATTTGCGGTTGGATGGTGATGACCACCGAGATCGCATGCCCCCATTACCGCGATCTCACGGTGGCACGCTTGCATGTCGAGTTCGAATCGCTGTTTCCGAGCGAGGAAGCACTGCCTTATTCAAACTGAGATAAGGCGTTGCAGCTTGAGAAAATAGAATTCGCGATGCCTCGCAGGAATCGAAAGCGAGATTCGGCTGTTGAGGTGTCCGGGTCTTATAATGGCGAGAAGTCTGGATTCTTCGCACGAAAGGACAGATCATGCACGCGGTGTTTCCGCGCTCGCGTCGGCCGGGCGCCATGATGGCGATGGTCATCGGTGCGGCCCTGGCCGTCGGCCCCTCGACTGCCGAGGCCGCTCCCGAGGCGATTGGAGATCTGAGCCGTTATTGCACGTCTTGCTGGCGCAATGCCGGCGTGCCTGTGGACCGCTGGGTCGATTGCACCCAGGAAGTCATGGTCCGCCTGCTCGAACGTGTCCCCGTGGATGGCTGGACCGAAATCCTCGGCGACCGCGAAGGGGATTCGCATCGCGAGTTCGTTCGCGCCATCGACACGGTGAAGAAGCGAGTGCAGCGCGAACGCCGATTCCGCAACGTCGATGATCGTCCGGTTTCCGATAGCCGCATCGAAAATGAACGCCGACTGGACGAGCAGCGTCAGTTGGTGGAACACGCCTCGCGTCAGGTACTCACCGGCCGCCAGCAGCAAATCCTGCAGCGCACCGGCGAAGGCTTTGGCATCGGCGAAATCGCCAAGGAACTCGGAACCACTCCCGACCGCATCAGCGACGAGAAGTACAAGGCGATCCGCAAACTGCGAGCGTATCTCGAAAACCTGGATAACGAAAACCTGTAGACGAAGTCGGGGAATTTCGACCTTCTGAAAAGGACGGCAGGTGGTTTCCAAAGGAACGTCTGCCGTCGCTTTTTTGCGCACGTGTTGTTTAACCGACGTTATATTGGGTGGGGTATCGACATCATCGTCGTGCGAAACGTTCGAGCCTCCGTGCAAATGAGATTTTGGTGCAGCGCCGCTTCCACCTGCGGGTACTTCCGAAATGCGACGTGCCGCTTGCCGGAATTTCTTCGATCCTGAAATAGATCGTCGTCGCTTCCTGCAAGCGGGCGCGCTGAGCCTGTTCGGCCTGGGTTTGCCCCAACTCTTGCGGGGTCAGACGGAATCGCCGACTCGGCCGAAACGGGCGAAAGCCTGCATTCTTCTGTTCATGTGGGGCGGGCCTGCGCAGCAAGATACTTGGGACATGAAGCCTGATGCTCCTGTGGAGTACCGGGGCGATTTCAAGCAAATCTCGACGGCTGTTCCCGGGTTGCAGGTCTGCGAACATCTGCCGAGGTTGGCCCAGCGTGCGAATCGGCTCGCCGTGCTGCGGGCGATGACGCACGACGACGTCAATCACACGACGGCAACCCACTATCTCTTGACCGGCAAGCCCGCCCCGAAAGGCCCGCTCAGCGACGATTGGCCTAACTACGGCGCCGTGCTCTCAAAGCTGGGCCAAGGTCGCGGGCCGCTGCCGCCGTATGTTTCGATGATGCCCATCGTGCAGGAGAATGGGGCGCCGCGTTTCGTCGAGCAGAGCCATGGCCAAGGTGCGGGTTGGCTCGGAGCCGTGCATAACCCGATGCGGATCGATGCGGACGCGTCCAGCCCTGCGTATCGCGTCGGCGAACTCGCGTTGCATGCGGACCTCAACCCGCTGCGAACCGGCGGCAGACAGGGCCTCCTTGCCGACATCGATCGGCAACGCCGAGGCTTGGAACGAGCCGAGGACGTGCATGCGATGGAATCGCATTATCGCCGGGCCTTCGCGTTGCTCAATGCTCCGCACGTCGCGAGTGCGTTCGATCTGTCGCAAGAACCGATGTCGCTACGTCAGCGCTACGGCATGAACCTGCATGGCCAATCCGTCCTGCAAGCGAGAAGGCTCGTTGAAGCCGGCGTACCGCTCGTCACCGTTTTTTGGCCCAACGACGGCATCACGAACGTCAGCGTCTACTGGGACACCCATAGCCGGAATTTCATCGACTTGAAGGATCGCCTGTGCCCCGTGACTGACATGGCGTTTTCCGCGCTGCTCGACGATCTGCAGGACCGCGGCATGCTGGACGAAACGCTGATCGTGTGGACCGGGGAAATGGGCCGAACGCCGCGTGTGGGGCAGGCCGTGCCCGGCGGAGCAGGGGCGGGGCGAGATGGTCGTGACCATTGGCCGAAGCTGTTCACTTCGGTGCTTGCCGGAGGCGGCATTCGCGGCGGCGTCGTCTACGGTTCCAGCGATCGCTTCGCGGCCGAGCCCGCGCAGAACGCCGTCGCCCCTGCCGACCTCGCCGCCACAATCTATCACAGTCTCGGCATCGACCCGCACCTGACGCTCCGCGACCGCCTTGATCGCCCGCTCACCCTCTGCGAAGGGCAGCCGCTGGAAGCGATCCTCGAATCGCGCTAATGCTTGCGGCCTACGCCGAATTGGTCGCCGACGGCGATAATGTTGCCGTCCGCGTCGAGGATGATCTCGATCACTTTTTCACTGTGTGCTTCGCGGCTGGTTTCGTCGGTGAGCGAAGTGCCGATCTTCCGCGTTTTCACGTCGATCACATCGAGCGTGGAAGGGTAGGCGAAGTCGCCGTTGCGGGTGAAGGTGATCCAGCCGGGCTCTTCGCGGAGCTTGATGCTCGCGATTTGCTTCGGCGGCGCGACGCGGTTGTCGAAAACATGCATCTGCCGATTCGCGGCATCGCAGACCCAGACTTCGCTTTCGTCCGGCGTCAGGCCGACGCCGTGGCTGGGGCAGCCGTGGCGTTTCGGCGTGCCTGGCTTGACGCCTTCGACTTCCACGCGATGCAGTTTTTTCCCTGTAGCGATATCGCCGACCTCGAAACCGAGCAAGCCGTTGACGCAGACGTAGGCTCGCTTCTGGGCCGCATCGATCGTGAAAGGACGGATGCCCCCACCGAAGGGGCCCACCTCGGCGACGATGGCGTGTTTCTTCGTATCGGCGACCTGCAACATGTCGGAGCCGATGCAGCCCAGGTACATGCGAGTGCCGTCCAGCGAGCCGACGGTATTGTGAGCGCGTGGCTTCGCTTCGAGCGTTTTGACGATGTCGCCGGTCTTGGCATCGACGATGTGCCAATGCGTTTTCTCGAGCGACAGGACATAAAGAATGCTCCCATCCGGCGTGATCGACATGCGATCGCAACCGCCGGGGAGGGCTTTCTGCCAAAGCGTCTTTTCGGTGACGAGATCGAGGCAGTAGAGCGTGCTCAGCGTGGTGAAGTAAAGGCGTTTCGTCGCGACCGAGGCGCATACGCCTTTGATGTTTTCCGGAAACTTCAATTTGCTGGCGGGCGTTTCGATGCGTTTGACGAACTTGTGCCCCGCATCGATGTCGTAGATGAGAATACCTGCCCCGCCGAACTCAAGGTAGTTGCGGATGCCGGGTTCGACGACGTAAAGCAGGCGGCGCTGTTTCGGAGCGTCGGCGAAGGCGGAAAGGGAGGCGACGAGGCAAATAAGAAGCGAGAGAAATGTGCGGCGCGGCATGAGCGGACTCCGGGGAGGGAGGACGCTCCGAGCATACGGGAGCCGCGGGCGAATCGCAACAAAGAGCCCGAGCGACCTTCGGGTCGCTCGGGCTCCGCGATGTTCGTGCGATTAGGCCGTTTCGGCAACAGTCGGCGGCATGGTGGTGCAGTTGCCGGGCATCATGCTGGGCTCGGCGGTTTTGCGGTAGCCGAGAGCGCGGAGCACTTCGAGCACTTCGCTCCAGGTCGGGAAGGGGCGGCGATTTTCCCGCTTATATTGGTCCATCGCCTTCATGAACTCGATTTCTTCGATATTGTAGTCGCGTTCGCAAGTGGTCGGGTCGATTTGCCGGCGACGCTCGCCTTGTTCGTCGCGGCGATCTTTGCCGCTGCGGCGCTCGACGGCGACGGGAATGCTTCGCTTGCGGCGGTCGTTGCCGCGGCGTTCGTGAACGAGGACATCGGGAAACTGGGTGGATTCCGTTTGAACGCTCATGGGGAGAACCTCGTTGTCGCGGGGAGAAACCGAGCCGGAACTTTAGGGTTTGCGACAGTGAAAACGCGATTTTCGATTAGCCACGTGAAGACTATACCTCATAAACCGGCAATGACAATTTTTGGAACCGCGAATTGCAGGTGAGCTTGCCGAAAATGCCGAACAGTTCGTACCTTTTGCTCGCTCGAAACTGAACAAAGTTTCCGGTTAGTTATCTCGATTTCGCCTTTTCGTAGATTTGTATCGGCTACTTTCGAAGCAAGCTGTGCTGTTCAAATTCGCGTTGGTTTAGGGTTGTGTTGAACTTTCTCTTGCCGCAAAAATTCGACCGCGGGTTTCCTCGTCATTCAACCCATTTCCGGAAACGTTTTTCAATCGGCGATTGTCTTTCTTGGTAGACCAGAGCATTGCGGCCCAAGACCTCGTGGGACGCGACGTTTCTGATCCCGAGAATTGGATTGGCCGAACCAATCAAACCATCGACGCTTGCAGCGCCCCTGGGTCCGCTTGTCGGATTAGCGGGGACGGGCCTATGCGCCTTCCACCAGATCCCCTCGGCGCCGTTCCTGCGTGTATTGGCGTGGAACCCGTCTCTCGAGACGCTCACTGGCTATTCCGCTCACGAGATCAACTGCCGAGGCTTGCTTGAATGCGTCTTCCCGCACGCTTCCGATGCATCGGAAGTGCTGCAACGCGCGTTCCGCGGCGAAATCATGGATGTTCGCCTTCCAGCAGTTCGGAAATCCGGTGAAGAACGGCTTTTTCGCCTTCTTACAGCGCCGCTTGAGATCGATGAAGTCCTTTATGTGGCCACGGCACTGGATGATGTGACAGACGCGTCTCCGTTGCCGGAGAACCATCGGCTAGACAGTCTTGGGGACTTGGCGGGCGGTATCGCCCATGAATTCAACAACTTGCTCACCACCATCATCGGCTACTCGAGCCTCGCCTTGGAGCATTCCCAACCGATCGCGCAGGGCTATCTGCAGCAGGTCGAAGACGCAGCAAGGCGAGCCGGCGAACTTTGCCGGCAGATGCTGGTGTTTGCAGGCAAGCATCGGCCCCTCTTGGAAACGCTCGACCTCAATCAGCATCTCAAGGAGCGGTCGTTTGCGATCGCAGAGCAGCTGCCCCCCCAAATCGACCTCGCCATGGAGCTTGCGCCTCATGTTCCCGTCATCCGAGCCGACGGATTACAGATGATGCAGGTCGTTTCGAACTTGGTTTCGAACGCGGCCGAAGCCTACGGCGGAAAGCCGGGTATCGTCCGGCTCAAGACGGGGTCGAGCCAACTCAACGTCACGGAATTGGCGGAGTGCCGAAACGGCAGCGAGCTTCCGGAGGGCGAATACGTCTGGCTCGAGGTGATCGATGACGGATTGGGGATCGATCCGAATATGCTGCTGCGGATATTCGATCCGTTCTTCACGACGAAGTTCGCGGGGAGGGGGCTGGGCTTGGCCGCAGTGCATGGCATCGTTCGTAGCCATCGCGGGGCGATCCGCGTTCGCAGCACTAAAGGGGGCGGTTCGGCATTTCGCGTTTTGCTACCTGCAGCCGGCGATGCGATCGACCTGGCGGGAGTTAGGTCGGGTTGCAGAGACATGGGAGCGGTGCTGATCGCCGACGATGAGGAGACGATTCGCCATCTGTGTCGAATCGTATTGGAATCGGCTGGATTCGAAGTGCTGGAGGCAAACGACGGCCGCGAAGCGATCGAATGTTTCGAGCGAGACAAACACCGCATCCGATTCGCGATCATCGACATCATGATGCCGGAAAAAGACGGGGCCCAAGTCCTCCGCGAAATGCGAGAGCAATCCGCTCAATTCCCTGTTTTGCTCACCAGCGGCTACGCCGAACGCGAGATCGACCGCAGCGTCCGCGAAAAAGGCCCGACGCGTTTCCTGCCCAAACCCTTCGTCCGCGACCAACTCCTCGACGCCATCCGACGCCTATGTAGCCCTCTCGCTCCGCGAGAGGTAAGCGGTTGAATGCCGCGCGATCCTGTGACGCATGGCCGCTTACTTCTCGCGGAGCGAGAGGGCTACATAGGTCCCCGCGCCGAACGTAGAATGTGCGCATGAAAAAGCCGCAGCCGTTCAACGTCGGATTGATTCAGATGAAGATGGACCCGGATCCCCAGGTGAACCTGGAGCGGGCCGTCGAACGCATTCGCGAGGCAGCTCGCGCGGGGGCGGACGTCATCTGTCTGCCCGAACTATTTCGCTCGCATTACTTCTGCCAGAAGACCGACTGCGCGCTTTTCGAATTGGCCGAGCCGATTCCCGGGCCCTCCACCGAACGACTCGCTGCGCTGGCGAAGGAACTCCGCAAGGTCATTGTCGCGTCTCTTTTCGAGAAACGCGGGCCGGGCCTCTATCACACCACGGCCGTCGTCTTCGATGCGGATGGGGCGAACCTCGGGCTGTATCGCAAGATGCACATCCCCGAAGATCCGCTCTACTACGAAAAGTACTACTTCACGCCCGGCGACCTCGGCTTCAAGACGTTCGACACCAAGTTCGGCCGAATCGGCGTACTCGTCTGTTGGGACCAGTGGTATCCCGAAGCTGCCCGGCTCACCGCTCTGCAGGGAGCGCAGGTCCTCTTCTATCCGACGGCGATTGGGTGGCATCCCAAAGAGAAAGATGAGTTCGGCGTTTCGCAGCATTCGGCCTGGGAGACGATCCAACGATCGCACGCGATCGCCAACGGGCTTTATGTGGCGGCGATCAACCGCGTCGGCCATGAAGGGCCTAAGGATGGGGGACTGGAATTTTGGGGCGCGTCGTTCGTCAGCGATCCCTTCGGTGTATTGGTCCGGCGCGGTTCGCATGACCGCGAGGAATTGCTGATCGCTGAGGTCGATCCTGCGCGAAGCGAGGACGTTCGACGCAATTGGCCCTTTTTGCGAGACCGCCGTATCGATGCCTATGGCGACATTGTGAAACGCTGGGCGAACTGATCGTCGTTACGGTTTCTTTGCGTCCTTAGCATCTTTCGCGTCGTCGGTTTTCTTGCCGTCTTTCGCCTCCAGCGCCTTGCCGTCCGAAGGCTTCGCATCGGCCGGCTTCCGCTGCGCCTTTTCGGGGATCGGCTTGTCCTTGTCTTTGTTGACGCCCTTTTCCGGTCCGCTGCCGCAGCCGAGAGCAACCAATGTGATGAGGAACGGAACGAAGGCACTGAATTTCGACATGGTTGGTCACCTGAACGCCAACGAGCCGGCGCAAGGCCGGCTCGTTGCATGATTCGCCTGCGGGACTACTTCTTTTCCGGAGCATCCTTGGCCGGAGCATCCTTCGCCGGAGCCGGAGCGTCCTTGGCGGCGGGGGCATCCTTCGCAGCAGGGGCGTCCTTCGCAGGAGCATCCTTCGCAGGAGCATCCTTCGCAGGAGCATCCTTCGCAGGAGCATCCTTCGCAGGAGCGTCCTTGGCGGGGGTGACGGCTTTGTCCGCCGGAGCCTTATCCGCAGCCTTGCCCTTATCGGTCGTCTTGCCCTTGTTGTCGGGGCAGCCGGTGAGGGCAACGGTGAACGCCAGAGCGACCATCAGCGCGAACATCTTCTTCACGAGAACGTTCCTTTCGTTAGGTAATTCCAAGTTTCAAAAATAGGCCGACGAACCGCCTGGTTCTTCGGCGAAGCATGACCCGAACCCCATGCCTCCAGGGAAATCACGCGAGCTTACTTTTTCTCTTCCGTCTTCTTTTCTTCAACCTTCTTCGTTTCAACCTTCTTTTCTTCAACCTTGCCGTCGGTCGTTTTCTTTTCTTCGACCTTCTTCTCCTCTACCTTCTTCTCCTCGACCTTCTTTTTCTCTTCGACTTTCTTCTCTTCAACAGGTTTCTTTTCTTCGGTCTTTTTCTCTTCGACCTTCTTTTCCTCAACCTTTTTCTCTTCGACGACCTTCTTCTCCTCGACCTTCTTTTTCTCTTCAGTCGTCTTCTTTTCTTCGGTGGTCTTCTTGTCCTTCTCCTCAGTGACCTTTTTCTCTTCGGTCACTTTCTTGTCCTTGCCGTCCGTCACCTTCTTTTCTTCGGTGACCTTTTTGTCCTTGGCGTCCTTCACCGGATTCGTGGGGGCCTTCTTTTCGCAGCCCGTGGTGCCGAAGCCGAGCGTCAGTGCGAAAGCCGCAGCGACGAACAAAGCGAGAAACTTCTGCATAGCCGAACCTGCCTCGTACGTGGAGTGAACCCGTTCGGGGATCGCAACCGAACGATCCGCGCGGTTGCCCCTTTCTAGGGATGACCAAAGGACTAAACTTATTCCCAGATTTCTGGGAAAACAAGCAAAAGGCGAAATAAAGACCGGATTTGGGCAAATTTTTCGTTTTTGGTCCGGTCGGCGGCGACTTTCGGGAATTTTCAATCCCCTGACGCATCGTACTCTGGGAGGACGCGCATGTTCGGCTTTGGATCGTCCCAGTCGATCCTGCCTCTGGTGGATGCGCATTACGCAGCCCTGTATCGATTCGCATTCCGCCTCTGCGGCTGCAAAGAGACGGCGGCGGACCTTACGCAGGACACCTTCTGCCAGGCGCAGCGAAAGATCGACCAGCTCCGCGACCCGGGACGGGCGAAAAGCTGGCTTTACGCGATCCTGCGCAATGCCTATCTCCTTCGGCTCCGCTCTTCCCGGACCGAAAAGACGGTTTCGCTCGACGATGTCGGGGATATCGCGGATCCCAACGTCCTCGAGCTGCCCGACATCGATGGGCCGCAGCTGCAGCAGGCGCTCGACGCGTTGCCCGAAGCGTATCGGACTCCGCTCATCCTCTTTTATTTCGAGGATTTTTCGTATCGCGAGATCGCCGACCATTTGGACATCGCTCTCGGAACGGTGATGTCGCGACTCGCGCGGGCCAAGGCATTTCTGAAAGTTCGGCTGACCGGGGGGAAGGCTTCCTACCTCGAGGAAGCCCGGAGGGAATCATGATGGATTGCATCCATGCACGCATGCTCGTGCTGATGCTGCGCCGAGATCCCCAGTCGATGGATGAGGCCGAGCGATCGGCGGTGCGTCGCCACGTCGATTCATGCCCCGCATGTCTAGCCTGGGAGATGGAAGAGCGACGAGAGGACGCGGTCCTCGCCAAAGCGATGCATGATGTCGCCGTTCCCGCCGATCTTCGCGGCCGGATCGGGGCGAGACTGAAGGCGACCTCATCGCCTCGTCCGAGGGTCCGCTTGGTGCTCGCTGCGGCAGTCGCTTTTCTTGTGCTGGGCGTGACGACTTGGCAGTTTTGGCCCGCTCCGGTCGTCGAACTCGAACCGAACGAAATCGCAACGTTCGTCGACGCGCAGATGACGAGTTCGCCGGAGGCGGTGAAGGGTTGGTTCGAGGAGATGGGCTACAAGATGGAACCGCCGCCTCGGTTCAATTTCGAGTATCTCGCGAGCTACGACATCGGCACATTTTTCGGCCAAACCAAGGCGCCGCGTCTGGTCTTTCAGTCGACGCAGACGCGTCATCCGGTCATCGCGACGGTGTATGTGTTGCCGAAGGCGCGTTTCCGATCGCGGCAAGATCTGCCGATGTTTGCCGCGCGCAGCCAAAAAGTGCAGGTGATCGACGACCCGGAAGTTCCCGACTTCGTGTACGTGGTGATTTACACCGGCCCCTCGCTCGCACCGCTGACGTTGCAGGCGCAGTGACGATGTTCAAAAAAGCGAACGAGGTCTATCGCTTCCGCGCTCGCGCGATTTCCTCGAGGATCTCCTGTCCGCTCGCCTCGTTGCGGTAAAGGTCTTCGAGCGCTGTCCACAATTTCTCCGCTTCAGCTCGCTTGTCCTGGTCTCGCAGCGATGCAGCCCGGTCGAGGATCGGACGCACTGCGGAACGCCGGTCTTTCGCCTTGGCGTCCCGTTCCGCTTCGTGCATGCTTTCGCGCGCTCGGCGCACCCAATCCTTCTCCTCCGGCACTTCTTCGAATGCAACGATCAGATTCCGCCACACCGCAAGTGCTTCGCGTTCCTGTCCTTCCTGCCGCAATCGTTCGCCGCGCCGATAGAAACGCTGGGCCTCGGTCATCGTCGGGGTTCGCGCGTCATCGAGTTGTTGCTTGAGCTTGTCGATATCAGCTTTGGCGAAGTCGGGATGTTGTCGCTGCAACGGGTCAAGGTAGTCACGCCATGCGGATTCCTTGTCTGCAAGCCGCGACGACATCATGAGGTCCGAACCGCGTAGATACATCTCTTCCGGCGACGCGCCGAATGCCAGAATATCGGCGTTCCATTGCAGGATCGCGGGTGCGACGAGAATGATTCTGGCGATTGAGAAAGGCCCCAAAATCACGGCGTCGTTCTGCCATCAGAGGTTGCCGCCGCCGGCTCATGAGCGTCGCTGCACCAGGGAGCGGTTCGCTAGAAAGCGACGGCGCGTTTTCGGTCACGGTGTGATCTTCGCCGGCTCCAGTGCTCGTCCGGCTGCTTTTGCGGTCAAGCTTGCGACGAAGCGAGTCAAGGTGCTTGCCGAGCACATACGCATCCGCTGGACGGTCATTCGGATCTTTGGCGAGCAGTTGGCAGACGACCTCGTCGATTTCGTATGGCAATTCCGGCACGATCTTGGCCGGTCGATCGAACTGGGCGTAACGGTGCTTGTGCAGCAACTCGACGAATGAGGGCCCCTCGAAGGGGAGTCGGCCCGTGAGCATGTTGTAAAAGACGACGCCGAGCGAATAGAGATCGCTTCGTTTGGTAACTGGTTTTCCCGACGCCTGCTCGGGAGACAGAAACTCGGCCGTCCCCACCACTCCGTGCGTCGCCGTCAAATGGGGAGCGGCGAACACTTTCGCGATGCCGAAATCCGTAATTTTGATGATTCCGTCCGGCGTGACGAGCAGATTCGCCGTTTTCAGATCGCGATGAATGACGCCGTGATCGTGGACATGCTTAAGTGCCGGGCAGATCTGCAATCCGTAGTCGAGCATCACCCGCCAAGGCAATCGCTTTTGCGTGGCGACCACATCGTCGAGGCTATGACCTTCCACGTACTCCATCGCATAGAAGAACAGCCCATTTTCCAAACCGGATTCGTAGAAGCGAACGATATGCGGATGCTGCAGAGTGGACAGCGTCTCGATTTCGCGCTGGAACCGATGGAGAAATCCAGGGTCCGTGGCGAGTTCGGCCGCCAAAATCTTGATCGCTGCCTTGCGTCCCGAGAGTTCTTCTTGCGCCAAGTAGACGCGTCCCATGCCGCCGCGGCCAAGTTCCTTGAAGATGACCCATTTGCCGAGGCGTTCGCCGATCATGTGCGCGGCATCCGACGAGTGAGATGGACGACTTCGATATCGTACCTCGCAGAGCAAGCCTGAATAGGTCTCGCGGATGTGAACAAGCGGAAGCGAGCCGGAAACGTCACAGGCGTTTCCGGCTCGGCAGTGATTGAACTGAATCAGCGGTGCAGCCACCCGATGGCGTTCGGCTCCGGGAGCGGCAGGCGTGCGTCCCGAACTTCACGAACGTATTCGTGGCAGCGGACGCAGCTCATCGTCAACTCTTGGTACGCAAGCACTACCCCATCAAGGTTTTTCGTTTTTGCTTTCGCAATCAATCCTTCTGCTGCGCGGCGAAATTCGTTGCTGTTCAGTTCATATCGCGGGGTCTTAATCGCAAACCATTCGGCCGTGCGGCTGAGTTGAATCAGCTCTTCGGCACTTTGCGTAATCTTCGTGTAATCCGCAAGAGCGATCCCTTCCAAGATGCGCTGCGAAAAACGTAGCTTGTCCGCCATCAAGCGATTCAGCTTTTGATCGCCCTCGGCTTTCGGAATCCAACCCACGCACAACAACGCAACACCGAGCACGATCCGCATGGTTATTCGGAGGAGATTTTCCTTCATGGCTGAACTCCTGTTCGGAAGCCGTGATCTTCGACTCAAGTTACGATCGCAAACCGTGAGCCAACCACGAACTCTTGCTTAGGAGACGCTCGATGGCAGAACGACGCGTGGCGTCAGAGTCGGAAAACGTCGTCAATTGGGGCGAAGTCTCTTGGGGCTTTGTTTCATTCCTTGCCCTGCTCGATCTCCTGCTTTCGCTTGCCAGCATCTGCCCACTGCGGGATTGAAAGCCGGATCCCCGGTGTGTCGACGCCGCACAGTAGCGTGGACTCGGCGCGCCTTGGCATCCGCTTCAGGACGTGGTTCACCGTTGAGATTGGGGCTGTTCAGGGTAAATCGGACATCGGCATCGGCCGCGCATAGCGGCGGCAGACGATCTCTGGCTTGCCCGCGAGTGGTAGCCGTGGAACCGACCGTTGCTTCGACCCAACACCAAGCCGACTCCATACGGTGGCGACAAGTGGATGCTTCTGCTTGGATGGACCTGCTTCGTCGGCATCGGCGTGATCATTGCAGCCGATCTTATTATTGGCATTGTCCGGCATTTCTTCCGCTGACGGACTGATCTCGACCGGAATGCCCGCATGTGGTAGCTTCCCGGCATCTAACGCAGGATGGACGTACGCACACGGCGCCCCCGGTGCCCGATCCCAAGGACGAGCCTTTCGTCAAACGCCCTGATTCTGGCGGGCGAAGTTCGCATGAGCGTGACCTGCCCGCATCCGGGGCCACAGCAGCTTCGCCGTTCATTTCCTTTTTCGCGCGCTGGTATTCGTCACGCTGTCGTGCTGGAATGCAACTTTACCGAATGGTGCTTGCTGCTGATGTGCGCTGGCGGCGTGCTGACGGCGGAGTTATTCAACAGTGCCATCGAAACGCTTTTCCGCGGTCTCGACGAATCGATGAAGCCGCGCTGCTGGCAGGCTTTGGACATCGCTGCCGGGGCGGTTTTGGCCGCGAGCATCACCGCCGCGCTGCCGTGGGTTCCGTTATTTTCCTTGGCCGATTTTGGCGGCTATTCTTTGCCTCTTCGACGACTCTTACGCCGTAGCACGGCGCGTGCATGCGAATGCGGCGCTGGTTGCTGTGATGGATCATTTTCCACTCGGCAACCGTGCTCGCCTTTGCTTGCTAAGAGATGCCCCTCATAGCCGGTGATCGTCTGCCCTCAGCAAAGGCTATGCTCGGTTCGGGCGTATTTGGCGAGGACGCCACGGGTTTCGCGGAGGTCGGGCTTCTTCCACCGCCTGTGCTTCGCCCATTCGGATTCGCTGGAGTGCGACCGACAGTTCCTTCTTGTCGCTGTCGATCGTAATGATGTCGCCATCCTTGATGAACGCGATCGGTCCGCCGACCCAAGCTTCTGGGCGACATGGCCTAGCCACACAGAGGCCACGGGTACGCCGAGAATCGCCCATCCGTGATGAGGCCGACCGAAGAGCTGAGCCCTGGCCGGAGATCGCGCCGTCACCGACAGCATCTCACGCATGCCGGGGCCTCCCACGGGGCCTTCGCCGCGGACGACGACGATGTCCCCTGCCTTGATCGATTGCGTCTTTCGTGCCGCCTCGAAGCACGCTTCTTCGCCGCCGAAGACCGCGGGGCCGGTGATGCTCTTCCTTGCCGCAGCGCTCCGCGACCTTCGCCACGGTACCTTCCGGAGCGAGGTTTCCCCCGAGATGACGATGTGCCCTCGCGTGGAACGGCTTAGTCCAGCTCGGCTTCGATGACGTCTTGCTTCCGCTTGTAGATGCTGGCGACGTCTTTTCAGATTCTCGGCAATCGTCTTGCCGGTGACCGTCATGCACCGTGGAGGAAGCCGGCATTGCGCAGGCTCTATCACTGCGGGAGTGCTGCCGGCTTTGTGCAGGTCGAACATCAAGCATACTTTCCGCCGGGCTTCAGGTCCGCGAGATCGGGCACCTTGTCGCCGAGTCGGTCGTCCGCGAGCGTCCATTCGACGTTCGCTTCGCGGGCGATCGCCATCAGATGCAGCACCGCGTTGGTCGAACTGCCGAGGGCGAGGACGACGGTGTAGGCGTTTTCGAGCGACTTCCGCGTGATGATGTCGCGGGGACGGATGCCCTTCTTGCACAATTCGACGAGTTGCTTGCCGGCGAGAAACGTTTCGCGTTCCTTCGCAGCCGACACCGCGGGATACGACGCGTCATAGGGGAGCGACATGCCCATCGCTTCGATCGCGGAGGAGGCCATGTTGGCTGCATAGGTGCCGCCGCACGAACCCGCGCCAGGGCAGGCTTCGCATTCGACGCCATGGACGCCGTGCTCATCGAGTTTGCCGGCCTGATATTGGCCGACGGCTTCGAAGATGGAGACGATGTCGATGTCGTTGCCGGTTTCGCCGGTGCCCGGGAGGATGGAGCCGCCGTAGACGAAGATGCTGGGAACATTGAGCCGGGCGATGGCCATGAGGCAGCCGGGCATGTTCTTGTCGCAGCCGCCGAGGGCGAGGACGCCGTCGCGGTTCATGCCGCCGGCAACGACTTCGATCGAATCGGCGATGACTTCGCGCGAGACGAGCGAGTAACGCATGCCTTGATGGCCTGGTCATCATGATGCTGTCGGACGCGGTGGGGCTGAAGGTTTGCCCCACGCCGCCGCCGCGGATGCCTTCGACGTTTTTACCATGCGAGGCGATTCAGGTGAGCGTTGCAGGGGGTGATGTCGCTATGCAGGTTGGCGATGCCGATCATGGGGCGATCGAAATCGTCGTCCATGAAGCCGACGGCTCGGAGCATCGCCCTGTTCGGGGCGCGACCCATGCCGCCGGTGGTCGTCAAACTTTTCCGTTTCTGCTCGGACATCGCGAAACCCTAGAGCTGTCAGCTACCAGCGATCAGCCTTTCAGCCATCCAAGAACCGTGGAAGGCCCGACCGATCGCTGACGGCCGGGCGAAGCTGTTTTATTCGGGAACGGCACTTGAGCGACCGTATCAGTCTGGTCAATCAGTTGAAGTCGCCGGAATTTCGCGCGCAGGCGCCCGCAGCCTGGACAAAGAACGAGGCAGCGAAAGCGAGGGATGACGTGAGCGCATCGGGCCAAACAGGCGTGGATGAGCGGCTCTCTACGGAGGTGCTTGGGACCTGGCGAGCAACACCCCGCATAGTTGCGTTGCTACTTCGACTTCAAGGGGAACGAATGCTCGCGGCTGGATGAACTAACCTCGACGTTCAATTCAGCGCGAGAGAGCTGTATTTGCTGGGGATATACATCACACCCACTGGTTCCGCCGCCGTTGGTCGTATCGAACTTCCGGAATGAGGCCGGAGTACAGTGATCTCGACTCCGCATTTTGCCTGGCTCCACGTCGACCGCGTATGCCCCATCGGCGATTGGCCCTGAAAACGCCTTGCGTCGTCCGCGTGCCGGCGCTGCGAAAGAGAATGCGTCCTTCCTTAATGGGTTCGCCGTCCAAATCGACCCGGCCTGTCACGCGATACGTAAGCGATGCCGGAACTGCAGCCGATCGCGGTCAGTGCGATGAGTGAGACGCGCGATCCAAATGGATTGCTTCATGAAGATTCTTCGCGGAAAAGGAGAATCCCCTTCCGGAAGCGGTTGAGACTTCAGGAAGGGAGGCGGAGCCGCTGACGGAAGTTGCAGCATTAATATTCGTGACAGGATTGCCGTCGGAGGTATCGCCGGCACGTTGCCACATCGTTCGATCGACGCCGTTGGCAACGAAACGCACGGAACCGTCGCCCATGCCCGCGATGACGCCGCCCGTGTGGTAGCTGCGGGCGAAGTTGTAACGGCCGTTCAATCCCCCGGCGTTGCCGTTCTCGCAAGGTGCATTGGGGAACGTGGTGGATTTGCAGCTATAGACACGGTCGGCGACCGTGGTATTGGGCACCTCGAAGGTGGAAAATGCGTAGGAGCCGTGTACGGACCCGCCCCAGTAACCACCCGATTCGCCCCATGCGCCGACGCCATTGGTTCGCAAGATTCCTTCACTGGTGAGCAGCGTGTTGGATGAGCCGTCGGGGCAGGTGATTTTGTTTTTCGTGTTGGCGCCGAAGTATCCGCCCGGGGTGCTGGAAACTACGGTGCGATCCGTACCGGTGACGGCGCCATTGCCGGCGCAGACCACGTAACTCCCCTGGAATGCGATGGTGCCGCCATTGCCGCCCTTGCCTGGAGCATTGCCGTCCGAAGGACAAACCAACGTCGGAACTACGGTGGTGGCGATGGTGTTCGTAATATTGTGAATGTATTCCGTAGTATCCGCCATGTAGGTGCGATACAGCGGATCCTGTTCCAGATAAGGCAGAATCAACTGATACCAGCATTCGCGGCGATGAAAGTCGCCTGTGACTTCGATCTTGTAGCCATAAGGAAATGTCTTGTAGACATCGTGGTAGTTGTGCAACGCCAAGCCGACCTGCTTGAGGTTGTTCTGACATTGCGACCGAGCCGCAGCTTCGCGCACCTTTTGTACGGCCGGCACAAGGAGGGCGATCAATACGGCGATGATTGCGATGACGACCAAAAGCTCAATGAGCGTAAAAGCGTTACGACGTGCGTGGTTGCGCATGAGGTCGAACTCCAGGTGTGGGGGAGGATGTTACGCGGATTGAAAACGAGGAATGCGGCGGGGTGGGACGGTATGGAAGGCAACGATCGGGGAGGGACGAAGGCAGGCCGACCAGGCTATGGAATATTAGCCACTGCTACCTGTCGAGCAAGTGAGAAACAGCTTAGAAACGCGGCCACGCTTCTTAAGTTGTTTTGAGGCATTGAAATACGGCTGACCGTTTCACAATGTCGAGTTGCACCACGACAGTTGGCATTCGGCAATCGATCGTTGCTAGCGCAATTCGCGTCATCCCATTGACACCGCTGCCGAACCTGAGAGACTACGGCAATCCGGCCCTCTACCTCCCGCTTTCGGAGCGTTCCATGTCGTGGACACGTCGCGAGTTTTTGGTGACTGCCGGCGCAGCCGTCCCTGCGGCTTCGATGGCACAGAACCAGGCTACGCCTCCGCCGGAACGGGTTGCGTTTTTTCTGATCGGCGACACGCATTTTCTCGCCAACTCCGCGAATCCGAAAGAACTCGATGCGACGTCGCGAACCGTGACCACTCGGCTCGTCGATCAGCTCAACCGCCTTGCGGGCACGCAGATTCCCGAGGCGGCGGGCGGCGGAACGGTGCAGACGCCGCGCGGGCTCATCCATGCGGGGGACATGATCGACACCGGCGACAAGACCGGAGCTGCGGCTCGCGCAATGCAGGAAACCGAATGGCGGGCCTTTGAGACTCAGTATGGTCTAACGGGACGCGATGGCCGACTGCGGTATCCCATCTACGAAGTCCACGGCAACCATGACGCTCCTGCGGGGCAGGGTTTGGCGATCGACGAAATTCGACGCCGCAACAAGCAACGGCCCGGAGTGACGCGCATCTCGGAAAACGGGCTGCATTACTCGTGGGACTGGGGGCCGGTTCACTTCATCAATCTCGGTATCGTCGTGGGGCAGGATCGGAATGTCGGCCGACGCCGTCGCTATCCGCCGCTCGAAAGCCTTGGGTTCCTCAGCGAAGATTTGGGCCGAGTGCGCGATCCGCATCAGCCCATCGTCATCACGCATCATGTGGATGTCGCCCGTTACTGCGATGCCTGCGATCCGAATGCGGAGGCCCGCAATCAGGAATGGGATCCGTGCGACGTGAGGGCCTACTACGAGGCGATCAAGGAGCGGAATGTCGTCGCCTTACTCTATGGCCACACGCATGTGCGAAACGTGTTTCGTTGGAACGGCACGAAGGAACGCGTGCAGCAAGGCATCCCGGTGTTCAACACGGACAACGCCAGCCATTTCCGCGACAAGAACCAGGCCTTCCTCTACTTCGAGATCGGCCCAGAAGAACTGATCGCCCGCGAATTCGCGACCCGCGACGCATGGGACACCGGCGAATGGACCCCGCAGACCTGGCGAGTGCCGATCCGCAAGCGGGGTTAGCGATGTTCGTCAAACCGAGAAAAATTTGGCAGGATAATGATTTCTATTATTCTGCTTCCCATTGTCCTGCCTGATGTTCTGCTCCAAATGGAGATCGCACCATGTCCGAACTGAAGCGTAGGTCGTTTTTGCAGGGCTCGCTTGGCGTCGCCTCGGCGTTGTCGGCGATGAACTACACCCATGCGGCCGATGAACCGAACGAGAAGGTTCGCCTCGCCGTCATGGGCGTGCGCGGACGTGGGCGGCAGCTCATCCAGGGCTTCACGGCGCTCCCCGATGTCGAGATCGTCGCGCTGGTCGATCCGGATGAGACGGTGGTCCCGCAGGCGTTGAAGACGGTGGCCGAACGGCAACGCCGCGAACCGACGGTCGAGAAAGATATCCGCAAGGTGCTCGAAAACCGCGACGTGCAGGGCGTCATCATCGCGGCTCCGGACCACTGGCATGCCCTCGGCACCATCTGGGCCTGCCAGGCAGGTAAAGACGTGTATGTCGAAAAACCCCTGTCGCACAACCTCGTCGAAGGTCGTCGGATGGTGGATGCGGCCCGGCGTTACAACCGCATCGTGCAGGTCGGCACCCAGCGGCGCTCGGGCGGACACTACATCAGCGCAGCCGAATTCGTCCGCTCGGGCAAGCTCGGCAAAATTCCCTTCGCCCGCACCTGGATCGCCGGCAATCGCCGACCGATCGGCAAACGCGCGGATGCGGCGGTGCCGAACGGCGTCGATTACGACCTCTGGCTGGGCCCCGCGCCGCAGCGCGCGTTCAACCCGAATCGCTTCCACTACAACTGGCATTGGTTCTGGGACTACGGCACCGGCGAACTCGGCAACAACGGCATCCACGCCCTCGATCTCGCCCGCTGGCTGCTCGATCTCGAAGCGCCGACTCGCATCTCATCGGGCGGCGGCAAGTTCTTCTACGACGACGACCAGGAAACGCCCGACACGCACATGGCCGTCTACGATTTCGCGAACTGCTCGATCCTCTGGGAACACCGCATCTGGTCGCGCACCGGCTTCGAAGGCGAACCGTGGGGCGTTGTGCTCTACGGCGAAAAGGGAAACTTGATCTTCGACAAAAACGGCTGGCATGTGCAGGACGGCGACGCGGCCGCGGACAAGACGCAGCCGACCGACGCGCCGCACTACCGCAACTTCATCGATTGCATCAAGAACCGCCGTCGGCCGAACGCGGACGTGGAGGAGGGCCACAAGAGCGCCCGCCTCTGCCATCTCGGCAACATCGCGATCCGCACCAGCAAAACGCTACAGTTCGATGTAAAGACGGAGACGACGCAAGACGCCGACGCCAATCGTTTGTTAAGCCGCTCCTATCGCCGCCCCTTCGAGGTGCCGGAGCGCCCGTAAACATCTGTTGCGGCCAAAGGCGAGCCGCTACGATAAAAGGCGCATGTCGCGATTCGTGCTGCCTGCGTTCATCCTCAGCTTTGCGCTTCCCTGCATTGTCTTAGCCCAAGAGGCGATGGTGCAGGGGCGCACAGTTAAGGAATGGACGCAAGGGCTGAAGCATTTCGATCCGCGCATCCGCTTCTGGTCGTTGCAAGCTCTCGGCGAGGCAGGATCGGATGCGGCTTCGGCGTCGCCGACGCTTGTGAAGCTGCTTAAAGATCCTTATCCCCAAATTCGACGCGAATCGGCGAAGTTGCTCTCCGCACTGGGCGGCGATGCTGCGGACGCTGCACTGGCGCTCGCGGCGGCGTTGGGCGATGTCGATGCCGGAGTTCGCCAGCATGCGGCTCAAGCGCTGTCGGGACTCGGCGAGAAAGCCACGCCGGCATTGATCGAAGCATTGAAGAGCAAGGATTCGGCTCCTCGCCTCGGAGCGCTCGGCGCATTGGAAGCGATGCAGCCGACGCTGGAACTGGTGCAGGCGGTCGCCGCGACAGCGAAAGATGGAACTAGCATTGCGGTTCGCCGGGCTTCGGTGGCGGTGCTTGTCAAATTCGGGTCGATGGAACCCGAGGCCCAGGAAGCATTGGTCGGCGCCCTTCGCGACAAAGAACCGACGATTCGGCACACGGCAGCGGTCGGCCTCGTGGCGATGGGGAAAGATTCGCAGCCGCATTTCGTCAAAGCCTACGGCGATACGAATCCCTCAGTGCGTTTGACCTGCTTGCAGGGACTGTCGCAACTCGGCGATGATCTGGATCCCGCGACGATTCTGCTGTTCGCCAAAGCGCTCGATGATGCGGACGGAAAAGTGCGATATCAGGCAGCCAGCTCGCTTGGCGTCGCGACCAACGCTCGCGAACTAGGAGGCGGAGCGAAGCTCGCGGAAAAACTGTTCGAGCGCTCACTTGGGGATAAGGAAGCGAGCGTTCGGCGAGCCGCAGTTTGGGCGTTAGGGAAGATCGGCGTCGATTCGCCGGAAGAGTTGCGAAAGCTAGGGCAGAGCCTGAAGGATGCGGACATCTATACGCGAGGATTGACGGTGCAATCGCTAGGCCAATATTTGCACGAGGAAACTCCCGTCGAGTGGCGAGACGTCATTATCGGTCAACTTACCGAAGCGGCTGAAAGACGCGACGTCGCGCGTGCAGGCCGCGGCAGCGGGGTCTGCTCAATCAGGGGGCCATCGGCATTAAGGTCCACTTACGAAACTGGCGGAAAACAGCGGCGGATCGACCCGTATGTTCGCCACTACCTCCTCGGCGAGATCAGCGCCCCGGCTGCTGCCGCCATTCCGCCCTGGAAGATGTCGCGAGACGCACCGCCGGATGCTCGCGCGTCGCTCAGCAAGCGGCTTCGCGAAAATCAAATCCTGACCGTCAAATTTTGCCCAGCTTTTGCTTTACTTTGCCGTGGAAATTTGCGGAATCTGCGTCACGCTTCCGCATGTCACGGCTAAGCGTACGCGTGAGGATACCATCCGTCCGCTTCGGACCGGGGAGCGGAGCCACGGTTGAATTAAGCCGAGGATTCGGTGGTTCAGTCGATGAAAAGAGGGCAGATCGCGACGAGATCGCCCGCGTGGCCAGACACGGATGTCGCCCAACGATCGGCCCTGCACCATGTTTCCGCAAATCACTCGTCGCGAGATGCTCCAGGTCGCTGGCGACTGGAGTCATGTCCGCTTTTCCCACCGCCGAAGCCCGGCGGGACTTCGCCGTGCTCGCCAAGGTTGGATTCGCGGCAACATGACGGGGGCTGGGCAACTGTCGAGCATTAATGCAGGAAGGGACCGGCTGCGTCTTCGGCATTCCAGGCAGCCAGGAAAACGAACTATGGGATACCTTCCAAGACGAAGGGCTTGCCGTATCTGCTGGTCACCCATGGAGTTCAGCGCGTCCGGCATGGCCGACGGCGACTCGGGCTACCGGGCAGCCCGGCATTTGCGTGGTCCCCGGGCCAGGCGTGACGAACATCCTCACCGGCCTCGGCGAAGCGTTGCTGGATTCGGTGCCGATCGTCGCCATCGTCGGCGACGTCGGCATCGGCAATCACGCTGCCCAGGCGTTTCAGGTCCATGTACGTTGCCGCAGGCTCGGTCTGCTCCAACCTGTGTGCAAGCGAGTGTTGCAGGTGCAGAACGGCTGCGATATCCCGTTCGCCATCCGCCAGGCGTTTCAACTCGCGGCCGGCGGCGAACCGGGCCCGGTCGCAGTCGTGGTGCCTTACAACCTGTTCATCGAAGCCCATCGCTACAATTCCGGCCCGCTCGAACTGATGAGCCTTTCCCTTCGACGATCAAGCGTTTCGCAGCGCGATGAACCTGCTCTGCGATCGCCGGCTGCGTGTCGGTATTTATGCGGGGTGAAATTGCATGAACCTGGCGAGTCGCTCGTCCGCCTCGCCGAAACATTGCAGGCTCCTGTCGCGACCAGCATGGCGGGCAAGGGCGCGATGCCGGAAACGCATCCGCTCGCCGTTGGCTGGGGCTATGGACCCCATGCGACCCGTACGGCGGAACAGGCATTCGCGAATGTCGATGTTGTGCTCGCGATTGGGGTGAAGTACAGCGAGGTCTCCACGGGGTTTTATGGGCAGCCCTCGAAGCGACATTTGATCCATGTGGACATCAACCCGAAAACATCGGCGCGTGATGCCGACGACGCATTGCGTCCATGCCGATGCGGGGATCTTTCTCACGCAGGCGTTGGCCGAGGCGGATTCGATTCGCCGAGCGCCCGATGGCCGATTGCAGGATTTCATCCGAAGCAGGAAACGCGAAGAGGCGAGGCTCAACGACGAAGTCTATGCTCGCTGCGGGATCGATCCCATGGTGTTTCTCCGCACGCTGCGCTGCATGACCCGCCAGGATGCGATGGCGTTCGTGGACGTCACCGTGTCGCAATACTGGGCGACGGAGACGTTCACAACGCATCAGCCGCGGACGTTTTTCAATCCGACGAACAACCAAAACATGGGATGGTCGATCCCCGCCGCACTCGGCGTAGCGCGTCTGTCATGGTCGACAGGTAGTTACGGTGACGGGAGACGGCAGTTTTCTGATGTCCGGCATGGAGATTTCCACTGCAGTCCGCGAAGGGCTGCCGGTGAAATTCTTTATCCTCGACGACCAGGCCTACCACTACATGCAGGAGTTGCAACGCCCCGCGTAATGTGCGGACGACGGCGACGATCCTCGCACGCCTCGGGCCGCGGCTCGCTTCCGGATGGGGCATTGCGTATCAGGAAATCCTCGGCCATTCCGAACTCGAAGCCAAGATCCGCGGCGCCTTGGACTTCTCCGGTCCCGTGCTCGTTCGTGTACCGCAACAGTTACCGAAGACGCGAGGTGCAGCGGATCAAGGCCGTCCGCGAACGTTACAGCCGCGAACTGACGCCGGACAGAAGATCCGTTTCCTCACACGCATCGGCACCCGCTCGCTGGATCGACATCCGCGAACGACTGATTGCAGCCGCTACAATAGCGTCGGCATTCCATCCGCATCCGAGAATCGCACCATGAGTGCCGACCGCCCTCCGACTTCGGCGAACCGCTGGTTGGTTCCCCTCTCCCTGCTGATCGCATTTGGCGCTTTGCCGATCTATGCGTTCCGCGTGTTTTCCGGCCATCTAACGACGCCCTGGTATGTGCCGATCGCCGCCATGGTCGGCGTTGTACTCGCGGCGTTGGCGATGATGCAGCGTCGGACGATCCTTCGCGGCGTCGCCCTGTTTTTGCTGCTCGCGCTGGTCGCATTCGAGGGATGGTTTCTCTTCGGTTTCACGACGCAGCCGCCGTACCACGGCCCGGTCGCCGTCGGCAAAACCGCGCCGGAGTTCATGGCGACGCGGGCGGATGGATCGGTCTTTGCCGCGGCCGATCTGAAGTCGGATAAGAAGACGATTCTCGTCTTTTTCCGCGGTCGGTGGTGAGGCGCGTGTCAGGTCGAGCTAGGTCAGCTCGAAATGCGTTTTGCGGAGTTCGCTTCCAATAACCTTCGCATCATTGCCGTCTCCATCGACGACGTGAAGGAAACCGCCCTTTCGCAAGAGTCGTTCCCGCATCTGAGCCTCGTGTCCGACGCTTCTCATTCGATGGCCAAAGCGTTCGACGTGCTTGGGCCCAACTTCGGTCCGGACGGCAAGTTGACGATGTCTCCCACGACGATGCTGATCGACGAAGCTGGCGTTGTCCGATGGATTTATCGTGCCGATCGCTTCATCGAGCGCATCGCCCCCGATGACTTGCTTCAAGCGGCAAAAGCCCATCGAAGGTAATCGGGGTGGAATCGCTAGGCGTTGCCTTGCTGGGCGTTGCCTTGCAAGTCGCTTGGTCAGATGTGCAGCTCCACCACATCCTTGTCATGCAGGATGTGGTCGCGCTTCACCGATTGCCCTTCGAAAACCCCGGTGCCCCAGACGCGGGCGGATTTCAGGTTGTCGGCGAAATCGTTATGCACCAGGGCGGCCATTTCCTGCACGGTGCTCCCCACAGGGCAGGTGAACGGTGAGGTCATATTCGGCGGTTTGCCAGGTAGTTTCGTATAGACGCGGATAATGTGCAGGAAGCGGAACAACTCGGTTCGCAGTTCCTCCAACCCCGTACCATGTTCGGCCGAAATGACATGGATCGGAAACTTCGGACCGAACATCTCGCGAACGATTTCCAGGCGATCGTTGGCGCCCGGATCGTCGATCTTGTTCGCGACCAGCAGCGTGCGGACCCACTGGATCGACATGTCCTCTTCGTTCGCTTCGTGGTCGCCGACAAGATACGTCTTCGATTCTTTGAGCCGTTCGATCACGGTCTCGGCGGCGAAGGGGCAGTCGTCGTCCGCGAGGTCGAGCATCAGAATCGCCGCGTCGGCGGATCGCGCCATGCTCGACTGCCAACCCTCCATCACATCCGCGGTGATCGGCGGCAGATCGACGAGTTGGATCTTCACGTCCTCCCAATCCATCATGCCGACATGCGGTTCGCGCGTCGTGAACGGATACGGCGCCACCTCCGGCGTCGCGCGAGTGAGGCGGGTGACGAGGCGGCTCTTCCCCGTATTCGGTGCTCCGAGTAGCACGTACTGCCCGGCGCCTTGCTTGGGGACCTTGTAGCTGACGCCCGCCTTTTTGCCGGCCTTCTTCGTCTCCGCTTCTTCGCGGAGTTCGCGCATCGTCGTTTTCAGGTGAGCTTGGATCTTTTCGGTCCCCTTGTGCTTGGGGAGTTCGATCCACATCTTCTTCAGGCATTCGAGCCGTTCGTCCGGCTTCTTCGCCTTCTTGTACTCGGCTTCCGCCTCGAGATACTGCGGCGTGAGATTGGCTGGCATGGGATGCTCCAAGGCGGATCAGCGAACCGGCATCCCATCTGTTTTATGCGCGGGGTCTGCGGCGACGCGAAGTCTGACGACCGTGGAAACAAGTTTATGAACTTGTTTGAAATGCCTTGTTTGCAAATCCATCTGACAATTTCATAGACTTGTCGCCACGAAAGGCAGGGTCGGCTCACATGCCGAGGAAGGGAACCGGCAGCAGAAACGCGTGCTGCTCATAGAGGCTGTAGATGCCGTCCCACGCGGTGAATTGCGTGAAGTAGACGATCAGCACATAGATGAAGACCATCGGCAGCAATGCGAGCCGGCCGGTCCAGCGGAAGAACCAGTTCCTCGGCGTCTCGCGTCGGGCCGCGCGGCCGTAGGCCCAGCCGGCGAGGATGCGTGCGGGGTAGATGAATATCACGAAGACCAAGCTCGGCAGCCACGCCGCCTCGCGTGGGATCATCTCGATCTTCAGCAGATAAAGCGGAATCGCCGACGCCAGCGCGATCAGCATGGCGAATGCGAACGCCCACGGCGCCCGCTGAAACAGCCGTCGCACGGACCGCACTTCGAACATCGCGCGGAATCGATTCTCCGCCGCGAGTCGCATCTGCAGGAACGGCAGATACAGTACGACGATTCCCAACAGCAGAGCGCCGAAGACGCCAAGCAGCGGCGCATGTCGGCCAGCGGCGATCAGCGACACGGGGAGGAAGATCCACGTGAGGGCGCCGACGTAGCCGCGGAGGCCAAGCCAAAAGTAATGAGGCAAGCGAAGGCCGACGACGAAATCCCATACCGCATCGCGGGCCTCGGCGAAATATCCGCCGCGGCGCAGTCGGCCGATAAGCCAAAACGGATGCGTGAAGGGCCAGAAGAAGTGCCGCAATCGTCCGCCGCGAGCGCAGGCAAGGGCGATGTGGATGCCGAGGAGGATCGTGAGGATCAGCGTCGCCCGTTCCCAGCGCTGGGCGATGGGGCCATCGGGATCGATGATCTGCGCGGAGGTCGCCATGGAGGAGACGAGCCGCAGGGGCAGGAGCAGAAGCCAGGCGCCAAGAACGATGCCCCCAACGCGCGCCGCTTTACGAACGCCGACGAACCCGTCACGCAGTCGGCCCGATCGCGCGATGCGTCCGCCCGATTCGAGAAGGTAGCCGAGACTCAGGAATTGCAGGAGGGGAATCGTGGCAAGAAAGGCGAGTCCGCCGATGAGCGTGACGACGCCGAAGACCCACTCGAACGCCGGACCGATGCCGCGAAAGAAGGAACGGATCGCCCCTCGCCGCGGTTCGCCGATCGGCGCGGCGCCACGCGATGCCGTCAACGCGGAAGGTGAACGGCGTTCCATCGGCAGCAACAGCGTGTCGCTCATGCCAACCATTACCGACGTGGGCAATCGCTGGTTTCGAAAATGCGGTTCCAAATGAAGGGCATCCATGCCGAAGCGCAAGAGCTATCTGCCGAGACGTGTCCGATCTCTTTTCAATTCGGAGCAGATGATCGCGGCGGAAATGGCGACGTTCAGCGACTCAGCCTTTCCAAATCGGGGTATGGTCACCGCAGTGGTAATAAGGCTCTTTACAGTTTCCGAAATCCCGCTTCCTTCGTTTCCTAATACGATGAAGCCTTCGCCTCCAAACGGAGCGTCATAAATAGATTTGCCGTCAAGCAACGCCCCGAAAACCGGCATCGTGCTGTCGCCTAATATCCCTTCCAGATGTTCGTAGTGCACGTTCATTCTCGACAGCGACCCCATGCTTGCTTGCACCACTTTCGGCGAGTACGCTTCCACCGTATCCGGTGAGCAGAGGATTTCAGTAAAGCCAAACCAATCCGCGGTACGAATGATGGTTCCGAGATTCCCGGGATCTTGCACTCCGTCAAGGACAAGTACGAATCTGCCTTTCAAGCTTTCGGGCCTGATGTGCGTCGTTTCGGGGATGTGGAAAATTGCTACAGCGTCGTTGGGCGTACTCAGGGTGCTGATTTTTCTTAGCTCGTCATGCGTGATTTCCTGAAGCTTCGGATTTTGGGGTGCGTCTCCTAGTTTCAGCACCGCCTCGCATGTGTGATAAATCGAGTGAATCCAATACTTCGACTGGGCAAACTCCGCGATCGATTTGCTGCCTTCGACAAGGAAGAGGCCCTGTTCTTTGCGGTGCTTCTTTTGGTGCAGTGCTTTGACGAAGCGTATCTGGGATTTCGAAAGCATGTTGAACCGTTCGTCCTTTCCGCCTTCCGCGCATGTTGCCTGTGGAAGTGTATGCTGTTAGCTGAGAACGCTTCGGCTTCCAAGCGAGTAGTCGCCGCGCACGCAGTAAGCGGATTTCTGCGGAACGGCACGCTGAACCGCTTACTGCGTGCGAGGCTCCTGCGCAATCGAACTGGTGCGCCAGGGCGGGAATGCGAGAACGTGCCGACACGGTCTTTGGGAAAAAAATTCGCTTGAGAGGTGCGGGGCAGGAAACTGCATCCATGCGGACTGCATAACGGAACTCACGCCCTGCAGCCAGCAGAAAACTGCCGGCTGGGGCGTGAGCATGATGATTCCAGACTGTTCGCGATTCTTGAGCTAGTCGCGCTTGTTGGTTGGGCGGACAATGATGAAGCCGCCGTTGGGGCCGGGGACGGCGCCTCGCACGAGGACGACATTGTTCGCCGCGTCGATGCGGACGATTTTCAGGTTCCGCGTGGTCGTCTGCGAGTTGCCGTGTTGGCCGGCTCGCTTCAGACCCTTCTTCGGACGACCGCTACCGCGGTTGCTGGCGAGCGAGCTCGTCGAACCGTGTTGGCGGGAGCCCTTCTTGATGCCGTGGCTGGCACGCAGACCTCCGAAGCCCCAGCGCTTCATCACGCCTGTGTAGCCGCGGCCCTTGCTGGTGCCGATGACATCGACGTTAGCGATGCCCTTGAAGATATCTTCCGCCTTGAGAACGGCGCCGACGGCTTGAGCCGGGGCGGCATCCAGCCGGAATTCGCGGATGTACTTCTGCGGTTCGACGTTCGCCTTTTCCGGCAGCTTTTCGCCCGCTTCCTGCCGAGCTTTCTTCCTCTTCGAGGAGAAGTCGGCCGACACGTGGCCGCGTTCCGCACGGGTAGCGCGCTTACGGGCTTTGTCGCCGAAACCGACCTGCAACGCATGGTAGCCGTCCCGTTCGAGGGTGCGAACGAGGAGGACCGGGTTGGGGCCGAGGTGGAGAACGGTGACCGGCTCGAGATTACCCTTGTCGTCGTAGACCTGCGTCATGCCGACTTTCAGACCGAGCATACCCAATGGCATCGTGTTCGCCCTCGACTGGGCCGGCCCGAAAAGGGCCAGGCAATTGATGATGTCGTCATGGCTGAGCAGAGGTTGGATGCCATACCAACATGCCGCGATGTCCATGACCGTCTCGGCAAGCCGAGAAACCAATATTATGGGCAGCCTTGCCGATTCGGCTAGGTCGAAATGGGTGCGATCAGCAAATCACCTCTGGAATTAGGCCGGAACGTGCTCTCTCGATCTTGCGGATGACGGAAGTCGGGAAACCTGGGAGGTCTTAGTCTCGCCTAATCGTGACAATCTTGCCGCCGTTCCCCATCTCACGGGGCAAATTCGGCTTGCATTGATTGCGTTCCCTCGGCTATGTCGCCCGATGAACTCCCGGGGGCGGTGCGCGCCGTCTCCGCCGCACGGATGTTCTTCGATTGGCAGGGAAGCCGATGAAGTTCATGACGCGTCGCTCGTTGAAGTTGCTCTTCGCAACGGCGATGTGCGCGCTCGTGTCCGCGTGCGGCAATCCAAGTTATTTTCCGTACCTGATCCCGCCGGGACGCATCAAGCCGACTCACGCGAAACCGGGCGGCGAAGGATATTTCGCGAACTTCGATCCCAAGGCGCAGCGTCTGGAAGTGCGCCCCGGCGACACGACCACCCAGGTACGGACGCAACTCGCCCTGCTCGCCACCGTCTATGACGATCAGAACCTGCCGCGTCGCGAACGCCGCATCGAATGGATGATCGACGGCGTCGGCAACCTCATGGAAGTGGACGAGAGCGGATACTTCCACAATCGCGGCTACAAGACCAGCAATAAGCACGGCGTGAGCTACACCGCCAGCTCCGAACATCGCATCAATCGCGGAAATGGGGCGAAAGACGACGACTTCATGGTTCGCCCCGGCCAAACGTATGCCGTCATCAGTTCGGCCGTCGAAGGCGATACGCACGTCACGGCGTACGCTCCGGGCATCAACGATTGGGAAAAGAACAAAGTCTTCACGACGATCCGCTGGGTGGACGCGACCTGGGAGTTTCCTGGTCCCAAGGTCGCTCGCTTCGGCAGTGAGGAATCGTTCACGACGAAAATCTATCGCGCCACCGATCGACAACCGCTGGCGAACTATCGCGTGCGCTATCGCATCATCGATGGCCCCGCCGCCGTCCTTCTGCCGGTCCGCCAGCAGGAATATGTGGCCGTCAGCGATTTGAGCGGCAACGCCACCGTTTCCATCTCACAGCTTCAGCCGACGCCGGGCGTGAATCGGCTCAGCATGGAAGTCATCCGACCGCCGGATCCGACCGCTCCTTCGGGCAGCGGCGTCGTGCTCGCGAAGGGCGAGACGCAAATCGAATGGATCGCCCCGCAGGTGGTCCTTGCCTACCAGGGTCCGTCGCTCGTTGGCGTCGGCACGGAAGCGACCTACACCGCGACCGTCCAAAACGTCGGCAAGATCGAATCGAAATCAATGACCGTGACCGCCCCTGTCCCCGAAGGAATGCAGTTCGTCCGCTCGACCCCGCCGGCCTTCACGAACGGCCAGGAATTGGTGTGGACGCTCGGCACCCTGCCGCCGGGCCAGACGCACACGATCCAGTCCATCTATCGCGCCGTCCGTCCCGGCAATGTGACCAGTACGGTGTCGGTCGCGACCGAAGAGGGGCAACGTGACACGAAAACCGTCGCGACGCAGATCGTCGCTGGCGCCCTCAAAGTGAGCGTCACTGGGCCGCAGAACGGCGTCGTCGGCACGCCGATCACGTTCCAGGTCACGGTCGCCAATCCGGGCGATGCGCCGCTCGAAAACGTAACGCTCGTCGCTCAGTTCGACGAAGGCCTCGAACACGAATCGAAAGTCCGCACGATCAACCAAAACGTCGGCACCCTCGCTCCGCGCGGCACCTCGAACTCCTCGCTGGTCCTCACGCCGCGCGTGCCGGGCAAGCGATTGCTGCGAGTCATCGCCACCTCGCAAAATCTCAGCGACACGGCCGAGACCAGCGTCAACGTGCAAGCGACGGCGATGAACCTTTCGATCGACGGGCCTCAGAAAAAATATGTGGGCCGCAACGTCGAGTATGCGATCAAGGTGACGAATCCGACCGATGCCACGCTGCAAGGCGTGATGGTTCGCGACCGACTGCCGGCCGAGTTGGAGTTCGTGGAAGCGTCGCCGAACGGTCAGTTCGTCAACGGCGAAGCGATTTGGAATCTGGGCAACCTCGGCCCACGCGAGGAACGCACGCTGAAACTGGTGGCCAAGGCGAATCAGATTTCGAAACAAGCCGTGCAGATCGTGCAGGCGAGCACCGAAACGGGCCTGAAACGCGATGCCCAGGCCATCCTCGAAATCTTCGGCGCCCCCGGCCTCCGCCTCGAAATGATCGACCGCGGCGACCCGGCTCCGATCGGCGGGAAAGTGCAGTATTCGATCGAAGTGACCAACACCGGCACCACTCCGGCCAACGCGGTCGAAATTCGCTGCCTGGTTCCTCCGCAGATGAAAATTCTGAGCACGAAAGGCCCGACGAAGGAAACGATTCAGGGGCCGAACATCCTGTTCGAGAAGTTCGACAATCTGCAGCCGGGCCAAAAAATCGGCTTCGCGATCGAAGTGGAGTGCAAAGAGTTGGGCGATGTCCGATTCCGCACGGAATTGCGTGCCTCGTCGCTCGAGACGCCGGTCATCGAGGAAGAAAGCACCCGCATCTACGCCCCACTCGCCCCCGGCGGACTCCCTGCCGGCCAAGGACCTGGCCCCGGGCCGAATCCGGGTCCGATCCCGCCGCCTCCTCCGCCGCTGTAATTCCTCCGCGACCAGCACCGACTTCGCGTTTGCCGCTTTCGTCCGCTTCTTGCATCCGGTAGCATCGGGGACCGTCTCTCCCATGCTTTTCGGGATGCGTTTCATGTTGCGTGCTTTGCTCGGTTCGCTCGGGGCGTTTCTCCTGTTGGTCACCTTCCTCTCCGCTCAGAATCCTGGCGAGAAGAAACCGGATCCCAAGGCGGACATTGACAAGAAAAAGAAGGAACTCGATCCCTTCAAGCCGCTTAAGTTTCGAAACGTCGGGCCCGCGGCCGGCGGGCGGTTGAGCCGATCGTGCGGCGTGCCGGGTGAACCGGGGACCATCTATGTCGGCGCGGCTTCCGGGGGCGTGTGGAAAACGACCGACGGCGGCAATCACTGGAAGCCGATCTTCGACGATCAGCCAACCTCATCGATCGGTGCGGTGGCCGTCGCTCCTTCCGATACCAATGTCGTCTATGTCGGCACCGGCGAAGCGAATATCCGCGGCAACGTGCAGAAAGGCGAGGGCGTCTTTCGCTCGACCAATGGCGGCAAATCATGGCAGCATGTGCTGAAAATCAAAGGCCAGATCGGCCAACTCGCGATCGACCCGAAAAATGCCGACATCTGCTTCGCCGCCCTCCTCGGCAGTCCCTGGGGGCCGGGACCCGATCGCGGCGTCTATCGCACGACGGATGGCGGGAAGACCTGGAAGCAGGTCTTGAAGAAGGATGCCGACACCGGCGCGGTCGATGTGGTGATCGATCCGAGCAACTCGCGCCATGTGTTCGCCGCGCTGTGGCAGGCACGCCGCACCCCCTGGTCCCTGACGAGCGGCGGTCCCGGCAGCGGCATCTATCGCTCCGAAGACGGCGGCGACACCTGGAAGGAACTCGAACCCGGTGAAGACGGCCTACCCGAAGGCCCCTGGGGCCGCATTGGCTTGGCCGTCGCTCCCTCGAACCCCGATCGCATCTATGCCCTGATCGAAGCGGAGAAGGGCGGGCTTTACCGCTCCGATGACGGCGGCGAGAATTGGAAGCTCATCAACAAGGATCGCTACCTCCGCCAACGCCCCTGGTATTTTTCGACACTTACCGTCGATCCCACGAACTCCGACGTCGTATGGGCAGGCAGCGTGCGTCTACTGAAAAGCACTGATGGCGGCAAGTCGTTCAAAAACGTCACGGGGCCGCATCACGCGGATCATCACGACATCTGGATCGATCCGAAAAACCCCTCGCGCATCCTCGACAGCCACGATGGCGGCCTCGACGTCACGCTCGACGGCGGCGGGAACTGGACGCTCGCATTGCTGCCGATCGCCCAGTTCTACCACATCAGCACCGACACCAGCGTCCCCTATCGCGTGATGGGGAATATGCAGGATCAAGGAACCGCGTCCGGCCCAAGCGACAGCCTCACCGGCGGCAGCATCCCACTCTCCGAGTGGCACAACGTCGGCGGCGGCGAAACCGGTTCCGCAGTCGCCGATCCTCGCGATCCGAACATCGTGTATGCCGGCGAATACGCGGGAATCCTGACGCGCACGACCATCGCACCAAACAAGCGACCAACATCTAGCGCCTACCCGACCAACCCTTCAGGCCGCGGCGCCTGGCGAACTCAAGTACCGTTTCCAGTGGACCGCTCCGCTGCTGATTTCGCCCCATGATCCAGATGTCGTCTACCACGCCGCGAATGTGCTTTTCGCGACGAAGGATGCCGGGAAAACCTGGAAGGCGATCAGCCCGGACCTGACACGCGACGACAAGAAAAAGCAGACGTGGACCGGCGGCCCGATCACCGGCGACAACACGGGAGCGGAGTACTACTGCACGATTTTCGCCATCGCCGAATCGCCCAAGAAGAAGGGCGTCCTCTGGGTCGGCAGCGATGACGGCCTTGTCCATGTCTCGCTCGACGGCGGCGGGAAGTGGGACAACGTGACCAAGAACATCCCGGGCCTCCCCGAATGGGGGACGGTCGCTTGCATCGAAGCGTCGCGTTATGCCGAGGGGACCGCCTACGTCGTCGTCGATGCTCATCGTCTGGACGACGATCGCCCGTATCTGTGGAAAACCACCGACTACGGCAAAACCTGGAAGAGCCTGACCGAGAAGTTGCCGAAGGACGATTACCTCCGCGTCGTACGCGAGGACACGGTTGTTCCCGGCCTGCTTTGGCTCGGCAGCGAGCATGGGCTCCATGTGTCGCGCGACGACGGAGCGACATGGGACAAGCTCAAGTTCGAGTTGCCGACGGTCGCGGTCAGCGATTTGGTGGTCAAAGGCAACGACCTCGTCGTCGGCACCAACGGACGCTCGATCTACATCTTCGACGACGTCACTCCGATTCGCCAATGGTCGTCGAAAATGCTGACCAGCGGGCCGCAGTTGTTCCCAATTCAAAAGACGATCCGCTGGCGACTCGGCGGCGACAGTTATGTGCCCGAGGACAAGGTCGCGGGAGACAATCCGCCGCATGGCGCCATCATTACCTATTGGCTCGACAAGAAGGCGAAGGCGGATCTCGTCCTCGAAATCGCCGACGAGAAGGGAACGCTCATTCGCCGGATGACGAGCAAGAAGGTGGAGCCTGATTATGAGGAAGACCACCCAGACCGTCCCTGGTCGATCTACAAGCCGACGACGCTTCCCGATGAGCCGGGCCTACAGCGCGTCGTCTGGGATTTGGAATGGTCCGGCCCGAAGATCATTCCGAATGCGAAAAACGACGCGGGCATTCCGTATCGTGGCCCGCTGGTATTGCCGGGCAAGTACGTCGCGAAGCTGACGATCGACGGCAAGACGATGACGCAGCCGATCGAGGTCGTGCTGGATCCGCGCGTGAAACTCGCGCCGGGCGATCTGGAGGAACGGCATCAACTGGGCCTCAAGATCCGCAGCGAAATCTGGAAGCTGACCGACATCGTCGTCGGCATTCGTTCGCTCCGATCGCAGGTGGTGCAGCGGCTCGAAATCTGGAAGGACGAACCGAAGGCGGAGAAGGCGCTCGCGATGGCGAAGGATTTCGAGAAGAAACTCGACGCTCTCGAAGAAAGCCTGCACAACCCGGAAGCCGAGGTTTTCTACGACATCCTCGCGATGAAGGGGGGCGCGAAGCTCTATTCGCAGTATGGCCTCATCTACGATTTCGTGAAGTCAGCCGACGGCCCCGTGACGCAAGGTATGCGCGAGGAATCGGCTCGCTTGACGAAGGAACTGAATATCGGCAGCGACGCATGGGACGGCATGCTCACGCGCGAGCTGGTGCGATTCAACGAGCTGGCCCGCGAGCTATCCCTCCCCGCCGCCCTCCCACCGCGACCTGGCGAATTCCCGCCGAACCTCTTGAAACGCCGGCAATAACCTTGGAAGAGCCGCGCACGCAGTAAGCGGATCGACTGGACGCGATACCAAAACCGCTTACTGCGTGCGAGGCTCTCTTGCGAAGACTCTGAGAACCGCGCGATTTCGTGGACATTTTCGGGCAAAGCCCCGAATAATGACGGTAGCAAGGCGAAGGAGATCGACGCATGCAGAGCGAGCCCGTGTCGCCGACGCGCACACTTGGAGGATTCCTCATGGAAGCCCTCATCTTTTTGGGCATCATCGGTTTTTGGGTGGTGCTGAACGTTTGGGTATTGCCGAAAGCCGGCTTCCGCACCTGAATGGGCGGGCACTGCTCCGTCCCTCCGCGGTCTGCGGAACCTGCGAACAAATTGCCGAAATCCACTAGCGACGATAGGCCGTGAAACGGCCGTCGGACTATGCAGCCCTATCGATCCGCAACAGGAGGCGTTTAGTGGGAAGGCTCCGGCGAGTTGCGTTGAAAATGGCGTTCGCAACCGCTGAAACATCGGAGCATGGTGCCTGCTAGACATTTCGCTCGACAAACTGTGGGATCTTCAGCTAACATCCTTGTGTACCCCCCCCCACGTTTCGGTTCCCGTCTTCAAGCCAAGTTTCAGGGATCCGCATGAGCGATCGTCTCGCAACAATGTTGTCGCGCCGCCAGATGCTGCAAGCCGGCGGGCTCGGCGCCCTCGCGATGACTTCGCCGGGTATGGTCGCCGCCGGCGTCAGTTCGAGCCAGGGACTGCGCGGCATCGCGGCGGATCGGGCGTGCATCTTCGTCCTGCTCTGCGGCGGCCCGAGCCACCTCGATACCTGGGACCTGAAGCCAGACGCGCCGGACGAAATCCGCGGGCCCTATCGGCCGATCGCGACCTCCGTCCCCGGCATGCGGATCAGCGAACTCAACACGCGTCTTTCGACGATGACGCAGCACTTCACGCTCGTCCGATCGATGACGCATGTCGGCAACATCAGCAACCACTTCGACGCGATGCACCATCTGCTGAGTGGACAGGCCGGCGCTCCTCCGGATTCCCCGTATCTCGGTTCCATCTACTCGCGCGTCCGACCGGCCGACAAAAACATCGCCAACTACGTCTGGCTCATCCGCTGCGTCGGCGATCCGGTCTTCTGCGCTCCGAACATCGGCAACGGTGGGCATCTTGGTTCGCAGCATTCGCCCCTCTTCATCGGCAACGCCAACAACCACGCCGCGATGCCGAATTTCCGTCCGCCGGATGAGCTGCAACCCGCCGTCGAACCGGAACGCCTCAGCCAACGCCAAAGCCTGCTCACTAGCCTCGGCGGCGACCGGGGCAATCGCGCCTCGCGCGATTGGGACGACATCCATGGCCGAGCCTTCGATTTGGCGAACGGAACGGTGGGCCGACAAGTCTTCGAGCTGCACCGCGAATCGGACACGGTCCGCCGTCGCTACGGCATGCATCCGCTCGGGCAAAACCTGTTGCTCGCACGCCGACTCGTTGAAGCCGGAGTCGGCTTCGTTACCGTCAACGGCTGGACGGGTCAGGCTCCAGGCCAAGCCGGCGGCGGCCCGCCTGCTTCCAGCTGGGACATGCACGGCAGCGAAATGGGCATGGGCAACGCCTTCGGTAATGGTTCGTATGGCATGGGCTACTGCCTTCCCTGCCTCGACGAAGGCCTGACCGCCCTTTACACGGACCTGATGGAACGTGGCCTCTTCGAGCGGACGATGGTCGTGGTGATGGGCGAGTTCGGCCGCACGCCTCGGATCAATCAGCCGACGGTCAGCCCTGGCCGACAACATTGGCCCAACTGCTGGTCCGCGATCCTCGCCGGCGGCGGTATCCGCGGCGGCGCGGTTGTCGGCGAAACCGACCGCATCGGCGCTTACGTCAAGGACCGCCCCGTCCGCGTGCAGGATTTGGGCGCGACCATCTTCCACTCCCTCAACGTCCCGGGCGACCTGCGTCTGGGCCGCGACGGCTTCACCCGCCCGGTTTCGACAGGCGAACCGCTACTCGATCTGTTTTAAGGCAATGGTCGGATCGGTTACTCGTCCTTATCCAACGCCTTCAGAAAGGTCAAAGTTTCGCTTTGCATCATGCCGGGGCCGGGGAGCGTCGCCCATCGGCCAGTGAGTCGAGGGCCAGGTTCGATGCGGTAGAGATTGACGCCGCGGACGATCCCTTTTTCGCTTGGGAGGGTCCAACTCACGGCGAGATTGTTGCCTTGGCGGATTCCCAGGCCGCTGAACGTCGAACCGACGCCGACCATCCACTGCACGAGATAGACTTCGTTTTTCTTGGTGATGACGCAGATTCCGCTATACGTCTTTCCTCCTAGCTCCATGCCTTTGCAGGTGTAGTAGCCGTCGAGGTCGCCGACTTCCTCGGTCGGGCTGACTTTCGATTTCGCATTCGGATCGGTGCGGTCGGGGCTGGAAGCGGCGAACAGCGTGAGGAGAATAAGAAGCGAAGATTTCATGCGGACGGGCTCCTTGAAAGAGAGGAGGCGAGAAGCCGGACGCCGGCGTCGGGAGGCTTCGACTTTGGAAGCGAGCAATGCTCGCGGGGATTCGAGTCGCGGCAAGGTGGATGTCCGCGACCGATGAGTTCGGTTAGGATCGTGCAAACGTCCCAAGAATGCAATGCGAAGTTTCCGGAAAGCATGGCGAAAAGCCGCACAACTCCCCTACGGCGTTGGGATTTCCAAGAGTGCGTCGCGGCATGCGCCGCGAAAGCATTGTTCTTGCCGAACCCAATATCACGTAGGCTGTACGGCTCGTGACTCGCCATCAACGCAAAAACGTCGCCCCAATCGAGGCGACGTTTCGGTTCTCTCATCGCGGAGGCTTCGTTTACAGACCGAAGTCGCCCTGAAGGCGGCGCCAGCTGCTGTGGATGTGGTTCGCCGCGTTGCCTGCCGAGTCTGCCTGGATATTGAGGAACTCGATCACGAAGGTCGGGCCTTGTACGCGATAGGTGTGGCCTTTGCCGGCTTCAGGGCTGCCGGAGTATGCGAAGTGGATCTTTTCGAGGCCGCCATCGCGGACTCGCTTTAGTTCAGCTTCACCCACATCTTGCGGCATGCGGTCGGTGTAGTGCTGGATCAGCTTCATCAGCTTCCCCTTTTGGTCGTCCGTCAGTTTGGCGTAAGCGATGCCGACTGCCGTTCCGACCTTGGGGTTCGCTTCTTTCTGATCCGGCTCGCCGAAGTGTTTGGCTTGCAGCGCGATCTTTTGCTGGCCGGCGTCCAGCGCAGTGAAGAGTTGGTTCGCCAAATCGTCGGTGTTGCCGAGGACTTTCTGCCCCTTCTTCTCGCCCGACTTGATCTCGGCGGGATTGGCTCCGAAGAAGTAGGGCGTGGCGGCGACGACTTGCGTCCCTTCCAGAGTGAAGTTCAGCGAGAGGTGATGCCCTTCGACTCGCAGTCCCCACTTTTCGGACTTCGACGGCGTGCCGAAGACGGTGAAGAAATACCATTCCGGATTTCGGACCATCGAGCCGTTCTTGCTTTCAAGGTCGCGAAGGATCGCTTCCAGCCCCATGATCGTCATGGCCGTTTCGGCGCCCTGCGAACTGGCGAGGGTCTTCACGAGAGCCATCGCGGCCTTCTTCTGGTCCGCGGACATTTGCGCAAGGGGCAGTCCCTTGCGGGTGGTCTTTACGTCGCGGCCCGGCTTTTCCTGCAACGGAACGAAGTTCCAGTTCGTCCGTTCCTTGCTGTCGAAGGAAAAGGTGGCCTTTTGGCGTTGGTCCTTGTCGAGCGTACCAAGCCAATCGTTGGCGGCAGCGGCGATTTTCGCGCCGGCATCGTTGGTCTGCTGCGCGACGTAAGCCAAACCGCTGACGGCGCCGAACACGGCGACGGCAAGAAACAGGCGAATTGCTTTCATGGAGAGCCCCCTCTGTGCATGTTCTTTTACGAGGTCTGCTAGCTTAGCCGCGGAACAGTGGGGCCGTCAAGCAAGGACAAAGGCGATCCAACGGGACCAGTTTCCGCGCAGCGACGCTTCGGATATGCTCGACCTGCATGAATGCCGTCGCGCTCCATTCCTACGATTTCGTGTCGCCTCGTCAGGTGTTGTTCGGCTGGGGGCGTCGTGCCGAGATCGGCAAACTCGCGGCATCGTTCGGACGGCGGGCGCTGCTGGTCGTCGGTTCACGAACGTTGGAACGACGGGGAACGATCGACGAATTGGCTTCGCATCTGCAGAAAGAGGGGCTTGAAACACGCATTCTGGGTCGCATCGATCACGAACCGGAAGTGCGGGATGTCGATGCCGCCGCGGCGAAGTGGACGGAATGGGGCGGCGTGCGACCCGGCGATCTCGCGCTCGGCATCGGCGGCGGATCCGCGATCGATCTTGCGAAAGCTGCGGCCGCCATGGCGGCGCATCGCGATCAAGGCAGCGTCGTCGATTTTCTGGAGGGTGTCGGCAAAGGCAATACTCTGACACGGCCCATTCCGCCGATTCTGGCCATTCCGACGACCGCCGGCACGGGGACCGAAGCAACGAAGAATGCCGTCATTTCGTCCTACGACCCGCCCTTCAAGAAAAGTTTGCGGCATGAGCGGATGACGCCCTCCGCGGTGCTCATTGACCCGGAACTTACTGTCGCGCTACCGGCTGCGGTGACGGCTCAGAGTGGGATGGATGCGATCACGCAACTTCTGGAAAGCTACCTGTCGCGCCGAGCCAAACCGATCCCGCAGGCTTTATGCTTTCAAGGATTGCAGATGGCGCTTCCCGCGTTGCCCCGCGCATTCGCGGACGGCGGCGATCGATCCGCCCGTGAAGCGATGGCTCATGCGGCATTTCTTTCAGGCATCGCCTTGGCCAATTCCGGATTGGGCCTCGCGCACGGAGTCGCGGCCGCGCTGGGCGTGCATGCTCTGGCGCCGCATGGACTCGCGTGTGCGGTGATGCTGCCAGCCGCCTTGCGCGTCAATCGAACCGTACGGCAACGCGAGCTTGCGGACCTGGCGAGGCGATTGTTGCCCGGTTCGTTCGTCGGCGACGAACATGCGATCGATGCGTTTCTCGAACACATCCAGACGCTCAACGACACGCTTGGCATCCCGCGAACCTTGTCCGCGCTGGGCGTTCGGCGCGAGCAGTTGTTCGAGTTGGCGGGGAGTTCGCAGGGGAACAGCATGGCGGGAAATCCTCGCGACGTGAGCGAAGACGAACTCGTGGAATTGCTGGAGGAGATGCTGTGCTCGTCGCAGCCGGATTG
>JAXMAT010000020.1:0-73490 GCA_046350235.1 Gemmataceae bacterium | reverse complement strand
ATGCCGTCCAGCTTGTCGGCATCGCGCTGGAGATCATTCACGATGCCGTCGAGGCCGCCCTGTGGGCCGGCTCGGTCGTTCGCGAAGCCATCGAAGGGGAAACATGGCTGTACCTGGCAGGCCTGCACCGTTTGAAGGTCGGCTTGGCTCAATCGATCCGCCGCATCGCCGGGGTTCTGCCGCACCCCATGCCGGCGATCGACCTCGACAAGGCCCTTCCGTTGGCGGAGCAGCGACTCGGCATCTCGTTAGCGCCCGCCCAGCAGGAAGCCATTCGCCAAGCAAGTCGGCACAAGTTCCTTGTCATCACCGGCGGTCCAGGAGTCGGAAAGACGACGCTGGTGCGCAGCATCCTGGAGATCTTCGCCGCCAAAGGGCTAGAGTGTGTGCTCGCTGCTCCGACCGGCAGGGCCGCCAAACGGCTCTCGGAGACCACGGGCCGAACCGCCAAAACGATCTACCGGCTTCTAGAGTTCGACCCAGCGTCCGGGGACTTCAAGCGCAACCTGCAGAACCCGCTGGCAGGCGATCTGTTCGTCTTCGACGAAGCCTCGATGCTCGACGTGGTCCTCGGCTACCAGCTTCTGCGAGCGGTACCGAGCGATGCGTGCGTCATCCTGGCCGGCGACGTCGATCAGCTTCCTTCGGTCGGCCCGGGTTCTGTACTGGCTGACGTGATCGCATCAGGGGTCGTACAGGCGGTGCGGCTCACGGAGATCTTCCGTCAGGCGAAAGAAAGCTGGATCGTGACCGCCGCCTATGCGATCAACCAAGGACAGATGCCGCCTGCATCGACTAAGGACGGCCTGTCGGACTTCTACCTCATCGAATCGCAGGAACCCGAAGACATCGAAGCATTGCTCGTGAAGCTGGTTCGCGAGCGCATTCCGGGAAGGTTCGGCCTGGATCCCAAGTCCGACATCCAGGTCCTGACGCCGATGAATCGGTCGCTGCTGGGGGCCCGGAACCTCAACCAAGCATTGCAGTCGGCACTGAATCCCAGCGACGGCCTAGCGGAGGTGGAGCGATTCGGATGGACCTTCCGGGTCGGCGATCGAGTCATCCAAACCGAGAACGACTATGACAGAGATGTCTTCAACGGCGACCTGGGAATCATGGCCAAGATCGACCGCACGGAGCAGTCAGTTACGGTCGATATGGAAGGCCGCATGGTCGAGTATGACTTCGGAGACCTCGACGAACTGGCGTTGGCGTACGCCCTCTCCATCCACAAAAGCCAGGGTTCGGAGTATCCGTGCGTGGTGATCCCGCTGCACACCCAGCACTATCTGATGCTTCAGCGGAATCTGCTCTATACCGCAGTGACGCGCGGCAAGAAGCTTGTCGTCCTTGTCGGCAGCAAGAAGGCGTTGAGGATGGCGATCGCCCACAAGGAGGCGAGCAGGCGGTACACGGCGTTGCGATTCCGACTTGCCGCGAGCTGACGCGGGCCTGCCTCGCCACTGTCTGACGGACGCTACTCTTTTGCGATCCTCGTGCACGCGGTACAAATGGTGAACTCCCTAGCAGATGATCGGGGACAGAAACATGGCGCTTCACTCTTCTATGATTCATGGCGTTCAGGTTCCAGGAAACCGTTACGTGATCTTCGGCGCGAAGCGAGGGTTCGTCAGTACCCATCGGCACAAGAGAGCGGCGGAGCGATCCCTCGCATTGGACGCCCGTAAATGCATCAGAGCCGGCACGCCGTCGGACGCGCTTATCTATCGTTGGCATGATGGATGGGTGCCGATCGCCCAAGAGTTCGACGTCGAGCTTGTCGAACTGCCCACCGAATAGCGTGCGCGATTCATTCGCTACGGTCTGTCCGCAGCACGCTCCCTACGCTCGGTGCGGACCTAGACGCATCGGAAACCGCAAGACCATGCCGCCGATCGGCATGCTGGCAGCAGAAAACTGCTTGCGAAGGTCTCCGGATCGCTTACATTAAAGCGACGCCGAGGATTGCCGCGATCGAAGCTCCCTAGTGTCCAACCGTGGAACCGCGGTTTAGTCCAACTAGTCGTTGCAGCGAAGCGGCGAGTTTCGCCGGCTGCAGCACGGGCACCGACTGGGGGCGAAGCCATCGTGGCTTCCCGCCGGTCGCTAACTCTTATGGTTTTAGCGGCGGAGGGCTTCCGAGTGGCGGCGACCTTTTCCGAGCGTCTCCGCGAATGGCGGGAAGTCGTCTCCGCCGCACCCGCCGCGGAAGACCCCGAGGTGCTGGGCGGGCGGCAGGCTGAGCGCTTCCTGCACACCCTTGTCCAGTCGCACTTCAACTTCCAGGGTGCCAGCCTGTACCCGAACAAGCGGGTGCCGGCCGGTCACCGCCGCCGAGAGATCGACCTGATCGTCGTTACCGCCAAGCGCATTCACATCATCGAGATCAAGAACTGGTCCGGCAGCCTCCGCATCATTGGCCATCGGTGGGTGCAGACGAACCGCAACGGTCGCGAGATCGAGCATCCCGACTTGGTGGCCGACCACCAAGACAAGAACGTGGTGCTGATCGAGTACCTCCGCCGCCAAGGAGTGCAACTTAACCCGAAGGTGCAGGCCAAGTACCTGTCTAACAAGGTCATCTTCATGAACCCCCGCTTGGTGGTTCACGATCGAGCCATTGCCAACCACCCCGACGTCCTGCTGCCTCACAAATTGGACTCGTATCTCAACCAGCAACGCCGGTCTGGGTTCGGAGAACGGATTCTCGGCTCGCTCGTGCAATGGTGCCTCGACACCGAGTCCGCCGATGTCGTGATGGACGGGTACTTCGGCAGCCTCACCCCGGACAAGGTCGTGGCGGTGCGGGCTGCGGTTGATCGACTCGGCACCTGGGACACGCTCCAGTACTTCGGCTCGCGGGTCGAGATCGGCGACCTCATCCGCGTCTCGGTCGGGGGCGCGGTGGTGTCAAGGGAGCAAATCGGAGATCGGTGTCACTGCCCTGTACGCTGGACGCGGCACAAGACATGGGGGCTGTTTAAGGCGCTCACCGGATTCGGGTCACTCGGCCGGCTGCACCTGCCGAGTGGTTCGCGGCCTCTTTCTCCAGCGGATTTCGTTTTCTTTCATCGACCGGGCGAGCCGGCTCCGACGCAGATACCGCTGCTTGGGCTGGACGCTATCACTCTGGGGTAGCATACAGTTTCACCACGCCGCATCACAGGGGCGGCGTGCGAACGCTCATGCTGTGGGGCTTTCAGACCTTGCTGTTTGACAGCTCCCGTGCAGCGTCGGCAGCAAGCTGGAAGGATCGCAGCCGGGCCAGGTGGTCGTAGATGTGGGCTGTCATCATAAGCTCGTTTGCGCCCGTCTGGGTCAGGATGGACGCAAGTCGCTCCGTCACGGCTTTAACGTTTCCCACGGCGGATACGCTCGTCATCCGCTCCACGTGCGCTTGCTCCGCAGCCGTCCAGCGACCCGCCATGTCGTCGACTGGCGGCGGAAGTTGCCCAGGCTTTCCCCGGATCAAGCTCAAGCATTGCTGCTGCAGCGACGTGAATAGCCGCCGGGCATCTGCATCGGTATCGGCGGCGATCACATTGACGCCCACCATGGCGTACGGCTCGGGCCACCGTTCGGAAGGCTTGAAGCCTTCGCGGTAGAGCCTCAGCGCGGCAAGCATGTAGTCGGGGGCGAAGTGCGAAGCGAACGCGAAGGGGAGGCCCAGTTCGGCAGCGAGGCGAGCGCTGAAGTCGCTGGAGCCCAGCAGCCAGATCGGGATGTCCAATCCCTCACCTGGTATCGCACGAACCGCATGCGGTGTTTCAGGCTTGCGGAAGTAGTCCATCAGTTCAACGAGGTCGCGCGGGAACGTGTCGCCGCTGCTTCCCAGGTTGCGACGCAGCGCCCTTGCCGTGGCTTGATCTCCGCCGGGAGCTCGGCCCAGACCAAGATCGATGCGCCCCGGATAAAGCGATTCGAGCGTTCCGAACTGCTCGGCGATCACGAGCGGGGCGTGATTGGGGAGCATGATGCCGCCTGCTCCGACCCGGATGGTGCTGGTGCCGCCAGCGATATATCCGATCACGACAGAGGTAGCGGCGCTGGCCACGCCGGGCAAATTATGATGTTCGGCCAGCCAGAACCGCGTGTAGCCCCACCGTTCCGCATGCTGAGCCAGATTCAAACTGTTCCGAAACGACTCGCCCGGACTGCCGCCTTGACGGATTGGCGACAGGTCAAGCAGGGAATACGGAACCTGCGATGGACGATTCATGCCCCAATCTCGTGAGAAACGCCGACGACATTACGCATGGAACGTGGGGCACAGACTATGCCGGTCGAGGGGAAAGCCGAACGCGACGCGGGAAAACGAATGCGTTAGGCCGCCATCCGCTCGCTCATGCCTCATTCAACTCGTCTCGGGCCCGCACCAACCCCGCCGACACGATGCAGCGAGCGGCTTGGAAGATAAACGATTGTCGGCGATACTGGTCCGGCCTTGAGCTTCGAGGAGCGGTCATCGCCACCCTTCACGGATGCAATTATGCGCGAAAATTACATGTTGGCGAAGTATACCCTTGGAGGCATCTTCGGCATTGGGCTCGGAATCAAGCTGATCATCGAGGGAGATGTGTGGCTTGGAATCGGAGTTATCGCGATCGGCGTGTTCGTGCTTGCCTTTCTTGCATTCGTCGAGCTTGTATCGCCTCCCGTTAAGACCACAAAGGAAGCGAGGTCTGTGAGCCCGTCCTTTTTGATCTGGCTTGGCGTGGGGCTGCTTTGCGCACCAGGACCTCTTTATTTCTATCTTAAATTCGTAGCCCCGGTTTTCGAGCTTGCGACGTTCATCTACTTGGGTGTTGCCTTGTGCGTCTCAGGCATCGGCTGCATATGCGCGGGCTTGTTTCGCCTGCGACTCAAGCAACACGTAACGAATCAATGTTCTGTCCGCGACCAAGCTTTTGATGAGGCGGAAGCCACGGCACTTTCAAAATCGTGCGCGATTCATGCCGCATGTGCACCCTCGCCCTCGCATGGAAACGCCGAAGTAGGTCGATGAGGAGGTGTGCCGCGGGTTGTTCCGTCGGCCGCTACTTTACTTTTTCTGCCGCCGCTTCGCCTTGCTCGCCTGCAGCGACTTCCGCGGCATCTCAAGCGGCGAGCAATCAAAGCGTGGTTCTTGAGCAATTCCACGACGCCATCTCAGTTCGCGTCCCCGTGGCCTGGGGCGACGATGTCCTTGGCTGTCAGCACGACCGAATAGGGGATTGCGAGAGCAAACGCCGTCCAAAAGAACGAGTTTCGCTTCGTGTTCTCCGCGACGCGGCGTACGGGATTGGGGTCGTGGCTTTGCGGCAGGTGGGCTGGGCTAAGACAGCCGGCCGACATGATCAGAGCCATGCAGACTGAGAGACTTCGCAACTTCTTCATTGGACGCCTTCCTTGGCGAATGGACGTTCGATTCATTCCGAGGAAGAGGGCACTGCAAATGGCTCGATGCAACGCGGGAAACGTAAATTCTCAAAAGTCACTTGGCGTCGTCCAATTCGTCTCCTGCCCGCACCAACCCCGCCGACGCGATTCAGCAGCAGTGAGTCGAGCAGCGAATGCATCCCGAGCAATAAAGCTCGGTGCAGGTGCATGGCTCCCGATCGACGGCAGCGGCAAGAGCATCGACCAAATCGCAGGGCTCGCGTTCGCGGCAACAGGAACAGACGATCATCGTTTCGCCCCAATGCCGAGCGACCATCTGCGCAACTCGACCGCCGCCTTGCTGCGGCCCGTCGCTGCCATGACTTCTTCGACCGAATGCGTCGAAAGGAGAGCATCCTCTTCGGGAGCCCACCGTACACCTCGGCCTACCGTGACCACTCCCAGCACTCGGCGGCGATCATAAACCGCATCGCGTGTTCGGCCCGCCGGATCTTCGACGGCTTGGTCGCACAATGCCGGGGGCAATGTCGCTCATAGCCTCGGCCTCGTGGTCGTCTCCACCCTCCTGAGCCCCATCACCACTCCGCTGGTGCTCGCTGGAATCGGTAGCAGCCCGGGCGGGATGGCGAGCGCTTCCGGCCACGCTGCGTCCAGTTTTCTTCTGGCCGTTGTCGTAGTCCCGTCGGTGCTGGGACTATTAGCTCGGCGGCTGCTTGGCGATGTCGTGGCGTTGCGGCTGAAGCCCATTCTCAAGGGGATCAACGCCGCTGTGTTGCTGGCTCTTTGTTACGTGAACGCTTCGGCCGCTTTGCCGCAGGTCGTTGCCGACCCGGACTGGGATTATCTGGTCCTAGTCGGAATAGCAGCGTCGGGGCTCTGCTTGACCGCATTCGCCGCGGGTTGGTTGCTGGCGAAGGCCTTGCGGTCGGGCGACACGGACAGCCGTGCCCTACTGTTCGGGTTGGGAATGAGCAACAACGGCACCGGCCTGGTAATGGCTAGCGCCTCGCTCGGTTCCTTGCCCTGGGCTGTCGTGCCTGTCCTCGCCTACAACCTCATCCAGCATGTCGTGGCCGCAGGGGTCGCGCGGACAGTAGACCGGGGCGGACGGTAGCTCAAGTTTGGTCGTAAATTGCCTCTGGGCTTCTTCCTGTTTGCGCCGACGACAGCAGCAGGCGGCGGCACCGTGAACATTCCCAAAAACGGACCCAGCTCCACACTTTTGGGTCCGTTTTCGTGACACAAAGTGGGACGTTTCCGGCCCTTTTGCCCCACCGGAAAACCCGCTTCATACGGCGGTATTACGGTCGCAACTCGTTTTGATGAAAGGTATTACGTTTTGCCGTTGCCAGCCGAGGCCGCCGAAACTGGGTGGGACAAATCGTCTCACCGTCCCACCCTTGCCAAAGATCCCGTCTGCATGCGCAAAGGCCGGGGGCTTCGACGCAGGGAACGGTGGAGTCGCAAACGAACCTGAAGAGCGAAGCCGCCGCCTGGCAATCGGACGGCGGCTTCGATTCGTATTACCTTGCGTTAGCGAAGGTCGCCAGGATTTTCCATGGCGAAGACCGTGCTCGGTTCCCCTCCGAAGAACCAGTTAATCCTTTGGAGAAGCGGAAGACTCGCCTGCCATCGCTTCACTTCCTGCTGCAGGCGTTTCACCGCTGGATGCTCCTTATCACTGATCTCCCTTAGGGCGCCCGTTCCGCCCGCAGCGTTGCCTGAAAGAAAAAGCGCTGCAGCGAAATTCGCCTTGAAGGTGGCCGGAGCGTCGCTGCGCAACGTCAAATGATCGGCCACGGCAAGCCGGCGAAACGTGTCCACGGCGGCCTGCGTCTGTCCAAGCCGCAGTTGGCATACGCCCATGGCGTTGGCAACCCATGGCGAATTCAAGTCCGAGCGACGGAGCAGTTCCATCGCCTTTTGCGGTCTGCGTGAGTCGAGTTCCGCTGCCACCTCGGTCATTGTCGGACCGAGCGTCGCAGGCCACGGGCTTACGGCGGACGGGGTAGCGGACGGAAGAGCATTCGATTGAGGCATGGTCGTGAAATCCTTGGAAGTATCGAGATGAGGGCAAGAGGCAGCGTCCGCTCAATAAGGCGGCGAACACGGCAAGGAGCAGCCCAGGGCGTTCGTGGATGCCCGGGTGCGACAAGGAGGTGTTGAGACGGCAGGACGAATCAGGTGAGCCACGTGCAGTAGAGAACGGTTCGGCTAACCGTCAAGGCAGTCGGGGGCTGCGACGAAGCGGCACGACTTCGAGAGAACGCGTCGAAATGTAGAGACGGAACCACGCGACGTTCGCCAGGAGCATCGCATCGGTAGGAGGCATCGTAGGTCGATCGCCCACAGGACAGCAATGCAATCGGCAAGCCGTCATCGAGTTCCGTTGCCGAAGGCGTGTTGGGGCGCGATTCGCGAGCCTGCCGTACGTTGGAATTTGCGGCGGACGGAGAGGTGGATTCTCCAGAGGGCGCCCTCGTGGCGCAAGCAATTGCCCACAACAGCAACCACGCTGCCAGAGTGGAGGCGAACGGATTTCGGGTGAGAGTTCGCATAAGGGCGTTACCGTCCCTTTTAAATTACGCGAGCCGATCGAATTGTCGTGCGGAAATGGAGGTCACTTATGCCACGACCGCCATTCCGGCTTCAGACCGGCGTAGCCGTCGAGCTTTTTCCAGGGCAGATCCTTGGCCCCCACTTGAACCGCGTAGTCGAAGTCGAGGTGGCTCGCTCCGCAATGCGGGCAGGCGTCGAAGAAGCGCGGCAGGTCGTACCACGGCGGCGGCCCGACGCCCTGAACGCGCCCAGGCAGCAGCTTCCATTCCCCGGTCGGCGGAGTCTTATGGTCCGGCGTCGCAAGCCCGCATTGCCGGCAGACATGAACGTAGCCGCCGACTTCAGGCGACAGCCACGCGCGGCATACGGCTTCCATCGCCTCGGCTGCGAGTTTGGGCATCCGCGAGGTGCCTTGCTGCAATGATCTCAGCCAATCGGCGAGCTTGCCGGTGCGATTGTCGAGCCAACTCTCCCACGCCTGCATGATCGCTTGCTGCTCCTCGTCGGCGAGCAAGAGCCACGCTCCGTTCAGCACTCGCAGCATGACGTTTCCACACCTTCTTCACTCGCCGCCAATGCTGGCCGACTACAGGCGGCGGCTCGGGCGGCTTTGGAACAAGGGCGTCGAGGCGGTCGAGGCGGTGCTTGAGGGAGGGCATGATGGGGCGTTCCTTGAAGGTCGCCCGATGGTAGCTGAAGGGAAAAAGTGGCGGCAAACGATCCAGCGTTGTTTCGTACCTCATCATCTGTACATGTCGGAAGGCAGGTGTGCCACGGAAGCCGCATGTGGTCGCGCTCATGCGGTGCCCATTCGTCCAGAGTGGACGAGGCCGAAATGTCTTGACTGCGGGAGACTCCTTGGTAACACTATTTGAGAAGTCGTAATAAATCAGCGAGGCGATACATGAGAGTCGCCGCATATTGCGTCATGACCATCACGGTTGCTTTTTCGGCAGCCACGGCCTGCTGGTGTCATGACATCAAAGTCCTGGCAAGCCGGATGACGCTGCCCAAAACGCCGGGAAAGTCGACGGTGTACCTTGCATGGGGCCACCGTCTGCCGGTGGACGACCTTGTCGAGAGCTCAACGATCGATCGATTCGAGATGGTCGCGGCGGACGGCAAAGCGTCGAGTCTCAAACATGCCGACGCGTCGCTTCAGGCCAACGTCGTTTCGATCGAACAGGACGGGACGCATCAGGCCGCGATCGTTCGCAAAGCAAGCGTTTACACATATGTGTTCGACGAAGACGGCAACCGTATCTTCAAACGCGGACCGAAGACGGGCATCAAGTCTGGAAAGATCGACAAAGCCACCCGATCTCAGCAGTTCGGCAAAGCCATAATCGCGGCGGGAAAGCCGCTGGAGGAGGCGCCCAAGCCCCTTGGGCATGCCTTGGAGATCGTGCCGGCGTCGGGCCCGGCCGCGTGGAAGACGAATGCACCGTTGCGTCTGAATGTGCTCTTCGGCGGCAAACCGCTTGCGAATGCGGAAGTCGTTGCCCGCTATGTCGGCTATCGCCCCGATGATGCGTGGAACGAAACGCTGAAGACCGACGCGAACGGCCAGACTTCGTTTCAGCCGACGCATCCCGGACTCTGGGTCATCCGCACGCAGATGGAGCGGCCCGCCGAGGCGAAGGATCGCGAAGCGATTGATGTCGAGGCATACACGGCGACGCTCTCGCTCGACGTGCAACCATGAGCAGGCGAAGCATGCAGGCCCTCTGCGCCGGGTCGCTGGTGGCAGCCGTAGCTGCTATCGGATGTTCGTCGCGGTCGGCGGCAGAGAAGACGTATCCCGTGTCCGGTGAGGTTTTCTACGAAGGGAAACCGGCTGCGGGAGCGGCCGTCATCTTTCATCCGATCGAAGCAGGCAAGGAGTCGCAACGAGCGCGTGGCCGGGTGGAGAAAGATGGGACGTTTCGCCTTTCGACACGCGTGGCGAACGACGGAGCATCCGCAGGCAACTACATCGTGACGGTGGAATGGAAAAAGACCGACGACCATCCGGAGCAGGGAATCAGCCTTTTGGCGGATCGATACGCCGACCCAAAAACGTCGGGTTTGACGGCAATCGTCAAGGAAGAAGAAAACCGCCTGCCTCCTTTCAAGCTTTCGCGACAAGGCAAATAGCCGACGAGAAGGACATCATGATGCAAAGGCGCCGAGGTTTCACGTTGATCGAACTGCTGGTGGTGATCGCCATCATCGCGGTATTGATCGCATTGCTGGTTCCGGCGGTGCAGAAGGTGCGCGAGTCGGCAGCTCGAGCGCAGTGCCAAAACAACCTCAAGCAAATGGGGATCGCGCTGCACAATTACGAAGGCCAATTCAAGACGTTTCCGGCAGGCTCAAGCGGCCCTGCAAGTTCCGCGACGCCGCCTCCGCCGTATCGCCATGGTTGGGTCGCATTCACGTTGCCCTGGATCGAGCAGGACAATGTCCGCAAGGTCTACGACATGAACGCTTCCTGGTATGATCCTTCCAACGCGAACGTCATCTTGATTCCTCTGAACGTCTACCATTGCCCGTCGGCCGAATTCGGTCGAACCGCAACGTCCGCCTCCACGGTCTTCGGGAGCCGAACTGCCGCGGCGTGGGACTACGGCAACGTCAATGTTTCTTCCTACGCGCCCGGTTATTCGGGAACCGCCAATGCCGATCGGCGCAAAGGCGTCATGAACGATCGCGAAGCCTCCAAAATCGCACAGATCACCGATGGCCTCTCGAATACGCTGATGGTCTCCGAATGCGCCAACAGGCCGCAACTATGGGTGCTCGGTCGGCAACGGCCTGACCTAAACGCTGAGACAAGCGCGTCCTCAGGCGGCGGATTGGGATACGTAACCGGCGGCGTATGGGCGGAGCACCAGAAGACGGTGTCCGTCGGCGGAGCGACGGTGGACGGCGAGAAGACGATCGGCGGCGGCCCCTGCGCAATCAACTGCACGAATGATTGGGAGATCTACTCCATGCACACCGGCGGAGCGAATGGCCTGTTCGCCGATGGTTCCGTGCGATTTCTGAGTTCGGGGATCACCATTGAAACGCTTGCCGCGCTATGCAGTCGTGCGGGCGGCGAAGTCGCCTCGGAGTGACGATGCGATGACCTATCGACCCGGATCGCAGCGGCGCCCATTTTCGATTTGGGCGGCGATTGCAAGCCTGACCGTGTTTGCCGTCGCAGCGGTTGCGCGTCCCGATGAATCGGGCGTGCGCTGGGACGAGGCGGCGGCTCGGCATCTGTTGAGCCGAACATCGTTTGGCGGCACGCCGGAGCAGGCCCGCAAGCTCGCTTCGATGCCGCTCGAGAAGGCCGTCGATGCGTTGCTTGACGACGCAACCTCCGCTGAAGCGCCTCCCCAACCGGAATGGATTCGAGAGGTATGGGTCAATGGCTGGCGTCGCTATGCCGACATGTCGCGCGAAGAATACCTGATTCTCTTTCGCCGAACCTACGCACGCAACATCGATGAACTGAACGACCTGAAGGCGTGGTGGCTTCGCCACATGGTGACCACGAAGGCTCCGCTCGCGAACAAATGACTCTGTTTTGGTCAGGCCACTTCACGTCGTCCACCGCCAAGGTCAATACGCTCAGTCAGGCCCACTACCTTCAGAATCAAACGTGGCGAAAACACGCCCTGGGCAACTTCCGCGAGTTTCTCGAAGCGGTCACTCTCGACCCTGCCATGCTCATCTATCTCGACATGGAGGAATCGACGAAAGAGAACCCCAATGAAAACTATGCGCGAAGTGCTGGAGCTGTTTTGCCTTGGCGTCGGCAACTACACCGAGAAAGACATCCGTGAAACTGCGGGCGCTGACCGGTTGGACGCTCGATGCTCCGCCAGGCACGGTGTTGCCGATGCGCCCATGATCGACCTGGCGACGTACGTTCGTTCTTGCGTGAGGGATTGGTTCCCAAGTTTGTCGTCGCCCGTCATGACGAGGGCGAAACGACGCTTTTCGGCAAAACACGAAAGCGGGGCGTCAAGGAGACGCTCGACGACGTCGCGCATCCAGCCTGTGCGTCTCATGTCGCAGGCAGGCTCATCCATTTTTTCGGGGCGCAGGATGCCGAAGGAACTCTGAAAAGACGAATGGCGAAGGCGTTTGCCGCCCGCAACTCGAAATTCGCCCGATGCTCAAGGAACTGTTTACCTCTCCCGAGTTTTATGCGGAATCAAGCCGAGGCAATCAGGTCAAGAGCCCCATCCGGCTTCTGGTCGGAGCCTGTCGCGATCTGGCGATCGAAGGGGAAGTGACGCCGACGCTCGCTCAGACGACGGCGGCGTTAGGGCAGGAGCTGTTCAATCCGCCGACCGTGAAAGGTTGGCCTTCCGGGGTTGCTTGGATCAACGCAAGCAGTCTTGCCCTACGCTATCGGCTCGCGGAAACGTTGCTCGACGCCAAGGAGTTGACGACGGAACCGCTCGGTCGCGAGCGGCTTACCCTCGTGCCGCGTCTACCAGAGGAAGCAGCAAAGACGATCCGACGTCTCCTCGAACTGGATGCCGAGTTTCAGACGATGCAGCGTCGCGATGGCATCCGCGTTCGAGTGGATGCCAAAAAGCTCGCGACGGCACGGGAAGCCGAGGAGCCAGACAAACTGGTCGATCATCTGCTGCAACGCATGACGGCGACTACCGTGCGCAGGCGACACGCGATGCGATCTCGAAGGCATGTCGCGATGGGACGAGCGACGAGCGAACGCTCCTTGCCGTGCGGCTGATCTTGGCCTGTCCGGAATACCAACTGGAGTGATCGGACCATGGATCGCCGACAATTTTCGCGGCTCATCGGATACTCGGCGCTCGCGGCGTCCGTACCTGCGTTCGTGCAGAAAACGGGTGCAGTGTTCGCTGGGAACGCGCGTCGCGACATTCCGCCGTTGAACGGATTGCGCGACAACCATGTCTTGGTGCTGATTCAACTCGCGGGCGGCAACGACGGCCTGAATACGGTCGTGCCCTACGGCGACGACGCCTACTACCGCTCGCGTCCAAAAATCGCAATCGAAGCGAGCAAGGTACTTCGTCTCAACGATCACCTCGGGCTGCATCCGGAACTGATCGAACTGCATCGGCTGCATCGCGACGGCCGATTCGCGGTGGTCACCAATGTCGGCTATCCGAATCCCAACCGTTCGCACTTCCGCTCGATGGACATTTGGGAAACTGCCTCTCCTGCCGACCGCATTTGGCGCAGCGGTTGGCTGGGCCGCTACTTCGACAGCGCCTGCCGGCAAGTGCCCGGTTCGATGCTGGGGCTGCGAATCGGCGACCAGGAAGCCTTGAGCTTCAAAGGCGAAACGAATCGGGCGGCGACGTTTTCCAATCCCAGCCTTCTGCAAAGCAGAGCGACGGGTCGAGTCGCCCTTGCGATGGAGGAGATGAGCCGGATCGAGGAGACTCGCATCTCAGCTCTCGATTTCATTCAGCGCACCGGCAGCGATACGCGAGGCATCTCGCAGCAAATCCAACAGGCCGTCCGCGATGTGCGATCCGCCGTCGATTATCCTCCCTTTCGGCTGTGCCAATCGCTGCGGCTTGTCGCTCAGATGATCACTGCCGGCGTCCCCACTCGCATCTACTACGTCACGCATGGCGGCTTCGATACGCATGCCAACCAGAGCCTACGACATTCGTATCTGCTTCAAGAACTCAGTCAGGCCATTGGCCTCTTCTGCGAGGACTTGCGAGCCCAGGGCCAATTGGATCGCGTGCTCGGAATCACCTTCTCGGAATTCGGCCGACGCATCGACGAAAACAGAAATGCCGGCACCGATCATGGCACCGCCAACAACTTGTTCCTTTTCGGCGCCAAAGTTCAGCCAGGCGTGCACGGCGGCAACCCCGATCTGGCGCGTCGAGACGACCAGGGAGATCTCATCTTCCGAACCGATTTCCGCTCCGTCTACGCGGGAGTGCTGCGCGATTGGTTGAATGCCGATTCAGCTCGAATCCTTGAAGGCGAGTTCCCGCCTATGGCCCTCGTTCGTCGATAGGTAGCTCCATGTTTCGACTCCTCTCTTCTCTACTTTTCGCGCTGGCTGCCGCGATGCCGCTCGCTGCCCAGGATGCGGACATCGAAAACGTCGTCAAGGATTGGCGCGAACGAGGCGGCCGCATCGCGCAAGAGGGGGCCGGAAAACCCGTGCTTGCGGTCGATTTGCATCGCGTGGCCGTTGGCGACGGCGAACTTACGGCGTTAGGAAAAATGTTCGAGATCGAAGTGCTCGACCTCAGCTTCACGAACATCACCGATGCGTCGCTGAAACACCTTGATCGACTGCCGAAACTGAAGTTGCTTGCCCTGCACGGCACTAAGATCAGCGACGAGGGCTTGAAGCATTTGGCCTCACTGAAGCATCTCGAAACGCTGTTTCTCGCGGAGACGGCGGTCACCTCGAAAGGTCTTCAACACCTGCAGCCGCTCCGCGAACTGCGCAACTTGGATCTGGATCACACGCAGATTACTGACGACGGCATCGCATCGCTGGCATCGCTGCCGCGCCTTCGCCGATTGGAACTGCATCACACCGCATTGACCGACGCGGCCATTCCGCACCTTGCCCGCATCAGCACGCTTCAATGCGTTGACCTCTTTCGCACCCGCATCACCCGGTCAGGGGCAAACCGCTTGCAGGTTGCCTTGCCGGCGTCTCGGATCGTACGCTAGCAAAACTGCGGTGGCCTTGTCGCAGCTTCCGATGCACCTTAAGTCGCCGAACGCCTTTCAACCTAGGTGGTTAACTAACGAGCCGCGAACAACCGAGTACCAACGCCGTCGGAGCGAAATCTCGTCAGGAAGTTGGCGCTACAGAGCGCAAAGTCCTGAACGTCCTATCCCGTGCGGTTTGCATACCGTGAAGAGCCTTCGCGCGATGGGGCTGACGTACCTCCAGAATTCTTCAAATTTCAACAACCAGGAAGCTTCCGGCTACATCGGCTTTCCGAAGCAGGGCAGCCGTATCGGCATCGACTTCCGTCCAACATCCCCGATGATAACGACGACCTAAGTCGTCAGTGATTTCTCGAAACGGGCCGCGATAAAGGACGCGGGCGCCGGGCTTCGCGGTTTCTGACGGAGCAAATGCTTCGATTTGAGTCTCCCGCATCGCGATGCCGTCGCGAATGAAGCAGGGCTTTGCGTCGAACTTGAGAAGCTTGATCTGCCGAAACTCGGCCGCCTCCAGCCGGGCGATCACTTCGGACTGAAGCGGAACATGCTGCACCGCCGCTGCGGGACCAGGCAGTTGAGGTGGTTGCCGCAATTCGGATTCGGCGGTCAGCACATGCGCGAAGAGGCGTCCTTTCGGACGCAGCACTCGTTTCGCTTCCGAGAGTAGGCGCTCGCGAACCGCGGCATCCAGCTTGAGATTGAAGCTGCCTCTCAAGCGGATTTCATCCAGCGTCGCGTCTCCGAACGGCAGCCGCTCGGGGATCAGTACGCCCATGTAATGTTCCCATGAAGCGAGCGAAGGAGTCGCTGCAGCGGGGGAGGGGGCAACAGCGGAAGGAAGTTGGCCCGGGCCACGATGATCGATGTCGCCGTCGAACGTGTAGACCTCCCACATCAGGCCGTCCGGATCATAGACCCAGAATTTCGTCTGCTTGGCATAGCAGCATTCGACTCCTTCTTCCCGCTGCGAGCGAATGCCGGCTCGCTCCAGGCGTTCTTGCATGCGGACCAGCGAACCCGCGTCGGGCATGCGGAAACCAAGGTGGTTCAGCGCTCCTCCGGCGCCGCGCGGCGTCGATTCCAGCGACAGCACCAGCGGCGGTTCGTCCGGCTCGAATTTCGCGTAGTCGCTCCGCACCTTCGCCGGCTCGATGCCGAACAAGATGCGGAAAAACTCGATCGACTTCGAGAGATCCGCGACGTTCAGCGAAAGATGAAACTTCACAGGATCGGCGGCCTTCAGAGAAACAGGGGCGTTCATAGATTCAAGCCTCGTTGCGGATCACTCGAAGTAGATGTCGGTTTTGCCATGCTCCGCATATCGTTTTCGGAGCCAGGATTGGAATTCGGCATAGTGCGCGTCGCGTTGCTCGCCGCCGTCGCTCCGGCGATTGTAGCTGAGGAAAAGCTGCCGTCGCCAGCGGTCGGAACGATTGACGTCGGAGCGGTGCGGGACGAAGCCGCCGAAGACAGCCGCATCGCCGGGCTCCAACTCCAAACGGACAGCATCCTCGGGGCGTACTGCTGAATCTTCGAGGATGCGAAACGTCCCATCTTCGGGCGTCATCGGGCCACGCCGATGATAGCCGCGATAGACGACGGTGCAGCCGTTCGCGGCGTGGGTCGGCTCCATGGGAACGAGCACGGTGAGAAACGAGCGTGGAAAGCCGGGCCAACTGATCCAGTCCTGGTGCAATCCATACCCAGGACAGCCCGGCGGCTTGTAGATGAGCTTGTCTTTGAACAGGGCAGGAGGTTCGCCGTAGATACTCTCCAGCAACGACGTCAAGGCAGGGTGAGCCGCGATCGCCTTGCATGCCGGGGACACATCGGTGATCGGGTCGAACGTTTCGAACTCGCACTCGTTGGTGCGGGCGTTCGTCTGCCAGCGGCATCGAAGGTTGCGGGTCGAGATCAGGTCCGCGCGCTGCCGAAGTTGAATCGCTTCCGCGAGGGCCCGCTCGACAAGTTCGCGAGGCAGCAGGCCGCGCGCGACGACGAATCCATCGTCCTGCCAGGAGTGGGAGACGGATGATGTTCCAGACTCGCCTGATCTAGTCGAGGTCGCTTGCAAGTCTTTTTCTCCTGGGTAGCGGCGCGACGAGAGCGGCCACCGCGAACAGCACGGCGCCGATCGCGAGGCCGCGAAAGACGGCAATATAAGAGCCGAACGTAGCGTTGCCCCAGGCGAGCAGGAGCGGGCCTGCCGCCGAGGCGAAAACGGTCATCATCTGCGCGGCGCCCTGAATCTTGCCCAGATGCAGGGTGCCGAAGGCCTCGGCCCACACGCCGAAGAAGAGGACGGTGACCATGCCCCCCGCAATTCCCATGGCGGCAGCGTAGGCGTAGACGTGGTACAGCTCCGAGACCCACGGAAACGCCAGCAACGCGGCGGCCAAGACGGTCATCGCAAGGGCCATCAGCTTTCCGGTGGCAATGCGCGTCGCAAGGTAGCCGGTCGCCAAGTTTGCCGCGAGGCCGATCAGCGGCGTGGCGGCGGTCACGGTCAGGAAGACGTCGCGATCGAACCCGCGATCCGCGAGAATCGATTGGTTGAACAGCGACACGCCGGCCGCTATCAGTCCATAAAGAGAAGTCGCTCCAGCGTAGACCCAAAACGCCGGCGTCCGCAGCGTCTCGAACAGCGTCAGCCCTCCCAGCGCGTCGGCTTGCTCCTCGATTCCCGTCTCCGAGTCGGAGCGATCAGGCGGCATGAGGAGAGAGCCCAGTACGGCGAACGCCGCCACCGCGACCCCGATGCTGAGCCAGATGCTGCGCCAACCTGGCTTGAGAGAATCGACGTATTTGACCGCACTGAAAGCCGCCATGAATCCGATCGCGACCAGGAAGGAGTACACGCCCACGCCGATGCCGGTTCGCCCGCCGGACGCTCGCCCCATGATGGCGAGGCTGACGACGGATAGGGCACTCTGCCCCAGCCCACGCGTAAGCAACACGAGTGCGAAGAGCGACGGCAGGAGCCATTCACCCCAATCCTGCGAGAGAAACGACATGGCGACGACCGTCCCGCTCAAGCTGCCGGCAACGGCGAGCACCATCCAACGTCCCCCGATGCGGTCCAAGAGCCAACCGCACGGGACGCAGAAGGCGGCGCCCAGCAGCGTTGCCCACAGATTGACGAAGGCGAACGCGACCGCGTCTATCTGCAGGTCCGCCATCAGCGGAAGCGTGATCAGTCCGAGCCCATGTGTGCGGCCCGGCAATGTCGCCGTCATGGCGAACGCTGCGACCACAAGGCCAATCCACGATCGCTGCATCGCAGAGGCCGCCAGCGTCAGCTTGGGGCGTCCGGCCTTGATTTGGTCCACCGCCATCTCGGGCCCCGCTTAGAAGTCGCCGAGGGTTTCGTTGCCGGCGCGCGTGCTCAGTGCCCGCCACGTCTGCTGCGTCACGCCGTCCGAGACGAAGCGGACGCTGCCGTCCGCAAGAAGGAGGTTGACGCCGCCGCTATGCCGGCTGCGAGCGGCGCGGTACCCGACGGAGATGTAGGTCTTTGTCGGGTCGTTGGCGATGCAGTCGAAGACCTTCTGATTAGGCGTGTAGTAATGGTTGTAGCTGACGCAGCGCGCTTCGCCGGACGCCCACATGAAGCCGCGCCGGTTGTAGCCGTTCCAGCTTGAAGGGCTGGCAGCGCAGTTCGTGTCGCTTGGAAGGGTACCGGTATATCCCGTGTACTTGTAGGCCACCTGCTCGTCGCCCGGTTGCGTGCTGGAAATTTCAGCCCCATCGCCCAGAATGCTTTCCGACATCGCGGCCGTATTCGAGGTTCCATCGGTGATCGAAAGCACTTTCAGTCCGTTCACCGCTTGAAAAACGCCGTCGGCGTCCACGGGCGAGCCATAGCCGCCGCCGCTGGTGCCCGATCCGTGATTCGCGACGTAATTCGTCGGCCCCATGTCGGTGACGCCATAAGCGCTGCTGACAGGCACGCCGCGATCGGAGGGACAGAGGAACAGACCGATCTTCTGCACGACTGCAAATTTGTTCGCCGCGGTGATGTTGTTGGTCGCGTCGTACATCGGCTGCTTGAGATCCATCGAGTTGTAGATTGCGGTCTGCTCTAGATAGGGGTTCAGTTGCGCGATGACGCTCCAGGTGTACTTGTAATCGAAGGTCGAGGAGCCAGGGGCCGTGCCCGGGTACAAGGGCGGGAACTTTTTGTAGACGCCTTCGTAATTGTGCAGTGCGATGCCAAGTTGCTTTAGGTTGTTTTGGCACTGAGAACGTGCCGCGGCTTCTCGGACCTTCTGGACCGCGGGAACGAGCAAGGCAATCAGAACGGCGATGATCGCGATCACAACCAGCAGTTCGATGAGAGTGAAGGCGGAGCGTCTCATGGCGGTCTCAAGATGAGCGAAGGCGGAAGGGAGATGTCGATATGACATCTGCCCAATCGTCATAGTGTCGCCAAGCAGCGTTTCTTCGTCAACCCCCGAGGCCTCATACTGGCAACTTGCCCTCGGTGCGTTAGTCTCAATAGCGGCCGCCTGAAGAACGCCGGCGTTGGAATCGCCGAATACGTCGCCATCCGTCGCGTCCTCATCGACTGACACATGTAGATACCCCCTCGTGAACACGACGCTTGCATGAATGTGTGCCGCTCATGATGGATAGTGAGCGTCCCAAACCGATCCTTACCCAAGCACCTTGAACGCTGAAAGGAACCGCCGCCGCATCTCCGCTCGCTGTAGCCTCAGCCCGGCTCTGTTCCGCTGAAACGAACAAACGAACGCTTCCTTTATCCTGGTCCCTATTTATTGCCGTCGACTTGTTTCAAGGCCTCGGCGACTATCGCCTCGGCTTCTTCCATTCTCCCCGCCCGAATGGCAGCTTCGAGCTGCTGCATCAGCCTCGCTATAGGAGAGACGTCCTTTCCTGCGCGCTGCATTTCGGTTGCCCGCTTTTGGATGAGATGAATCTTGGCGGCGAGTTGAGGCGAAAAGCCAACGATCCGCTCGGCTTTGGGACGCTCGCCTGGATCGTCGAGCTGCTTCAAGGCACTGGCGTACCGTTTGTTGATGAACACCTTGATTGAATCAATGATGTCGTCGTAGCTCCGGTCGCCCGGCACTGTGGCACGTCGATGCGGAAACGGATCGGCCTTCAGGTCGTCCTTGATCACCGCGTATTTCGCATCGACGATCTTGCACAGCTTTTTCGGCTCGAAGGATCGGTCGAGAATCTTTCGGGCCTCATTGCGGTATCGATCCAAAAGCACAGGTTCCGCGACGATTCGCTCCAGCAATGGATTGGGGAGCTCCGGTCCGCGGCACTGGCCAGGCCGCATGCCAGTCATCGAGCACCTGGATCTTGCCGAACGCCGTTTCGCAGAACCCGACGTCCAAATCCCACGGCAAGTAACGCCAGCGATCACGTTTGGCGTCGTGGAACAGGAAATAGTTGTGTGGATTCCACCCCGCCAGTTGGTCGAATGCCCCTGCGAACAACATGATGGCGGTAGTTCGAAGGAAGTCGTCTGCTTCGAGCTTCGATTGGAGTCCTTTCGCGAACTCGCTTGGTTCGCTTTTGTCGATCCATTTGATCCATTCAACCAGGCGGGCCGGGTCCTTTTTTGCAGCCGAGTTTCGCGGATCGAATGTCTTGCGATAGAGACCCGGATCATCGCCTAGATACTGGAGATTGCATCCAGGTCCTCCCTCGTCCACCTTGAACAAGGCTCCCTTGACGCCGGGAAAACGGCTTTCGAGGAACGATTCGTCGATCCGTTCGACATTCACGTAGACGCCGCGATATTCCTTGTTGACGTAAAGCCGGGCGTAGTTGCAGCGGTGCGCAGGAATTCCGTGATCGCGGAGAATCTCGGTGATGATCGGTTCGCTGAACAGGCTGCCGAACTGAATTCCGTTGTCGAAGGACGCCTGCCGCAGACCGAAGAATCGGCGCTCCTTGTCGTATCTGTCGAACTTAATCAGGAAACTTCGCTTGTGGGTTTGCTTCGGATTCGAAGAGCTGTTCCCCTTGAATCGAACGGCAACGTTTTCCACCGTGACATCTCGCCAGCGAAAGGTTGCCGGTACGTCGATGCGTTCTGGCAACGCAGCAAGCATCCGCTTGAGGTCGGCATCGGAAATTTGCAAATGCACCGATTGAACCACATCGGGCTGGTAGAAGGCGACCAAAACCTTTTCGTCGGGTAGATCCCGAACCGGCACCTCTTGCCCAACGACGGAACCGGCCGCGTAAAGAGATAGGACGCACGCCCACCGAATCTGCGATCGCACATTCTTCTCCTTGGTCCGTCTGCATCGTTCGGGCAGCGATAGCAGCTTCGTCGCGCTTCATCATCTGCCTCGATTGCAAGCGAAAAGGTCACCGATCATTCCATCCTCCTCCACTGCAACATGCAAGTAGCCGCTCGTGATGGCGACTTTCGCATGGCCCGCCGCAACCCGAACTTCAGCCAACGATCGGCCGCCAGCGAGGGCATGCGAGATGAAGGCGTGCTGCCCGTGGTGGATAATGAGCGTAGCGAAGCGCTCCCTGCCGAGCACCTTGTATTCCGAGAGAACCTGTTTCTGAATCGCCGCTCTCTGCAGCCCAAACCCCACCCGGTTCCGCTGCGCCGAGCATACGAACGCTTCGCCGTCCTCGCCCCTGCGCCGCGCTTGCCGCCTTTCACGATTTCAGATCGGCCAACGTCCCCGCATCCCACCAAAGCGGTACCTACGGCTCTTCTTCCCCTTCGTGTTGCCCTTCTTTAGCCGAAGATGCGGCCTCACGCCTTTCACAACCACATCGCAGACCGCCAGCTTCGCAATCTCAAGAGTTTTGTACCGGAGTTGATTCACTCAGTGTTTGCGACGCATCCAATTCCCAATTGCAAGTGATCGGCCGTTCCAGGCAAAGAGATCTTGCTACCTGCCCGGCTCGAAGACGCCGATCACGAAGTACGTGCTCAGGCGGCAAAGCTGCTCGGTGGCGTGTCTCCGTCATGGCCAAATCGCCTGACCGCGAGACTCAAGGACGACAGCCCGCGCGTGCGATTTTTCGCAGCCCAATCCCTCGGCAAGCTCAAGCACCCCGCCGCAGTCGAACCGATTCTCGCCATGTTGCGCGAGAACAAGGATCAGGATGCGCACCTGCGCCATGCCGGCGTTCACGCACTGCATCGCATCGGCGATCTGGACGCTTTTGTTGCTCGATCCAATGATTCGGATCCCGCCGTCCGCATGGGCGGTCTTGCTCGCGCTGCGCCTTTCGGGCGATAGCCGCGTGGCTCGCTTTCTTAACGACGCGGACGATCGTCTGGTGGTCGAAGCGGCACGTGCGATCAACGACCTGCCAATCGAATCCGCGTTTCCCGATCTCGCCGCCTGGTCGGATCGATTGCTAAGCGCCAAGCCGATCCCGGATCTTGCGCTCTGGCGCCGCGCTCTCAATGCACGCTTTCGGCTTGGACGGCCTGAGGATGCTCAAGGCGTGGTACGTATGCTGACGAACCCAAATACGCCGACCTCCATCCGCGAGGAAGCGTTGCGGTCGGTGGCCGATTGGTCGCAGTCTGATCCACGCGATCGCGTGAACGATTACTGGCGACCGGTCGCCAACCGAGACTCGGCATTTCTCGAAAAGCGGGTCGAAGAAAACTTGGCGAGCATTCTCGCTGTCACGCCGCCGGAACTGCAGTCGCAGATCGCTAAACTCGTCACCGCTTTGAAGCTCAAGGTGGACGACGAAACATTCGTTGGTTGGGCGTTGGATCAAGCCGGTTCGCCCGAGGTGCGCAGCGAATCGCTTCGCCTCTTGTCCGCGCGGAACGCCAAGAAACTGCAAGACACCATGCAGACGTTGCTGAAGGATGCGGATCCGCTCGTCCGGAGCACCGCACGCGACGTCATCATCGAGCGCGACCCGGCTCAGGGCGTCAAGCTTCTGGCCGAAGCGATGGAATCAGCCAGCGTTCGTGAGAAGCAGGCAGCATTGCGCTCGCTGAAACGTATTCCCAAAACGGCCGCTCAGCTTCTTCTCGCCGATGCCGTCGAGCGGTGGCGTGCCGGCAAGCTCGAGCGCGAATTGCATCTTGATCTGTATCGTCTGGCAACGACATGGGGCGACGGTCAACTTGCCGCAAAGGTTCCTGTCGCCAAGGAGAACCAGCCGGAACTTTTCAAGTTGACGTTGCACGGCGGGGACTCAAGCCGGGGACGGGCGATCTTCCAGTCGCATAGCGTCGCGCAGTGCATCCGCTGCCACAAGGTCGATGGCATCGGCGGCGATGCGGGTCCGGATCTCTCGAAGCTGGCGCCGCAAGGCACGCGAGAGCACTTTCTGGAGTCGCTCCTCGAACCGGACCGCAAGATCACGCCCTCCTTTGGCGTGACCTCGCTGGTGCTGGACGACGGCCGAACCATCGTCGGTTCGGTGAGCGAAGAAACGAAAACTCACGTGACGATGCGAACGGAGGAGGGTCGCACGCACACAATCGCCTTGTCGTCGATCGAAAGCCGCAGTGCGCCGAGGTCGCAGATGCCGGCGATGGAACTGTGCTCACGCTGGAAGAGTTGCGCGACGTGATCGAGTTTCTCGCGTCGCTGAAGAATTAGGCAAAAAAAAGACGCCAGCGGAACAATTCGCGTTGGCGTCTCTTTGAACTTACCTAAGCTCACGGCGGCGATACAGGCAGAATCTCCTCGTACTCGGACTTATCCTCCGCATCGTTGTAGCGTGCCGGGACGATAACGAGGTCTTCGTTCATTTCGTCCTTGAGGAAGATCTTGCGGAACTTGGTCACGAACCTGCCTTCTTGCAGGTGGCCGGCAAGCTGAGCGAGGGCCGACACGTCTTCCTTCGGCGCTTCGCGGACGAGGTAGCCCAACGGGCGTTCTTGGCGCGACTTGGCAAGTCGCGAGTTGATCACCTTGAAGATCGCCTCGCGCCTCTGCGGATCGTTCACGTCCGCCTGGGTGAAGCCCTCGTCCGGGTTCGGCACCTTTTCGCTGTAAGGGGCTTCTCCACGGAGAACGCCGACATCCGCTTTGGACAGCTTCCTCGCCCATTCCATCGTGGCCGGGATACGTCCGCCTTTTCCCGGCTGCGGACGCTGGCCGGCGATGAACTGGAAGCCGAGACCCTGAGCGCGAGCGATCAGGTTCTGCTGCTGCGGAGCGAAGTCCTTGAGCCACTGCTCGCCGCCTCCAGGCAGGCCGCCAGGGGTGCAGCCGCTACCCGCTTGCAGCATCGGCACCCACGTCATTTGGTAGCTGAAGTCGCCTTGCAGGTCGCACTTGTAGGGGGCCTGCACGTAGAAGAGAGCTTCGGTCTTATCCTTCACGCTGATCTGCGTGATCTTCAACGGGTAGATGAATTTCTCGCTGGTAAACTGGAAGCGAGTGGGCGTCACTTCGCCTGCGAAAGTGCCGTCCTTGTTTCGTTTCATCTGCATCGTGTCGATCTTCATGACCGTGAAGAGCCACTTCTTCTGCACATAGAAGTTGAGCGTCGCCTCATCGCCGGAATAGCTGTACTTGTGGTCCTTCAACCACGAGAAGAGGGCATCGGCTCGATCCGCTTCGATGATCTTGTAATCGAGCGAGCCGACAAGGCCGGCTTCAAGTACGCGGACGGCGGGTTTCTGGGCTGGTTCGCGCGCCAGGCCGTCCGCCATCGGTGCAGCGCCTGGTACCGGGAACCCGCCGCCGCCACCGAAACCGCCGAGAAAGACGGGCATCGGCAGCAGGTTGGAGTGCGGGAACTCACGCTTTTTCAGAATCGTGTAGACCGCGAGATGCTTGAAGAAGTCTCGCGGCATCTCATGCAGTTTCGGCTGAGTGGGGGTGGGAATCACCATCCCGAAGTCGAGTGCATTTCCCTCGAATTTCGGCTGCACCGTGAACGTCTCGACCTTCTCCTTCGGGTCGTACGTCAAAAACACCTTCTGAGCAGGTTGCAGAATGTCGGCATTCTTCGCCGAGAAATAGCAGCAAGCAGCTTGCGCCTGCGAGCCTGCAGAAAGAGTTGCTGCGGCGAGAACTAGTGCGGATCGAATTCGCATCGCATCTCCTCAAGTCACGTTGTCTTTGGAGAAGACGACAATCGGTATGCTTTAGTCTGCCGGTTCTTTGGAAACAAGGGAGTTGAGTTCACCGTGACGACGGCGATTCTGGGTTGTCGCCTCTCTCGCACGCCTGGTAGTGCAGCATGACGCTGAGATGGTGCACGGCGTCATAGGCCTTCTCGACAACGCCCATCAGTGGATCGCTGGGCCGAAAGCCGACCTCGTACATCCGCTTGCGAAGCTTGCCGAGGTAGTGCAGCATTGGTCTCACGGCTGCGCCTACGATACGCGCGTGTGATGGTCGCAGGGTCTTGCCCGCAGGAGCTGATGGCGTGCTATGAGGCTCGACGCTCATCCCTCCATGACTGCGCGAAGCGACCGAAAAATGCAAAGTCGGTGGTTGGACAAGGACCGGGCGAAGACGTTCAGCTTGGAGGCGGACGGCGCCTCCAAGCAGGTAGTCCAAAAGCACATTTACTGGAACGATCGTGGGGATCCCCTCCCACTCCCAAACTGCAACGGGAATCCCAAACACTTGTTATCAATGTGCTTACGTCGAATTTTTGCCTTATTCCCTTATTCCCAAGCTCCAAGGGGGGCATTGGGACACGGACAAAACGAAAACGAAATCAAATCGCTCGCTATAGAAGGGAAGGAATGAATGGGAATAAGGGAAAAAACACATAAACCATTAATAAATATAGACTTACAATTCCCATTTCTATTCCCCTTCTATTCCCCATTCCCTTCTTGCGATCTCTCTTTCGCGCCCACGTTCTTCGCTCTCGCTGCTTGGAGGCGCACGCCGCCTCCAAGCATGGCCAAGATGGCCGCAAAGCGTCCGCCGAGTTTCCGGAAACTGCGCATCAAACGCTTTCGCTCATGGCAGCAGGCTTCTTCGGAAGCACCGTGGCTTCCAGCCCCCCAACAGTCCGGTTGATTAGGCAAGTGCGTACTTGATGCTTGTTCGTCGATCCGAGGAACCGATCGTCCGGCGGGAGTTCGGACATCCGATCTCCGCCTACCCCCACGCAAGATGTGAGACGCCCCCAAATCGTGCACCGCGGCTAATTCCCGGTTGCCTTCCAGCCCGCTTCAGCCGTTCCCCGTCTGCCATCCGGGGAAGAGTTCGTAAGGTACTCGACGTCCATGCCCGATCCAACGAGAAGCTTCCATGGCGGCCCGTCTAAATCATCGATGCCTGTTCGTTTCCGAATGCGACTGGGGAGAGCGATCGTCAACGGCGCCTGAGTGGAGGGCCCTTGCGGAGGCGCTCGTTCGCCTCGGCGTTCGCTGCCAAGCCGTAGGCCAAGCGACCGCGCCCGATGTGCCGGAGAGAGCGAGCCAGTCGCCCGAGGCGAAAGAAAAACTCCTGAAGGTGCTCCATGAGCAAATGGAGCGATTTCGGCCGACATCGGCCGTCATCCAATTCGGCGAATGGACCGGCGACCTCATCGCAGCATGTCGCGATCGCGGCGTTCCAGCATCCGTGGCGCTGACGGATTCGAGGTGCCTCGATCCGCGGCCCTTGGCGGGGGCCGACGCGGTCGTTTGTCCGTCCCGATTCTTGGCGGACTATTACCGCGATGCGTTCGCCCTGCCCTGCGTGTACGTGCCTCCTGCCGTCCACCACCTGGATGGATGGCCAAACAACAACAACAACAACAATCGCGTGGTGCTGTTTGATGCCTCGGCCGCCTCCTACGGAAGGCAAGTCTCGGTCCAGATCGCGAAAGAGGTCGCCCGGCGAACCGCCAACGGGCAGCCGGTCTCATTCGTGGCGATCGGCGATGCGCCCTCCCAAGATCCGGTGAACGAGTTGCCCCTCACGTTCACCTCCGAAAGGCGAGCGCATGTCTCTTGGGGCGAGGCTGCGGTTTTCGTGTCTCCACATTTGAGCTGGGATCCGCCGATGTCGGCTCTCTCCGCCATGCGGCACGGCGTTCCCCTCGTGGCAGCAACTCGAGGCTCCGGAGCGGAATGGTTCGCCGAGTGCATGATTGGTCCGCTTCCCGAAGCGGCGACCGCGGCAGTTCCGGCAGTGCTGGACGAAAACGTCCTCGATGCATGGGTGAGTGAAATTCTCCGCCTGCTTGACGATCGCCCTCATGCGGAAGCGGCATCCGCGTCAAGCCTGCGATTCGCCGAGCGTTGGTCGCCCGATCGGGCCGCGGAGACGTTTCGGCTCTTTCTCGACGACTGGATGCGGCGCACGGCTGGCGATCCGAACCGGTCGTGTCCGCCGCGGCGGCGGCGACCTCAGGTCTGCAGGCTCTCGCGGCGGCGCATGCTTGGCCGGAAGTTCGCCCGGTCGATCCGGCGCCGGGCATCGCGATGGATTCGCTTGGCAATGGCACGGCCGAAATGCTTCGTCGCCGTCCCGCCCTCATCCAAGCTTGTGGTTGAATTAGGGTCGTGGACGGGCCTTTCGACGCGATTTCTGGCGGAACCGGCGCCCCAAGCGACGATCGTGAGCGTGGATCCTTCGAACGGCACCGAAGAGCATCGCTCCGATCCCAAATTCGCCGCACTGCTGCCGAAACTGTTCGATGCGTTTCAGAGCCGATGCTGGCCCTGGCGCGATCGCCTCATCCCCATGCGCATGTCCTCGCTGGACGGGCTCCACGCCATCGCAGCCGCGGGATTAGCGCCGGACGTGATTTTCTTCCACGCCAAGCGTGCGATTGAGCAACTCTCCGCAGAGCTTATCGCTGCTCGGGATCGATTCCCCAAAGCCATGCTGTGCGGCGGCGGCTACGATCGGCCGGATATCCGAAGGGCGGTCGCGGAGTTCGCTCGCGGCGAAGGCATGTCGGTCGAACGGCACCAGGCCGAGAGCTGGCGATTGCTGGAAGGTTGGCAGATTCCGGATCGCAGCTTGGCTCCGCCGTGTCGTCGGGAGTGGGCGGTCTTCGTTCCCCATCTCAACGGCATCGAATGGGAATGTGAGTCGGAATTGCGGAATCTCGAAGCCGCCGGCGTTCGTGTCGTTCGCCGGCGCGGCAGCTCGCAAATCGATCTCGTGCGAGCTGAGCTTTTCTCCGAAGCTCTGCACGACGGCATTGAATCGCTGCTGTTCATCGATGCAGATATCGGTTTCGATGCCCACGACGCGTTGAGACTGCTGGCGAGGCCGGAAGACGCGGTCTCTGGCGTGATCGCGAAGAAGGGCGTTCGAGGCCTTGCAAGCCGATTCGATGCCGACGTCAAACAAATCGTCTTCGGCCCGGACGCTCCGGGCCTCTACCCATTGGCCTACGCTGGAACGGGCTTCTTTCGGGTCCACGCGCCGGTGCTCCGGCGGATGATCGAGGAACTCCAACTGCCGCTTTGCAATACCCAATGGGGTCGAGGCGTGTGGCCGTTCGTCCTGCCGATTCTCCTGCCGCAGGAGGATGGCAAGATCCACTACCTGGGCGAGGATTGGTCCTTTTGCAACCGTCTGAAGGACATCGGCGTCACGCCTTTGGCCGACACGACGATCCGCCTGTGGCACTGGGGAAGATATCCCTATGGATGGGAAGATGCTGGAAGCGACGCGAAGCGGTTTCGGTCGTACACGTTTCAGTTGGGTTGAATCGCCTTCGCCAGTTCGGACAGCTTCGCGCGAGCGATCGCATGATGAGGGTCGTAGGCAAGCACCTGTTGCAAGTGGTGTTTGAGAAGATTCACTTGAGATGCGTCGCGAGATAAAACGTCGCACAGAAGGAGCCGCAGCCACTGGGAAGTCGGATCGACCTCCAACGCCGTCTCGAGAACCTGGATCGCTGCCGCGGACTGATTCTGGGCAAGCAGCAATCTCGCCCGCAATCCCGGAAGAGCTGGGAGCTGGCGCGGATGTTCCGCGGACCTTGCCAATGCTTCGGCATCTGCAAAGCGTTTTTGAGCAAGGAGCAATTCGAGCAGCGAAAGCCATGCTGGCGAAAACTGAGGCATTCGGCGAATAGCGGTGCGCCACTGCGCTTCCGCCGCAGCCGTCTCGCCGAGGTTCCGAAGAGATTGGGCATGATTGTGACGAGCAAGATGGCCCGAAACCCCTTCGTCGATGCCGACGAATTGAGGAGTCTTTTCGAGCGACAGGATCGCCTCGAAAGCGAGCCGAGCCGCCGAGTGATTGCCTCGCATCTGGTGCAAGAGCCCTTCTTCGAAGAGCAATTCCACGCTCCTGGGAAAAAGCTCCTTTGCGACCGCTAGGCGGCGTTCCGCTTCGTCGATTTGGCCGAGGGAACGGTTGGATTTCACGAGCAAGACATGGGCCTTCGGGGCGAACGATGCCCCCTTCGGGACCAAGCGGATGCATGTTTCCAGATGCGGAACAGCCTGCGGATGCTGGCCCATGTCGAGCAGCGTGCCGGCCATGTTGAATGCGACAAACGCATCATCCGGCCGATCCCGCAGATCGAGTTGAAGGATGCGCAGATTGCGGTCCAGCTTCGCCCTTCTTGTGGCGGAATGAGAGTAACCGAGGTGGTCGATGACCAGGTCGGTGAAGACCATCTTCGTCCCGGCATCGCGGAGCGACGGAAGAATTTGTTCGTGAAGGCGATAGCGCCAGCGAACCTCCGGATTGCGCCGAAAGAGCCTCGCGTGATCGACGACCAAGGGAGAGTTGCCCGCTTGTTCCGGCACGGATCGCTGCTTCATCATGAACGTGAACGCGCCGTCCGGCAATGCGGGCCGCAGCCGTTTGAACCGTTCTCGATTCAAGGCATCCAGGCGATCGTCGGCATCCATCCAGAAGATCCAATCGCTGGTGGCATGCTGAAGCGATTCGTTTCGGGCGGCGGAGAAATCGTCGATCCATGGAAAATCAACGATCCGCGCGTCGAACGACTTCGCGATTTCGCGAGTGCGATCGTGCGATCCCGTATCGACCACGACGACTTCATCGACCAAATCGCGAACGGTCCTGAGGCAGTCGCCGAGGTTGGATTCTTTGTTGCGAACGATCATGCACAAGGAGATCGTCTGCGGTCGACTCGACGCCGCGAACGGAAACGGACTGCCAGCGGCATCGATTCGACCGGACGTCGCAGGTTCGCTTGCCGCGTCGATGCGTCGCCACAGGGTGGCCAAACCCGAATGCCGTCGCGATACGGGAGCGAGTCGAATCGCATCCCAGAATCGAGCGTCCGATAGGTTGTGGGGTGCAGAAGAACGAAGATCGTCTTGAATCAAACGAGCCGCCCTGGGCGTCAGCAACACGCCGCACGGATCGGCGAACTGCTCGCCGTCGCTTTCCGGACAACGTCGAGGGGCGAGCCGTCGTCGGAAACCAGCATCCGCGAAGAGGTGCAAACGTCGCCGCAGTCTCCACGTGAATTTTCCAGAGTGATGCGAAATGATCGGGTGCGAGCCTGCATGACGGATCAAGCCATGCGACTGCAGGTTTTCCTTGAGCGAAGGCCCACGATGCACCGACTGCCCGCGCAACAAACGTGAAGTTCGTGGTCGGTTCCGGCAGCCGGATCAGCTGCACGGCTGACGGCAGATTTTGGGGCGCACTCCGGTTGCAAACCACGACCGGCGTGACGGGCATGCTCTGCGACAAAGCGCTTTCCAGGCATTCGCGAAGATCGCCTTCCGGTTCGTTCTGAAAAGGGATGACGACAACCACCGACATGGAAATCTCCGCCCAGCCATGGTCTACTCAACAGAAGGTAGCGTCGGCGTCCGGATTGCTCAAGGATGGCGTTGGGATTTTGCTCGGACAACGTGTTTTTGCGAAATATTGAAAGTTCTTCACTTTTTAGCTTGCATGACGTAAGCGGGCTCCTTAAGTTCGCTCCCTAGACCCGGCGAGGATGCCCACCTCGATCGTTCGACCTTCAGCCGATCACGTCGCTGAAGGAAACCAGCTCCTCTCTTCGAAAATCGTTGCCCCAACGACGCGCTGATGCTGCGCGCCGTCGAAAGGATCGTCACGTGAAGACGAAATTCTCCCTTCGCCGCTGGCTTCAACTCGACCGTCTTCTCGACGCGTTCTTCGCGCTCAAGGAATGGAGCGGGCAACGATTTTCGATCGCCTCGAAAAAGGGAGAGCGAGAACCCGTTGCCTTTCGGCGCGCTCGGCCGACGATCGAGGCGATGGAGCCAAGATTGGTGATGAGCACCTTCCAAATGGTGCAGCCTGCGGTGTCTTATGGCGAAGGCGCCGGCACGATCTCGATCGAGATCCAACGCGACACGACCATTGGCGCAGCCAGCGTCGGCGTTGTCACCCAAGACATTTCGACGACGCGTTGGATGGACTACTACGCGGACTCCACCTACACGGTGTCGTTCGCCGACGGCCAGGCGACCGCTTCGGTTTCGATCTCAATCGTCGATGATGCCATCGCGGAAGGAACCGAGAAGCTCAAGATCAGTTTGGTGACTCCAAGTGCCGGCTACGACATCGATTCGGCCCATTCGCTGACCACCCTTTCGATTGTGGACAACGATCCATTCAAGTTCTCGTTCGGTTCGTCGATGACATATGTGACGGAAGCTTCCGGCACGATCTCGCTCTTCCTATATCGCGATACGTCCAGCGGATCGGCATCCGTTCATTACCAGACTTCAAATGGAACTGCTTTAGCAGGATCCGACTACACGTCCGTCTCAGGGACTGCGACCTTTGCCGATGGCACGACATCGACGCTCATCACCGTGAGCGTAATGGATGATCCGGACGGAGAAGGGGCGGAATCGTTCACCATTGTGCTTTCGGAGCCTAGCCCCGGCTATGTCGTCGATTCGAACTTGGGCACGGCAACCATCACGATCGCCGAGAGCGACGGCGGAAGCGGGAGCGGCAGCGGAAGCGGGAGCGGCAGCGGAAGCGGGAGCGGCAGCGGAAGCAGCGGGACGCCAGCCTATATCCGCTTCGGTTCCAGCATGTATTCCGTCTCGGAAGGAAGCGGCAGCGCTTCCCTGGTGTTGGAACGAACCAATGCGAGCGGAAGCGCCAACGTCTACTATCAGACCTGGGATGGGACCGCGCTCGGAGGTGCCGATTACACCTATCAGTGGAATCTCGCGACATTCCCCGATGGCGTGCTTACGGTAGTCGTCGCGATTCCGATCATCAACGATACGATCAGCGAGACGCCGAGCGCGGAATGGTTCTCGGTCGTCTTGAGCAATCCAAGCAGCGGATACGTCGTCGACAGCAGTTTGGGGACCGCATCGGTCACCATCTACGACGACGATGTGGCGCCGACGCCGAAAATTCGGTTTTCAAGCAGTGCCGCTTCCGTTCAAGAGAACGCCGGCTCGATCGCTCTGACTCTCTACCGCGACGGTTCCTCCGGTTCGGCGACCGTCCAGTACGAGACGTTCAGCACAATGACCGGCAACGCGACGTCGCCGGCAGACTACACCTATGCGTTCGGGACTGCGACCTTTGCCGACGGATCAAGCACCACGACAGTGATGATTTCCATCACGGACGATGGAGTCGCCGAAGCGACCGAGAGCTTTGAGGTTCGCTTGTCGAACGCGACGGGCGGTTATTCCGTCGACCCCAGCCTTGCCACGGCAACCGTCACGATCCTCGACAACGATCAGCCGCCGCCAGTCTATCCCGTCGCGGTCAACGACACCGACCTTTCCGTGCCGCACGGCCAGACGCTGAGCGACATCAATGTCCGCTCCAACGATACCGACGCGGCATTGACCTCGGTGATGATCGAATCCTATCCCATGCAAGGTTACGCGTGGGTGAACGGCAACTGCAACATCTCGTACTCGGCGCCCTGGAACTACGCCGGCCCCGTCACGATGACGTATCGGCTTTTTTCCGGCACCGGTTACAGCAACACCGCGACCGTGACCATTCAGGTCACCAATCAGAGCCCGACTGCAGACGGTTTCGGCCCGGTCAGCGTGCTGCACGGATCGACGAAAGAAATCGACCTGCGATCGCACGTGTCGGACGGCGACGGCGATTCGCTATCGATCTCCATCGTCTCGCAGCCGATGCACGGCTACCTCTGGTACAACTCGTATTCCGACAAATGGAACTACTCTCCCTACGGCAATTACGTCGGATCGGATTCGTTCACCTTCAAGGCCAATGACGGCGTGGCCGACAGCAACATCGCAACGGTCACGCTCGACGTGTTCAATCACGCGCCGGTTGCCGTGAACGATGGCGTTTTCTCGGTGCACCATGGCCAATCGTTGTCGAACCTCGATTTGAAGGCGAACGACACGGATGCCGACGGAGACAGCCTTTCCGTCGAGATCGTCAGCCAACCGAGCCAGGGATATCTGGGCCAGAATTGGTACACGGGAACCTGGTACTATTCCTCACCGTCGAATTTCTCCGGTACGACGACGTTCACCTATCGTTTGTATGACGGGGTGAGCTACAGCAACACAGCCACGGTAACGATCGACGTCACCGACGCCGCGCCGTTCGCCAACGACGTCGGCCCCATCTCACTGCTGCACGACCGGTCCAAGCAATTCGATTTGGCGGCTGCGGTCTACGATGCCGACAACGATTCGCTCAGCATTTCCATCGTCGCCAACCCGACCCATGGCAGCGTTTGGTACGACTGGTATCAGGGGAAGTGGAATTACACACCCTATATGGGCTATGCAGGCTCCGATTCGTTCACGTTCAAGGCCACCGACGGTGCTCTGACAAGTACCGTCGCGACCGTGTCGCTGGACGTCACCAACCAGACGCCCATCGCCGTCGATGATGGTCCGTTTTCCGTCCAAGCCGGCCAGACGCTCTCCAACCTCAACCTGAAAGGAAACGACAGCGACGCGGACGGAGATTCGCTGTCCGTGCAGATCGTTTCGCAACCTTCCGTCGGGTATCTGTACCAAAATTATTACACGGGCAACTGGGACTACTACGCGCCGTCGAATTACTCCGGCAGCGTCACGTTTACCTATAAGGTCTCCGACGGCGTCACCGTCAGTACCCCGGCTACCGTCACGATCGACGTGATCGGCTCGAATGCCGGCGGCGAAATCCGATTCGGAACGTCCACGTACTACACGACGGAAGGCCCCGGCGCGTCCGTCATGCTGACGCTGGAGCGAACCTCGACCAGCGGCACCGCGAGCGTCTACTACGAAACGCATAACGGGACGGCATATCCGGGATCTGACTTCAGCGGAGCCACAGGCAACGTCGTTTTCAACGATGGCCAGTCCACCGCGTACCTGACGATCTCTCTCGTGAACGATTCGACCTGGGAGCCGTCCGAGGATTTCAAGGTCGTGCTGTCCGCGCCGAGCAGCGGATACACGCTGAATCCGAGCCTTCAGACCGCGACCGTCCATATTGCCGACGACGATTCGAGCGGTTCGAGCGGCGGACTGTTTCGGTTCTCTTCGACTTTGGTGCCAACGACGGAAGCTCCGGGAGCCGTCGTCTCGTTAATGGTGACGCGAGACAATGCGAGCGGCAGCGCGAGCCTGCAGTACCAGACGCAGAACGGCACCGCACTCGCCGCGGCGGACTACGTCGCCGCGTCCGGCACAGTGACGTTTGCCGACGGCTCGACGACCGCGATGATCACCATCGCGCTCGTGAACGACCAACTCCACGAAGAGAGCGAATCCTTCTCCGTCGTGCTCTCCAACCCGAGCGCGGGTTACTCGATCGAGTCCGGTCTCGGAACCGCTACGGTTCAAATCGCGGACGACGACCCGGTTTCGCTTCCCAAGATCCGATTTGCCACGTCGACGTACTCGGTATCCGAAGGGGCAGGCATCGCGACGATAGTCCTCGAACGCGACGACGCTTCGGGCAGCGCGTCCGTTTCGTACTGGGGCTACGATGGCACAACGAGCGTCTCGCTCGATTACGACTCGGCCTACGGGACGGCGACCTTTGCTTCGGGATCGCTGACGACGAGCTTCACCGTCACGATCCTCGATGATTCGCAGCAAGAGGGGGATGAATACCTCTACCTGAACCTCATGGGGACAAGCGCGGGCTTCGAGGTCGATTCGTCAAATGCCACCGCGACGCTCACGATCGTCGATGACGATCCGAAGAATCAGGCGCCGACCGTCGTCGGCCCCTCGGGCATCTCGGGCTACGAAGACGCCGGTCTTGTTTTCTCGTCCGAAAACGGCAACGCGATCGTTCTCGGCGATGTCGATGCCGGCAACAGCAGCCTGGTGCAGCTTCGCTTGATCGTCACGTACGGTTCACTGACGCTCTCCGGTACATCGGGCCTTGCGTTCGCCTTCAACGACGGCAACGGGACCGGCGAGGGAGACGGCGCCAGCGACTCGGCGATGACCTTCCGCGGCACGCTTTCCAACATCAATGCCGCACTCGCGGGTTTGACGTATCAGACGCCGGCGAACTTCCATGGTTCCGTCCAACTCACGCTCCTCGCGAACGACCTCGGCAACACGGGGTTCGGCGGGCCGAAAACCGCGCAGAAATCGATCACGATCACCGTCGATTCCGTCAACGATGCACCGACGGGCATGGACCACTCGGTCTCGGCGGTCGAAGACACGACTTATGTGTTCAACGTCTCGGATTTCCCGTTCACGGACGCGTCCGACTTGCCGGCGAACAATCTGCTGGGGGTCACCGTCGTCGCCATCCCGACCGTGGGCATCTTTGCGCTGGACGGCGTTCCGGTGGGCGCCAATCAGTTCATCTCCGCCGCGGACATCGCCGCGGGCCTTTTGACCTTTAGGGCCGCGGCGAACGCTCACGGGGACGCCTACGCTTCCTTTGCATTTCGCATCCAGGACGACGGCGGTACCGCGAACGGCGGCCTCGATGAGGACGTGGCGGATCGCGTGATGACGATCGATATCGCCTCCGTGAACGACGCGCCGACAGGAACGAGCTTCGCGGTCCAGGCCTGGGAAGATGCGCCCTACGTGTTCTCGGCGAGCGAATTCGGTTTCGCCGATCCCGACGATTCGCCCTCGAACGGTTTCTGGGGCATCATCGTCGAATCCGTCCCGGCGCAAGGGCGACTGGAAGTGAACGGCATCGCCGTTCAGGCCGGCGATTTCGTGTCGGCGTTTGAGATCTACAGCGGTTCGTTTGCCTATGTTCCAGCGGCCGGCGCGAGTGGGGTGGCGTACGCGTCGTTCGCGTTTCGTGTCCGGGACGACGGCGGCACGAATCTCGGCGGCATCGACCTCGACGGTACGCTCCGCACCGCGACCATCGACGTTCTTTCGGCCAACGATGCCCCCGAGGGGCACGACGCCACGATCGGGACGAACGAAGACACGCCGTATGTTTTCGGGCGGAGCGATTTCGGCTTCTCGGATCCCAACGACACGCCCGCCAACGGTTTCGCGGGAGTCCGCATCGTCACCCTTCCGCTCCAAGGCGTTCTGACGCTCGACGGCACCCCGGTCGCCATCAACGACTTCATCTCGGTTGCCGATCTCGACGACGGCAAGCTCGTCTTTACCCCCGAGCCCAACGACAACGGCAATGCGTACGCGTCGTTTCTGTTCCGCGTGCAAGACGACGGCGGCATCGCCAACGGCGGCATCGACACCGACCTTTACGATCGCGTCATCACGATCGACGTCACTCCCGGCAACGACCCGCCCACCATCTCGGGCCCTGACTCGCAGACCTTGGACGAAGACGGTTTCTTGGTCTTCTCCTCGGGGATGGGAAATCTGATCTCCGTGCAGGATCCGGACGCCGGATCCGCCCCGATCGAGGTTTCGATCTCTGTCGCCGGCGGCATGCTTTCGCTCGGCACGACGAACGGTTTGATTTCACCTTTGCCGGCGCCGTCGGCAGCGGCGCTGCGGACGCGTCCGTGCGGTTCCGAGGATCGCTCCAAGACGTCAACGCCGCCTTGGAAGGCCTCCGTTACATTCCCGGGACCGACCGAACGGCCACGGACACTTTGACGATCGAAGTAAACGATCTGGGCAATTCCGGCGTGGGCGGGCCCTTGACGGCGTCTCACTCCATCACACTTTCGATCAACGCGAAGAACGACAACCCGGTGGGCGCCGACAAAGCGGTGCAGATGGACGAGGATTCGACTTACACGTTCCGTCTCTCCGACTTCGCGTTTTCCGACCCCAAGGACGAACCGAACCCGAACCAATTCACCGGCATCCGTATCGATGCCGCTCCGACGGCGGGAACCCTAAAGCTCAACGGGACCGTCCTGACCGGCGGAGAGATCGTTTCAAAGACGACATCGTCAGCGGCAAGCTGCGCTTCTACCCGGATGCCAATCGCTACGGCGACGCCTACGCGTCCCTTCCCGTTCCGCGTACAGGACGATGGCCCAAGCTACGGCAGCGGCGCCAACACCGACTCGTCGCCCCGCCGCGTCACCTTCGATGTGCTTCCGGTCAACGACCGACCGTCCTTCTTCGCGGTGGATCCGCCGACCTCGCTCGAAGATCAGGGAGTCGTCACCGTCATCGGTTGGGCAACGGTCCTGAAAGGCGGCTGGAACGAAGACAGTCAGGCGATCACGTTCCACGTTACCGCCGCGAATCCGTCGTTCTTCTCCCAACAGCCCACGGTCGATGCGACGGGAACGTTGAGGTACAAGGTTGCTCCGGACGTGTTTGGGCAAACCACATTCACGGTGGTCGTTGATGACGATGGAGGCACGGATCGCGGCGGCGAGGATGAGTCCGCCTTCGGCACCTTCGCTCTTAACGTCACCCCCGTGAACGATGCTCCGTACCTCATTGGGGCAGACGACATCTCCGTCAACGAGGACGCAGGCCAAGTCACGATCGAAGACTTCGCGAGTTCGGTCGTAGGTCCGACCAACGAGGACGGGCAAGTGGCGACCATGAAGGTGGTCGCTCTGACGAAGCCTGAGTTGTTCGCAATCGCCCACGCTCGACGCCTTCGGGAACTTGACGTTCAAGTCCAAGCCGGACGCCAATGGCGTGGCGACGTTCCGCATTCAGATCAAGGACGACGGAGGCACCGCGAACGGAGGCGTAAACACCGGGCTCTCAAGACTCGTGACCCTGACGATCAAACCGGTTAACGACAAGCCGACGTTCGTCGCAGAAAATCCGCCGCCTGTCATCCAGGCCTCCGGACTTCAACTCGTTCAGCAATGGGCGAAGTTCCAGCCGGGCGGAGGCGGATACGAAGATCTTCAAACCGCACTCCAATTCGAAGTCACTTACGTCGCTGACGAAGACGCATTCGTCGAACTTCCTTTTGTCGCGCCCAACGGGAAACTCTCCTACCGACTGAAGGACACATTCGCCGGCGCCATCGAGTTCGATGTCCGGGTGAGGGACAACGGCGGCACGGCGCTGCAAGGGGTCGATTGGAGCGACGTTCAGCACTTCGCCATCATCGCCTACCCGAACTTCGAGTCCGGTGCCGTGCTGCAGTTGCCGGAGGACTCGCCGCCGCAAACGCTCCCTGCGTGGCTGCCGGGACACACGGTCACGGGCGTCACGAACGGGGGGCTGTTCTCGCAACAGCCCACGATCAACGCCTCCGGCGATCTTTCGTTTTCGCTCACGGCAAATGCGGTCGGCCAGTCCACGGTCACCTTGGACAACGACCCCAGCCTGTACTTCCTCATCTCGGTCCTGCCCGTCAATGACGCGCCGGACTTTACGGTCTCGACTCCGAATCTGATTTCCGGAAACACCTCCGCCTTCGAGCTGGCGGGATGGGCGACCTTCCTGCCGGGCGGCGGACCGGACGAACTGACCCAGACGCCGCTCTATCGCGTCTCGAACCCGAGCTGCCCGGACCTTTTCCTAAGCACGCCGGCGATCGATCCGAGCGGAAGAATCACGTTCCAAGCCAAACCGGGTGCGGTGGGGAGTTCCACCTTCGACGTTCAGGTTCAGGACAGCGGCGGCACCGCGCTGGGCGGCGTCGATCGTAGCTACTTCAAGACGTTCACCATCGAGTTTACGTCAAGCCCGACCTCCTCCCCGATGCGGGATGCGACCCTGTCCGTATTGCTGGCGCCGACCCATGCCAACGTCGGAGAAACGGTGGAGTTCGACGCGGAAGTCAGCGACGCATGGAAGATCTATTCCGATCTCAAGGCAACTATCAACTGGGGCGATCAAACGTCTTCCGATGGCGAAGTGGTGGCGACCGGCGACGGAAAGTACGTCGTCAAAGAGACGGTCAGTCCGGGCCGAGATCCGCATCGCTACGCCTCCGCGGGTTCGTACTTGCTTACGGTGCAGGTTAACGCAAAAAGCAACACGCGCTTTGGCGTTGCCTACTCGACGGCTCTCGTGGCGCCCAAAGCAGTCGAAAGCGTCTGGAAGCTTGAAACTCCTCCGGAGATCAAGAAAGTCCTGCCCGACTCGTGGAATGTGAATCTCGGCACCCTCTCGCCTCTGACCGAGGACGCATCGCTCGACGGGTACGGGGTCTCGATCGACTGGGGCAACGGCAGCGTGACGGCCGCGACCCTGGAACCGACGGAGTCGGGCGCGGGGTGGTCCATTCGCGGCACGTCGCCCAATCTCTCGCCAGGAACCTACACGATTCGCGTCACGCTGAAGAAAGACGCATCGATCCTCGAAACGAAGGACGTCACGTATCGAGTGAAGAAGAAGGAATCGCTGCTGCTCGACGTCGAGTCTCTCGTCGTTGATGCATCCACGATCGCGTCCAAATCCCTGAAGGGCCGGGTCTACTCGAACGAGGCGTTTCCCGCCGATGCAGCCGTGACGGTCGATTTCGGCAGCGGGCCTGTCGCAGCGGCGTGGCAAGGGCAAGCCGTCAACGGATGGCGTTCGTTCTCGGTCGCGCTTCCCGCACTCAGTACCGGGTCGCACACTGCCCGCGTCGTCGTGGCGGGAACCGAACTGACCACCGCGGAAACCCGAGCCACGGTTGTCGTCGATGCGGCGGCAGCCCGAAATGCCAACGCCTGGATGCTCCCTGCTCCCGATCTGAAGGGTTATCAGAACGGCCTGATCGCCTCGCGCATCGACTTCATGGCGTCGGTTTCATTCTCAGGACTCGAGGTCGAATTCGATTGGGGCGACGGCACCCCGAAGACGGTGATCCCCGCCGCGAGCATCGGTCAGATTGGCGCCGCCGGCGCGGAATCGCGTTCGGTCTTTGGAAATCACGCGTACCAGTACGTGGGCAATTACGTCGTTCGCGCGACCTTACGCGTTGCGGGCTCCTCCCCGCAGGTGCTCGACACCGTCCTTTACAAGACCGCCGTGACCGTACCGGCGAAGTTCGAGCTCAAGCTTGATTCCAAGATCGTCGACTTGGCGGCTCCGGGTTCGCCACCGATCCTCACGGGTTCCTTCGCCTGGGATGACGGCGTACAGCGGGACCGGGTCGCCGTCTTCATCGACTGGGGGAACGGAACGACTTCCAAGGCAACGTTCGGATCGCTCACCAACGGCTACCAGAACTTCTCTGCAGCGATCCCGAATTACGCGCCGGGAACTTACCTGGTATCCGCCCGGGTCGAAGACGGGAATCTTCAGCCTGGGCAATCGTTCGCCACCGTCGTCGTGCAGAACGGCGCCTTCGTGGCCGATCCCGACCATCACTTCGGCACGATTGAGGATCAAACCGCTACGGCGGGGACCGCAGCGTCCTTCAACGTTCCCTTCGTGACGACGGACCTCGCTACCGACTTCGCGGTTACGTTCGATTGGGGCGACGGATCCTCGATCGACGTCGCTTCCGGCGAGGGTTCGACGACCGGCTCCGCACAAGGGGCCCACACCTATACATCGCCCGGCGAATACTTGGTCCGCGCGACGCTCGTACGGCCCGATCCGTCCAATGAGGTCCTGGACTCGATCCTGTTCAAGGTGGTCGTGAAGGCGTCGCCGGTCTTGGTCGCGACGCCTACTCCGCTCTCGATCGCTCCGAACACCCGAAGCGCAACCGCCGGCGTCGAGTTGAAGGACATCGTTGTCGCCACGTTCAACGACCGGAACCCAGCACATCAGGCCGCATGGCATACGGCGACCATCAACTGGGGGGACGGCGCCCAGACGGCGGGTAAGGTCGACTCGGAAGGCATCCACGGAACCCACACCTACGCATCCCTGGGCTCCTATGCCGTTACGGTGACGCTCGCCGACGCGACCGGACATTCCGCCAAGTATTCGCATTCGATCCTCGTCTCGGCCCTGACGCCGAATCTGGTCATGAATCCGCTCATGGCGACGGCGGGCGTGCCGTTCGACGATTTGGTGCTTGGCACGCTGACCTCGCCAGGATCCTTGCCGAGTTCGAGTTCCTTCGTGGTCAACTGGGGGGATGGAACCGGAACGAGCTCCGTGACCACCAAAGGGTCCGCATCGCAGCAGTTCGTTTTCGGAAGTCACGCATATGCGCATCCCGGCCGCTACCTCGTCCAGGTCTCTTCATCAGGCCCGGGCGGCTTCGTCAAGGAGCAGGAAATTTCCGTCGTCGCCTTGCAGGCAGGTCGGGCATCCGATCTGAGGCTTGGCACCTTCTTCGATCCAAGTTCGGGAACCTACAGCGCCTCAGTCTCCGACCTGGAACCCGACAAGTTCCACAACGCCTTCCTTCCGAACCACACGTTCGCCGATGCGGGGCCGACTGTCGTCTCGCAAACGGTAACTCGCCTCGGCACCAACGACTCCGTAACGCTCGGCCGCGATGCGACCATCGACGCCAAGCCGCTGGAATCGCTCGGTTTCGCTTATGCAACCGCCGCTAGCGGAAGCACGGTGACGCTCGAAGTGAAGAATTCCTCCGGTCTCGCCATCCGCAGCATCGAATGGACGTTGTCGGGAGCTAAGGACACGTTCGTCTGGGACGGCAAGGACGGCTCCGACAACCTGGCGCCTGCGGGAGTCTACACCTACGTCCTCACCATCACGAATGGAGCGACATCCAAGACCGCCTCCGGGCGTTTCGACATTCGCGAAAGCAATGGCGTTCGCAGTATCGTGTCGCGCAACACCGTCGTGGCCGGTTCGTCGCTCGATGCGGTTCCGTTGGCTGTCTTCAGCAAAACCGGGGCGAATGGAACCGATTTCAGCGGACACTATCTGTGGAGCGACGGCTATGTCGGCACGGGATCCGTCGACATTCGACCCATCTCTTCGCCGTCGGACGACGGATTGTGGGGAGTATTCACCACGCGCGTGACCGATTCGCTCGGGCTTAGAACCGCTCACCTCTCGATCGGCACGGGCGCGGTATCGAGCACCTGACGAGCGAGATCGTCGTCATCGCTGCGCCCAACGATTGTGTCCGCCGTTTCCGCGGCGTTCCTTAGTAACGCCCGCGACCGCGGAAAAAATGGTCGTCGGCTCCTTCGAGGGATCCAATCTCGATGCAGCAGCGTTTACGGCTACGATCTCGTGGGACGGCAGGTCCTGGAAGACTCCGTCGTCATTCGCCGTGACAAGTTCCGCTCTGCTTGCGATTGTGCTTGCTGGCGATCCCGGAACCACACGTTCAAACTCAAGGTCAAAGGATCGGAACAGGACGAGGCGATCGAAGCCAACGGAACTGCCGTCGTGGCGAACGTCGGTTCATCACTTCAGCTCAAAAATGATCCGAACTATGCCGACTGGCGACATCGAACCGCTCGGTCTCGCTGAACACCGGCGAGCTTCATGTCGAACACCCGCTCGACTTCGACCTGAGCCCGGGCACATCCGTCGGCGGCAATCCTGCTGTCGTCTACTCGTCCGCGTACGTCGGCGGCGCCCAGATCTTGAAGGTCCGATTCCAGACCGAAGCATCAATGGATCTGCCGGTTTCGGCCACCATTGCTATCCGGATCAACGGCGGTGCCGAAACCACCAAGACGATCCCCATCACGAATGTGGGTTTAGCTCCCGGTGCAGTCATCGTTCCGGGCGACGTCATCGTCTTTTCGATCCCGCTGATCGATGCGAACGCAACCATCTTCGATTGGACCGCCCGACTCACGGTCAACTGGGACGAGACGGAAACCCTGCCGGCCCGCGACTACCGCACAAACCTAAACGGCTCGGTTACGATCGTCCGCAACGACGGCCCTGCACGGTCGCGGACGGTTGGGCCATCGATCTCGTCGATCGGCTCGTGCCGCAAAAGGACGGCGTCCTCTGGGTCACCGGATCCGGAGACGTCCGTTACTTCCAAAACAACAAGAGCGGCTCACGCTTCGGCGACGGCACCTTCATCTCACCCATTGGCGATTACGGCATTCTCGTTCAGAACGACGATTTCACGTACACCTACACCGATTCTCATCAGAACAAGCGCGCTTCGACAGAAACGGCCGGCTCGTTGAGGTTTTCGACGCCCACGACCTCTCGCTGCTGAAGTTCGCGTATGACGCCGCGACCGGGCTCCTGAAGGAAGCGACATCGCTCGACGGCGCCGTCACCACGTTCAACAGCGCGAACGGCTACATCGTTTCCGTTTCCGAGCCGGGCGGCCGCATCGTTCGCTTCGAACGAAGTGAGGAAACCCCATCGGTTCTCGACCGGATCGTCGATCCAGACAGATCGGCTCGCACCTTCACGTACAACGCGAAATACCTCCAGAGCGATACGTGGGGACCGCAGGTCAGCGTATTTGGCTTCACGGAAGGCATTGCGTCGTCAATCCAACTCGGAACAAGCGTCGCCGCGACGTATCGGCTGGCATCAGCCAACCTCGAAGGCCTGGATCGCGGCGCCAAGATGGTCGATCCATCCGACCGAATCGCGACCGTGACCGACCCCAAAAACCAAAGCACGATCTACCGCTTTGATGACGGCGGACGAATCGCGCGCGTCATCGATCCGCTGGGCAATTGGAAGCAGTACGACCGTGATTCGGCAGGCCGAGTTCTCACGTACACCGACCCCGTCCACATCGTCAGCTATCACTACGATGCTCGCGGAAACCTCGACGAAACGCAGGGCGAAGACAGCGACACGACCGCGCTCTTCGATCGGAAGTTCAACCTTCCGATCCGCACAACCGACGCCCGTGGCTTTTCCACCCACTACGTCCTCAACACCCAAACGGGCGATGTCCTTGAAGAACGCCAACCCGCAATCCTCATCGACGGCGTCGCTACCCCGGTGATCCTGCAATACGGTTGGACCGAAGGGCTGATGACGTCGTCGAGAAATGCACGAGGTTACGCGACGATTTTCGTCTACGACGAGCGTCGTCGATTGCTGCGCTCGGTCGATCCCCTTGGAAACACGACCACTTGGCTCTACGACTCCCGCGGCAATCCCTCGTCGGTGGAAGATCCTCCCAAAAATAGGTACATCACGGAGTACGACGCCAACAGCCGCCTCGACACGGAGCGATTCGCCGACGGCGGCGTCGTTCGCCGGGAGTACCTCGCCAACGGCCTCCTCTCCACGATTACCTATCAGAACGGTTCCAAGACCCGTTACGAATACAACGCGCGCGGGCAGCTCACCACGCTCACCGAAGCCGTCGACGACGCTCAATCGCAACGTTCATCCGCCTACGTGTACGATCTCGCTGGCAACCTTATTGAGAAGACCGAAGGAATCTCGTCAATCGCGGGCTACCAACACCTAGTTCGCACGCGATATGCCTACGATGCCGCCAATCGGCTCACAACCATCATCGAGGGGTACGGCAGTTCGGTTGCCCGCACCAGAAGTCGTGTCTACGACAGCGCCAACCGCCTCACTTCCGAAACCGACGGACGCGGGATCGTCACCGCGTACCAATACGACAGCAAAGACCGAGTCACCGTCGTGACTGAAGACGCGGGCGAAGGAGGCAGCTACTTCAATCGTAAGACGACGACCATCTACGACGCCGTAGGCAACATCCTCGAAATCCAGAAACCCGAAGGCCGCATCACCAAGTACGCCTACGACTCCCACAACCGCGTCACGACGCTTACCGAAGCCGCCGGCTCGCCTGTCGAACGAAAGACCTCGACGGAGTACGACATCGGGGGCAACGTTCGCCGCACCACCGACGCAATGGGCGTAAAGACCGAGTACTTGTACGACCGTGCTGGCCGTCTCAAAGTTTCGATCGAAGCCGTCGGCACGGAGTTCGAACGTTCTCGGTTTTACTTCTACAACGCAGCCGGCAAGCTTAACGAGCGACTCGACCCCGTGGGCCTTCCAGGCGAACAAATTTGGGTCTCCACGTTTTTCGGCTATGACTCCCTGAATCGCAACGTTTCATCCATAACTGGATTTCGATACGTTGGTTCGCCCGTGTTAAGCCTTTCTGAATTTGCAGATTCCGAGATTCCACTCGCGCCGATTTCGTTGATTCGCGACTTCAATGGGCCCAACGCGACCGCAACCACGAGAAGACAATTCGACCGAAGTGGCAACATTCTTTTTGAGACTGACACGCACCAGCAAACCACAACATATCTATACGACGCACTGAACCGCCCTATCGGCATTTTTGAAGCTGGCCAACAGGTAACCAGTACGCACTTCGATCGTGGAACCACAATGCTCTACGATGCGGCCGGAAACCTAGCGGCGAAAACGACGGGGCTGGTAGGCCTCGCTTCGGGCGGCCCCGGTAGCAGCCCGTCGCGAACTCCGCGCCCCGTTCCGAACATTCTTGAGACTCTATTTGGATACAACGGCCTGAATCAGCGCACAACAATGATCCAGGCGTTCGATGTGGGCTCGGCCAATCTCGGGCACTCGGCGCCGGTGACCGCGTATGGCTATGACGATGCAGGTAATCTCCGCGACGCCGTCGATCCTCGGGGCATAGTTACGCACTACTCGTATGATCGCCTCAATCGGCTGGAAACTACCACCCAAAACTACACCGAACTGCTCGGCGATTCAAGCATTGTCACATGGCAACGCTACGATCTTAACGACAACGTCGTCCTTTCCGTCGATGGAAGAAGAGTCGAAACGAAGTATCAGTTCGACCAACTGAATCGCAAGACGAAAACCATCCAAGGATTCTTCGTCCCCGCCAACATCTCCTCCCAACCGCAAGCGTTTGAGGTGTCCACAGATTACGACGCCGCGGATCGTGTGATTGCGAGCACCGACGGCAGAGGTACGACTTCACGCAGCATCTACGATGCTCTCGGTCGTCGTATTGCCGTGATTGAAGCCTTTGGAACTAGCGCAGCTCGGATGACGACCTTCCTCCACGACGCGGCAGACCGCCTTCGGTCGCAAACGACTGGATATGTCGTTCGTGAAGACGCCGTCTACACGGCTGGAATCGGATACACCATCGATCTCTATGGCCCTGAAACGGCTGTGCCGCCGTTGGATTTGATCGACTCCGCTTCCGCCAATCGAAAAACGAGCCAGACTGACTGGAAGTACGACGATATCGGCAGGGTGAAGAGCGAAACCCGGGCCGCCGAATTCGTCGATGACGCGGCAGCGTTTGGGGAGTTCGACCACGTCCGCCCCGTGACCTTCTACGAATACGGCAGCAATGGTCGCGTTCGGCGGATCGCGACAATGGTCGAATCGCCGGACAACGTCCTGAATCCCGATCGCACCTTCACCTTCTCGCAGTTCGACTACGACTCGCTTGGACGAGTCACAAGAAAATCAGACGGCACCGCCAAGGGAAGTTGGAATGCCACCACCGCTGTTTTCGTCGGAAACGACGACATCCTCCGTTACTCCACTTCGTCGTACAACGCGAACGGCCTCGTGGTCGATCAGACGGAAAACAGCTCGGCTTCTGCCGAGTTCCGCGATGCTTCGCTTCGGACAACGTATCTTTACGACCCACTTGGCAGACTCCGCGACAAGACGACTGCCGTGGGAACGAATGCCGTTCGTTCCACGTATCTATTCGACATTGGCGGCAATCTCATTGGTGAAACGAATGGCATCCGCGGATCTACGAACACTTCGTCGGACGAAGCGATAACCGCAACTTCATACGGATACGACGCATTCAATCGCCGCAATCTGGAAATTCGTGGCGTCAATGTCGCCAATTTCAACCTTAGGCCCGAGTTGATTCCTATCGAGTATGTTGTTCCTGTCACGCAACACGTGCGGCCGCAATACGCATACAAGTATGATGAGAATGGTAATCTCACTCAGCTCACAGACCCTCTCGGCGTCGAAACCCGATTCGGGTATGATGCGTTCAACCGGCAGGTCAAGACCATCCAGGCCGCCAATGATGTTTTCGACAACACTTTGACGCCAACCGACAAGGATGGTCAACGCCTGATTCCCACGACCGAAACAGAGTTCGATGCGAACGGAAATGTCGTTCGCATGGTCGACGCAAACGGAAACGTCACGGTCAAGGAATACGACCGGCTTAATCGCGTCACCACGATCATCGAAGCTCAGAACTCGCCGGTTCAACGGACTTCGACGTTCAAGTATGACGCCGCGAGCAACATGGTGCTCTCCGTGGTCGGCGATTCGCCCACCGAATCCCTCAAGCACGTCACCACCACGATTTACTCGTTCGACAGCCTTGGGCGCCTACGCTCCACGCAAAGCGGCGTCGGGTCCGGCGACATGGGCATCAGCCATGACTACAAGTACTTCGTCGACGGGAAACTGAAGCTTGATGAAGGGAAGATCCGCTCAAGCACCCACGAATCGCAGTTAGGAGCGGAACTCAACTCATTCGGAAAGACCGAATACCTCTACAATTCGCTGCGAGGCGCACGTGAGGTCCGAGAGAATTTCGATCTCCCCTCTCTACGAAGGGTAACGACACTTGCTTATGACGCGGCCGACCGCGTTGTGCGCAAAGTGGATGCTTCGGGAATCGGCATCGCAACCGAATACGACGCCCAGGGACGCGTCAAGGAAGTCAGGAACGATCATTCGAGAATCGTGCTCCAATCGTTCGAGTATGATACCCTCGGCAACTCGCGCATCGAGAGAAATCTCACCGGCGAGACGCAGCGGAGATACGATGTCCTAGGCAGGGTTGTTTCTCAGCAAAATTACACCTATGGCAAGGATCGGTCTGCGACGACATGGAGAGAGCCGCCGACTTGGTACATTTACGACATCGCTGGAAACCTAACTGGGACTCGGCAGCAACAGAATGTCTTCGATCAGAACGTGAGCGCGACGCAGACGACCAGTTTCAATGCTGTCAGAAACGTTTACGACGCTCTTGGCCGTGTCGTCTCTTCCTTCAACTCGGCGGACAAAGAACGCCAGTACCGCTACGACGCGGCCGGCAACGTCACGCGCATGGTGGATCGCGACAACAACGTAACCGTGAACACGTTCGACGAACTGGGTCGTTTGAGCCAAACAACCTGGGGAACCACTGCCAACAATCAGATTTCCGCTACCCTCACCTACGTCCGCGATGCGCAGAACAATTTGCGATCGTCGTCCGTTTCGCTCGGCAACGATCCGATCACACATCAGGCAAGCGTTTCGACAAACACGAGAACATACGACAAGTTGAATCGTGTCAAGGACGAGGCCTTGGCGTCCGGCGTCACGCTGGGACACAACTACAGTTATGTCGGCGGCTACTTCATCGAGAGTCTGGACACGATGTACGCTGGGACAACTGTGACCCAAAAATCCGCTTACGACGCGGATACACGACTGGCTGTTCGCCGCATCGAGATCGGCACGAAGGTCGTCGCCGCGGCTGCGTTCGAGTACCACACGAACCAGAACAATGTTGGAGTGGTCACGCTGACGAGCGGCGGAGACTCGACGAAAGCCATCCGCGAATCGGATGGGACAGCCACTGTATCGCATGTAATTCGATACAGCTATAACTTCAGACTCGGCGGGCCTAACGTCAGCTCCAAGCGGTACACACTCCCCGGAAATCGCGATGTCGAGTTTTTCGGCACTGAGTACACGGACATCGGCAAGATTTCCCGTGATGAACGCATTGCGACAACGGGAAATGACGTTAAGGACACGGGCTATTCGTACGACTTCTCGCGAATTTACTTGGATAACGACGATGCTGACGGTGCGCAAGGTCAGAACAACAACGCTGGCACATCGACGTCAATCGTCTACGTCAACGGCAATCGTGTTTCGACGAAGACAAAGCTGCAACCGGACAACGTGCTTGTTGCGGACGAGTACATCTCGCTCTATGACGTGAGCGGAGAGGGCCGAGTCCTGTCTGAGCGATCTCGGTATGGGATTGCAGCCACTAACAATCAAACGGCCATCTACCGACGTCATCTTCAGACGTACACATACGATGCCGCCGGCCATCTCACGGGAGTCGACACCGAAAGCGATGCGCTGCAGAACAACGCCGTCTATCGCGAACTGACTGCCGCATCGTCGTTCCGCTACGACGCTGAGGGAAATCGCATTGCTAACAAGCGATCTGACACTTTCAATCCTGGCTCATCGGCGCCGGTGCAGCCCGAATTGGACGGTTGGGTGAGTCGAAACGCAGTGTCCTCTGGCCAATTTAGCTACAGCTTTGTTCGTGGAAATGGTCAGCTTCTGGGATTAGCGACATCGTCTGGTGGCCTGTTCAAGCAATTCTTGCTCGGACCGACGGGGGAGGCATTAGCGGAAATTACATCTACGGTAAGTGGATCATCGACGATCACGCAATGGTTCGCCACGGATAATCAAAACTCCGTCGTTGCCATGCTGAACGATTCCCGTGCAACAAATCAGGGCGGTCGGGTTGACCAGCGATATCTGTATGACAGCTTCGGCAATCTCGAGAAGGGCACTCGCGGCGAATACTCCGTAGGAGGAGGCGGAGGGTCTTACGAAGGCACAGTCCAAACAAGCGATCAAGAAACGCGGCTCGGCGTATATGAATCGAGATATCTTTCCACCTTCGGCTATCAGGGCCGGGAAGTATTGGCTGTGAACCGATACATGCCCTCCGTCCAGGGAGCCGCATCGGACCTCGTCCGGGTCTACGAGCAAGCCACGAAAACATTGAACTTCCTGATGGATTTCGGCGGGGCTGCGTACAACACGCGGAATGGCCGATATCTGACGTCGGTGACGGACGGTTCGTTCACGTCGAACGGCTACCGCTTCCAGGACAACGCACCGGGCAACCGCGGGGCGTTGGGTAAGCCGACGACGGTGGCGGAGCGGGTCAAGCAGGAGGATCGGCTGTACGTCGATTCGTCATGGTGGAAGGCGCCGGAGTGGGTCTCGTATATTCCCGTCGTCGGGTCCGTCTGGAATGCCGCGTATCACTTCCGGCAGGGTGAAATCGGCCTCGGCTTAATGAATGCGGCATTCGCTGCGTTCGATGTGGGAATGCTGGTTGTTGGTGCGTTCACCGCTGGCGCGGGTACGGCAGGCGGGCAGGCACTGAAGGCGGGTATCTTCGCTACGTTGCGAAATAAGCTCGCCCAAGGTGCAGTTGGACGCGCCATTATCAGCAATGTGGGCCAGCGAGGGATCAGCGCCGGGATCGGCGGGGTGACCGGTTTCGCGCAAACGGCGTTGTCAGGCGGTAGCTGGCAGCAAGCAAGCCAGGCGATGGTCGCGGGCGCGGCCAATGGATTCGTGACTCCCGGCATGAGCACCTATGGTCGCGCGTTAGGCACGATCGCCGGAGCCGCGGCGGGAAGCCTAGCTGGCGAGCGCGGAACAGCGCTCGGAGCTCAGATCGGCGGACTTGCAGGAGGCATGGTCGGGGCGAACGCCTGGGCAGTGATGGAGCGGCATGGCAACAGCGCGTTTTGGCATCCAATGGCGAAGGTGAGCGCGTTCCAGGGAGGCGCGACGATTCTCGGCGGCGGCCTGGGTTACATGGCCAACGGCGTGGAAGGCATGTTCGCGGGGGCCAACCTGGGCCAGATGGCTGCGAACGCCGCCATGATGGCCAATCCGCAACTCCGCGAATGGCTGCTGCGGGCGTGCTTCACCGCAGACATGAAACTGATGGCTCGCGGGCCCTGGGGCGAAGGCTGGCGAGCAATTGTCCTAATCACGACCGACGACGAAGTGCTCTCACGTGACGAAAGCAATCCCCACGGCCCGCTCGTTTGGAAAAAGGTCGAGGAGACGTTCCAGAGGCTTGGACGCGTCCGCAATATCGTGATGCAAGGCGGCCACGTCCTGCGGACGACGGACGAGCATCCGCTTTATGTGATCGGCAAGGATTTCGTCGCTGCCGGCGAAGTGCATGTCGGCGACCTGTTCACGTCACACGATGGGCAGACGGTGGAGGTCCTGGACTCGCAGGATACGGAAGTCTACGAAACCGTGTACAATCTGCGTGTGGCGGACTTCCACACCTACTTCGTCGGCTGCGACGAGTGGGGGTTCAGCGTCTGGGCGCATAATGCGGCATGCGTTGTTGAGACGGAGAATGGCGAGTACGTTCTGAAGGAGCGGGGAACCGGAAAGGAACTGGCGAGAGGTTCACAATCGGACATCCGCAAGTTTGCGGATGCCAACAGCCACACGATCATCGACGAGGCGTCGAATGCACGGTTCCAAAAGATCTTCAAGGATGTTGAACTGCCTGAAATTCCAGGAAATTACGCCGGCAAGACGCCTCAGGAGATCGCCGCTCTGCTGCCAGAGATGAAGCCGATTTTCATCAGGCAGGGAGGAAAAACCATCTGCCTGGAACCCATGACTGGTGTCCTGGTTGATCGGGCAACTGGAAAAGCCTATTCAGTGATGAGCGGCTGGAAGGGGTCGGGAACAACGACAGAGGGAGGCGTAACCTTCAAACCTGGAGCGCTCAAGCAGGGCGTAGCAGCCGAGGCCGGGGGTGTCTGGAAAGACCTGGGATCGCACCTTGAAGGGCAGTCCACGGCGTTCATGCACGCCACCGGAATGACTGCTGCCGATCTGTACATTAGCGGTACGACCCCCTGTCTGCGTGGCGGTGTGGGATGCTTCTATCGCCTCAACGAAATGTTGCCGGCAGGAAGCCAACTCACGGTGCATGGGCGGAACGGCACGCCATTTAACTATCCGTAAGCGTGTGAGGATGAAGACAATGGAACCAGATTGGGTACTCTGGGACTACAGAGTCCCTTCAGAGGAAATAGAACACGCCCCCAAGCTTCCCATCTTGTCTGCGGAAGACTTGGTAGGCCGCTTGTCTGCCGTCCGTCAAGACGACCCCGGCGTGTACTTGCTTTGTAGCCCACAGGGGGACCATTTGAGGATCGGCATCTCCGAGGACTATGGTTTCTTAACGTGGGTCGATCCTCGGACAAAAAAGTTACTCGTCGGCCTACCAGGGTCCACTGAAGCCCCTGACGAACTGTATTTCAAGTTTGAGGGCCAGTACGAGGAGACGCCTCGTAACGAGCTTATTCCTTACTCGACATTGGTTGACTCGGCTGTTCATTACTATCGTACTGGTCAATTGTCGCCGCATCTTGTGTGGAAGCAGAATTAGTGGTCTGCGTCCTGTGCAAGTGCCATGCCCATCGGAACCAGTGCCGGTCGCGGAAGGCAAGAACAGTTCGCTGTATCCGCATCAGTCCCAGTGGCAACTTCTTCTCAGTGATAATCATCCGTGTGACCAACGCCGCGAAGTGGGAGCCTACTGGGAATCCGCCTCTCCCTTCGATCTGCACGCCGTTGGCGACCACGCCCGCCGGCTTCTGCATGTTGCAGAAGCTGGGCGACAAAGTGCCGATCATCGAAATCGACGTGCAAAAGATCCTGGCGAGACTCCTGCCCAGGCCGGGACTCCACCACCCTTCGGGCCTCTCCTTGTTCGTGGGACTCCAAACGCAAAGTCGCCCAGGCCGGTTCTTCAGCCAGCCGTCCGTCGTTCGATGGCGGCAAGGAACTCCTCGTCGCCGTGCCGACGTGCAAATGCCCGAGCAGCTTCACGGACCCGCTGAACCAGCCGACGCAACGCCCAGGCCGTCAGGCCGCTGAACGCCTGGTCGCGGGCGATTTGACGCAGTGACATGCCGGCGAGCCGGCGGTCCAGAAGCCGGACGCCATCTTCAACCACTTCATGCCGCAGGAAGGCCCGGAACGCCGCTAGTACCTCGTCGTCGGGATCTTCGATCCACCGGCTGGGGGAGGTCGCTCTCAGTGCTTTTGTCGCCTCCCCTGTCTCTTTTAGTCCGCCAGAAAACTGATCACCAGCTTCGCCCAACAGTTGAGGTTCGCAACGTTCGCCAAGGCAACAGGAAAGCAGAAAACAATGGGAGAAAAAATGCAACGATCATTGAGTTTCAGCAGTAAACGGCCATAATGGGCGGACTTCGTAGAGAAGGCTCCGGCCTCGACGAGACGTTGACTCACCCCTGCAGGTGCGACATGCCGTTGCGATTGATGGTCGGGCCGCTACCGCCTTTTTGCCGCGTGCCGAACGAGTTCTTGTCGAGCGACATCCAGACTTTTGGAACAGGTCACGATAATTGTGCGAACACAGATTGCTTCGTCGTTTCCGTCGGGATGGAGACGAACGTTGATTGGAGCCAATGGATCGACCGTCCGCGCGTGGCACTTGTAAGCGAGGGGAGCGTAGGGTGGACGTGGATTCGAAGCTCGCTTAATGCCTTTGAGTTGATCATCGCGTCTCCAGCGACGGCAAAGCGGCTTCGGGCTGCAGGTTTGCCGCACGTCTTGGCCTTTCCTTCGCTCCGATCGCTTTGGGCGTATCAGGAGCCGCGAGACGAGGCGACCGGTCTGAAGTCCGTTGATGTTCTCTGGCCCGATCTCGCGTCGGGCCGTAGCGATCGACAGTATTTCCAGCCGATTCGCCAAGTTAGCCCGCTAGCTGACGACTATAGGATCAGCATTTCTTCCGGTCAGCCTGAACGTCTCGCGGATGAGCTTCGTTCCGCCAAGGTTGCTGTCGTGTCGCAAACACGACCAGACCTCGGCGCCATCTACGATCTTGCGGTAAGGACCGGCACGCGTCTGTTGATGCTGGAAGACGTTAGTGCCGAGATGCTTCGCCGGGCACTGACGGCAGAAAACGAGGGCAAGGCTGAGACTGACGCGACCGGCCCCTGGCGAGAGCTCACCCGACTCATCGAGTCACATCTACCCGAAATGCAGGCACGCTTTCGACGCCGTCAGCCGATACCCGAAGCGGACGAGGTTCGCCTACGTCTGCTTAATCCGAAAGCGTCGAACGTCGATCCGCACTTGGTTCGAGACGCGGCCAAGTTAGTCGCTCGGGCGCCGAACGATGGGCGGCGGCAAGCGATGTTGGGGCTGGCGATCGCAAAGCGAGCGACTGCCGGGTCCGAGGCGTCTCGATCCGAGCTTGAATCAGCCGCGGAGGCGTTTCGTGCCGCCCTCCGCCTTGATCCATCGGATCGATTCGCCCGGCTCTATGCAATGGAACTGGCGACGATCCTCGGCGCAATAGATGAGGCGCGAGCACTGGGACGCGATTTGCTGGCGGGACTGGAAGGATACCTGGGCGAGGAACGCGGCCACAGGCGATGGATGGAGAAATACCTTGGCACCCTACCCTCGCATGCCGAAGATTTCGGTACGCTTTGGGACCGAGCCGGGTGGGATCATGCCGGAGATCCGCAGGCCGAATCGCGACGTAAGAAAGCGATCCTCCGCTGGCGTGTGCACACGCTGCTCGGCTCGCTGACCGGCGAAATCGAACACTACCGGCAAGCCGTGTTGGCCGTTCCGGATTGGCCGGCCTCGCAGGCGGCGTACGGTTCCGCCTGGGCTCGAAACGGCGATGTGCTGGCGGCCATGCCGCACCTAGAGGCTGCCGTCGAGGGAGACCTTCTGGACGTCGCTGCGGCCCGCAATCTCTTCTTCGCGTTGCAGGATCTCGAGCACCGCTTCCGAGCACGTGCAGTTGCGCGCGACCTGCGGCGGCTGGCAAGCTGGATTCCGGACATTCCGAAGGAGGACTGGTTCGTCCATCCGCAGCCGGTTGGCGACGAATTGACGTCGATCGTCATCCCGTGCTTCAACCAGGCCTCGCTCACCCGAAGTTGCATCGAGAGCGTGCTGCGAACGACGCATACGCCCTTTGAGTTGCTCGTCGTCGACAACGGATTGAAAGACGAAACGCCTTCCGTCTTGGATGCACTTCGAGAAACTGCCTCGGGCAACACCTGGCTGCGGCGTTTCGAGGTGATTCGCAACGACAGCAATCTCGGCGCTGCCCACGCGTGCAATCAGGGGATCGAAGCGTCGAAAGGCCGATACGTCGTGTTGCTCAACAACGACACGGTCGTGACCGAGTCTTGGCTCGAACGCTTGATCGAATGGTCGATCGGCGGCGAGGGCAACGTCGGCATGGTGGGTCCCGTGACGAATGCAGCGCCCGCCCCGCATTTCATCGAGCCCGGATACGCGAACCTTGAGGGGCTCGAACCGTTTGCCCAGAAGCGTCACCAAGAGATGCGCGGCAAGGCGCTGCAGGTCGATCGGCTCACGAGCTTCTGCGTGCTGATTCGCCGCGAAGTCATCGATGCGATCGGCGGCATGGACCTTCGCTACGGCCTCGGCTTCTTCGAGGACGATGATTATTCGTTTCGGGCCGCCGATGCGGGATTCAGATTGCTGGTCGCGCTGGATGTCTACATCCATCACTTCGGCAGCCGAACGTTTCGCAGCCTCGAGATCGATCCGGAGAAGCTGCTGCACGAGAACTTCCAGAAGTTCCGCGAGCGTTGGGGGGACGAGCGAACCGCACGCTACCGCCCCATGGTGCCATCGGCGGAGGTTGCTTCGCAGCAGACGGAGATGAGTCAAACCACACCGGTCCGGTCGGAACGGCCGAAAGTCTCGTTGTGCATGATCGTGAAGAACGAGGAGGCGAACATCGAGGCATGTCTGACTTCGGTTCGCGACATCGTGGACGAGATGGTGGTCGTCGACACTGGGTCATCGGACCGCACTCGCGAACTGGCAAACCAGATGGGCGCGAAGGTCGTCGAGTTTTCATGGATCGACAGCTTTTCGGCGGCCCGCAACGAGAGCATTCGGCATGCTTCCGGCGAGTGGATCTTCTGGATGGATGCGGACGATCGGCTAGACGAAGCGAATCGTGCGAAGCTAAGAGCTTTGATCGAGGAGCTTCCGAACGACGGCGTCGTGGGCTTCGTATGCAAATGCCTTTGCCTGCCGGACTTCGCCGCCGGGGCCGCAACCGTCGTCGATCACGTGAGGCTCTTCCGCAACGACCCGCGGGTGCGATGGCGATATCGGGTACATGAGCAGATCCTGATGTCGATTCGCGAAGCCGGCGGCGAGATCCGCTGGGCCGACCTGACAATCCATCACACGGGCTACCAGGATCCCGCTCGCCGTGTGCCGAAGCTTGAACGCGACATCCGCTTGCTTCGCCTCGAAAATGAAGAAAAACCGGGCGAGCCCTTCACGCTCTTCAACCTGGGCTGGACCTACACGGAACTAGGTCAGAGCAAGCTTGCGATCGAGTGCCTGGAGCAAAGCCTCGCGGTCTCGCAGCCGACTGATTCGATCGTGCGGAAGATCTACGCGCTGTTGATTCAATCGTGGAAGCGGCTTGGCGACTTCGAAAAGGCGATGGCGGTCTGCCGCGAAGGACGCCGCACGTGCCCGGATGATGCCGAAATTCTGTTTGAAGAGGGGCTGCTGCTCTTCGAGCAAGGCAACTTGACGGCCGCCGAAGCGAGCTTCATCCAGCTCACGACGGGACGAGAAGGCACCTATTTCGCCAGCGTCGACCCGTCTCTTCGCGGGTATCGATCGCAGCATCTCCTCGGCCTGATATGCGCGCGACAAGGAAGGAATCAGGAGGCCGAAGATCACTGGAAGACGGTATTGGCCGAACGCCCCGACCACCTGCCGTCGATCCTTGAATGGACTGACCTAATGCTGAGCTTAGGTCGTCTCGACGATGCGGAGGCCTTGATCGCCCGAGCCGCGACCATTCCAAGCGGCGAAGACGAAGCCGCCATCCTGAAGGCGAGAGTCCTTCTGGCTCGAAGCGACTTCGGCGCAGCGAAGGCATCGCTTGCCGACGTTTGCGATCGTCATCCAAACTGGGTCTACCCGCGCGTCATCATGAGCCACGCGTGGCTCCAAGAAGGCCAGGATCTAGCTGCCGCCGAGTCGGCACTTCTCGACGTGCTGAAGCTCGCACCCGATCATGCTTCGACAAAGCACAACTTGGCGCTCCTTCAGAGGCAATTGAAGGCGTAGCTCAATGGAGATTATGGCGGGACGCCTTTCGCCGCCGAGCTTGGAGGCGAAAGCCGCCTCCAAGCATGCATGGAGGCGGGAGCGGCAAAGGGTATTCCCAGTCATTCCCACCCATGGATGGGAACCAGAAGCGTATACCAATTAAGCACTTACGTCGAATTCAGTGCCTATTCCCGTATTCCCATGGTTCCGGGCACCTATACGGAGCAGTTGAAATTTGAAATCAAAAGCGAGTCGATCGCTATAGGAGGGAAGAAACAGATGGGAATAAGGGAATAGATACATAAGTAATTAATAATTATAGACTTATGGTTCCCATTTTTGTTCCCATGCCATTCCCAATTCCCATCTCGCGATCTCTTCCTCTCTCCCAACTCGTTGCTTGGAGGCGTACGTCGCCTCCAAGCAGCTCTTAGCCAGCAGGGATCTGAGTTGCTCCGAACTGCGCTATTCGTGCGACGCGAACAGCATCACTCCGGAAAAACGAACTGAGCTGCCGAGGCGACCAGTTCCGATCGATCCGCCTGATACTTCGACAACGCTGCCTTTCTCGCCTCGTCCCAGCCGGGTGGCCGCTTCGCGATTGCCTGAAGTAGCGCCAACGCGACGCGACGAAGCGTATCGACTTTCTGGTCAGCCAGCAGCTTTTCTGCCTCAACCAAGTCCTCGGTCGAGTCGCTCGCGTTCTCTGCCATCTGCACCACAGCCATCAAAGCGTCCGCAGTCAGCCGCTGCCCTTGTGGCGTTAGCCATTTCGCGAACTCTGCGATGGGCATCACGTTGCCCGCCGCACGAACGCAGATCGTTTGGGTCAGGGGATCGCTATCCAAGGCTCGCAATATCTCCCTCACTACGCCGAGCAGACGAACCTTCGGCAGTTGCCGCGAATGCTGAAACCCTGTGAACAGCGACACAAGGAATCGCCGGTTCGATGCATGATCTTGGACGAAGGACGCAAAGACCTTTGCTTCCTCCTCCCGGCAATGGACGAACGCAGCGTAGGCCGCACATTCCCGTTCTTCGCGTATTTCCGAGATGAGATGCGGAAGAATTGCCTTCAGCAACAACCGCTTGCTGTCGCGAACCGGTACGTCCGCGCAACGAGCCAGCGTTTGCCGGCGCACCATCGGTTCCGGATGGTCAAGAAGCCGAACCAACAACTCCAAGAGCCGGCCTCGCGATCGATCCGAAAGTCGATCGTCCGGTATGCGAACGACCCCACTGACAAGCGCAGGGTCCGGATGCTCGATGGACTGAAAGATGATCGTCCAGGCCGACTCTTCTTCCAGATGGCCCCACAAGGCGCGGAGGAGCGCAATGCGCACGTCTCGATGCAACGGTTGTCGATCGTAGTCTTTGAGCGCCGGCAATGCCGACTTGGTGGGGAGTTCCCCCAAGAGCCGCAGGACTTCCTTGGCGATGGTAACCTTCGTCATCGGCAAGCTCATCAGGTGCTTGCCTGCTTCATCGTCTCCAAGCAACGAGAGAATGCGTCGCAACGTGTAGATCGCGACTCGTCCCCGATCGTCATGCATGAGACGAAGGAGTTCCTCGAGTCCCGTTCGGGGGACGTCCAGTCTTGATGTGGCGCGAATGGCCGCTTCCGCCAGGGCAGCTCGCTTTTCGCCGTACAGACTGATGAGGATCGGCGTCACGTCGCAGGGCAAACGGGCGATTTGCCGAATGGTAGCCAAGTTGTGGGGCGTTGCTCGTTTCCGGTCCAACGTGATGGCACGCTCAAGCGTCTTCGCAAAGAGCGCATGCTGCGTGCCAGTCCAGCGATGGAAGCCGCCCTGGATTGGCAAGACAAACAGAGCCCCGCCGGTCGAAAATCGACCTCGGTATGCCCTTGCGGGCAGAAATTCGGTCAGCAGATCCTGACGCCGCCGATGGAGGTATGCCCAGACCGGACTGGCCGTAATCCAGCTGGCGTCTTTCTCCAGCAACTTCGGAATCAATTCCGCACGACGTTCCGGATAGAACCGGACCAGGATCTGAAGCGCACTGCTTGCTTGCCACTTGCTCCACCCAACGGTCAACGACTTTTCGAGGAGCGTCACTAATCCAGGAAACGCCTTCAGGCGACGGCCCAAGCTCCCCGCAAAAGCGAGTATCGAGCCCAGGTTGGTCCGTCGGAACCAATCCACGAGGACCGGTTCCAGGGAAGGTGCAAGTGCCTGCACATGGCTATCGGACCAGCGTTGTTCCAAGTTGCCGAAGTATAGACCGCCACGGTCGGCCGCAATGCGAACGATCGCATCGATCGCCCACCGGGCATGCCGGGGCAGAACGGCAACCGCAAATCGCTGCATTTGCGCGACGGTTGCCCACGACAGGTCGGCCGCATTCAGCGCGTCCTGAAGGATCGCTTTCAGTTCAGTCAAATGCTCCGGCATCCACCGCGAGGGCGGCAGATCGGCGATGGCCGTCATGATCGCGGCTCGAACCGGATCTTGTTCATTGGCTCGCTTGCGGGCGATCTCAATCAGCTTGAGGAGTTGCGAGGGATCGTATCGACCGACACGGAAGATCGCGCGAATGGCTGCGATCCGTAATTCGGCATCGGGATGACGAAGCCAATCGCCGATGACATCACAAGCTTCGGACCAGGGCAGCAGACCTGCGTATTGGATCTTTTCCGAGGGACGAGCCGCCAACGACGACAATTCCAGATGCCGCTTCGCTTCCGGTACGCGGACATCGCGCGGAAGCGAACTAACCATGGCGATGTCGACGACGCCTTCTTGGTTCCGCCAAACGACGCCCATCGTTGCGAACAACTCGACGCGTTCTTGGGGAGGCAGCTTGCGAAGCCATTTCTCGGGAGACGGCAGCAGTTTCGGATGTCGAGCGAGCAAAGCGAGCCGATCGTCTTGGTTGAGCCGCTCCACGACCGTGCTCAGATCGACGTCAGGAGGATCGACCTTGTTCAGCAGCCACTGGGCCAGAATGCGCGGACGCCGACGTACCAGCGACGCCAAAGCGATGGCGGGGAAGCGACCGTGACCGTCTACGACATGCATAACACGAATCGCATCGTCGGGCCTTCGTTCGCCAAGCAGCGGGAGGATGGCACATGCCGTGCGGAAAATCACCGGATCGGGCGAAGGCCATCGGTTGGCCTCTTCGACGAAAAGGTCTGCTGCGATGCGGGGATGCACGCGGATCAATCGCTTCCAGAATGGCGACCCGCCAAGAGACGTTCCGACGTGCGCGAGCTTGCGGAGCAGTTTCGCAGAAGCAAACGGGATGAATGCGGCTGCGCGCTCAGGGTTTTCTTTCGCTTCTCCCCGAAGAAACGCATCGATCGCGGTCAATCGGTCTCGTTTGCGGAGAGTCTGAAGGAAACCGCGGCGCAAACGAAGCGGTAGAGCATCGAGAGTCTGCACGATCTGCTCGTCAGCGCCGAATCGAGCCAGTTGTTTTCGAGCTTTGGCAGCGATCGAGATAGATGCGTCCTTGCTCAACCTCAAGGCGGCCTCGCAGTCCTCGCTTCCCCCGATGGCGACCACTGCAAGGTGTCGAGAGTACCAGTCGCCTTGTTCCAATTTCAGCAAGGCGGCCCGGATGCGGGCATTCGTCCGAGACTTCACCCCCAAGTCGATCACCTTCCGAACGCGTTCGTCGTGATGGTTCGCTTCAAGGTCGGCAAGAATCGCATTGACGTTCATTCAGACACCTCGATGCCGCTTCGCTTGGTCGCCGGCCACCGATCATAGGCGTCGCAATAGTGAAACGCCAGGATCGGCGATGCTGATCATCGTTCCGTTGAACAAATGCGGTGAGAACGAGAGACAGTTGCTTGGAGGCGAACGTCGCTTCCAAGCATGGCCAAAATGGCCCCGCAACGCTTCGGTCGAGTTTCCGGAAACTGCGCAATCCATACGTCGATTGCCCGTTTGCGTTGCGACCCCGGCGAAACAGTTTGCCTTCTTATCTGAGGAGGTTCGTTAGAATTCCTTGACCATCGGCAGCACGCGCAGGAAAATCCCGCCAAGAACTGTTTCGCTCTGCCGAAGGTCTGATCATTTATGCGTGGTTCCACATTCCAAACAAATGCTTTCGAGCTCTACAAGCTGCTGGACGAGTGCCATCGAGGAGTCGTCCAACTCCCCGACTTCCAGCGGAGTTGGGTTTGGGACGAGGACCGAATCAAGAGCCTGATCGCCTCGATCTCGCGAGCCTTTCCGGTGGGATCCCTCATGACGCTCGACACCGGCGGCGAGGTCAACTTTAAGCCGCGTCCCATAGAAGGAACGCCTGCTGCAGCGAAGGCTGCGACCGCGCAATCGCTCTTGCTGGACGGTCAGCAACGCATGACGTCTCTTTACCAAGTCGCCATGAGAGGACGTGTCGTCGAGACCATCACTCCGAAAAAGAAAAAAGTGAAACGATGGTTCTACATCGACATCCGCAAGGCGCTTGACCCTGCCGTGGATCGCGAAAATGCGATCTTAGGCGTTCCCGAAGACCGAATCATCCGAACAGAATTCGGCCGAGAGGTAGTCCTCGATTTGTCATCGCCGGAGAAAGAGTACGCCCACCTCGCGTATCCCGTGTCCCAGGTGTTCGACTGGGACAAGTGGCAAGACGGTTTCGATGAGCACTGGAGCGGCGAAGCGAACAAAGAAGTGCGCCAGGAGTTTCGGCGGTTCAAGAACTTGATCTTGGAGAATTTTAAATACTACCAAGTGCCGGTCATCAGGTTGGACAGAGGCACGTCGAAAGAAGCCGTCTGCGTCGTCTTCGAGAAGGTCAACACGGGCGGCAAGCCGTTGGACGCGTTCGAGCTCGTCACCGCCATGTACGCAGCCTCTGGGCACGAGCTGCGAAAGGACTGGTTTGGCGATGGCGAACATCCAGGGCGTCATGGACGGTTCGTGAACGCTTCGCGAATGCCCGATGCGATTGCCGGCATTATTGCGAACGTCTCGAACACCGACTTTCTTCAGGCAGTGTCGTTATTCCACACCCGCGAACGCAGACGTGAGGCCGAAAAGGCCGGGAAGACCGGCAAGGACCTCCCGGCCGTGATCGGCAATCGGCAGTCGCTCCTGAGCCTGCCCCTCGAAGCATACAAGCAGCATGAACGGCAAGTGGAACAAGGATTTCTGAAGGCTGCCAAGTTCCTCCACCTGTTGCACATCTACCGTGTCTTTGATCTCCCCTATCAGTCGCAGATCGTTCCGCTCGCGGCGATTCTAGCCGATATCGGCGACGAATGGGAACACGCCGCGAATCGCGACAAGCTCGTCCGCTGGTACTGGAATGGCGTTTTCGGAGAGTTGTACGGCTCCGCTGTCGAGACCCGTATCGCCAAGGACTTCATGGAGGTTCCGGCCTGGCTGAAGGGCGGTTTTGAACCGACGACCGTCAGCGAGACCATCTTTCGTCCTGATCGACTCAAGACCATGCAAATGCGGCTGTCGGCCGCGTATAAGGGGATGAACGCGCTCCTCATGAAGGTCGGAGCACAGGACTGGCGCTCGGGCCAAAAGTTCGATCAGACCGTGTTCTTTGGGGAAAGCGTCGATATCCACCATATCTTCCCGAAGGCTTGGTGCCAAAAACAGGGCATCAAGCCAGCGGTTTACGACTCGATCATCAACAAGACGCCTCTCTCGCTGCGTACCAATCGCATCATCGGAGGCGCTGCTCCGTCGCTCTATCTCGCGCGACTCCAAAAAGGCGATAAGGAAACTCCGGCGATCCCAGCAAGCCAACTGGATGCGTATCTTTCGTCGCACATGATTGATCCGGCGCTTTTGCGTGCTGATAAGTTCGAGGAATTCATGTCCGATCGTCAGAAGCGGCTCCTTGGCCTGATCGAGTCTGCGATCGGCAAGCCCGCCTACGGCGGACCGGAGAACGAAGAAGGCGAAAGCGTCGAGGCGGACGAGGACGAGCTTGAATCGAGCTTGACGCTCCCCTCGACCTGATCGGGTTGCAAGGAGGTTCCCAACGATCGCTTACCCAAAAGCAATCTCGCGAGACCAGACCATGTCCCAACCCCCTTGCCCCTTCTGCCGCGACGCAGCAGACCGAGCATGGCTCAGCAACGACATTGCATTCGCGATATGGGACGCCTACCCGGTCGCGGAAGGGCATGCGTTGGTATTTCCGAAGCGGCACGTGACCAGCCTCTACGATCTCTCGGCAGAAGAGCAGGCTGTCGCATGGTCCTTGGTCGCCCGGGTTCGGGAGACGATTGCGGAACGGCTTCGTCCTGATGGCTTCAACATCGGCCTCAACGACGGCGTAGCTGCCGGTCAAACCGTCATGCACGCCCACATTCATGTGATTCCTCGCCGCCACGGCGACGTGCCCGACCCAAGAGGCGGCGTTCGTTGGGTCATCGCCGACAAGGCCGCCTACTGGGCAGGAGAACGGACGTGACCTGGGCCCTTCCGACCCCCGAGGAGCAGGTGCAGTTCCTGCGCAACCTTCAGCGAATCCTCGGCGAAGGCCTTTTCACCTCCACCTACAAGTTCGCCTTGATCCGAGCGATCGCCGATCTCGCTGTGCTGAAAGGCGACGACACCGGAGCTCCGCTCGACATCGACACGAGTGACATCGCGGTTCGCTTCGCCGAACTGTATTGGCGGCAGGCGCGGCCGTTCCCCCTGAAGGATCAGCTAACCCTGATCCTCCGCCAAAACCGAGGCGGAACGGCGGAGGTGGTCTCCAAGATCCAACAAGCTCAGCAGGCAAGCGGCGGCTCGCTCTTTCGCTTCCAGGAGACCAAGCCAGCCGAATGGCGGAAACTCGTGGCGAGCATCAAGGCCGTCGTCTGCGAGATGCCGCTTTGGAAGCTGCAAACGGTCGGCGAAGAGAGGCTGAACTTCCTTTACGAAAACGTCGGCAACGGCGGAACCATCACGCTCAAGCCGGGAGTCGCGTACTGCTTCCGGGCCTTCTACGAACTCGTTCGCGACCTGATCGAAGGCGCTTGGATTCGCTTCATCCAAGGCCTGAACACCGACCGGCTCGGAGCGGTGGTGGACTTGGGAGCATTCTTGTTCGGCATCGAGCCAGGGTCGTTGGACGCCTACCGGCCGATTTTGATGGACGTTCAACGAGGCGCATGCCTGTATTGCGGCAAGACGATGGCGGGCGACACCCACGTCGATCACTTCATTCCCTGGTCTCGATACCCGGCGGACCTGGGCCACAACTTCGTGCTCGCGCACGACCGGTGCAACAGCGCGAAGTCGGACTACCTGGCTTCCGAGAAGCACCTGTCCGCGTGGGTCGAACGCAACCTGACGAGCCACGACGAGCTGGACGAGCGGCTTTCGGCGGCAGGCTTGCCTGCAGATCTGCAAGCATCGCAGCAGATCGCCAAATGGATTTACCAGCAGACCGAAGATATGAAGGGGCAGGTGTGGGTCGCCGGCTCGTTGCTGCGGCCGCTTGATCCAAGCTGGGCAGCATGCTTCGCCGCCTGATTTGGAAAAGAGGCTTCGCGAGGAAGTCGCATCCATGAAAGCTGATCACCGCAGGCGCTTGTTTCCCAGCGCAGACAATCCGCTGAGTTTCCTTCAGCCTTCGCTGGACGAGATGTTTCGGATCATGGACCGGTACGTCGAGGAGCGGACGCCTGCGTACCTGCCGGATCGACCGTACGCCTACAACGAGCGCGCGACGCTCAGTCTATGGGCGGGCGGGATGTGGCGGTCCAATCCCGACAACGTGGTCATCGAAGAACTCTGCGGCGACAAACCCAAGGAAGGAGGTCAGTATCGCGGTCGCGACGACATCTGGTTCAACGTCGAAGGCGTGAGTTGCTACGGTGAGGCGAAGCAAGTTTGGCAGTGGCTTTCGCCCCGAACCCGAGCGACCAGCAGCAAGGTTCTCGAAACGCTCCGGACCGAGGCCGATAACGCCCATCGAAGAAAAGGCAGCGACGAGCGCTTTGGCTTGGGGATCGTTTTCTCGACTCCGTCACTGGGAAGCCATGAGACAAAGGTCGCGACAGCGCTCATCGAAGCGTACCGAGCGCGGCTGAGCGAGCAGCTTGAGTCCTTCCACCGTGCGGAGAGATGAGCCGTTCTTTGGTGATCGTTCTTCAGGCCTCATCTCCTGGAGTCGAGCTTCTGCTACGAACACAAAGGCCAACTGGTCACGTATCCCGGCGTCCACGTGATCGTGGCGACAAGACGTGACGATGTTATGGCCCCGAAAAGCTGACTTTTGTCGAGCAGAAGTAGGTTAGGGCCAAGTTGATGGATTTCCACGCAAAGGCGTTCTTGCGTGCGACGAATAGCAGGGGCAAGCCGTTGCTCTGTCGCAGCAACGGTCCAACCTCACCTTTGGAGGAACGCCATGACCACGGAACCGCTCCCCAATGACCTATTGGGTCTGCGAGAAGCAGCAGAACTGGCTCGTTGCAACACCCAGGCGATTTTTCGGTGGATCAAGAAGGGCAAACTCCGAGGATGGCGGCGAGTCGGTCGTATGTTCGTCTCTAAAGCAGAAGTGCTGGGCCTGTTCGAGCCGATGGAAGGGCCGAGAGAGCGAACGCGCCGACGTCCTAGCACAGCCCAAGGATCGAGTCCGGAAACGATCGAACTCCTGCGGCAACGGGGCATCCTTTGAGGGTTGGTTCCGAACACTCCCACTTCAAAAGGCAGCTTACGCCGCTGAGGATATCGCATGAATCCCCGCAAGAAGTACCAGGTCTTCGTCAGCTCGACCTACGAGGACCTCAAAGAAGAGCGCAAGGCCGTCATGCATGCTCTTCTGGAGTTGGGATGCATCCCATCCGGCATGGAGTGGTTCCCCGCCGCCGATGAGGATCAGTGGAGCATCATCCGCCGGCAGATCGACGAAAGCGACTATTACGTCGTGATCCTCGGTGGCCGCTACGGCTCACTGCATCCTTCGGACAAGGGCTACACCGAGATGGAGTTCGACTACGCGATCGAGAGCAAGAAGCCGATTCTCGCTTTTTTGATCCAGGATCCCGAGGCCCTTCCCGAGGAACGACGCGAGCGAGATCCTGTGCAAGGCAAACGGATGGATGCTTTCCGCGAAAAGTGCAAAGTACGGCACTGCAAGTTCTGGTCGACACCAGGCGAGTTAGGTGGCGTTCTGAGCCGTAGCCTCATTGCTGCCTTCGAGACCACGCCGATGCCGGGCTGGATCCGCGATAACAGCGAAGAGCTGAAGCGTCTGGCGGCCGAGAATGCCGAACTCCGCGAAGAGCTTAAGCGGCTCGAATCCGAACCGGAAAAGCCGCCCGCTTCGCCGCCCCTAGCGAACGTCGACGAGCGATTGGCGGCTGTCTCTCCTGACGTGAAAGAGATCTTTGCCAAGGTCATGGAGTTTCGAGGAGTGGCCGCAAGGTATGTTCGTCAGGCGGTCGAAGGATTCTTTGAATCGACCGGCTCTGGAATCCAAAAGCACAACCGTCGCACTATCGTGGACCGCATTCGCGAGCTTGTGGCTGAGCGTTTGGACCTACTGACTCGGCAGCAAGCATTTCCCGAACTGCACGACGATTCGATTCGTGATGCGCTCTATGCGTGGGCCGTCGAGAATCTTGCCGATGGCGAGCTTCGGGTCCAAGGGCAGCAAGGGGCATCTCTTTGGCTCAAAAGCGAAGCGAAACGAAGGGCGCTAGAGAACATGAGTACGGCCGCTGATCGATAGGCAACCACGTGTTCGTGGCGTTGCAAGTGCCCTACAGTGACTAGGAGATCTCATGGATTTCGTGCGTATCGTTCCAGCACAGCAGTTCAATGGGTTGCCTGCGCCCTCCCATCGACCTTACGCGTTCTATGCGGACGGATTTTCTCTACACGGGCGAACGATTGCGGAATGCTACCGCCTCGTGAAGGGAGTTGGACTGCCATCGACCGCTGGCTACCACCAGAAAGAGAACCGCTCGCCGTTTTGCTGGAACCCGTTTCCTACGCGCGACCCCGAAGCGCCCTTGGCCAAACTCCAACCCAACGGAGGCGGTGGTGTCCAGTTCAGCGAGTTTCCGTTGGAGTGGCTTCAGCGTACTGCGTTCGTGGTGCTCGGAGTGACGTTACACGACGCGAACCCTTCTCTAGACCCGTTTCCTGCGACTTGGCGGGCCCTCTCCTACATCGTTTCGGACGCCCAGCGTATGCAATATCGCGAACTGCGATGGGGCATGAGCCCCGAGCAATTCGCGAGCGCCCGAATTCACGCACTTTTTCGCGAGGTACACGAGCGAAGCGATTGGGGGCTCTTAGCGGCCAAAACCTCCAAGCGGGAACTTGGCTTAACCAGCTTCGACCGAATACCGACGCCTGAGGAGGAGGCAAAGTTCTACGGATACTTGACCACCGATTCGGGGCTTGCAAACCAGATCGTGGGGTTGTTCGGCATCTCTCACCGATGCTGGCACGGCTGCGGATATCTGGGTTGGCCGACTTTTCCTTTGTGCCGGTTCTTCTTGCTTCGTAACCTGATTTCCGCAGGAATGCAGGTGCGCATCATGATGGGCAGCGAGCGATTTCTCTACGATCCCCGCGCAGAGGTTGCAGGCGCCGTTTGATAGATCGTCCTTGCCTGTACGCCGCTGGCAGTCCCCAAAGACCACCAAGCTCCTGCCCGGATCCTGCCCCTGGCGGTTCCGTTTCTCAATGATCGGCTCACCGTACCCAAAGTTCTTCCGGATTAGCTCATGTCTGCCGTTCAGTCCTTGATCACCTTCGGCATTCGTCAGCTTCTCGGTGCCAATGCAGCAAGCTTGGCTGATCAGTTCTTCAAGTTGAGAGAGGACAAAGGCCAAGCGTTGCAGGCCGCCCTCGTACGAGCGAACGACCGAACGTGGAAAGCCGTGGAAATGTCGCTGAGAGGCGAAAGCATCGTCGAGCAATGCCGAAGATTGGTCATGGCCGGCGACGCGAAGGCCATCGGCGATCTGATGAAGACGTTGACTGCAGCCATTGAGGCCCAAGTTCCAGAGGCAGCAGACAAATTCCGCGAGGCATGCTTTTCCGAGTTTCAGCAGGCGAAGAAGCAGGGGCTGATGTCCTGGCCCGTCGCTGCTCTCTCGGCGATCGACATTCGTTCCGGAGAATCGCGGCGATTTGACTCTTCAAATCGAGTCCTCACCGAAGCAGACGCTGCGCTTCGTGGCGTTGCGGAGGCTATGCCGGAATTACCGAACCTTCGGCGATTCTTGAGCATGAAGCTTTCGTCCGGAAGTTCGATCCTGGTGGCTGGCTTCTCCTATTTCCTCAGGAGTGAAGTCGAGGCAAACGCCGAGTTGGCTCGTGGTCTTCAGTTCGAGGCCTTTCAAAGCTTGGCAAAAGACCAAAGCCTCGCTTTCGGTCAGATCGGCCAAATGCTGGATGCCCTAGGGGACCGCTTCAGCACGATCATGGACGAAGTAGGGCACGTGCGCACGTCGCTCGAGTCGGTCGCAGGCGATACCCAGGAAATGCGAAAGCTGATGGCCGACATCAGCCGAAAATTGAGCGAGAACGGAATTCGCGAAGCAAAGAGCATCTCGGACTACAGCCGCAGCTTCAGCAATGAACATGAACGGCGGATTGTGGCCGAATTCAAGCAGCGGTTTCGCCAGTTGTCGAATGAACAGCAGAAAACGCTCGAGTCGACGCTTGTAGGCCTTGGAAAGCTGGAAGCTGGCGCTGGCATGCTGAGGGAAGCGGAGAGCACCTTTCGGGAAGTCGCTAGAAACTCGGCCGATACAAGCACGCGTGCTGCTGCGCTTTTCGACGCGTATCAAGTCGCTTTGGAACAAGACCGCCTCGACGAAGCGTTGAGTCTGCTGCAAGAAGCCGCCTTGCTGGATCCGGGCCGCTATCTTCTTTTTCCACGCCGGTATCGACCGCTGCGCATCCTTGGCGTCGGCGGCTTTGGCGTTGCGGTGTTCTGCCAAGACGAGAATAGGGAGGAAGCGGTCGTCCTCAAGGCAATGCACGCGGCGGTGATGGATCGGCGTGTGGGCGACATTTTCGGGGAAGCTCGCGTACTGCAGCGCCTAGTGCATCCCGCAATCATCCGTGTCCGCGATTGGGACTACGCGGACCCGGACCGAACCCGCCCTTTCTTGGTCATGGAGTATTTCGAGGGATCGACGCTTGCAGCGAGGCTCAAGGAGAAGGGGCCGCTTGATGCGGAAGACTTTTTCCAAGTCGCGACGCAAGTGGCGGAGGCCCTCCAAGAAGCTCATCGGCAAAAGATTCTCCACCGCGATCTGAAGCCGGAAAACGTACTCGTTCGCCGCCATGATTCCACTTGGGAAGTCAAAGTGATCGACTTTGGCTTGGCCTATCGCCTGGATTCATCGAACTCCGACGAGACATCCAAGCATTCAAGGCAAACCGTGTTGGGGGCGAGCATTGCCGGAACTCGCAACTACGCTCCACCCGAGCAAACGGGCGATCTTCCAGGCGTTCCGCTCGGCCCTTACTCGGACATCTTCGCGTTCGCGAAACTCTGCCTGCAAGTGCTCTTTGAGACGCTCGACCCCTTCGAGCGACACTGGCGGAAGCTTCCCGACGCCGTGAGCATGGACTTGAAGCTGCTCTTGGAAGACTGTCGAGCCCCAATGCCAGCCGAACGTGTCCAGAGTTTCGAAGACGTGTTGGCGAAACTCAGGGATCTGGAACGGAAGCTTGGCTCGAAAGTCCCGTCTTCCAAAAGCGAGGCCAGCACGAAGGCTGCGGCGATTAAAACGAAACAAGTCCCTCGGTCTGCTGCTTCTGCCCCAGCCTCTCCAAGTCCAGCACCGCAACCGGAGCGTCGGGTCGCCAAAAACAAAATCGGGATGGAGTTCGTTTGGATCCCGGCAGGAAACTTCCTAATGGGGAGCCCGCCGGAGGAGTTTGGGCGCGAAGAGGAAGAAACGCAGCATCGTGTCATGGTTTCGCGTGGCTTTTTCCTCGGAATCCATCCGGTGACGCAGGAACAGTGGTACGAGGTCATGGGCTATAACCCTAGCCGGAAGATGCCCAAAGAACGAAGGCCCGTGGTGAACGTCTCTTGGGATGACTGCCAGCTGTTTTGCCAGACTCTGGAAGGTCTGGACGGCAACCGTTATCGCTTGCCGACTGAAGCCGAATGGGAATACTCATGCCGTGCCGAGGCTACGACCGCGTTCTGCTTCGGAGACGCCATCGGCACCGATCTTGCCAACTATGACGGCCGCAAGTTCTACGGTCGCGAAAAGCCGGGGCTGTACCGTCGCAAAACGACTCCCGTGGGTAGCTTCGAGCCGAACCAATGGGGACTCTTTGACGTTCACGGAAACGTTTGGGAATGGTGTGAAGACGACTACGACGAGCTTGCGTATCACGCGGGCGAACGGACGGATCCGCTCGTGCGAAACGTAATTACGAGGGCATCCGCCTCCCATGGGATCGTCCAAGTCCACGCGCTTGCGGACATGCCTTCCGCTAACCAAGAGAAGGTTCTTCGCGGAGGCTGTTATGCCAACGATCCACGGCATTGCCGATCCGCGTACCGGGAACGTGAAGTACGCTCCCACCGGGATAACGGAATTGGGTTTCGAGTCGTCATGGAGATTGTCCGAAAGTCCTGATCTCGTCAGTATGCGGCAACGGCGTTGTTCGAGAGCGAGGCACGGCAAGTTATGCCCGAAGAGTTAAGGTTTGACTTGCTTCGGTGTGGCGGACCGAAGGAGGTTGCGCAGATTGGCGTTCTCGCTCGGGTATAGCGACGCAAATCAAGTGTCTGAACCGACAGCAATGGTCTTCCGAAAGAACTCATGCCTTCATTAGTCGAAGGCCGTTTGCAATGACGACGAGCGACGCACCCGTGTCGGCAGCAATCGCTCCCCACATCGATGCCAACCCGATCGCCGTGAGCAGCACGAATGTGCCTTTGATGGCGAGCGCGAAGGCGATGTTTTGTCGGATGATCCCGAGCGTCTGTTTTGACAATTGGATGAGCCAAGGGAGCTTTGCGAGGTCATCGGACATCAGCGCGATGTCGGCCGTCTCGATCGCTGCATCGGTTCCCATGGCTCCCATGGCGATGCCGACATCGGCGCGGGCCAGCGCGGGGGCGTCGTTGACACCATCGCCAACCATGCCGAGAGTTCCGTACTGCTTCGATAGCCGCTCGATGGTTGCAACTTTGTCCGCAGGCAACAACTCTGCGAAAACCTCGTCAGCGCCGATCTCCTTGCCGACCGCTTGAGCAGTCGCGGAGTTGTCCCCCGACAGCATCACGATCCGCTCGATCCCAGCCTCCTTCAGCTTGGTGACGATGGACTTCGCTTCTGGACGAACGGTATCGGCTATCGCCATGAATCCGCAAACGTGGTGATCGTTTCCCACCACAACCACGGACCGACCCGCGCCGGATAATTCGAGTATTTTCGCGTGGATCTCCGGTGTTTCCATCTGCTTCTCTTCAAGCAGGCGATGGGAGCCAAGCCAGAATTCCCTGCCGCGAAAACTTCCAACGGCGCCTTTTCCCGGAATGATTCGGAAGTCGTCGGCAGGAAGGGCTTTGACGCCCTTCGCGGTGGAGTGTTCCAGAATGGCCTTGGCTAACGGATGCTCGCTGTGCGTTTCCAAACTCGCCGCACGTTCGAGTAGCTCGCGTTCGTCGTGTCCGTTCATCGGAACGATCGCGCTCACGCTCGGCTTGCCCTCGGTTAGGGTGCCGGTCTTGTCGAAGGCGAAAAGCCGAAGGCGGGCTGGCGTTTCCACATGCATACCGCCCTTAATGAGAATGCCGTTTCTTGCCGCCGCAGCCAATGCGGCGATGATCGTGACCGGTGTCGAAATCACGAGGGCGCAGGGGCAGGCGATCACAAAGAAGCACGAGACTTCGGTAGATCCATCCCTGCCAGTCGCCGAAAAGCAGGGGAGGGACGACCGCAATGGTGAACGCCGTAAGCATGACAGCCGGCGTGTAGATCTGAGCGAACCGCTCGACCCATTTCTCGGATGGCGCTCTCTTCGATTGGGCGTCGCCCACCAAGCGTATGATGTGGGCGAGCGTCGTATCCGACGCGGGCTTCATCGTGCGAATTTCTAGCGAGCCGTCGCCGTTGATCGTTCCTGCAAAGACTGACGAACCTTGTGTCTTGGAGACGGGAACGCTCTCTCCGGTGATGGGCGCTTGGTTAACGTGGCTGGAACCCTGAACGACCTCTCCGTCGAGCGGTATCCGCTCACCTGGATTGACGATGACGGACGAACCAACCGGGACTTCAGACGGCGGACGTTCGACCATTTCTCCAGATGCAGCGCGGATCCTTGCATGATTGGGGGCCAAAGCGAGCAGCGATTCGACGGCGCGCCGAGCCCTCCCGACGCTCCAGCTTTCAAGTGCAAGCGAAAGAGAAAATAGGTATGCGACCATGGCCGCCTCGAACCATTCGCCCACACCGACGGCCCCCGCCACAGCGACGGTCATCAGAAGGTTCATGTCGGGCCGCAGACGCTTCAGCGCGATCCACGTTTTGGGCAATACAACCCAAAGACCGCAGGCAATGGAAACGAGGTAAGCGAGTCGCGGTGCGAGGAGCGTGGCTCCAATCGGATTGTGCGCTTCCGAGCCGAGTGCTTCATGCAAGCCGGCGGACATAGCGTGAACGGCAAAACCGCACGCCGCTGACAGCCCGCTTGCAGCGGACAGGATGGCATAACGATACTTGAGCCAAATCCTTCCGCGTTGATCGAGAGACGGTGCTTCGCCCCAAGGCTCGGCACGCATTCCGAGTTTGGCCACGGCATCGACGATGCGTCGCCGATCCACTGTTGCATCGGAAGCGATCACCGTCATCCGGGCATTCAAGATGTCGAATTGAAGGCGATCTGGGCCGCCGACTAGGGGCCCGACTTCAGCCTTGAGAAGGGCGACTTCTTCAGCACAATCCATTCCTTGAATTCGGAACTGCATCGATTCGCTCATCGAGCCGCCTCTTGCCTTCAAAGGAAAGCACATGACGGACGAGCCGGCGTGTGCTCGCCCGACAACGTCACTGTTGCGGCTTGCTCGCAAAGACTCCGTAGGGGCTGTGGAGCTTGGTCGGCCGATCAGCGCCGCGTTCCACCGCTTCCCAGAGGGCTCGCGGCGACGGCTGGGCTCCAGTTTTCGGATGCACCCAGATCAGCTTCTTTTCCACGTCCACCTGGATCTTCTCGACGCCGGCGACTTCGTACAGCTTGCCGGAGATGCGCCGTGCGCAGCTTTCACAGTGCATCTTTTCGACGGAGATCACCGAATACGTCGGTTGCGGAGCCTGAGCCTGCGCTTGCAGATGCTGCAGCGTGCAAACCGCCAACGCGACCGCAACCATCGTGCCGATCCACTTCTTCATGTCATGCCTCCATGCGGGGGAAAATGGAACGCTACTTCTTGAACTCTTCTTCAGGTGGACGCTCCGGAGCCTTGCCGTATTTGGCTACGTACATCGCTTCGTACTTGGCGTACTTGCTGGGATCGCACTTGAAGCACTGCGACTTCGCGCGGTCGTGAAGGTCGCACCAGTCGCCTTCCTTCTTGTGCTTGGCCGCGACGGTGTCGCTGCAGAGACTGCACATGCTCTCGGGGACGCCGTGCTCTTGGCACCACCAGCTATCGTGTTTGGTGTCTTCCTTGGTGATCTCTTTCTTGCCGTCCCCCTTCTTTTCTGATTTTGCGTCGCCTTTTCCCTTTGCTTGCTCCTTGCCGGGCTGATTGCAGCCAACCGCAACGAGAACGCCGAGCAACAAGGCGGCGCTTGCAAGATTGGACCATCCTTTTCCGAGCATGCGGATACTCCCTTTGAAATACACGGTCAACCAAGAACAAACCTACACGGAAGTTTGGGACGGCTGCTGCACGTTCGCTGCTGCCGTCGTAGTTTGGGCGCCCT
>JAXMAT010000019.1:0-75652 GCA_046350235.1 Gemmataceae bacterium | reverse complement strand
GCCGGCAAGATAGACGAAGATGACAGCCGTCGACTGCTTTGGGGTGCCGGACGCTGCCCGAAGGCGGAGAACGTCGGGCAGAAAAAGGCCGCCGAGGGATGCCAATCCGGAACGCAGCATCCGGCGACGGGAAAGGCCGATATCAGAACGACGCTCAGATATGGAAGCTGAGACCATAGCGGCGGAGCCCTCCCGTTGGCGAACGCGGGTTGCGCAGCCTCATTCTTTTCCACGTCAAGGTACGCCGCAAGCCATTTTCACCGCGCGAGAATCGTAGGGAGCCGAAACATCGGCATGCTCTCGATCGACCGCTGCGCAGCAAGGGCGTGCAGCAGTCATCGAACGTTTAAGTATGGCTCAAACCGGATGTTCGCGGATCATGATTCGAATTCGCCATGGCGCCCCGCATGGTCGCCTTTGACGACAACTCGCTGTCAGATCAATTCCGGCATCGGGTTGTGCGCGTGATCGACGAGGTATTGCGGTCTGCCCGTCAGGTCCTGCACATGCGCGACATGGGGATCGATACCGAGGTGTTTGTAAAGAGTGGCAATTACTTCGCCGAAATGAACCGGCCGATCGACGGGCGTTCCGGCAATGCGGTCGGTTCGCCCGATGACTTGCCCCATTTTCATGCCGCCGCCGGCGAACAAACCACAACCAACCTGGGGCCAATGATCGCGACCGGAGTCCTTGTTGATGATGGGCGTGCGTCCGAACTCGCCCCATGCGATGACCGCCACATCCTCATCCAATCCGCGCTGATGCAAGTCTTCGACCAGGGCGCTCATGCCTTGGTCGAAATGCGGCGCATGGGTGTTCTTGAACTCCGAGAAATTGTCGCTGTGAAAATCCCACCGTCCGAAGTTCAAGGTCACCACGCGAGCGCCGGCCTCGACGAGCCGGCGAGCGAGCAGGAAGTGTTCGAGGTTGCGCGGCGCACCGTCTCCATAGTTTCTCGTGTCGCCTTTGCCGTACCGTTCGCGTACTCGTGGGCTCTCTTTCGAGAGGTCGAAGGCTTCGGCGAAACGATTGGACGTCAGAAGATTCAGGGCACGTTGTTTGAAGGCGTCTTGCACTTCGAATTGGCCGTTCGAATCGACTTCGCGACGCATCTGATCGAAGACGCCGAGGAGGCTTCGGCGCTCGTTGAAGCTTTCGATCGTGATCCCATCGAGGACCATGTCGCCGCGGCCTTCGCCGAACGGTCGAAATGCGGAATGTGCGGGGCCGATGAAACCTGGGTGGCCGGGCGATCCATAAGGGGGATGTCCCGCCTTCGGCGCCAGCCCTACGAACGGCGGAATCTCGGGAGTCGTCGGGCCGAGAAGGCGGGACGCAACGGCGCCGACGGAGGGCCAGTTTCCTGCCGGTTGCCGGCGAGGCGAGCGACCGGTGTAGCAGATGAAGGAATCGTGGTCGCCGTCCGGCGATCCGACAACGGTTCGGATGGGGACGAGCTTGTCCATGATCCGCGCCAGCTTAGGCAAATGCTCGCAGATTTGGATGCCAGGGACGCTTGTGGGAATCGGATTGAATTCGCCGCGAATTTCGACCGGCGCATCCGGTTTGAGGTCGAACATGTCCTGGTGCGGCGGAGCGCCGCACAGGTAGACCATGATCACCGATTTCCGCGACGATCTCCCCTCGGCCGCTTCCAATCGAAGCAGGTCCGCCAGGGTCAAGCCACCAAGACCGATCGCACCGACACGCAGGAGATCGCGCCGAGAAATGCCTTTGGCGGGATTCGTCGTTTGAGATCGCGAGTGATGCATATTGCTGTCTCTGCGAGCGATAGGTCGGGCAAGGCGGGCATGTGGACGAGGCAGGGGGGCAGGATCGTATCGCCAGGGTACTGCGAACGGACGGCAGACGCAAGCGGTTCAATAGGAGGCGTCAGCCAATATGAGGAATGTCCCATCTTGGTTGACGCTGTACCGGCCACGCTTTGCCTAGAGCGAGCAGGCAAGTTTGCCTCTTGTATTGGACCCATTCAAGAGCCAGAATGGGCGCGTCAAGCATGAAAGGTTCGCGGCGGGAAATGGCTTCCCTCGCCTTGCGAACGCTGGGCTTTCCTCCAAGAATTTCGATTCACGCCCAATTCGATCTCTCTGCAGATCGGTGCGGCGACTTCAGTGGTGCTGCAATCGGAACGAGAACGATGTCCGGATTGCAAACGCAGGAAGTTTCCGCGCTGCTTCGTTTCGGAACGGATGCATCGTGAAAATGCCATGGCTCTCCGTCGTCTTCGTGCTCGCGTCGGCGAGCCCGGCCGTCTCTCAGTATCAGGACTGGAAGCACTCAGGGGCCTTGTTCATTCTGACGACGCCGGAAGGTGCGCCAATGCCGGCGGCCGCTTCGGTGGAGAATTTTCCGCTGCTGGTGCGGCTTCACCAGGACTTCTTCGACTTCAGCCAGGCAAATCCAAATGGTTCCGATGTGCGGTTTTCGTCCGCCACGGGTGAGCCGCTCGCCTACCAAATTGAGGAGTGGAACGCGCCCAAGGGGGCTGCGAGCATCTGGGTGCGAGTGCCGAAGATTGCCGGCAATTCGCGTCAGCAGATCAAACTCCATTGGGGAAATCCCGGCGCGAAGTCCGAGTCGAATGGAAAGGCCGTGTTCAACGAATCGAACGGCTACCTGACCGTGTCGCATATGGGCCCAGCCGCCAAAGACGAAGTCGGCATTGTGGAACTTCAAGACACCGGCACGACTTCCGTTCCCGGAGTCGTCGGCGCGGCCCGCCATTTTCCGGGCCAGAAGGGCATCTTCTGCGGAGACAAGATCGGGGGCTATCCGACCGACGCGAGTTCGCACACGACCGAAGCATGGTTTCGCGCGGAAAAGCCCAACAGCTACGTTGTTGCGTGGGGGAACGAGCAGGCACAGGGAAAAGTAGTCATGTGCTACCGCAGTCCTCCCCATGTCATCATGGATTGCTACTTCTCGGGGGGAAACGTTGCGGGCAAGTCCACGCTTTCCAAGTCGGAGTGGGTTCACGTTGCCCACACTTACGAAAAAGGCGCCTCGTGCCTCTATGTAAATGGAGTTCTTGACGGCATCAATACGTCGAAGTCGGCGCCGCTCCATCTCAAAAGCCCCTCACGTTTGTGGATTGGGGGCTGGTATCACAACTACAGTTTCGTAGGCGACATCGACGAGGTCCGAATCTCCAAGGTGGTGCGCTCGCCCGATTGGATTCGCTTGCAGTATGAAAATCAGAAGCCGCTGCAAACGCTGGTCGGACCCGTGGTGCAGCCAGGGAACGAATTCGAATTGGCGCAGGCGCCGCCGACTTTGCAGGAGGGGAAGAGCGTCACGTTGACGGCCAAAGCAGGCGGGGCGCAGAGGCTGTACTGGACCGTGACGCGAGGCGGCAAGGAAGCAGTCGTCGCAACGGATCGGTTGGCCTACACCCTCGACGCCGGTCGAACCGTAGGGGAGACTTCGGCCATCGTTCGCGTCAAGGCCGTCTATCCGAATGAAGTGAAGGAGCGGCAGACCTCGTTCAAGATCACAGATGATATTCCCGAGCCGGAGTTCGCGCTGCAAGCACCGGCCGAGTGGGATGGGCGTAAGACCATCGAAGTCGTTCCGCAGATTACCAACCTTGAGTCGATCAGATCCAAAGGCGCCGACAAGCTGAACATCGTTTGGAACGTCTCGGATCTCGCCACCATCAACGAAACGCAGCCGGGGAAACTGATTCTCAAGCGTGCCCAGCATAGCGGCAAGTTGACGGTGACCGCCGCAATCGACAACGGCGGCGCGCCCGCCGTGAAAGCGATCACGATCGCCGTCAAGGAGCCGGCGAAAGACGCGTGGGTCGAGTATGTGCCGTCGAAACACGAGAAACCCGAAGACGGTCAGTTCTACGCACGCGATGACAAGAATGAGGGGGCCCTCCACTACAGCGGTGTGTTGACGGAGGCAGCCGATGCGGTTTTCTTGAAGGTGTTCGCAGGCGACAAGCCCTTCTCGAGCGAAGTTCAGAAGCGAAGGCCGACGGCTCGTATGCCTTTAAGGTGAAGCTGAAGCCGGGACTCGTTCAGTATCGAGTGGAATTCGGTACACAGACCGCTGGAGCGGAAAAGGTCGTTCACCGAGCTTCGAACCTTGTGTGCGGCGACGCGTACCTGATTTGCGGGCAGTCCAACGCGGTGGCGACGGACTTCGGTAAAGAAGACCCCGTGTTCCGAAGCGACTGGATCCGTACTTTTGGTTCCATGTCCGGCGGCCCAAAAGGCGTCGCGCTCTGGGGAAACGCTGTTCATCGGAGTCGCGACTCGGGAAACCTCCAGATCGGTTATTGGGGCATGGAACTCGGTCGCCGTCTCGTCGAAACGCACAAGGCGCCGGTGTGCTTCATCAACGGCGCCGTCGGGGGGACCCGCATCGACCAGCACCAGCGCAGCAGCGCCGGCCCCGAAGACGCGACGACCATCTACGGGCGACTACTGGGGCGCGTTCGGCAGGCGAAGCTTACGCATGGGATTCGTGCGGTCATTTGGCACCAGGGCGAGAACGACCAAGGCGCCGATGGACCGACTGGCGGTTATGGTTGGGAGACCTATCGCCAGTATTTCATCGACTTGGCGGCGGCTTGGAAGACGGATTACCCAAACATTCAGCACTATTACGTCTTTCAGATCTGGCCCAAGTCTTGTGCGATGGGGATCCATGGTTCGGACAATCGGCTACGTGAGGTACAGCGCCAGCTGCCGACGGCGTTTTCGAATTTGAGCATCATGTCGACGCTGGGGATCGAACCTCCCGGCGGTTGTCACTTTCCTGCGGCAGGATACGCGGAGTTCGCACGACTCTTATGTCCCTTGATCGAGCGAGACATCTATGGAAAGAAGCCCGCGACCATCATCACGCCGCCGAACTTGAAGCGTGCTTCATTCCGCAACGAAGGCCAAGACGAAATTGAGTTGGAATTCGATCAGGCCATCCGATGGGACCCTAAGCTTGCTAGTCAATTATACCTGGATGGGGCCGGAGGCAAAATCGCATCCGGCTCAGTAGTCGACAGTACCCTGATCTTGAAACTGACGGCAGCAACGGATGCTAGGGCCGTCACGTACCTCGACAGTGCAGCGTGGAACCAGAGCAACCTGCTTCGCGGCGCCAACGGGCTCGCTGCGCTAACCTTTTGCGAAGTGCCGATCAGACGGAACGGAGAGAAGCCGTGATCGTCGCTTCAAGCGGCGGTGTATGGCGGGGTTAGCCTGGCGATCGTGACGGACATTACCGCACACAGATTGGTCAAGGATCGTCTCGGAAACACAAGGGATAAAAGATGAAAACGTCGTTGGCCGGTTGGGCGCTTTGTTTGGTTGCGGCATCAGCGGGTGTATCGCGTGCCCAAGCGTTGGACAAGGCGGCAGAGGCCGCTGCGAAGAAGCTGTTTGATCCCCAGGCGGCCGGCATCGAATTCAAGTTGCAGGGCGAATACATTGGCAAAGACGGTGAAAAGCGAATCGGCGCCCAAGTAGTCGCACGCGGCGACAAGACATTTCACGCACTGGTGCTCGAAGGGGGATTGCCAGGAGAAGGTTGGGATGGCGGCCGTTATGGCGTCATGGAGAGTGGCCCCTTAGCGGAGGGTAGGGCGGAATTCCGTTCTCCGAGCGATGAAGGGGTCAGTGGCGTGCTGAACGGAGATGGCCTCGTGCTGAAACGCGGCGATCGAAGCATCTTGATGAAACGCGTGGAGCGAGCCAGCGTAACCTTAGGCCTGAAACCTCCCGCGAACGCGATCGTTCTCTTCGGCGGCGCGAACCCGAACGTCGACGCATTCGAGGAACGCAAAGACATCGAGGGGATGACCGCACCGCTGATGTTCGAAGGAAGCCTGATGGCAGGGACGGTTACGAAGCGAAAATTCCGCGACTACGCGCTTCATGTGGAGTTCATGACAGGCTGGGAGCCGCAAAACATCCCGTGGCGCCGCGCGGATTCCGGCATTTACATGCTCTCCCGTTATGAGGTGGCGATTGGCGATAGCTTTGGGTTCGATTTCGATCTGTCGGGCGCGACCAGCAAGAATCGGCCCAAACTCAGCGACGACAAGAACAAGACCTCGAAGTTTCCGGCCGCGAAGGGCAATAGTTCGCCTCGTGTTTGCGGGAGTGTTTTCACGTATCCAAGTCAGTCGCCGAACTCATGTCTTCCGCCGCTGGTTTGGCAGACTCTGGACATCGAGTTCCAAGCCCCTCGCTTCGATAAGCAGGGAAAGCGGACTTCGAAAGCGGTGATCTCCGTAAAGCTGAATGGGCATCAAACTGTAGACAAACTGGAGGTCAACGGTCCCACCCCGCACGGGTTCAAGGGCCCGGAAGCCCCTGACGGTCCCATCTGGTTCGAAGCCTTCGGACGCCGGGTGCTTTATCGCAACATCTGGGTTGTGGAGCGCCCATAAATGACTCCCCAAGATGCGATGGAAACTCGAGAGCTTTCGAGCCTTGTTGCGGCAGTTCGTTTGCAACGCGAACTTGTTCGTGCATCGATCGCAGGATGAATGACGCCGGCATCGTGGCGTGCCGTATCTCGCGGGTTGGGACGTCGTTTCAGATCGTTGACTCGGTATCTTCGCCATCGAACACAACGTTCGGCTTCGTTCGCTCGTCGACGTGCAGGCGAAAGATGTCGGGGCGGGCGTAGTGTCCCGCCACGTCGAAGTCCATTTTCGCCTTCTTGATAACCTCCAGATCCACTTCGGCGGTTATCACGATTTCCTTTCCGAAGTCCGGACCTGCCAAGACCTCGCCTAGCGGACCGATGATGCAGCTTCCCCCGCGAATGAGGACGTTTCCTGGGTCGTTTCCTTGCACGCAGGAATAGTCAGGCGGACAATCATTCCGGACAAGGAACTGGCACGCGCTCAAGACGAAGCACCGACCTTCGAGGGCGACATGCCGCATCGTTGACAGCCAGGTGTCGCGATCATCCACCGTCGGAGCGCAGTATAGTTCCACCCCTCGGGCGTACAACGCCATGCGAAGGAGCGGCATGTAGTTTTCCCAGCAAATGACCGCGCCCATTTTGCCGTATTCGGAATCGACAACCTTTAGGGTCGAACCGTCGCCTTGGCCCCAGACGACGCGTTCGAGTGCGGTAGGCATCAGCTTCCGGCGTTTGCCGAGCAATTCGCCTTTGGGGCTCAAGAAGAGAACGGAGCAGTAAAGCGTACCGCCGCTTCGTTCGACCACGCCCACCACGAGATAGATGCCATGCGATTTCGCGATGCCGCACAGCGATGCGACGACGGGGCCGGGAACATCGATCGCGGCCTCAAGGTAGCGGCGGTATTCCTCGCGCCCTGGAAGATCGCGCATTCCCATGCGGACGCCGAAGCCGAGTCCTTTGGGATAACCGCCGACGAACGCTTCCGGGAAAACGGCAAGCTTTGCTCCCCGCCGTGCGGCATCCGCTGCGAGATCGGCGATTTTCGCAACCGTGCGCTCCGTATCGAAAAGGACTGGAGCGGCTTGGATGACAGCGGCAGTGAATGGGGCCACGGAGCGTCTCCTTGACGATCGCACCAAATGTTACGCCCGAGTCCCTCTGGCTGGGATTGCCCGACCGCAATGGGCCTTGAGAGACACGCCACGCTAGGATGGGGATTTGGGGCGCAAGTCTATGAGGAAAATGGGATTAGTGCGAAAGAAAGGAATCAAGCGGAGAGGGAGGGATTCGAACCCTCGGTGAGGTTTGACCCCCACACAGCATTTCCAGTGCTGCACCTTCGGCCTCTCGGTCACCTCTCCGGGAATGCTCCGGGCATCTTAAGAATCCGCGTGCGTCCCGTCAATCAATCCGTATCTCGTAGCGTGTGAGTGAAACGTCGTATTTCTCGGAAGGGCGCGACGGCGGATGCATTGGCCCTTGGCCTGTCAAAGGGTAGCTTAAGTGGAGACACGTCGAAGTGAAATGGGTTCGGAGAGGGGGGGCGCGTGGGCAACTGGATATGCCGTTGGAAGATTTACGGCCCAGTGGTGCTCCTTCTGAGTGCCGTCGTGCTGCTGTTCGTCGGCGTCGTCATGATGTTGATCGGCGACTGGGTCGCGGCGGCCTGCCTCAACGTGGCCGCCAAGCTTGGCCTCCTGGTCAACGCTTGGACGGGAAAATGGTGGAATCAGCACCTGAAAGCGTTGAAGGAGATCAACAAGCAGCAATTCGCAGAGGCGGCGGAAACTTACCAAAACGCATTGCGCCAAGGTGGTTTCCCGCCTAGCGATCCTCGGCGGGCCGTGCTGCTGGATGGACTGGCTCAGGCCGTGAAGGGGATCGGAGACTTCGCGGATGCGGAGCCGATTGCCCGAGAAGCCGTGGAGACGGCGAAGGCTGCATGGGGCGAGCGGTCGGTGGCGGTCGCCATCATGCAGGTCAACTTAGGTAACATTTATCTTGATCTCGCTCGCATGGACGAAGCTCAGCGCTGCTATCAGGCCAGCATGGATCTGATTCGCGCATTGAAAGGGGACCGGCATCCGCTCGTGTCGTTTTGCGTAAATAACCTCGGCGTGGTGGCGACGATGCGGCGAGATCATGCTTCCGCCGAGGGGAGATATCGCGAGGCATTGTCTCAGATGGGCAGGAAGGCGTTTCGGAAAACTCCGAACCCTGGATTGGCTCGCAACAACTTGGCCTCGGCCTTGGTGGAGCAGGGGAAACTCGAAGAAGCGGAACGGCTCGCCATGGAGGCGACCGACCTATTTCGCCGGGTGTTGCCGGCACAGCATTTTTGGCAAGCATTGCCGCGACATAATCTGGCTCAGGTGCGGCTGAAGCAGGGTCGCTTGGATGAAGCCGAAGAACTGTCTCAGGAAGCGGTCGCGATGACGGAGCGATCGCTCGGTCCTGAACATCCACTGTTAGCGAAGTTTTTGCATGTGCTCGTGAAGGTGCTCATGGCCCGCGACGATTGGGACGAAGCGGAGAGGCTTTGCATGCGGGAACTCCGCCTGCGCGAAGACTACCTGGTTCCAAGTCATCCCGATTTGGCGGATACGGTGCGAGCGTATGCGGAACTGCTTCGACGAACCGGCAGGCTTGACCAGGCAGCGGATCTTTTGGGCCAATCGCGGGAACGTAAGGCAGCATTTTTGCGGGAAATGGATACCGCAATCCGGAGCGGCGGGCGTTGGCAGGTTCGCGAGGCATGACGACGATGGCGGCGAAAACCCATCCGGGCTTTACAAGCATCGCTCCCTATCCGGGCGCCTATGTGCATGCGCTGCGCGACGCCTTGCATTCGCTCGGTTGGGAACTCGATCGCTGGCGCGGCATCGCCGCCTCCATTCGCCGCGGCGAACACTCCGCAATGCTGGAACCGGAAATTCCCTATCGGCGACTTCGGCATCTGCCGCGCGAGCGGTGGACGGGGGTCTTGACGGAATGGCTCCGCGTGTTGCCGCAGCAGCTTTGGCCCGAAGGCGATATCGTCGGCGAACCGCGCATCGCGAATCCGTTCATCCGATCCGCGCTCAACGAGACGATTACTTATGCAGTGCTGATTCCGCAGGACCTCGCCCTGGTCGTTCATCGCCCCGATTCATGCATCATGACCGACGAAGCAATCAGCCGATCGGGCAGGGCAGGGGCCGATTTTTTCGAGGCCGCCGTCGAGACGGTCGCGAATCGCACCACACTCGAGTCCTTTCGGCCCGTGGATGAGTTCGGCATCGTCGAGGCTGCCGTAGGCGATGGACTTGATGCGTGCCGGGTTTTCCTGGTGGAGGAACTATTCAAGGACGCACCGGACGGGTTTTTCGTTTCGGTTCCAAGCCGAGACCGGTTGCTGTTCCTCCCTGTTCGCCGCGAAACGCTCCCCGCCGCCCCCCGCCTGCACCAAATGACGGAGCAAACGTTCGCTTCCGCCGTGCATCCGGTCAGCAATCGCCTCTACTGGGTGAAGCAAGGCAATTGGGAGCTTTTCGGCTTCAAACGGGAACCCGGCCGAATCGAAATCGTGCCGCCGGAACCCTTCGTCGAAGTGCTGCAACGCCTCCTACCCGACGCCACCGGCGGCCCACCCGCGTTGCCTTCGCCACCTCCCGGCGGGTCAAGCGAAGGCGAAATGCCAAACTGACGTAGGGGTGTCAATCTGACGCCCTTCCGTCCTAATCACTTCCGCCCAACCGCTTGAGACTGACGCATCGCAAATCCCTGTTTTTCCGCGGTTTGCGGCGCTTCAGGTCTTCCGCCATTCTCAATGGCACGCAGCTTGCATTTTCACGTCGCGTCCACTCGGACACATGCCTACGCCAACCTAACGCGTCGGCTACATGAACATCGCAAACCATCGGACGGCTGGCATTGTCTTGCGTTGCAGGACGACTCGCTCTTCGTCCGTAACCATCGCACGCAACGACATCCACATGTCGCACTGGGAGGTACGTTCCATGAGGTTAGCTCGCATCCATCCGTGGTCCGGTTCGCTCTTCAGTCAATTTAATCGTCTGCAGAACGAGATGAGTCGGCTCTTCGACCGCATGCCGGCGGACGCCTCGCGGCTTGCCGCTTTTCCGCCCGTAAACCTGTGGGAAGAGGCCGACGGATTTCGGCTCGAAGCGGAGTTGCCGGGGCTGAAGATCGAGGACCTGGAAATCACCGTGACGGGACGCAATCAGCTCACGATCAAGGGGGACCGCAAGCCCGAAGCCCCCGAAAAAAGCCAAACGCATCGGCAGGAACGCGTCTATGGATCCTTCGTCCGCACGCTGACCCTGCCGGCGCAAGTCGACGAAAACAAGGTGGAAGCCCGTTTCGAGCACGGGGTGCTTCACATCCATCTCCCCAAGCACGAAGCTGCCAAGCCCCGCAAAATCCCGGTCAAAGGTTGATCTTTTTACTCTCCTCTCCCCGTTGCGGAGAGGAGTTGTCTGGCTCCCCTCGCCCCTTTGGGGAGAGGGGTTGGGGGTGAGGGGCCATCCCGTGTATTGCCTCACCCTGCTTCAAACATTCCAACCAAACGCCATTCCGGAGGCATCCGCCATGAACGATACTCTCGAACTCCCCACGAACAGCGAAGCAACCCGAGCCGGCAAGCAGTTTCTGCCGCGCGTCGATATCCACGAAAACGACCAGGAGCTTTTGCTGATCGCCGAAGTCCCCGGCGTCGATCCCGAAGGCATCGACCTCCGCTTCGAGCGAGGCGAACTGGTGCTGCATGCCAAGGTGAAGGACCTGCCGCAGGCCGGCAATCCGCTCGTCGCCGAGTTCGAGGTCGGCGACTACCATCGCGTCTTCCGCGTCCATGAATCGATCGACGCTTCGAAGATCGAAGCGGAACTGAAGAATGGCTTGCTCTTCGTTCACCTGCCGAAAGAAGAGCAACATCGGCCCAAGCAACTCACCGTGAAAGTCGCGTGACCTATTAGCACGCTGCGCGAGCAAGTGCCGGGCGCCGGTGGTCGTCAGAGGATTCTTTCCTCCGAAATCCACCTGAGCTCGGCACCTGTCTTTCACCTCTAAGCACGCTGAGCGAGCACGGGTTCGCAGGTTGCTCCAGTTGGATTCGTTTTCATCCGGGAACAGCAGAACCCTTGCCTGCGCAGCGTGCTCACAGGACCGCTGGCCCCCACCTCGCCCGGCGTCCGGCCGCACTCTCCCCTCCCGATCGTCACTTCTTGCTGCGGTCGTATCGATCAGCAGCGGGAAGAGATGGGATGCTTTGCTGCGTCCGCAGGAGAAACCATCGGGGTGGAGTGAAGCCCGCTCTTGCATCCCTATAATGACGCCACGAGAGACCGATCGCCGCCTTATTTAGAAACGCAAGAGCATGAAGCGGAACGAAATACGCAATGTCGCCATCATCGCCCACGTCGATCATGGCAAAACCACGCTCGTGGACAACATGATGCGCCAGTCCGGCCTCTTTCGGGCCGAGGAACTCGATCGCCTTGCCGGCGGTCAGCATGGCCTCATCCTCGATTCCAACGACATCGAGCGCGAACGCGGCATCACCATCCTCTCCAAGAACATCGCCCTCAACATCAACGGCACCAAGGTCAACATCATCGACACGCCGGGCCACGCGGACTTCGGCGGCGAAGTGGAACGCGTGCTCAAGATGGCCGACGGCTGTCTGCTGCTCGTCGATGCCGCCGAAGGCCCGTTGCCGCAGACGCGGTTCGTCCTTCGCAAGGCATTCGAAAGCAAGCTGCGGCCTATCGTCGTCGTCAACAAGATCGACCGCCCCGATGCTCGCCCGGTCGATGTGCTGAATCAAGTGTTCGACCTGTTCGTCGAGCTCGATGCGGATGAGGAAACGCTCGATTTTCCCGTCATTTACGCGGCGGGTCGGCAGGGCGTTTCAACGCGCGACCTCAACGAGAAGGCGGTCGATTTCAAGCCGCTGTTCGATGCGATTCTCAAGCATGTGCCGCCGCCGGATGTGCAGGTGGACAAGCCGTTGCAGATGCTGGCGGTCACGCTGGACCATAGCAACTTCGTGGGCCGCATCGTCGTCGGCAAAGTGCAGGCGGGGAGCATCAAGAAAAATCAGCGCGTCGCTCTGATGAAGCATGACGGACGCCGCATCGACTTCACGGTGAAGCAGCTCTACTTCTTCGATCGCCTCGGCCGAGTGGAGACGGAAGAGGTCGGAGCAGGCGATATCTGTGCGGTGGTTGGAGCGGAGGCGGCGGATATCGGCGACACGGTGGCGGACTTCGACAATGCCGTCGCGCTGCCGCCGATCAAGGTGGATGAGCCGACGCTCGACATGCTCTTCCGCATCAACGATTCGCCGTTCGTCGGCCAGGAAGGCACCTACGTCACCAGCCGGCAGCTTCGCGATCGGCTGATGAAGGAACTCGAATCGAATGTTGCCCTCCGCGTGGTGCCGAGCGAGGCGAAACGCGATGAGTTTTACGTCTCGGGCCGCGGTCTGTTGCACCTTTCGATCCTCATCGAAAACATGCGCCGCGAAGGCTTCGAGCTTTCCGTCGGCAAGCCGCGCGTGATCTTCAAGGAAATCGATGGGCAGAAGATGGAGCCCATCGAATACCTCGTCGTCGAAGTGCCGAACTCGCATGTCGGCTCGGTGATGGAACTCGTCGGCAATCGCCGGGCGGAATGCTTGAAGCTGAATTCGCAAGGCGAATTGACGCATGTCGAATTCACCATCCCCGCCCGCGGCCTCATCGGCCTGCGAACTCGCCTGCTGAATGCGACCGCCGGCCAGGCGATCATGCATCACAACTTCTACGACTACCAACCGATCCGCGGCTCAATCCCGAGCCGACTCAACGGCGTCATGATTTCCACCGAGACGGGCCGTACGACGGCGTACGCCATGGACGGCTTGCAAGATCGCGGCACGCTCTTCCTTGGTGCGGGCGAACAGGTGTATGAAGGCCAAGTTGTAGGCGAACACTGCCGCGACAACGATCTGACGGTCAATGTGTGCCGTGAGAAGAAGCTGACGAACATGCGGGCGTCGGGCTCGGAAAAGAGCGTGATCCTTAAGCCGCCGCGTTTGATGAACCTGGAACAGGCGCTGGAATACATCGAGGAAGACGAGCTGGTCGAAATCACGCCGACCTCGATCCGCCTGCGGAAGCTGTACCTGAAGGAGAACGACCGCAAGAAGGCGGAGCGCAGCGCGGCGGCACAGGAAGCGTAAGAGAATACGCGATTGAGGGCAATCCGTGGCCACGGATGTCGTTAGCGCCTGGCACCGCCTCCGTGGATGGATCGCAACCAATGCGCCCGAATGGGATCAGCCAACTTGGCCTTCGGGCGCCACACAGCACGAATTGCTGGAAGTCGAACAAAACCTTGGCCTCATTCTTCCCGAGGATTTCAAGGAATTCTACAGTGTTCATAACGGTACGGGGTCGTTTTTCTTGCCACGTTCCGGCCCGCTTCTTCCACTGCGTCAGATAATGAAAACGAGGCGAGAGCATATCAAATTGGAGAATCACCCCGACAAGAAGGTAGAAACCAGAACGCTCGGCATCAAACCGATCTGGTACAGCCGGAAGCGGCTTCGCATCAATGGGGAATGGCCGGAACAAATGCTGGACCTTGATCCATCACCCGAAGGGACATACGGCCAGATCATTCAGATTGACAAATATGCAGGCCCGAACGAGATCGTTGCTTCCGGGTTTGGAGACTTGATCCGGAATCTCGCTGACGTGGCTGATGCCGGCGGATTGGATGAGGAGCTCGAGGAATATAGAGCGATGATGAAGGCCTTCAAAGACACGGAAGGTTTGATTCCCCGCTATCAAGTCGACGAATAAGCGTCGAAATCGAACGATTTTCCCACAACTCTTTTTGTAGACGCTCACGCTTGAATTGAAGGTCGCTTGGACCCGATGCTCCACCACATCCGCGAGTTTGTCCGCATTGGCCGATATCTGGCGAAATGGACGTTCCTCGCGGGCATCCTCGGTTTGCTCGCAGGGGGGGCCTCGGCGGTGTTTCTGGTCGGCCTCGATTGGGTCACGCAAACCCGCATCGCTCATCCCTGGCTGCTCTATCTGCTCCCCGTCGTAGGCCTGGCGATGGGCCTCTTCTATTGGCGATTCGCTCCTGATCTGGAACGCGGCAGCAATCTGTTGATCGACGAAATCCATGAGCCGAATCGCGGCGTGCCGTTGCGGTTGGCTCCGACGATCTTGATCGCGACCTGGGTTTCCCATCTCTTCGGCGGTTCCGTCGGACGCGAAGGAACGGCGATTCAGATGGGAGGGTCGCTCGCTTCAGGCATCGCGCGTGTCCTGCGGCTGGATCGACACGATCTGCGCGTGTTGCTCATGGCGGGCATCGCGGCGGGATTCGGTTCCGTGTTCGGCACTCCGCTCGCCGGCATGGTCTTCGGCATGGAAGTCCTCGCGCTAGGCAGATTGCGCTATGACGGGCTCGTTCCCTGTCTCATCGGCAGTGCCGTCGGCGATGCGGCGTGCCGAGGATTGACGCACCTGTGTCACTACCAGCATTCGCATTACGCCGTCGCGAATGTGCCTGTGATCGATGCTTGGCTCGTCGGCAAGGTGCTATTGGCGTCGATCGCTTTCGCGCTCATCAGCATCGGGTTCACCGAATTGCAGCATGGCGTGAAACGCGGCTTCGAGCGATTCGTCGCCTGGCCGCCGTTGCGTTATGCGATCGGCGGACTCGGGGTGATCGCACTCGCGTCGCTGTTCGGCGATGCGTATCTCGGCCTCAGCCTTCCGCTTCTCCGCGGCAGCTTCGAGCCCGCAGGCGTGCCGACGTTCGCATTCCTCGGCAAACTTGTCTTCACCGCGTGGACGCTCGGCGCGGGGTTCAAAGGGGGCGAAGTCACGCCTCTCTTCATCATGGGAGCCACCGCCGGCTACACTTTGGGCGTCGTACTCGGCGTTCCGCCCGAATACCTCGCCGCCCTCGGTTTCGTCGCCGTGTTCGCGGCCGCGGCGAACACGCCGCTCGCCTGCACCATCATGGGGCTTGAGTTGTTCGCCTCCTCGATGTCGTTGGAGCACGGCACGATGTTCGCCCTCGCGTGCATCTCCGCCTATTTCCTGTCGGGCCACCGCGGCATCTATGTCGCTCAGCGGGTGCATGTCGGCAAAGGGCATTCGATCCCACTCCAGGAAGAGACGAAGATCGGTTCCATGGATTGATGCCCCGATGCCGGGTCATGATCTGCTTGGAAAAGGGCGGAATCGCCTTTAAGATACCCGCGACGCTCCCCCTGCGCGGCGAGAAACAGCGATGCCGGTCCTTTGTCCGTTTTGCGGCAAAACTTCGGAAGATGCGGAGTTTTGCGATCATTGCAACTCAGACCTTCGCTCCGCCGATCTCGCCCCGCCCGCTCGCTGCCCCATCGGCGAAAAGCACCTTGATCTGACCGACGAACAGCGTCGCAAGCTCAGCCATCCTGAAGCCTATCTTGTGGTGCAGGACGGAGGGCAGCGCTGGCGTCTTCACTGGATCGGCGCGTCCAAGGATTGGAAAGAGGCTGCCTTGCAACGTGCGGCGCAGGCATCCCCGATCTTGCCGCCGGTTCGCGTTGTCGATGGGGAGACGGGCGCCTGGGTCTTGGGCGAGGTGGGACGCGAGACGTTCGCTCCCTGGCGCCATTCGATCGTGACGACCGACCCGATCCGCGAGACCGAACGGCTGCTTCAGACGCTGCGCGAACTTGCCGACGCGCTTCAGGAGTTGCACCGCCTGGGATACGTGTGCCTCAACTTCGATCCGACGGAATTCGATCGCGACAAGGCGGGACGCATCCGCTTCACTGGCTTCGATGTTCGTACCTATCCGATTGGCCGAATCCTCGAGCATGTCACGATCCGCAATTCGTTCGCGGCCCCGGAAATCGTGGCATTCCGCGAAGCGGCGGTCGGCGTGAAATCCGATGTCTTCCATGTTTCGCTATTCGCTTACTGTTGGCTGGCCCGTCTGCTGCCGCATGGTTTTCCCGGGGCGGGGCTCGAAGCGTTTCGCTACGTGATTCCGCCTCTGCGGACCTATTGTCCGCAGGTACCTGAGGGCATCAGTGCGGTGCTTCGTCGCGGGACCGCGGTAGATCAGGCAACTCGCTATGCGTCTCTCCATGAGCTGTGCGATGCGTTCGAGGCTGCCGTGGAGCGAGCGAAGACTCGCAGGTCTTTCGCCGGTCCTGTAAGTTACGACATCGGCGCCGACTCGCGCACGGGCCGGACCAAGGCGGCGCTGAACAAGCCGAACGAAGACCATGCTCTCATCCGGCCCGTAGGCGCCGATGGGGCCATGCTGGTCGCCGTGGCCGACGGCATCACGACGTGCGACGTAGGCAGCGGCGAATTGGCGAGCCTGTTTGCGACGATGCGCATCGAGCAGGCCTTCGATGGCGACAGCCGTAAGGAGCAGTTTGCCGAGAAAATCAAGACCGTCTGCCGCGAGGGGGCGGAACTGCTCTTGGATTGGGCGATCGACAAGGGATACGGCGAACAGCTTGCTCTGGGCGTCGATCTCATGGGTACGACGCTGACGGTAGCGTGGCTCGAGGGGGGCGAGATGGAGGTCGCCAATCTCGGCGACAGTCGAGCGTATCTCGTCGATGGTTCCTTGATCGAACAGCTCACTGTCGATGGAGATCTGGCGTCGGACCTTCTCGCTCGTCGAACTCCGCCTGAAGAGATTCAGCAGATGGGGAGCGTGTCCCGAGCGTTGCGAGTATGCATCGGGGGATGCACGCTGACGCCGGAAGGGAAGCCTGCCATCTTGGAAGATGCTTGCCAGCCGACGTTGTCGCGATGGCGATTCATGCCGGGCGATGTGCTGGTGTTCTGCACGGACGGGCTGGTGGAAGAGGGGGCGTTCTTGGAACCCGAGACGGTGGCCCAGATCATCCGCGACCATCCGAACGCATCGGCTCAGGACTTGGCGACGAGGCTATCGGAAGCGGCGGACATGTGCCAGCGCCTGCCCTCGCCGATGGAGCCGGAGGGGTTTGGGGACAACGTGACGTGCGTGGTAGTGCGAGTGTTGGGCGCTTGACCGTTAGCACGCGGCGCAAGGAAGCGCGAAGACAGGTTGCTGGTGGTCGATGCATTCAACTCCTGCAACCAGTCTTCGTCTTGCCTTAGCGCCGCGTGCTTCACCTCACTCGATCCGATGGCGATCGGCTCGTAGACGCCGTCTCTCACTTGGAAGTCGAACCACGTCGCGCGAATTTGGTTGAGCGGCCGTCCCTGTTCTTGGGCGAAACGGGCTTCCTCGGCCGCCATTTTCTCTTCGCGGTCTTTCGGCAGCAGCATCACCACCATGTTTGGGGCGAAGGATAGCTGCAGTTCTCTCGCGAGTGCCTTGATCGATTCGGGACGCTGGTTGTACCACTTCACGGCATCCTTGTATTCGCGCAGCGATTCGTTCTTCGCCGCGACGGGGCGGCGTTTCAGATCGCGAATGACGAGGATGTCTCCACGAGGACCGGGGACAGCGAGCGTCACTCCAATGGCGGCGAGTTTGTTGGCGTGTTCCTTGCCGTCGCCAGTGAGGTCGAAACGCCAGCGCTGGGCGAAGATGTCTTGCTTGGTGATCTGCTTGCCGCCGGCGAAACCGGTTCCGGTGCCGTCCCCCAGACCTGGGGCGCCGCCTTTTTTTCCGGTGCCGCCTCCACCATTGCCGACGCCGCTCTTGCCGGGGTTGCCGGCGTTTGCGGTTTGCGTTCCTTTCTTCGAGTAATCGACCCCCGGCATTTTCGGGGGCTCGATCTTTGCTTCTGCCTTCTTTTTGTCTTCCGCGTTGAGATCTTCCGTCAACTTCATGAGTGCGGAGAGGACATCGCCGTCGTCGGCGGCTTCCGTAGTCGGCATCGGCATGGGAGTGAAGGTCGGCACCATCGGCACCGGCTGAATGAGGGGGGGGGGCGATACCAAGGGGTTCTGCGTCTGCTTTGCCTCCGTCGCACCAATCTCGGTTTTCGAGGGCCCGGTACCCAAGGGGTTGCCGTCTCCGGAGTCTGGAGACCCGCCGCCGCCCGAACCCTCCATCATGACGACATCCATGGCGGGGGGTTGCTGACGCTCGTCGTGCCAGCGCATCGCGGCGAGAATCCCGCCAAGGGTCAAGATGCCGAGCACGAACGCGTGAACGAAGAGCGAGGTCGCTCCGGCAAGCGGCAATTCATGGTGCTGCGAATACCGTTTCCAAGACCGCTGATCTGGGGGAGATTCGACGAGCTTGGTTGGCGAAGAAGGGGTAGCCATGATGGAAACGTCTCACCGGTAGTATGCACTTCCATCATACTCCTGGGGAAGTTCCACCGCAATTCGGCCGCTTGGCACATGTCAAGAAGCGTGAGGAGCGGTTTTCGAAAGAAACGTTTGCGGCGCGCGATGAGAGAGGTTAAAACCATTTCATCTCCAAGCCATGGGGTCGCGGTTGCTGGGGGGTAACAACCTCAGGCTTCGGCCCGGAGGTTGGCCGCGACCCCAGTTTTTCTAAGCACGCTACGCAGTCAAGTGTTCGCACGACCCCGCGGATGGATGCATCCAACTTCGGGGCTTGCGAACACTTCCTTGCGCAGCGTGCTATTGCTTTGTCCCCTGCTAGGCATTGCTTGCGAATGGGCCGCGATATTACAATCCGTTCGTTCGTTTCCTTGGTAAAGGCTTCCTCATGACACCTCGTCTTTTCCGCAATACGCTTCTCTCCCTCGTCGTAATGGCGATCGTCGTCCCGACCGCGTCCGCGCAGGTCGCGTTGCGATACAAATTCAAAGAAGGCGAGAAGCTGCAGTATGAGATGAAGAACACGAACAAGATCGTCAGCAAAGTGAAGGAGCAGGAGGCCAGAGTCAATTCGTCGCAGACGATGGACATGACATGGGACGTGTTGAAAGTCACCGAGAAAGGCGCCCAGATCAAGGTGAAGTTCGGGCGAACCAAGATGACCATGGAAACCGAGATGGGCGAGTTCAAAATCGATTCGGCCGACGAAAAAGACCTGCCGGATCGCCCGGAAGCACGCATTCTCGCCAAGGTGGTCGGCGCCATGTCGAAACTCGAAATGGTGATGACGATGCAGCCGGATGGGGAAGTCGTCGAGGTGCAAGTTCCCGAAGCGACGCTCAAGCAACTGCAGGAATTGCCTGGCGCCGACCAATTCGGCGAGATGTTCTCAAGCGACGGGCTCAAGAAGATGTTCGGCCAGAACGGCCTCGTGATGCCGAAAGGCGCAGTCACGAAAGGGCAGACGTGGAAGAAGAAAGGGGAGACGAAACTGCCGTTCGGGACCATTCAGTCGGTCATTAATTATACTTACGATGGGCCTGGCGAGGCGGCCGGGCAGAAGGTGGAAAAAATCTCGCTGACGCCCAGTGCTTCGATCATTGCGGACCCTAACTCGCCCTTCGTGCTCAAAATCAATCGCCAAAAAGGAACGGGGACCGCATTGTTCGACAACGCCGCCGGCCGGTTCGTGGAACTTTCCATGAGCCAGGAGATGGACATGGTTGTCGAGATCATGGATATGACGGTGTCGCAGAATCTCGTGCAGACGGTCTCGGTAAGGCTCAAACAGTAAGCGAGCGAGCGATGAAAGGCCCGGCCGGCAGGATCAAATATCAAGCGAAACGCATGTGGCAATGCCCGAAGTGTCGGCGGAAACTGCTGACCGGTGGGGATGTTTCCACGCTTGCTTGCACCTGCCAGCCGGCCCAATCCGTGTGGATGCACGTTGTCGGCGACCATTGCTCGCCGCTCGACCTCGCTTCGCTGCCGCCTTCTCATGTCTCGTGATCGCGTGCTGCTAGATTGGCCCATTCCAGCTTATACGCACATCCCCGGAAAAACTCCGCACCCGCATTCCGACCCCGCCGGGCATCGGCATCCGGTTCCGAGCGCGGAGCCGTACGATCCTGCCAGGTGGGATCAATGTCCCGCCTATCTGCACGGCATCGATTTGTTCGATTCGGGTTTTTTCTGGGAGGCACATGAAGCCTGGGAGCAACTCTGGCACGCGGTCGGCAGATGCGGGCCGGATGCGGACTTAGTCAAAGGTCTGATTCAACTCGCGGTGGCCGGGGTGAAGCATTTGCAGGAGATGCCGGAGAGCATGCGATGGCATGCGAAACGTGCAGCGGAACTGCTTGCGTCATGCAGGACGCCGGAATATCGCGGGCTGGACATCGCGAAAATCACAAAGATCGCGACATCCATCGCGGACGACGGCTGGCTACCCAGCAACAAACTCTCGGCGTGCATGCCCGAGCACTGAAGGGGGCGCTGTACCTTCCGCGAGCAGGAGGGCGCCGATGTGCGGGTGCGTGTCGCAGTAGCCGCGAGCGAAATCCTCGCCGAGGACGAAGAACGCCGTCGCCAAAGCATCGGCTTCCGCGGCCGTCGGCGCAGTCACGGCGACGGTGGCGATGCCCTCCGCGGGCCAGCCGGTGCGCGGGTCGAGGAGATGACCGAGTTTGCGTCCCTCATGCAAGAAATGCTGATGCGTGCGCGCGGAGATCGCCATGCCGCGGTTGCGAAGATGCATCACGCCGAGACGCGATTCGGGCCGATCCGGATGCATCACGCCGACGGACCAGCCGCGTTCGCGGTTCGGCTCGCTTCCCATCGCGAAGATGCTGCTGTGTCCTCCATGAAGAAGTGCGGAGCGGATGCCGGCTCCGGTCAGCGATGCGGCGGCTCGATCGATCGCGTAACCTTTGCCGACGCTGCCGAGGTTGAGTTCCACGCCATTGCCGACAAATCGGATCGTCCGCTGCTGGGCATCGAGCCGCACGAGACGCATGCCGGACCGCGACATCGCCCGACGGCGTTCGTCCTCGTCCGGCACCTTTCCCTGCCTGCGAAAAAAGCCCCAGGCCTTGATCAAGACGCCGACCGCGATGTCGAATCCGCCTCGCGTTTCGTCGTACCAACGCCGACATTGCTGCAACAGCTCGAACAACTCAGGTTCGACAGGAACCGCGCGAGCTAACGCTTCGGCATTGATTCGGCTCATTTCGCTGTCGTCGCGGTAGACGGTCATCTGCGACTCGAGCCGATCGATCTCATCGAGAGCGTTCTCGGCCGCGGCATGCGCGTCGTTGGTGCCGAAAGGCAGGATCACCTCGAAGGTCGTCGCCATCGCGCGCCGGCCGAAGCGCAGCAGGACAGGATCGGCGGGATCGGCCGGTTCTTCCAGCAAGCTTGGATCGAAGAAATCGCGGCGCTCGATCACGGGACGCTTTCGGGAAGGGACGCGGTTGCGGCTCGCCCTATTATAAGGGAGTACCACCTCCTGCTGACCGGACGGACGTTCTCCATGCTCGCTCGCAAGTATCTGTTTCCGAACGTCATCGAAATGAACTACCAGGCTCGCCGACGGCTCGGCGTCAACGTCTATCTCATCGACGGCGGCTCGGAATGGGCCCTCATCGATATCGGCTATCTCGATGCCGTGGACGACATCATCGAACTGGTCCGCAAGATGGATTTCAATCTCTCCGCCTGCAAAATGCTGATCGCGACCCATGCGGATGCGGATCACATTCAAGGCATGGCGAAGGCTCGCGAGGTGCTGAAGGCGAAAGTAGGGGCCCATCCCTCGTCCGTCGAGGCGATGGAGACGGCCGACGAGATCATGACCTATGCGACGATCCGAGCCCAGAACTTTCACATACCGATGCCGAAATGCAAGGTTGACCAAAAGCTCAACGACGGCGACGAGATCACGGTCGGCGACGTCAAGCTTCAGGTCTGGCACACGCCGGGACACACGGCCGGGCAACTCGCGTTCAAGGTGAACAACTTGCTTATCAGCGGGGACAACATCTATAAGGACAGCTGCGTCGGCGTGATCGATGCCCATCATGGCTCGGATCTGCCCGACTTCATCGATTCGCTGAAACGCATTCTGAAAGACGACTCCGAATACCTGCTCCCCAGCCACGGGCCCGTCTTCCGCAAAGACGCGAAAATCCTGCAGAAAGCGATCGATCGGCTCACGCAGTATCAGCACATGGCCGACTTCGGGACATGTGCCGTCGATTGGCCGTTGCTGGAGGAGTGGGAAGCGGAGGTCGTGTCGGGTAAGATGCCGGACTTCAGTAAGGGGAAGTAGTTTTCGGCTTATGGTGCCCGCCGCGGATGAGCGGGCACCATAGAAGGCAGTCTCCGCACGGGGGCTTTCCCCTCACTAACCCCTCCCCAAAGGGCGCGAGGGGAGTCAGAACAGATTCGGGAGGGTTGCATGGATCCGGCGGCGTTGCGGACTCGGGTCAACCAGTTGTCGGAAGACTACGGCCTGGTTGGAGGACCACGTCCGCACGCGTCAATCGAGTTGCAACTCGGGCGCACTCCGGCTGCAGCGGCTCTCGTTCGCAATGTGTTGGGGCCGGCGCCGGAAAAGCAGCCTGCGTTGCCGTTATGTCGCGGTCGTCGGGGGCGGGGGGCAGGGAAAAGCACCGTCAGCAACATGCTGATGGGGGCGATACTTGCGGAGAGCAATCCGCAGGCAGGCTTCACCCGGCATCCCATCGCATACATCAAGGGGGATTTGGAGTTCAACCACCGACGCTCGGCTTTCTCGGGTCCGCTTCGCCGATTGAACGGTTCAGGAATCCGCGCGGCTCGATCAGGACGTGTGGCAGGTGCGCGCGTTTCGGTCGATCCCGACCAGCTATCGATGCTCGACAAGTACGTCGTCTGGGACTGCCCCCGACATGACGACATGGGCGGCGGCCGGATATGTTCCGCGGTTGTTGGAAGTGGTGCGGGCTCGCCGACGTCGTCGTCTATGTCGCATCCGACGAGCTACAACGACGAGGTGCCGACGCAATACCTTCGGCTCTTGCTCGAAGCGGGCAAGACGGTCGTCGTGATGCTGATGAAGATGCGGGCAACCGACGTGCCGGCGTTTCTCGCACACTTCGAGAAGGAGGTCGTCTCGAAGCTGCCTGGCGTGCCGGTCGCGATCATGGCGACGCCGCAACTCAGCTACGAGCAACTCTCCGATCCGATCCGCAAAGCCAACGACTATCGCGTGCCGTTGCTGAATCAGATCCTGGTCCTCGGCACCCCCGCCGACGCGGCCCGCAAACGAACGCTGCACGCGGCTCTCCGCTTCCTCAAAGAGGGGCAGACGAAGCTGCTCTCCGTCGCGCGAGCCGATCTCGAAGCGATCGAAACGTGGCGAAACTCGGTGCAGTCCGGGAAGGCCGAGTTCGAGAATCGATATCGCCGCGAGTATCTCACCTCGGAGCAGTTTCGCCGATTCGACGAAGCGCTGGTCCGTTTGCTGGACTTGTTGGAACTGCCGGGCATCGGCCGATTTTTCAGCACGGCGGTGAATGTCATCACGTTGCCGGTGGTGTGGGCGAAGAACTGGTTCATGAAGGCGATCGCGCCGACGAAATCGCCCGCGATGCCGGAACGGCCTGTGCTCGAAGCAGGCCTCGCCGCATGGTCAGATGGCCTGCGCCGGGAAGCAGCAGCGAAGGCGGACACGCATCCACTCTGGAAGCACATCAACGAAGGTTTCCAGCGAGGCCTCGACCGCGAACTGAAGCAGCGATTCGAGGCATCGGCCAACGGTTTTCAGGCGAGCTTGCATCAGGAAGTCGATCGCTGCGCTCGCGCGATCTACGAGGATTTGCAGACAAACCCGATCGCGCTCAACACGCTCCGCGGGGCGAAATTCACCCTGCAGATCGCCGCGATCGTCACCCCCGTCGTCACGCTCGGCATCGGCAGCGTGCTCAACTTCGTCCTCGTCCCCCTCGCTGCCGCCGTAGCGGGCCAACTCGTCGAACTGCTCGGCGGCAAATACGTCGATTTCCGCCGAGAGGAAACCCGCAGCCGCCAGCAAGCGATGATGTCCACGCACGTCTCCGGCCCGCTCGCCGATTTCCTCCTGCAATGGCCCACCAGCGGCGGCAGCATCTACGAGAAACTCCAGCAAGTGCTCCGTCGCATTCCGCAGAACCTGGAATTAGTGCGTGACGCTTTAAGCAGATAGTTCCTCGCTGTCCCCCACTTTGAAGCGCCCGTGGGTGGCACACCCTGAACGCAGTGAAGGGTGTGGGGCACCCGCTGAAAGCTGCATCGCCATCAAAGGCCTAGGCAGAAAATCGCCGAAGAAACCGTTGCTTTCAGCTTCATAGGCCCGGTAATTTTACTGCATGAAGATCGACGATTCGACTTCTGGGGAATCCTATTTCTCGAAGCGCCTGAAGCGATTCGACGAAGCAAATCAGCCACGCGAGTTGACGTTCTCATGCTTTCGTGGATTTCAATTTCTCAACTACGACCGCGTCAGGAATTGGTTTCTGGAGTCTCTTGCAGAGGCATCGAGTGAGTGGAATGTGAAACTATGGGCATATGTCATCATGCCGGAGCATGTCCATCTGGTGATCCAACCTGGCGTCGAAGAAAGGATCGTCCCGAAGTTCGTCTCAGCGATAAAGGAACCCGTCGCCCGAAAAGCAGTAGCTCATCTCAAGAAAGTGGATTCCCCTTGGCTCGATCGGATCAGCGTCCGTGACGGCGACCGAGTGCGACATCGGTTTTGGCAGCCTGGCGGAGGATATGATCGCAACATCCTTTGCGTACCCACGCTTCGTGCGATGATCGAATACATCCATGCGAACCCGGTTCGACGCGGGCTTGTTGGCGATGCTGTTCAATGGGATTGGTCGAGCGCGAAATGGTATGCGGGGGTCAGGCCGTGCAAGCTTGAGATGGACACGGCAGTACTAGAGATTTTGTCTCAAGGTTGACGGGGAGAGGCAAGCTTGCCGGCGCTTCACCACACCCTTCACTACGTTCAGGGTGTGCCACCCACGGGCAGTTCTCGATTTCTCCAATAACGGCCAGGAACCAACACGCGAAGCGGAGGCCTTGCGGCTTCCGCTTCTCGTTCGTCGTTGACTTCGCATTACGCCATCAGTTGGTCCAAGACCGCGATGTGTTCGCGGGTTTGTGGGATGAGGCGGGTGCGGATCAGCATCTTGCATTCGTCGGCGAGGTCGTCCTCGGCGAGGGCGGCTTCGTAGGAGTGCAGGCCGTGCTCTTCGCCTTCCTTCAGGGCCTTCATCGCGGCCGTGTTGCCGAAAAGCTTGGCGGCGCCTTCGACGGCGGTGGCGAAGGTGCCCCAGGCGCCGGAGCCTTGATCGGGCTTGCCGCCCATGAGATGCACATGCTGCCGCAGCGTGTTAGCGGCTTCGGAATGCTCATCATGCATCTGCTTCAATTGCGAGGCGCCCTTGTCGCTGCCGATTTTGGCGATCGCCTGCTGATAGGTTTCGACGGGCCGAGATTTCTCCCCGCGGAGAAGCGAGCGCTGGAGAGTGCCGACGGTGGTTTCAGCCATGATGGTAATCCTCCCTGGTAGGAATGTTTCAGTCCTCGCGAACTCGATGTTGTTTTGCAACGGTCGTGCCGCATGACGGCAGAAGCATCGAGTTGGCGGGAAACAATGCTCCATCTCGCGAAAATACCGCGAAAACGTCTGCCATAGTTCGGAATCCACGCGCGATTGGGCTATGCGCAGGGATGCGGTTGCGGAGCCGATCGAACAAGATTGGCTCGCCGAATGCCGGATTTGCTCGTCCATCGCAAATAACTGGCGAAAGCGGCGTCGCCCCTGGTGCGAGGGTGTGCGCGATATCCTGAACCTCGTCTCTCTCTCGGATCGCGAAGGAGCCCGTGCGTGCCTCAGGATATCCGCATCCATCGTTTTCCCAATGGCCTCACCCTGCTCGCGGAGCGGATGGATCATGTCCGCTCGGCCGCGTTCAATTCTTCGGCTCCGCGGGTTGCATCTTCGATCCGCCTGATCGTCCCGGCACAGCGACCGTCCTCGCCGAGATGCTGACGCGTGTGGCCGCGATAGCCGTGAACCGAGTCTCGCCCTCGACAACCTGGGCTCGATCGCGGCGAAAGCGTGGGCCAGGTTCACATGCGGTTTTGGGGTTCGACGCTATCGCGAAATCTGCTCCCCGCCCTGTCGATCTACGCGGACATTCTGCGTCGGCCGCAATTGCCCGAACATGAGTTGGAACCCGTCGCTGCACCTTCGCTGCAGGATTTGGTAGCCGCTTGAAGACGAACCGCGACAAAAGGTGATGGTCGAACTTCGCCGCCGCGCGTGGCCCGATCCGATGGGGCGCGACCGGCGTGGTACCCCGGAAGGATTGCAGGCGATTACGGTGGAGGGGCTGCGTCAGCATTTCGGCGCCACCTTCGGCCCGAAGGACACCATCGTCTCGGTCGCCGGCGCGATCGAATGGGAGCGGCTGCTCGATCTCGTCGGCCAACTCCTTCGGCGACTGGACCAGCGGCGCGCGGCCGCTCCCCAGCAAAAGCCTCCCATTCGCGGTCAGCGCATCTGGAGAAAGAAACGACGCAGACGCAAATCGCCATCGCCCACCTGAGCGTCCCCTTTCGGCGAACCCGGAATACTATGAAGCCGCAGGCGGCCGCAGTGGTCCTCTCCGGCGGCATGGGCTGCTCGATCGCCACGGAAGTCCGCGAAAACGCGGCCTTTGCTATGCCGTCGGTTCATGAGCTACCAGATATCCAAGGGCGTTGCCCAAATTCTCACCTATGCAGGGACGACGAACGAACGCGCCCAGGAAACGCTTGACGTCACCCTCGGCGAACTCGACCGCCTCGTGGAAGGCGTAACGGACGATGAAATCGAACGGGTGAAGGCGGGCCTGAAGTCGTCCGTCATCATGCAGGAAGAATCGACCTTCGCCGCGCCGGCGCCATCGCGAGTGAGTGGTATTACCTGGGGCGAGTCCGCAGCACCGAGGAAATACAGAAAGAAATCGACAGCCTCACCCCAAGCCGCATCGTCGAGCATGTGAAACGCCACCCGCCACGCCATTTCACGATCGTGACGCTAGGGCCCAAGGCCTTGACGTTGGATGCGAAGTATCTTTAGCCCGCCTTAGTTCGCAAGCGGAAGAAGGAATCCCATCATGCCCAATCTGCTCGCCTTTGTCGGCGATATCTATGAAGACCTCGAGCTTTGGTATCCCAAGATTCGTATGGAGGAAGCCGGCTACGGCATGAAGCTGGCCGCGGAAGAAATCCGCACTCATGCGGGGAAGCACGGCTACCCCGCGACGGCGGATGTGTTGTTGCAGCAGGCAAAGGAGCCAGGACTATGCGGGGTTGCTGATTCCGGGCGGGTTCATGCCGGACAAGCTTCGCCGGCACAAGGACGTGCTTCGCCTGACGCGTGAGTTTTTCAAGCGGGCAAGTTGGTCGCGTTCATCTGCCACGGCGGCTGGATTCCGATCCTTTGGCGAAAATCCTGAAGGGAAAACGAACGACCGGCTCGCTCGGCATCAAGGACGACTTGGAGAACGCCGGGGCGATTTGCACGCTGAACCCGTCGTCGTTGACGGGAACCTCATCTCAAGCCGTACGCCGAAAGACCTTGCTCCGTTCGGCGAAGCGATGGCGAAGTTTCTAAGCCGTTAGCACGCTGCGGCAAGGCGCCGGACAGGTTGTTGGAAGTGGATGCATTCATCCGCAGCAACCTATTTCCGGCACTTGCTTGCGCAGCGTGCTAACGACCGATTGCCGACCAAGTCGACGCTGTCCTCACGCGGAGCGTGAGGACTACCTTCAGTCGCCGCCATTCAGGAATTCGCCGGTCCATTGGCCTGGTACGGCAATGCCGCCGTGCCAGGAGCCGGCTTCGAGTTTCTTCGCATCTGCGGAGAGCGTGGCGCGGTAGATGGAGTTGGCTGGAGTGCCGACTTTGTCTTTCACCGTGAAGCCGGTCCATTCCACCTTTCGCGTTTCGGCGTCGTAAGTCCCTTTGAAGTGATACCTGCCTCCGCCGCGGCGGCACTGCCATTCGAAATGGCCGAAGGTCATGTACGCTTCGGGCGCCTGCTCGACGACGAGGTAGCCTTCCCATTCGTCGCCGGTCTTGTCGGTGCCTTTCACCTGATAAAACGCGGGCTTTTTGATCCCCTCGGCCGCCTTGTTTCGCTCCAGCGGGTCCTTGAGCTGCACCGGAGTGACGATCGTGTTCCCGGCAGCGGGAGGCGGCGGTTGCTTGCCGACCTCCGGCTTCCCCGGTGTGCGACGCGGATCCATGCATGCCGACGACGCAAAGCAAAAGGCGACGACGAGTACGACCGTTAAGCAACGCCGCATGACAGGTCTCCGGTTGGCGATCCGCAGATGGCGAATCGCCGAGGCACGAACCGGGCGGATGATTCCGTATTAACACATCCTGAGCCGAATTGCACGCTTGCCGCATGGTTCGGTTATGATCGGCGTGACGACGGCCTAACTTTCCCGGAGTTGCCATGACCTTCCCAGTCGAACTTGAGCTAGAGGATGACGGGCGATGGATTGCGGAGGTCGTCGAATTGCCAGGTGTGATTGCTTACGGCCCCACTCCTGAAGTCGCGACGGCCAATGCCAAGAAGCTGGCGTTTGAGGTCATCTGCGATCTGATTCCGCCGATGAGCTTTCTGGCCGACGAGAATGGCGAGTTGAAGAAGGACTTCCCGTGGGAGGTGGTCATCAAGCGTGCTGGAGATCGTTGGGGACGGAAGTGAGTAGATGAGTAGTGTTTTTTGCGTGTCAGCCAGGATGATTCATAGGAAAAATCACCGTGACGCCGCGTGCCATGCTTGTGCGGATCGTGTCGGGAGCCAGGCCCGTCCGGTTCACCGCACAAACATGCCTCCAGACGAGACGCTGCATGCGGGATGGGCATGCTTTGCCGGTGGGAGCGGAAGGCGCGAAGAGCCCGGCGGGGAACCGTCGAAGCATGGCACGCCGCGGCGGGCAGTAAACGGATCGCCTCCGGCTCCCCGCTAAACGAAAAAACGCGGGAGATGGTGGACATCGCCCGCGTTTCGTTTTCCGCGTTCGCGGATTACTTCTTCACTTCGTACTCGGCATCGATCACGTCGTCGCCTTTCGGCCCGCCGGCTGCGGCATGGCCATCGCCGCTCGGCGGAGCGGAAGCCCCGCCGCCGGCTCGCTGAACGTGCTGAGCCATGGCGTGGGCTGCGGTTTGCAGCGTGTTGAGGGCGGTGCGGACGGCGTCCACGTTGTCCCCCTTCATCGCTTCCCGCAGCTTTTCGATGGCGGCGTTCACCGGCGCCTTATCGCCTTCGCCGATCTTGTCGCCGGCTTCCCGCATCATCGATTCGACTTGCCAGATCGTCGCGTCCGCTTCGTTGCGGGCGTCGGCCATTTCCTTCTTCCGCTTGTCCTCGTCGGCGTGCGAATCGGCGTCGCGGCGCATCTTGTCCACTTCCTCCTTCGAGAGGCCGCTGGAGTTTTCGATGCGCTGATTCACCTCTTTGCCCGTCTTCTTGTCCTTCGCGGAAACATTGAGGATGCCGTTGGCGTCGATGTCGAAGGTCACTTCGATCTGCGGCTGACTTCGGCGGGGCCGGTTCGATGCCTTCCAGGTTGAATCGGCCCAACAGGCGATTGTCGTTCGCCATCGGACGTTCGCCCTGGAACACCTGCACCGTCACCGCTTTCTGGTTGTCGTCGGCCGTCGAAAAGGTCTCCGACTTGCGGCTCGGAATCGTCGTGGGCGGCTCGATGAGCTTGGTGAACACGCCGCCCAAGGTTTCGATGCCGAGGGAGAGCGGGGTCACGTCGAGCAGCAGCACTTCGGACTTGGCGCCGAGCAGGAGCTGAGCACCCTGAATCGCGGCGCCGACGGCGACCACTTCATCCGGGTTCACGCCCTTGTGGCCTTCCTTGCCGAAGATTTCCTTCACGAGCTGCTGCACGCGCGGCATGCGGGTCATGCCGCCGACGAGCACGACTTCGTCGATATCGCTCGGCTTGTACCCAGCGTCCTTCAGAGCTTGCAGCACGGGGGTCTTGCATCGTTCGATGAGGCCCGACGTGATCTGCTCGAGCTTGGCGCGGGTGATGTTCATCTGCAGATGCTTCGCGCCCGTCGCATCGGCCGTGATGAACGGCAGATTGATGTCGCTCGAAGTCTGCTGCGAAAGGTCCTTCTTGGCCTGTTCGCAAGCTTCCTTCAGACGCTGCAAAGCCATCGGGTCCTTACGGAGGTCGATGCCATGCTGCTTCTGAAATTCGCCGGCCACAAAGTCGATGAGGACCTGGTCGAAGTCGTCGCCGCCCAGGTGGGTGTCGCCGTTGGTCGCCTTCACCTCGAAGACGCCGTCGCCGACGTCGAGGATCGAGATGTCGAACGTGCCGCCGCCGAGATCGAAGACGGCGATCTTCTCGTTCTTCTTCTTGTCGAGGCCGTAAGCGAGCGAGGCGGCGGTCGGCTCGTTGATGATGCGCATCCGCTGCTTCGATTTCTTGCCGTCCTTGCCTTCGATCTCCCATTCGGTGTCGAAGCCGGCAATCTGGGCCGCATCGATGGTGGCCTGCCGTTGGGCGTCGTTGAAATACGCCGGCACGGTGATGACCGCCTTGCGGACGGTGTGACCCAGGTAGGCTTCGGCCGCTTCCTTCAGCTTGCGCAGGATGATCGCGGAGATTTCGGGTGGCGTGTACGTCTTGCCGTCGATATCGACCTTCACCAGGTCCTGCGGATTGCCGACGACCTTGTAGGGGACGATCTTCTCTTCCGATTCGACTTCATGATGGCGACGCCCCATGAATCGCTTGATCGAATAGATCGTGCGGCGGGAGTTGGTGACCGCCTGCCGCTTGGCCGGATCGCCCACGAGCCGTTCGCCTTTATCCGTGAAGGCGACGATGGACGGGGTGATGCGATGGCCTTCCTGATTGGCGATGACCTTGACTTCGCCGCCTTCCATGACCGCGACGGCGGAGTTCGTCGTGCCGAGGTCGATGCCGATGATTTTGTCTTCAGCCATGTATGTTCATCCTTTCCGGTGATTTGATTCTCGCTGTTCCGTGTCTGCGTTTATGCGTACGAGTCGTAGCGTGGGTGTCGAAATTCAAAGGAAGTATTGAGCCGCCTCTCTCGGAGAGCGGCGCGGGCAAGTCGTATGTGTGATCTTACGTGTCAGCCGGTACACCTCCGCGCCGCGATGGAAGCGGCGTTCCATGGTGGATTGCAATACGTATGCCGCCCTCGACTGCATGATCGGGTTGTCATCGCAAATGCTTGTGGTGTTGGAAAATAACTTCGGCGATCAAAATTGGAGGCTTTGATCCAGACGCAGCTGCATGTCAAAATGACAGATCGTTTAATCAAAGGGGTGGCGACGGTGCGCCAGATTGGCACGGGGTTTAGGCCGATGGTGTGGGGAAAAACCGGGCGAAAACCGCAGTTTATGGGTACTGGTTGGTTGACGGCCCCTGTTCATCCAACTACATTGTCGGCAACTCCGCGCAGGGCAATCCCACCACGAGACAACGACTTATGGCGCGCAAAACCGAACCGGACACCCTGTCCCCGGCCAAGGCACAGGCAGCGCTCAAAAGCCTCCGCACCAACATCGATAAGCTCGATCTCCAGATCCTCAAGCTCATCAACGAACGTGCGTCCCTCGCGGGCGAGATCGGCCGCATCAAGAGCGACAACGGCACGGAAGTCTTTTCCCCCGCACGAGAAGAGGAAGTTTTTAAAAACGTCCTCGATGCGAGCAAAGGCCCGCTGGATGAGGTCACCATCCGGGCCATCTACCGCGAAATCATGTCCGGCTCTCGGGCCCTTCAGAAGATTCTTAAGGTGGCCTACCTTGGCCCCCAGTACAGCTACAGCCACCTCGCCGCCATCGAACGCTTCGGCCACAAGGTCGAATACATGATGGTGGGGAGCATCTCCTCGGTCTTCGAGGAAGTGAATCGCGGCCACGTCGATTTCGGTGTCGTGCCGTTGGAAAACTCCACCGATGGCGGCGTCAGCGACACGCTCGACATGTTCATGCGGCTGCCGCAACTGAAGATCGGCGCCGAGGTTCGGCTGAAGGTGCATCACAACCTGCTCGCCAACTGCGACCAGGAGCATATCCGCCGCGTCTACAGCAAGCCGCAGGCCTTGTCGCAGTGCCGCAACTGGCTCAGCAAGAACCTGCCGCACGCGGATTTGAAGGACGTGTCGAGTACCGCCGTCGCCGCCCAACTCGCGAAGCAGGAGCCGGGCGCCGCGGCCGTGGCGAGCCGCCAAGCCGCGGTGGCGTATGGCCTTCGCATCCTGTTCGACAACATCGAGGATTTCGCCCACAACGAAACGCGTTTCGCCGTCATCGGCCACCAAGAAACGCACCGCACCGGTAGCGACAAGACCGCCCTCATGTTCCGCGTCCCCCACAAGCCGGGTTCGCTAGTCGATGCCCTCAATGTGTTCAACAGCAACAAGCTGAACCTGACCTGGATCGAATCCTTCCCCGCGAAGACCGGCTCGCAGGAGTACATGTTCTTCGTCGATTTCGAAGGACATGCGGACGATCCGAAAGTGAAGCGTGCCCTCGGTTTGCTGGAGGAGCATTGCGACCAACTGTTCGTACTCGGATCCTTCCCGCTTGCGACGGTCAGCGAATAACGGCCAAGCCCCACCGTAAGCCGCATGCTGGTGGGGATCATGCTACGGTTACTTCGATCCCCACGGTGCGCTGCGGCTTACGGTGGGGCTTGGAGAATGTCCGATGCCTCGCCCGGGGTTCCGCTAGCGGCACGTCATGGTCTCCACCTACCGCAGTTGGCTCCCCGGCGACAAACGCGGCTTCCGATCTCGCGACCACAAGATCCATTCCTCCGGCGACTACAAAGAACCGCCGCCCCTCGACGAACACGCCGGTTTGCGGGCATTTCACGCGAAAGACGGATCGAAGGTCGTCATTCCGTTCGACGTAAAAGAACTCCTCGGTCGAAAGATTCTTGCGAAGTTTGAGAAGCTCGACCTCCGAATCAACGCGGTGTCCGTGTCGTCGACGCACTCCCATTGGCTTGCGGAATTGCCCGCGGATCGAACCGAAGCGAAACGTGTCGTCGGCGAGATCAAAGCGATCGCAGGACAAGCGGTTCGCAAGCTGATTCCTGGCGGCATCTGGGCGCGTGGCGCGAAGCTGACACCGGTCGATGCGCCGCGTTACCAGCGGAACGTGTACTTCTACATCATTCGACAAGACGACGCATGGGTCTGGGGAATCAACCACCAAACCCCACCGTAAGCGCAGCGCACGGTGGGGATCAAAACCCGCGACCGACGTGGTGCACCGACTGGATCCCCACCGTGCGCTGTGCTTACGGTGGGGCTTGGATCGATGTTGGGGAGGCTTGGGTCGAAAAACATCGGTTGTTTCGTAAGATTTCTCCGCCCACGGATGCCCCGTGGGCGTTTTGTCTCTCCGGTTGACGCCAATGATCATCGTTTTGAAGCCGAACGCCACGCAACCTGAAATCGACCATGTGCTCGATCGAGTCCGCGAATTGGGACTCAAGCCGCACGTCAGCCAGGGGGAGCATCGCACGATCATCGGCGTCATCGGCGATGAGACGAAACTGCACCCCCAAGTGCTGCAAGCGATCACCGGCGTCGAACAAGTGCTTCCGATCATGAAGCCGTTCAAGCTGGCGAGCCGCGAGTGGAACAAGAGCGACTCCGTCGTCCAGGTCGGCAAAGTGAAGATCGGCGGCGGCCATCTTGCGATGATCGCGGGCCCGTGTGCGATCGAAAGCCGTGAGGTGCTCGAAGAAATCGCCTCGGCCGTGAAGAAGGCAGGAGCGAACATCCTGCGCGGCGGTGCGTTCAAGCCGCGGACCAGCCCGTATGCCTTTCAAGGCATGGGCGAGGAAGGGCTTCGCATCCTCCGCGAAGTGGGCGACAAGTACGACATGCCGGTCGTCACCGAGGTGATGGACCCGCGTCAGGTCGCTCTCGTCGAGAAGTATGCCGACATGTTCCAGATCGGCGCCCGCAACATGCAGAATTTCGACCTGCTGAAGGAAGTGGGCCAAACCCGCAAAGCGGTCCTCCTCAAGCGCGGCATGGCGGCGACGGTCAAGGACCTGCTGATGTCGGCCGAGTATGTGCTGAGCGAGGGGAATACCGCTGTCGTCCTCTGCGAGCGCGGCGTGCGTTCGTTCGAGGAATCGACCCGCAACATGCTCGATTTGGCTGCGGTGCCCAACGTGAAGGGCCTGAGCCACCTGCCGATCATCGTCGATCCCAGCCACGCCACCGGCCGCCGCGACCTGATCCCGCCGATGGCGCTCGCATCGGTCGCATCCGGAGCCGACGGCGTCCACGTCGAAGTGCATAGCTGCCCCGAAAAGGCCCTCTCCGACGGTCCGCAGGCCCTGTTGCCGAAAGCGTATGCGGAACTGATGACGCAGGTAAAGAAAATCGCTGACGTGATCGGCAAGTCTTACTGATTTCGCGAGCACCGTAGGGTGCGTCGAGCGTAGCGAGACGCACCACGCAGGTTCTCGGGACACGCTGCATCCATCTCGCGATGGCTGCACGTTGGATGCGACGATTCTTCCGACGCTGCCCGGTGCGTCTCGCTACGCTCGACACGCTCTACACCGAAATCCGAAATCGCAACGTTAAGGAATTCGATCGATGCGAACGAAGTTCATCGCCGGCAATTGGAAGATGTACACGAACGCCATCACCGGCGAACTGCTCGCCTCCGGCGTCGTCAAAGGCTTGGCGAACGCCACCGGCATTCGCGTCGCGGTGTGCCCGCCATTTCCGTACCTGACGCGTGTCGGCGAAGCGCTGAAGGGTTCGCCGATCGCGCTGGGCGCCCAGAACCTTTATCCCGAGAAGGAAGGCGCCTTCACCGGCGAAGTCAGCCCCGCGATGCTCGTGGATGTCGGCTGCAAGTACGTCATCGTCGGCCATAGCGAGCGCCGCCAGAAGATGGGCGAGACCGACGCGTTCATCAACAAGAAGGTCCACGCCGGCCTCGCGAACGGCCTCGGCGTGATCCTCTGCATCGGCGAAACGCTCGAAGAACGCGAAGGCAATAAGACCGAGCAAGTCCTCGACACCCAAACCACTGCTGGCCTCGCCAACATCACCGCGGCTCAGTTGGAAAACGTCGTCATCGCCTACGAACCTGTTTGGGCGATCGGCACCGGCAAGAACGCGACGCCGCAACAAGCCCAGGACGCTCACGCCTTCATCCGCAAACGCGTCAGCCAGCTGCTCGGAGCCGAAGCCGCCGCGAAATTGGTCATCCAGTACGGCGGCAGCGTAAAGCCGGACAACGCGGCGACGCTGCTCAACCAAGCCGATGTCGACGGAGCTTTGGTTGGCGGAGCGAGTTTGCAGGTGGATTCGTTCCTTGCCATCGTCAAGGCGGGCATGAGGTAACGACAATTCAAAGCCCAGGGGCGACCGCAGGGAGCTCCTGGGTTCGGAGTGTCGGAAGAGAGAAGTTGTTTTCGGTCTGGGGCCCAGCAACTCCCTGCGGTCGCCCCTGGGCTTTGAATCGCTTTGAATGGTGCTTGAAAATTGACGTTGCCCCTTGCTGGGAACCCCTTTGTTCCCTTTAATGTCCGTTCCAAAATCGATGGCACTGGAACACCCGGATCGCGGTGTTCCGTTTGTTTTTGACGGAGTCGAGAGCCATGGCCGAGTCGGTTACGTTGAACGCCCAGGAACGCCAAGGGGCGGGAACGCGTTGGGCACGCCGTCTTCGCAAGCAGGGCCAGGTTCCATGCGCCCTCTACGGCCACAAGGAAGCCACCTTGTCGTTGACCGTCGCGGGCGATGAGCTCGCCAAGGCGATCCGCCATGGCGTCCGCCTGCTCGATCTTAAGCACGCCAAGGGGACCGAAAAGGCCCTCATCCGCGAAGTTCAGTGGGATCATCTCGGCAGCGACATTCTCCATGTCGATTTCGCCCGCATCTCGGCGGACGAACGCATCGAAGTGGAAGTCCGCGTCGAAATTCGCGGCACCGCTCCGGGCGTGGCCGAAGGCGGAAATCTGATCTCGCCGCTCCATACGCTCCACGTCGAATGCCTCGCGATCTCGATTCCCGAATCGATCCGCGTCAACATCGGCGAACTGCACCTGAATCAATCGATCCACGTCAAGGAGCTCAAGCTCCCCGAAGGCGTGAAGGTCCTGAACGATGCCGACGCTATCGTCGTCCAGGTCATTCCGGCCAAGGCGGACGAACCACCGGTCCCTGGCGAAGGCGGAACGGCCGAGCCCGAGATCATCGGCAAGAAGAAGGAAGACGAGGCCGAAGAAGAGAAGTAATTGCTGCTTTCGTGGCGACAAGTTTATTCACTTGTCGGACTCTAAAGCAGTTATGCAAGTTCATAAACTTGCATCCACGTGGATCTCGCCATGAAAGTCGTCGTAGGCCTCGGAAATCCTGGCAAGAAATACGACGGCACGCGGCACAATATCGGATTCGCCGTCGTCGATGCCTTCGCGGAAGCCCCCGGGTTCGGAAGCTTTCAATCGAAGTTCGACGCGGAAGTCGCGGACGGGTTGGTAGGCAGCGAGAAGGTTTTGCTCGTTAAGCCGCTGACCTACATGAACCTGAGCGGGCGATCGGTTCGGCAGGTTTTGGATTTCTACCAGGCGGAAACGGAAAACCTCCTGGTGGTCTGCGACGACATCAATCTTCCGCTGGGCCGACTTCGGTTTCGGTCCAAGGGAAGCCATGGAGGGCACAACGGACTGCGCGACATCCAAAGCCACCTGGGTAGTACCGATTACCCCAGGTTGCGGATCGGGGTCGATGCCCCACCTGAGGATGGCTGCGTAGATCACGTGCTAGGGCGCTTTCGGCCGACGGAGAAACCCGTCATCGAACAGGCGCTCGGCGATGCGGTGCAGGGAGTCGATCTCTGGATTCGTCAAGGGATCGGCGTGTGCATGAACCAGTACAACGGTTGACCCGAAGGGTCTGAGAGAGAAACGACGAATGGCAGCGAACGTTTACGAGTGCCTCTTCATCCTCGATACCGGCAAGGCCGGCGGCGACCTGACCGTCGTCGATCGCACCCTCCGCACGATCTTCGAGCGGAACCACGCCGAGGTGCTGGTGAGCCGTCCCTGGGACGAGCGTCGCCTCGCCTACCCGATCAAGAACCAGAAGAAGGCCCTCTACTACCTGACCTACTTCTCGGCCGAGGGCACGGCTCTCCGCGGCATCGAAAGCGACGCCTCGCTGACCGAAATGGTCCTTCGCATGATGGTCCTGAAGATTCACCCGAAGCTCACCGAGACGATGCTCTCGATCGCCAAGGGCGAACATGCGACCGCACTGCACAACTACCACGAAGAGCCGGGCGAAGACGGAGCTCCTACCGGCGCTCCCGCCGGCGGCGAAGAAGGCGGACGGCGCCCCCGCCGCGAACGCGAGCCCGTGCCGGAAAAGGACTAGTTCCCCGTTTAGCGAGGAGCCGAAGGCGACCCGAGTTCCCAACGGCTTTGCGGAAACCGAACGTCTGTTCATGCGTACAATGGTTCGGTGTCATCGTATTTAGGAGTCAGCCATGGCGAACCTCAACAAGGTCATGCTCATCGGCCGGTTGACCCGCGATCCCGAAACTCGCATGTTCGCGAATGGCGGCAAGGTCGTGAAGTTCGGCTTCGCGGTGAACAACCGGAAGAAGAACAACCAATCGGGCCAGTGGGAAGACGATCCGGTCTTTCTCAACGTGGAAGCCTTCAACCGCGGCGAAACCGGACGGTCGGCCGATCTGATCGAGCAGAATGTACGCAAAGGGACGCAGATCTTCATCGAAGGCCATCTGCGGCTCGACCAGTGGACGAGCCAGGACGGACAAAAGCGAAGCCAGGTGACGATCGTCGTCGATAACTTCCAATTCCTCGACCCGCGTCAAGACGGCATGGGCGGCGGAGGCGGACAAGGCGGCGGATCGCGGATGGCCGGGGGCGGCGGCGGAATGTCGCGCCGGTCGGCCCCGCAAGATGACGGCCCGCCGGACGAGGGGATGGCCCCTCCGCCCGCGGGACGTGGGGATGACGACATCCCGTTTTGATTCTCGCGACGCAAAGCGGAGCGCGGACTGGGCGCTTTGCGATCGCTGAATGTGCAGTCCGCGCTCCGCTCCGCGTCGCCTCCTACCGCGACGCTTGACGATACGGACAAGAGCCATGGAAACGACGATCCGCAAGCGCAATCAGGTCATCAAGGGCAAGCACGGCGGCATGTTGCTCGTCTTGACTGAGGATGTGCAGCATCTCGGCAAGCAGGGCGATGTCGTCGAGGTGAAGCCCGGCTATGGCCGCAACTATCTGCTGCCCAACGGCCTCGCCACGCTGCCGACGCCGCACAATCTGAAGCTGCTCGAGCTGTACAAGCAGCGCGTCGCCCAGGCCCGCGAGTCGAAGATCGCGGATCTCAAGGTGCTCGCCGAGCAGATCCAGCGCGTGCCGCACGTCACGATCGAGGCGAACGCCAACGAGGAAGGCCACCTCTACGGCTCGGTCGGCGCCCCGGAAATCTCGAAGGCGCTCAAGGGCAAGAACCTGAAGGTCGAGCCCGACATGATCCGCCTCGACGGCGTAATCAAGGAATGCGCCCTCTACGAAATCCCGCTCAACATCGGCTACGAGATCACCAGCACGATCAAGGTCATGGTCGTGCCGATCAAGAAGTAAACCGAGCCATCGCCCAAACCCCTTGCAACGCGAAAGCCCAGGCCTCCAAGCCTGGGCTTTTTGCTTTGCGTGAGGCGAGCAGCCGCTGTCAGGCGGCTGGTACCTTGCGCGTAAATGTCTCGTCAAACACCGTCAGTGGCTTGGCGAAGGAGCCGCGCACGCAGTAAGCGGTTTGGCGTCGCGTTCCGCGAAAAACCGCTAACTACGTGCGCGGTCATCCAAGACTTGCCGCGTCTGAATGTCGCACGGGAAAAACAAGTGAAGGATTGCCTCCCATGAAATCCCAAGAACGTTCCGACCTATTGGCAGCGATCGCATCGTTTTGCGATCAGCAAGCTCATTGGCGGCTCGGCCAACTGATCGCGAACGTCGCCGGTTGGGCCGACGAAGAGATTTGGGACGTTGAAGACGAGCCGTTCTTGGCAGCAGCGAATTCTCACCATTCGCAAGCTCAGCCTCTGCAAGTTGTAGGTCCTGGCCATATCCGCCGCGCAGGTTGATTTGCTGAGTACGGTTCTCGGCGGTGAATGCAACACGTCGGCACACCAAGAGCAGGGACGAAAAAAACTCGTTCTCATTTCACGGCTAGATGGGCGTCGCCTCTGATGCGATTCGTCGCAGATGAAATCGTCGGCTGCATCCAATACGGTCGTTTTGCCGGGGCTGAAATCGGTCTAGGTGGTCGTGTCTGCGTTTCGGAGTGTTTTGTTTCGTGGAAGCGTGATGCTGCCGAAGTTGTCGTGCCGCTGAACCTTCAAGTCTCGGAGACTGCGAAGCGATTGCAAGTCGGAGAAGAGGTGTGGGTCGAGACGTGGAACGGACAGGCTACAGGGGTGAGTGCGGTTGCCGCCTAAGCGCGAATGAGGGTCGTCATGCGTTGATTATCAATGGGTTTCCTCGCAGGGTGCCGGTGCGACGGCAGCGACCTGAATGGAACCAAAACGGAACCGCGAAAATCCCCAACTGATGATCTCAAATCAAGTTTTGTTTGGACCCCCTCCTCGCGTCCGTCATGCAAATGGAACCGGGCTGTCCGCGGCGAGACTTGTTCCGACGCTTTACCAGCCGCCTCTCAGCGGCTGCTCGCCGGATCTTGCCGCCCCTGCTGACATTGCAGACGTCGAATGCCATGGGACAATGGGAGGGCCAAGGTAGCCGCTCGTGGAGCATGAGGGCTATCGAGAAGCATCACTTCTTCGAGGGGATTCGCCCCTCAACCACACGCCCTCTCCTCATCGGGAGCGGGGCAGGAGCACATCGATGAATGCGGAAGCAACTAAACCGGAAGTCCTCAATCGCCTTGCCGAGTTTTTCAACAATCCGGAGCAAGCGGTTGATCCGGAGTCGCACAAGTCGCATGCGGGGCGGTTCAAGAACGGCAACCGCGGCGGGCCGGGGAATCCTTTCGCCCGGCGCGTCGCCAAGCTCCGGCAAGCGATGCTCGAGGAATGCGCGGAAGAGGATCTTCGCGAGTTGACTCGGGCGATGCTTAACAAGGCGAAGCAAGGTGACGTTGCGGCGGCACGTCTGATTTGCCAGTATTCGCTCGGAAAACCCGCGAAAACGGCCGATCCGGACCGTGTGGACGAGGATGAACTCAGCGTTCTCAAAGGCATGGCGTGTCCGCCCGCGACCGTGGAACTGATGGTCAACGCGCTGCCGGCGGACACGTTCAACAGCCTGATGCAAGGCATGTGGCCCGGCTTCGTTTTGGCCTACATGCAAAAGCTGAAGGCGACGATGGCGGAGCAGGATCGGCTGCAAAAGGAATACGAGGAAGAAGTTGCCATCTACGAAGCTCTGCCCGCGGAGGAACGCCTTGCGATGTGGAAGCAGGCAGGCGGAACTCCTCCGCCGGAGTTGGTGGAGGAAGTCGAATGCGAACGCGCCGCCCGTCAACAAACGGCAGCGTCGGCAGCTCCGGCTCCTTCCGCCGCGCCGTCACCAAACGGGGGTATTCCTAACGACAGGAATATCATCGTTTCGGATTCGGCAGCCAAGGAGGCGCCTGCCGCAGCGAAGCCGTCATCAAACGGCATTTCGAGCAAGAGTAGCGGCACTCAAGATGTTCTGAACAAGTTAGATCAACTTGTTTCCACGCCGGCGAACGCTCTGCCGCCGAAAAAGTGACCCCACCGGACGCCCAATAAGAGATAATCCGCGTGCGGCCGCGTCCGGGGTGCGCGCATGGCCCTCACGCGGAGCGTGAGGCCATTTTTCTGGTCGCGTCGTCCTAGGCGAAGATCGAGGTCACGGGTTGAGCCTGAACCAGTTCGCGCGGTTGATTGAGGTGGTTGTTGACCAGCGTGTCCGGCGCGATGCCGAAGGCGTGGTAGATCGCGGCGAGCAATTCGCCCGGGTGGACCGGATCGCGGCGTGGGCTCGATGCGGTGCGATCCGATTCGCCGTGGATGTAGCCGCGTTTGATGCCGGCGCCAGCGACGAGACTGGTGTAGCAGTAGGGCCAGTGGTCGCGGCCGTCGGCGCTGTTGCCGTTGCCCGACGTGGAGACGCCGCGCTTGCGGACTTCGGCCGAACTCGCCGATCGCGACGACCAGCGTCTCGTCAAGCATGCCCCGCTGATCGAGGTCGGTGATGAGTCCGGCGAGGCCGCCGTCGAGCATCGGGCCCGATTGGGTCCGCATGCGCGTCGTCAGGCCGACGTGGTGATCCCACGAGTGGTTGTCCGAGTTCGCGACCTTCGGCCAAATCACTTCGACCACGCGCGTGCCCGCTTCAATCAGTCGGCGTGCGAGCAGCAAGCTTTGGCCGAAGGTATTACGGCCGTATGACGCTCGCGTCTGGGCGGTTTCCTTGTTGAGGTCGAAGGCATCGCGAGCACGGCCCGAGAGGACGAGGTTGAGGCGCGATCGTAATAGCTGTTGGGGTTGTAGTCCGCCACCGCGCGTTCGATTTCCGGCATGCCGGCGTTGATCGTGTTGCGAAGGCTCGCCCGTCGTTCGAGCCGAGTGCCGAAGACTTCGGGCCGCAGGCGAAGATCATCCACGCGAATGCGGTCCATCTTGTTCATGTCCATGTCGTCGCCTTCGGGGTACAGCGTGTACGGATCGAAGGCACGACCCAGGAAGCCCGCTGTGCCGCCCTTGCCGACATTGCTCTCCTGAAGAGGACGGGGCAGCATCACGAACGGAAGCATCGGCACCGTGACCGGACGCAGGCGAACGAGCTGCGAGCCGAAGTTGGGGAAGTCGCGAGGGTCCGGCGGCTCGAGTTGGCCCGAGGCGCTGACCTTGTCGGTAGTCCAGCCGGTCATCATCTGGTAGATCGCGGCGGTGTGGTTGAAGAGGCCGTTCGGCGAGTAGCTCATCGAGCGGATGAGCGTGTGCTTGTCATTGAGCTGCGCAAGGCGGGGCAGGATTTCGGTGTAGCGGACACCGGGCAGCTTCGTGTTGATCGAATTGAACGCGGACTTCACGTTATCCGGCACATCATCCTTCGGGTCCCAGAGGTCGAGATGGCTCGGGCCGCCCTGCAGGAAGATCATGATGATGCTTTTGGCTTTGCCCCAGCCAGGTCCGCCGGTGCGGCTTTCCTGGGCGGCCTTCGCTTGAAGCTGGAACATTGAGCCAAGCGACAGGCCTAGAAGGCCCGATCCGCCGACGCGAAGGAGATCGCGACGCGACAGGTTCAGGCCGCGGTCGCAGGTATCGGCTCCGCGTTGGCCAGGAATCACGAGCATGAGAGTGTCTCCGAAGGGAGCGTCATCGCCAAGAATTCGAAGCGTGAAGCATTACTCGGGGGGGTGTCACCAGAATACACGACCCAGGGGAGTCGCAAAAGCGAAATTGGAACTGCAAAGGTCGACTTGTTGTGTCGACCTTCGCGACATTCCGGTTAATGGTTGAACAAAAACGCCGGGCTGTTGATCAACGCCCAACTGATGTCCTGAGCGGCAGTCAAGCGACGATCGACGAGCTGGCGCTCGCTCATTTGCAGGTCTTGCCGAAGTTGCAGCAGGCGGGCATCCTCGGGGACCGCTTTCTGCGCCTCCGCGGCGAGGGCCTTTAGATCCTGCAAGCGCGTATCGACCGGCAGGGGGGCCTGGGCGTCGCCGAGGGCTTTCTGGCGGTTCTTCAGTTCGCCATCGTTCGCGCGGAAGAGTTTGGCCAGCTGATCCTTTTGCGGCTGCGTTCGCTTCTCGATCGGCGTATTGAGGATCGTCTTCAGCTCTTCGGAAACCGAAAGACCGACCGGCGCCTTCGTGGTCGCCACCGAGATGCGGAAGCGGCCCGGCATGAACGTCGGTTGGGCGTATTGGCAGATCAGTTTGAAGGTGAGCGTCGCTCCCTTCTCGAAGTGGATCGGTTCCTTGATCTGGAACGTCGCCCAGTGGCCCATCCCGGTCTGCGGCGAAACGGCCCAACCTTTGTCGCGTCCGCCTTCGTCGCCGTCGATGGCGAACTTCACGTCGAAGTTGTCCTGGCTGAAGTCGGCGAGCGCGGTGGTCAGCTCCATTTTCTTCGGCAGCTCCTTCGAATCTTTCGCCTGAGCGTAGAGCTGGAACTCGGTGAGGACGAAGTTGCCGTCGGCGGCGCGGCCGGGGCCATTCTTCGGATACTTCGCATCGGTAAGCATCTCGAGGCGAACCGCGGTGATCCCCTTGAGATCGGTCGGCACCGTCACCGTATAGGTGTCGCGGCCTGGTTCGCCGGAGGCGGTCAGCGAGTTGTCGGGCTGCACTTCCAGCTTGCCTTTACCCGTCGAAACGGCGGCGGTGGCTTTCAGCGTCACCCATTCGACATCGGAGACGAGTTTCTTCTCCCACTCCGCCTGCTTCTTATCCAGTTCGGCGATGCGGGCATTGAAGGCGGCCTGAGCCTTTGCGATGCGGTCGGCTCGCTCCTTCGTGGCCTGGGCGATCTTCGGTGCGATCGACGCTTCGTAGGCTTCGAGTTCCGCCTTCGTCTTGGCGATGTTCTGCTCCCGTTCCTTGTCGAGCTTCGCCTTGAGGACGACCACTTCCGATTCGCGAGCCTTGACTGCGGCAATCAGCTTCTGGTGGTCGCTTTCGATTTCCGCAATCGTCTTCTTGGCCGCCTCGATCTCTTTCGGCTGAGCCGGGCGATTGAGGATGCGGAGGAACAACTCTTCGATGAGCTTCGTATCGTCAGGCATCGCCTTGACGAGTTTCACAAGGTCGTTGTTCGGGTCGGCGAGCATTTCGCCGATGTCTTGACCGTTGACGAGCGCCATCACCGGACCAAGCTGCATGCCGGCGGTGCGTTCGCATTCGCAGGCGGACTCGCGAACGGGGCGGCCCGTAGTGGCGAGGAAGCCGCTTGGCAGATCGACGCCGGAGTCAGGCAGCGCGGCAGCACGCGTGCCGCCAAGCTTGCCCTTCGAACCAGTCACGCGCATCATCGCGTCGTAAATCGCCTCCGCGGGCAGACGGCGAGCGATGGCGTGCGAGTAGTTGATCTTGTCGTCCTTGTTCCACGCGTTGGTCGTCACCGCGAGTTGGTAGGTGCGCGAGGTGACGATCATGCGTTGCAGCTTGCGGACGTCGAACCGCGACTTCACGAACTCCTCGGTAAGGTAGTCGAGCAATTGCGGATTGGTCGGCGGATTGCCTGCGCGGATGTCGTCGATCGGTTCGATCAGGCCGACGCCGAGCAGATACCCCCACATGCGGTTGGCGTAGCTGCGGGCGAAGTATATGTTGTCGTCCGCGGTCACCCAGCTTGCGAGTTGGACGCGACGAGGAATCTTGGCGTCGGTGTTCGCTTTCGCGGGGAAGGGGAACTTGGGCTTGGTTTCCGCTCCAGTGCGGTCGTGCTTGATCTCGCCGCTAGTGCGGTCGGCAACGACCTCATAGAGGGGTTTGCCGCCTTCGACGGCCGTGCCGCCGATGCGTTGCCCCTTGGAAGCCGGGTCTTCGGCCAGCCCGAATTGAGCGAAGTACGCAGCCGTCTCGTAGTACTGGTCCTGCGTCCAACGCTCGAACGGATGATCGTGGCACTTATTGCAATTGAACCGCACGCCCAGGAAGAGGTGCGTGGTGTTTTCCATCGCGTTCGGTGCATCGCGAAGGATCTTCCAATAGGAAGCGGCCGGGTTCTCTCGGTTGGAACCGGTCGCGGTGAGGATCTTGCGAGCGAATTCATCGTAAGGAGTATTCTTCTCGAGTTCGCTGCGGACCCATTTGCGGAAATCGGCCGCACCGCCGGTGCCGAGGAACTTGCGGTTTACCTGCAGGAGGTCGGCCCACTTGTTGGTCCAGTGTTCGACATAGTCGCCGCTGCCGATGAGTTTGTCGGCAATTGCTTCACGCTTCACTCGGCTTTCCCGAGTGTCGGCCATGAAGGCACGCACATCCTCGGCCGTGGGCGGCAACCCGGTAAGGTCGAGGTGCACGCGGCGGAGATAGTCGAGGTCGCTGCACACATCGGAAGGCTGGATCTTCATGCGCTTCCACTTGGCGGCGACGAGTTCGTCGATTTTGCTGTAGACAGGCGGATCCTGCCACACGAAGCCGTCGCGGTTGCCCATCACGATGACGGTAGTTGCCGTAGGCGCCGCCGAAGCGGGCGAGCACCGGGGCTTCGCCGCGGTGAGTGTGGTGATGAGGCCCGCTTTGTCGGCCGAGATGACTTCGATGTTGCCCGATTCGATGATCGCTTCACGTGTGACGTCTTTTTGCTTGCCGTCGCGCCGTTGCGATCGCTCGATATTGCTGCTTGGAGCCAAGGCGTTGAACGATGGCGCCCTGCGGGAATAATTCCAGTTCGGCGACGCGGGGTGTTCGGGTTCAATTCGGCAACCGCAGGAGATCCAGTTGCGGATCGCTTCATAGTAAGGCTCGCCCGGTCTGGTGAGCTGGCCGCCGACTGCGGGACGGCGCCTGTCGTCTTCAGGAGCATCAGGCTGTCGTCGGCGGACGAGATGTTGACGCGGCGCGAGGCATGGTCATCGAGGAAGGCGCATCGAAGACGGCATCAACGCCTCGGAGCGACAGCTTGAAGCCGTTCTTCCCCTTGTTGGCCCCATGGCAGGTGCCCGCGTTGCAACCGAGCCGGCTGAGGACCGGATTGACGTCGCGGATGAAGTCCGATTCGTACGGCGTCTTCATGCCGCGGACGGTAACCGGAATGGTGACCACCTTGTCGGCCACGCGGATCGTCAGCGTGGTTTCGCCGTCCGTCTTGGGACGAATGGCTCCCAGTGGGGTGATTTCGACGAGCGGGGCGGGGGCCGCGAGCTGAGCGACTCGGGTGGCGTCGAAGTGTTGCCGCCCGCAATTTCGCGTTCAGCAAGCACTTGAACGTATGAATATGGCGTTTCGAGGACGATCGCCTTTGGCTCGACATCGATCCCCTCGACGACGGCCCCATCTGGCAGTTTCTCCGCCTCGGCATTTCTTTCGGCCAGTTGAGAACCGTCGCTTGCTTCGCGGCGTTGTTGGCCGCCATTTCCACCGGAGCCGGTGCGATTTCCTTCACGACCTTCCCGGTGGTCGCATCGAATAAACGGACGATGCCGTCGTAACCGGCCGCGGCGACCGCATTGCCGTCCGCTCGGAAGGCGAAGCCGTAGAGGCCGGTGCCGACATCGATCTTGGCAAGTTGCTTGACGCCCTTGTTCTTGTAATCGGCAAGGGACTTTTGCTCTTGCGGATTGCATGGTGCCAGGGACTTTACCCATGATGATCTTGATCGGCTGCGGCACATCCGCGTCGTAGTCGAAGGAGCACACGAAGATCTGGCCTTTGCCGTCGAGGCTGCTCGCGGCAGCAATCCGTTGCCATCGTTCGAGAAACGTGTCGCGAAGACTCGGCCCGTGAGCGGGTAGAGGTCCATGATGAGGTTGGCGTCGTCGCCGATTTGACGAGCGGTCTCGCGGAAGACGCGATACGCCCGAGTCATGCCGTCGGAACCGCCGGCGATGAGACGTTGAATTTCGGATGACGTGCCAAACCTTGAATTCCGCCTTTGAGAGCGTTCGGAGTGATCGACGTGACGTTGTCGATCAGCCGTTGCGTGGCGATTTCAGTCAGTTTCACGCTCATGTCGCGGCTCGCGGAAACGACATGCGTGCCATCGACGGTGAAGAAGGTGTCAAGCACCCAGTCTGCATGCCCCCCCTGGAACATGACTTGTTCGCCGCTGCCCGCATCGATCACGCGAACCGAATTATCCGTGCAGCCGAAGGCGAGGCGTTTGCCGTCCGGCGACCAGCTGACGCCGAAGATCGTGTCGAAAGTGACCGGGACGCTCAGCTTCAGTTTTCTTTTTTCGACGTCCCAAATCTGCACTTCGCCCATACGACCTGGTTGTCCGCCCGTCGCGGCGAGCAGCTTGCCGTCAGGCGAGAAGCGGACGGATTGCACGCGTTCCGAGAGGCCCACCAAACGAGCCACGCGGTTGCCGGTGTCGGCATCCACAAGCAGGATTTCATGGAAACCGGAGACAGCGAGCAGTTTGCCGTCCGGCGAGTAGTCGAGCGAAGAAATGACCGGCGGACGCGTGTAGACCGGCAGATGGTCTTGGTCGAACCGCACCTTCGCGTTGGAAGGGGTGTCGTCGATCGCTCCTTGAGCGATCCAACGGCGAACGAGTTCGATTTCGGTATCGTGCAGCGGCTTCTTGCCTTCCGGCATGGAAGCTTTGCCGTCTTTGGGCGTGATCAGCGTCAGAAGGTTGCTCTTGGCGAGATCCTTCGGAACGATTGCGGTCTTGCCCGATTCGCCCGCGGCGATCAGCTTGTCGAAGGCGGTCATGATGTAGCTGCCGCGGGCTTTGGCCGGTTGATGGCACCCTTGGCATTGAGCCTGGAATATTGGGCGAATGTCTTTGAAGTAGCTGACCTTTTCGTCCGCCGCTTTCTTCGACTCATCGGCTTGAGCATTCGAAGAAGCAACGAAGGCGCCACATGCGATGAGGAGGGAGAGCGTTCGCATCATGGTAAGCAACTCGCACGGCAGGAGGGATGGCCGAGATCGCTCGGGTCGAGGCAGGCGGAACTTGGACGATTTTGGATGCGCCCATCATAGCCGGTGCGTTGCATTCGCGAAACCATTTTTCGCGTAATGATGGAAGCGAAATAGCAATCAGGTTTGAGGCGAGCTTTAATCGATCATGCCGCTGCGTGAAGAGAAGCGTACGCCGGCTTGAAGGATCGACGCTCGCCAGGGAACCGTCAGCTCTTCGGGGTGCTATCGAGGCATCGACTTCGTCCGGACACCACATTGAAGGTGTGGACGTCTGGGATTCCTGGAATGTCGCCCGTGGTCCGCTGGAATCGGCAACCAGAACGGCTGCGATTTTTCTTCGGCGGCAGCGGTCATTCCGTGTAAATTCCCACTTGCCAAACCGTTCATGGCGGTATATAAACAGATGTACATTTATTGGTGAGCATGGATGTCGGTCGGAAATCCCCGACCCTCGTGAGGAGCCAAAGAACCATGGCCGATATGGATCGCGAACTGAAGGGCGCCCTGCAGCAGATCGAAAAACAGTTCGGCAAAGGCGCCATCATGCAGCTCGGCGAGGGCTCTCGCCTCGAAGTCGAAGGCATCTCGACCGGAGCCATCAGCCTGGACATCGCTCTCGGCGGCAAGGGCCTTCCTCGCGGCCGCATCGTCGAGATCTTCGGCCCGGAATCGAGCGGCAAGACGACGGTCTCGTTAAGCGTCATCGCCAATGCTCAACGCAATGGTGGCGTGGCGGCGTTCATCGACGCGGAACATGCGCTCGATCCCAGCTGGGCGAAGCGAGTCGGCGTCGATCTCGAAAGCCTGCTGGTCAGCCAGCCGAGTAACGCGGAAGAAGCGTTGCAGATCGCGGAAATGCTGGTGAAATCAAATGCGGTGGACGTTATCGTCATCGACTCGGTGGCCGCGCTCGTGCCTCGCAACGAAATTGAAGGCGAGATCGGCGATTCGCACGTCGGCCTGCAGGCTCGCCTGATGAGTCAGGCACTTCGCATTCTGAACCCGGCGATCTCGCGCACGAAGACGTGCATGATTTTCATCAACCAGATCCGCCAGAAAATCGGCGTCATGTTCGGCAACCCCGAAACGACGTCGGGCGGTTTGGCCCTCAAGTTCTACTGTTCCGTCCGTCTCGATGTCCGCAAGATTTCGCAGGTGAAGGACGGCGAAGACACGGTCGGTTCGCGCGTGAAGGTCAAGGTCGTCAAGAATAAGATCGCGCCCCCGTTCAAGCAGACCGAGTTCGACCTCATGCATGATCGCGGCATCAGCCGTGAAGGCGATTTGCTCGATCTGGCGATCGAGGACAAGATTATCGAGAAGAGCGGCGCCTGGTTCAATTACGGCGACATGCGTCTCGGCCAGGGTCGAGAGAATGTCAAGAACTTCATCCGCGACAATCCTGCTTTGATGGACGAGTTGTCCAAAAAAGTGATGGAGAAGCGGGCCGCCACGCTCAATCTTCCGATCCCTGGGGCTCCGCAGCAGGATGAGGGCGAAGACCCCGAAGCCGCAACACCGCCGCCGGAGAAGAGTGGCCGCAAGGGCCGTCAGGCAGCCGCATCCGCAGAGTAATGTCTAGCGGAATTCTCAATCCCCACGGTAAGCGCAGCGCACCGTGGGGATCCTGCCAAGCACTAGAAGCGGCGCCGTGCGCCGCGTTTGCAGTGGGGCTTGTCGCATTCGCCTGCTTCGAACCGAGTCACCGCTCCGGGCGAACCGTCTTCCGAATCGTCTCTAGGATCGCTTGCTGAATCTGCGGTTGGTCGTCAATGGACGAATGCGTCACCTGCGGTCCATCGAGTCCAGGGTGATCTCGGATATCGATGTTCCGCAAGTCCTCGCCCAAGTCGATTTCCGATTCGAGTGCCACGCCGCGCCAGGCAGGGATGAACGCGAGCACCTTCTTCGATTTGTAGATATTGAGCACCGAGTTGACGTTGCTGGCGACCTTGTGAGGCGCCACCGGGTCGACGGTCGCGAGGAGGGCGACGGGGACGTTCGCGTCGTGCAGCTTGCGCGTCAGCAATACTGCGTCGTCCGCACCATACGAATGGCCAACGACAATGATCAGCGGCGGGCGAGCGCTGCCGCGATGCTCTTCGATGATCGTTCGAGCCATCGCATCATGGGCGGTGTGCAATTCGACTCGGCTGGGGATGCCTTCCTTCTGCAGTTCTCGTGCGACATCGTCCATGCCGGTGGAGAAGACTCCGTAGAAGCCGCGCAGCAGATAGGCTTTCGCCGCCGGCATTTCGGCTGCTCTCATCACGGCGGATACCGGCGCGGTTGGCCGGGGGGCGTTCCCTGTCGGAAGGCCGAGGATCGAACGGAACAGCAACGATGCCGTGGGGCGTTCATGCGGCTTCGGCGGTTCCTGAGCGAACGCAGAGAGCGTCACGAAGAACGTTACGAACGCAACAGTGCAGCGCATGACGATTTCTGCCGAGAAGCGGAGTCCGCGGGATCTACCATGCGTATCGATCCGTGAAACCTTGTCGCTCGAGGCTGGCGGATGGGAAGTAAATGATGGAATGCTCCTGTAGGCGTTGCGTCCGCAACACCTTTCCCATCTTCTCGCAACCTATCGACCTGCAAAGGGCTTCGCAGCAGTTCGCCTACCGAAGCAGAGCGTCGCGGGCGGCAAGGACGCGTGCCTTCGCTTCGGCAGCCGTTGCGGCGAGCGCGGTGAGGTGCCCCATCTTTCGACCGGGCCGTGCTTCATGTTTGCCGTAAAGGTGGAGCTTCACATCGGGAAACGCCAAGGCGGACGCCCAGTTCGGTTCGCGCGGTTCCCATAGATCGCCGAGGAGATTCGCCATGGCCGCGGGCTGCAGCAGCCGAACGTCGCCCAGGGGTAGACCGCAGACGGCACGAAGCTGTTGCTCGAATTGGTTCGTGAGGCAGGCATCGAAGCTGTAGTGCCCCGAATTATGAGGACGAGGGGCCAGCTCGTTCACGATCACTTTGTCGCCGACGATGAACATCTCGACGGCGATCAATCCCACCACATCAAGCGATTTTGCGATCGCTTGACCGATTTCGACTGCATCCTTCGCCACTCGGGGCGGCAGGTCGCCTGGTGCGGTGGTCACATCGAGTATGTGGCGAGCGTGGGCGTTTTCGACGGGGCCGAAGGTCGTCATGGCCCCGTCGAGTCCGCGCGCCACGATGACGGAGGCTTCCTTATCGAAGGGAACAAATCCTTCCAGCACCGCCACCGGACGATTCATCGTAGCCCAGATCGCATCCGGGTTTTCCGCCCGATCGATCCGCACCTGTCCTTTGCCGTCGTAGCCGAACTCGGCTGTTTTCAGGATCGCAGGGAGGCCGATCACCTTGATCGCTTCCGCAAGTTCCTCGGGACTTCGCACCGCTCGATATGGGGCTACTGGAAAACCATTTCCGCTGAGGAAGTCCTTTTCGCGAAGACGGTGGCGGCACGTATGCAGGACTTCCGGCGACGGATGCACCGGCTTGAGTTCTTCGATGGTTCGCAACGTCTCGGCAGGGATATTCTCGAACTCGAACGTGACGACATCCACGCCGGCGGCGAAGCGACGGGCCGCGTTGATATCGTCGTAGGCCGCGACAATTTCGACGTCGGCAACCTGTCCTGCAGGGGCGTCCTGCGTCGGATCAAAGGCGTGGACGCGGTATCCCATGCGGCGAGCAGCAAGGGCGAACATACGCCCCAATTGTCCCCCGCCGACGATGCCGACGGTTTGGCCAGGAAGAATCGGCGAGCGGTTCATCAGAAAGCCGTGGTGGCGGGGATTTCGACGGCAAGCACTTTGTCCGTCTGTGCTTTGCGGAAGTCATGGAGTTTCTGCGCAGGACAGCATTCTCGTTCGCCAGAATGGCCGCGGCGAGGAGGCCCGCGTTTTTCGCTCCGGCTTGTCCGATGGCGAGAGTGCCGACCGGAATCCCCGCGGGCATCTGCACGATGGAAAGCAGCGAATCGAGGCCTCGGAGCATCTTGGATTCGACCGGCACGCCCAGCACGGGTAGCACGGTTTTAGATGCCGCCATGCCGGGAAGATGTGCCGCACCGCCGGCCCCTGCGATGATGACCTTCATACCGCGACCTTCGGCGGAGGCTGCGTATTCCATCAGCAAGTCGGGCGTGCGGTGAGCGGAGACGACTTTCGTCTCGAAGGGAACGCCGAGATTCTCGAGAATTTCCGCCGCCGATTGCATGGTGTCCCAGTCGGAGATGCTTCCCATGATGATGCCGACCAACGGCTTTTCCGCAGCCACAGCGATCCCCTTCCATCAATGAACGTTGGTGGGATTATAGCGATGTGGCGGGAAAGGCGATTCGAGCGGAGGTCGGTCCACTGGAGTTTCACTTCGCGGCCATGGAAGAGACTTTGCAAGGCGTTGCTCCAAGGCGTTTCGCCCACGTCTGGGTAACTTCGTATATGACGCGGATTTCGCCGTTTCCGTCGGCGGCTTCCTTAATCGCTTCGCGGATTGTGGGTGAGTAGGGGACATGCATCAGGGCCACTTCGTTCGGTTGCAGCTTGACGAGGCCGTAACGCGTCGGCGGTTGGACGATGGTTCGTCCCTTGTCGTCCTTCCGATCGGTCGGCGTAAACAGGATAGTCCACACCTTTCCCTCCTGCGAAACTTTCGGCGAAAAGCCATCCGTCAGGACGACGACTTCTTTGTCCTTGGCGACCAATCGCAGCGTGAACGGCTGAACGCCTCGCTCGTTCATGCTTTTCTTGATCTCTGCCTCCAACGCGATCGATGATGGCAAATCATCCGCGTGAAGTGTTGCAATGCAAGCAAGCGGAACCAGAAGAATGACGTGATACATGAGTGGGTCTCCAAAGGGCGAGGTTTCATTCTTTGACGCGACGTCGGGCCATGCAATCGAATTCGACCTCGGATAAGATGCGGCGAACCTTTGGAGCGATTGACATGGCCGCACTTCGTCCCCGCGTCGTCATCCCCGCGGACGATCCGCCGCAATTGCAAGGCTCGCCTCACCTCGCTCGGCTCGAAGCGGAGGCGGAGGTTCGTATCTACGACAATCGTCCGAGTACGGATGAGGAGAAGATTCGCCGAGTCGCGGGGGCGACGTGCATGATCAATTCGCGCAGCGCCTGCAAATGGCCTGGCAGCGTGCTGCGTCGTTGTCCCGATCTTCGCATGATCACCGTCTGCGGCATCGGGACGGATGCGATCGACGTCGCCGCGGCGAAGGAGCTTGGCATCGCCGTCTGCAACATTCCGGGGAAGACGGCAAAGATCGTCGCGGAGCATGCCCTCGCCCTGATGTTCGCCGTCGCTCGAAACGCGTGGCGTTGCACCGAGGATTTGAAACGCGGTCTCTGGAAGGCACGCGATCTGGTGTTCCTGCATGGCAAAAAACTAGGCGTCATCGGAGCCGGCCCGATCGGCGCGGAGATGATGCGCTTGGGGCAAGCGGTCGGCATGGAAGTGTGTGCGTGGACGTTTCATCCGGCGAACGAGCGATCGAAGGCTCTCGGAGTTCCGTTCGTCCCGCTTAAGGTATTGCTGGCAACCTCCGACGTCGTCAGCATTCATCTTCCTCTGTCGGATCGAAGTCGTGGATTGCTCAGCGCCCGTGAGCTGTCGCTGATGAAGCGAGGCTCCGTGCTGGTGAACACCGGCCGCGGAGCGATTGTCGATCATTTGGCTCTCGTTGAGATGTTGCGATCCGAGCATCTATATGGTGCGGGGATCGATGTGTTTCCGACGGAGCCGCTGCCCGCCGACGATCCGATCTTGTCGTGCCCCAATGTGGTGCTGACGCCGCACATCGCGGATCAAACGCCGGAAGGAATGGATCTGCTGAACGGAGGAGCCGTGGACAATGTGCTTTCGTTTCTGCGCGGCACGCCCATTCATAGCGTGATATAAGTGTATGTTCGTGGAACGCGTGTGCCCTCCTTGGGCGGGTCCTTGGCTGGGTTGATCGAACTACCCTCATTCACCGCTCAATCATGCCTCCAGTCGAGACGCAGCGTGTCGGGTAGGGACATGCTTCGGCGGTGATATCGGAAGCGTTGGCGAACCTCGCTAGGGGCCCGTCGAAGTAAGGCACGCAACGCAGCTCAGGTGTGGTGGGAGGAATTCAACGCAAGGCGAAGATATGTCAAATAGGTCGAGCCTTCGTTACGCTTTGTTTTTTCGCAACATTCGAAGCACGAAGGCTCGATCCATGACATCCGACGCCGACCCGTTGGACGGCACAGCAGCTCGCCTACCTCGCCACGACGATGGTTTGGGACGACAGCCAAACCCTCACGGTTCGCTGGCGGCATGCGGTGTCTCCCTACTTGCCGACGGTGAGCCAAAGGTCGGACGTGGTCCGCTCCAACTCGGCGATCGTGGCGATAGCCGGGCGATCCGGAAGGCCTTTGGTTTTGCCGACGATGCGAACCGGGCCGGCGAAGGCATCCTTCGCGGGTTCGAGATGGAGCGTTAGGGTCTTCGCGTCTTTGGTTTTGGTCGTCGTTTTCGCGGGGTATCCGACGATTTCCAATTCGATCGGTTGCTTGAAACCGTGTTTCGGCTCGAAGGTCACGTCGATGTCGAGCGGTTTGCCCGCGGGTTGAAGGAAGCGGTCGCCTGCGACTTTCAGCACGTAAGCGGGTTCCTGCAAGGCGGCCTTGAGGCGATACACATGCCGGGGACTCGCTTGCCGGGTGAGGTCGCCGATTTCGACGTTCACTTCGCCGTCTTCGGGAAACGTGTACGCGGCTTGCGAATCGCCGCCGATCTTGGACGCCTTCGCTTCGCTCAGCATTTTCCCCTTTGCATCGAACAGGCGAACGACGGGATCGAGATCGAAACCAAAGGATGCGGACTCCGCATGCCATTCGACCTTCTGACCCTTCTTGCCCGCGAAGCGATGGCTCATGGCTTCGCCCGGCTTACTGATGCGGCCGCTGATGGAGGAAGGAATCGGAAGCGAGGCTTTCGCGTCGCCGGCGATGTGAGGCATATCGTCCACCGCGAGGGATACGGCAGAAGGAAGGGCGGCATCCGCGATCCAGGCCTCATCGCTGCCGTCCTTCGGTTGCACGGATGGAAACTTCAATGCAGCAGGCACATTCCAACCGACGAGTTCGACCTTCGTCGCCCCCTTGCGAGCGATGACGAGCGGGAACGCGTGATCAACGAATGGGCCATCGGTGAGCGTGAGGCGGTAGATGAATTTGTCGCTCCCCGCGAATCGTACGGTGGCGTCCGGCATCGAGGGGAACGCGAATGCTCGCAAGAAATACGATCCATCGCGCGGCGGATCAAAGGCGATCAGCGGATCATAGCCGTAGTGGTCGTTGCCTTGCGCGAGGACGATTCCGTTCGCATCGAGGATTTGCAGCACGCCATCCATCGGCGATCGCAAATTCCGCTGCGCTTCCATCGCTGCGACAAAAGTTTGGCCCTTCTTCAGTTCGACCGCGAACACATCGACGTCGGCCGCTTTCTCGAACTTGCTGTTGATGACGACGCGTCGCTCCGTCAGCTTCTGAGCGGATTCCGCGGCATTGTTCGGCTCTAATTCGGTGATCTCCGGCAACGTGCCCACGAGGAAGGGCCGAGCAACGCTCGCTCCCTCGGCGTCGTGCAGGCGAATCCAATGCACGCTGGGAATCGCATCCGCGGCGATCTGCACCGTTAGTTTGCCTTTGTCGCCCGCTTTGACCTGAATGGCCGAAGTGGAACACCAAACCTGCACGGGCCAACGCTCGAAGGCGCCGACCGCTTGCACCTGCACCGTCGTCCCGCGTTGCCCGCCGGCGGGGAATAGCTGATCAAGCTTCGGCGGAGCCGCGAAGGCAGGACTGCCGACGAGGGCCAGGAACATCCAAGCAATGCGTGGCATGTTGCATCCAAAAGGCATGGCAATCTGCAATGGTTTTCAAGCGACGTCGAAGTGCCGGTGGGTGGCACACCCAGAACGAAGTGATGGGTGTGGTGATCTCGCAGAAGACCTCATCCCATGGAGTTGAGATCCCTGCGGCTTCACCACACCCATCACTTCGTTCTGGGTGTGCCACCCACCGCAGGTTTAGGACATCAATTCCTGGATCGGCGTCGGGTCGCTCACGATGTGAGAGGGGCGGCCTTCGCCGGAGTAGAGGATTTTATTCGGGTCGATTCCCAACTTGAGGTAGATCGAGGAGACGAAATTCTCCGGCGAATGCGTCTTGCCCGCGGGGCTGTAGCCGCGAACATCAGTGGCGCCGACGCAGACGCCGCCGGGAGTGCCGCCACCCGCGAAGAGGACGGACATCGCATTCGACCAGTGATCGCGGCCCGCATCCTTGTTGATCTGCGGCGTGCGGCCGAACTCGCCGAGCACGATCACCATCGTCCGCTCCAGCATGCCGCGCTGGCTCAGGTCTTCGATCAGCGTCGCGACGACCTGGTCCACGCTCGGCAGCAGATTGCGGAGCGACGAGAACAGATTCGTGTGATGGTCCCAGCCGCCGTGGTAGAGGGTGACCCAGGGGACGCCCGCTTCGACGAGGCGACGAGCGAGCAGAGCGCGTTGCCCGAACGGCGTACGGCCATAGCGGTCGCGGACGCGCTCCGATTCGCGATGGATATCGAACGCGGCCTGAGCTTGGGCCGAGGAAATCAGATCGTGCCCTGGCGATAATTGTCGTCGAGCGAGGCGGCCGGATCGCCGGCAGCGGGATCGGCGGCATCCGCCAGGCGATCCACTTCGCGGCGAATCTCCTGACGCGTGCCGAATCGGCCTACCGGAGAGCCCGGCAGGCAAGGCCACATCGCGGACGCGGAAGCCGGGCGTATTCGATTGTCCTGCACCACGAACGGGGCGTTCTTCGCCCCGAGGAAATTCGGCCCTCCCGATCGCGACATCTCGGGAATCGAAAAGTAGGCCGGCAAGCCATTCGGAGCCGGGCGTTCGTGGGCAACGACGGAACCCATGCTCGGGTGATAGCTGACGAAGGCGCCCGCAACCGACCGAATGGCGGCGGAGCCGCCGGTCATGAGGTAGTGATTGCCGGCTCCATGATTTCCCTGATCATGCCGCATCGATGAGTCGATCGCCAGCTTGTCGCTCATGGCGGCAAGCTTCCGTCATGTGTTCGGAGAAATGCATCCTTGAAGTCCGCGACGATCGGCTTGAACCTCGCCGCGGATTCGGCAGGGGCGTCCGGCTTCGGGTCGAACGTCATAATGCGTCGGCCCACCGTCGAGCCAAATAAGAATGCACGCATCCGCTTTCGGCGGAATCGCGGCGATCGCTGGCCTCCAAGCGCTTTGAGCTGCAAGCCATTGACGAACGACCCGCCCAAAAGGCCGCCCAGACCCAGCTTCTGCCACCGCACGATTCGGCGTCATAGAAGGTTCCTGTTCTCGTCTGGCTCCCCTGGGGAGAGGGCAGAGGTAAAGCCCCTCGCGGCGTCGTAATCATTTCAAGCCCACCGTAAGCGAAAGGCAGGGTGGGGATCACGCTGTTCGTCAGTTTTATCCCTGCGGCGCTGCGCTTACCCTGGGCTTGGCGGCGATGAACCAGTCTCGGGATGGCCCCCTCACCCCCCAACCCCCTCTCCCCAGCGGGGCGAGGGAGCGAGACGACATCAATCCCTGAACACGAACTCCGGCGAATTCAGCAACGCCCAGAGCAAATCTTCCGTAGCCTGCCGGCGGTTGCGGCGTCGAAACGGCGGATGGCTTGGCTGCGTTCTTCGGTGTTGGGCAGGCGGGCGTACACCCAAAGATACAGTTCATCCACGATTTCGGAAGGCGTTTTCTTGTCGCCGCCAGCTTCGCCGGGCTGCCGCTGTCGCCCGTTTCTGCTCGCAAGCGTCGGCGAATCTCATCAGGTGGAGCCGCTTGCACCACGGTCGTATCGGGCAGACGCTCGCAGGGCGGATCCTGGTTCGGGTTCGGTCGGCCGAAGCTGTCGAGGAAGATCGACGAGGTGCGAACCGTCCACTGCTCCATCGCCCGCGTTCCCGGCGCCCCTGCATCAAAATTGTCGCGCACGCCGACGATGTCGCTGATCGCATCGAGCATCGTTTCCGCGCGCAGTCGCTGCCGATAGTGTCGCGAGAAGTTCCGCAGATCGCCGACGTTCGTTCCATTGGGGATCGACGACAGGCCGTAGACATGCGACATCATGATTCGGCGAACTAGTTTCTTCAGGTCGTAGCCGTCCTTGTGGAATTGCTCGGCCAACGCGTCGAGCAGCGGGCCGTTGGTCGGCGGGTTGGTCGCCCGGAGATCGTCGATCGGTTCGACGATGCCGCGTCCCATCATGTCCGCCCACACGCGATTAACCTGCACCTTGGCGAAATATTTCTGATTCTCGCTGAGGATCCAGCGGACCAGGCTCGCGCAAATCGTCGTCCGGACCGATCTGGGAGTTTCGCCGAAGAGCGGCCGCGGCTGCATTTCCTTGCCCAGGCGCGGATGCTTCAGCGAACCGGCTTTGAGCGAACAGGACTTCCTCGCCACCTGATATCGGTGGCGATAACCCGACGCCCTTGCGGCCAAGCTTCGAGAAATAGGCGGCGAAATGGGAAGAAGTCGTCCTGGCTCCAAACCTCGAACGGATGATGGTGGCATCAGCGCAGTCCAGGCGAATACCCAGGAACAGTTGGTCGCGACGGCGATCTTCGGGTTCGCGTCGATCGCGATAGAAGACCGTCGCCCTTGCGGAAGCTGCTGCCTTGAGCCGTCAACATTTCGCGGACGAACTGGTCGTAGGGGATATTGCGTCGGAATGCGTCGCGCCAGGGAGTCCATACTGAACACGGCCTTGATGCCGACGCGATACGGATTGGGCCGCAGGAGGTCCGCCCACGGTTCGCCCAGAAATCGCCCCATTCGGACCGCCGGAGCGGCATGATCGACGAGCTTGGTTCGTCGATCCGGCGATGCATCCGCGAGAAAGTCGCGCGTCTCTTCCGGCGTCGGCACGCGCCCGATCGCATCGAGAAATGCGCGACGCAAGAAGGTGGCATCGCTGCACGGATCGGAAGGAGCGATGCCGAGTTTCGCGAGCTTGTTCCAGACATGCTCGTCGATGAAGTTCTGACGCGGCAGCTTCGCATACGAATCCGGCGAAGCGGGCTTGGCGACCGGAATCAGCACGTTGCAGACGGCGAATTTTCCATGTAGCGTGCCATGATCGCCGCCTCGCCCGGCAACGGCCCCGCTTTCACATGCCCCTTCGCGTCGGGGTCCGCCGCGACGACGCTCTCATTCGACTGGTACATCGCGAGGTGCGCTCGCCTGTGGAGCCATCCGCGAATGGCGGTGACCGCCAACTGCTGGGCCGCCTTCGCATCGAGAATGCGTTCGCTCGGCTCCACGCTGATCCGCAGCAGTTTCGGTTCGGTTGCCGGAGTTCGCGGAGCGCCGGATGCGATCCAACGTCGCAGAGTTACGTAATGCGGATCGCCAACTTGAATCTTCCGCCCGCCCCCATGCGCGACCTCGCCCGCTCCTTTGAGCAGAAGCAAGCTGGCGTTCGGCGAAGCCGGGAAAATCCGACGCCCGCGGTTCTCAGCGGTCAGTGCCGCGTAGTCGAAATCGTCGTCGAAACCGAGCAGCGACAGCTGAAAGCCGTTTTGCCCACGCGTCTTGCCATGACACGGCCCGCTATTGCACCCCGCCCGCGCGAGGATCGGCTGCACATCCTTTTCGAAGGTGACCGGTAAGTGATTTTTGCCGTCGCGGACAACGACTTTGATCGATGTTTCCTTTCCGCGTGCTTTAGCCAATATCGTCGTCTCGCCATCGCCGACGGGAGTCGCGATTCCGTCCGAGGTAACTGTTGCTACCGCGGGGTTTGTGGATACGAACGTGGTTTCGGACGTGACGTCGATCGATTTCGAGCCGACCGACGCTGCGATCAGAAGTTGTTGCCGGTCGTCCTTTCCTCGGAGCGAGACGGCCGCGGGATAGGGACGCAACGCATCAGCAGGAGCCTGAGCCCACACCGGAATCGCAAATGCCAAGGCGGCCAATGGTATCCAGAGGCGATGCATCAAAGGCTCAAAAAGGAAGCGGGAATAAAGCCGCAGGAGGGTAATTGCAGCATAAAGCAATCGATCGCATGTTGCAACCGAATCTGTGCGATTCAACGAGTCGGTCGGCATTTGCGACACGACATGCGATTGGTTATGCTGCAACGCTCCGCATCCTGCCGCACGAAGGTTAGCTCTCCCATGCCATCGCGAATCGCTTTGCTTTTCTCGGGTTTTATGGTCCTCGCCGGCCTGGTCGCCGCTCATGAGCCGGGCGAGTTTCCGTCGCCGAAGAATACGCAGAAGGAAACAATTCCGCTGCTCTCGCCGCGGGAGGCGCTCAAGAAGCTGAAGCTGCCGGAGGGCTTCAAGGCAACGCTGTTCGCAGCCGAACCGGAGGTGCAGCAGCCGATCTCGATGACGTTCGATGGCCGAGGCCGGCTTTGGGTTGCGGAGAATTACACCTATGCCGAATCGAAGGTCAATTTCGATCTGACGCAAAGCGACCGCATCGTCATTCTCGAAGACACGGACAACGACGGGAAATTCGACAAGCGGACCGTTTTCTGGGACAAGGGGAAACGCCTTACCAGCATCGAAATCGGCTTCGGCGGCGTGTGGGCGTTGTGCGCCCCTTACCTCTACTTCATCCCCGATCGCGACGGCGACGATAAGCCCGATGGCGAGCCGATCGTCGTCCTCGATGGTTGGAACGAATCGGCCGTCCGCCACAACATCGTCAATGGTCTCAAATGGGGCCCCGACGGCTGGCTGTATGGCCGACACGGCATTCTCGCGGAGTCGAACGTCGGCGTTCCCGGCACTCCGGCGGACAAGCGGACGAAGCTTAGTTGCGGCATGTGGCGAGTCCACCCGGTCACGAAGAAATTCGAGGTCGTCTGCTGGGGGACGACGAATCCCTGGGGCCATGACTGGGATCAGCATGGCGAGTTGTTCTTCATCAACACCGTCATCGGCCATCTCTGGCATGCGGTCCCCGGCGCCCATTTTCGCCGCATGTACGGCGCCGACCCGAATCCGCACACGTATCAGGTGATCGAGCAGACGGCCGACCATTTCCACTGGGACACGGTGGAGAATTGGGCCGACATCCGCAGCAAGGGCGTTACGCCGACGACGGATCAAGCGGGCGGCGGCCACGCCCACTCGGGCCTTATGATTTATCAGGGAGACAACTGGCCGGAGAAATACCGCAACACGCTCTTCACGCTGAATCTGCATGGCCGACGCATCAACAACGACAAACTCGAACGCAAGGGGGCCGGCTACGTCGGCAAGCATGCGCCGGACATGGTGTTTAGCGACGACCCCTACTTCCGCGGCATCGACCTGATCACCGGTCCCGACGGCGGCGTCTATGTGGCCGACTGGTCCGACATTGGCGAGTGCCACGAAAACGACGGCGTCCACCGCACCTCGGGGCGTATCTACAAGATTGCCCACGGCACGCCCACGGCACCGAAGATTCGCGATATCGCCAAGCTGAGCGACAAGGAACTCGCGGACCTGCAACTACATCTCAATGACTGGTACGCCCGCCAATCGCGCCGTGTGTTGCAAGAGCGGGCCGCAGCAGGGAAGGATGTGGCCGAAGCGAAATCCGCCCTGGAGCGGACGCTGAAGGAGTCGAAGGAGGTCGTGCATCGTCTGCGAGCACTTTGGTCGCTGCATGCCATCGGTGCGGCGCCGGAAGCGATGTTGCTCAAAACGCTAGGTGACGAGAGCGAACACGTCCGCGTTTGGGGCATCCAACTTCTCGCGGAAAGCCGGCAGCCCTCTGCGGAAGCGCTTGATGCGATGCATCGTCTCGCAAAGAGCGATCGCTCTGGCTTGGTCCTTAACCATCTTGCATCGGTCCTTCAGCGAATTCCCATCTTGCAGCGGACGAACCTCGTCTCCGCCCTGTCAAAGCGAGAGGACTTTGCCGATGATCCGATGTTCCCGCTGATGCTCTGGTACGGGCTAGGCGAATGGGTTTTGGCAAACGACTGCTGTCCTGCGGCGGGATGCCTCACAAACTGCAAGATTCCGTTAGTCCGCCAGTTCATTGCCCGTCGTTTCACTGAAGGGCGAGGAAGCAGCGGCGGATTCGCCTCCATGATCAGAGGCTTTGAGTCACCGAACGAGAAGTTTCCTTCCGTCAAGCATCAAAAGGATGTGCTTCTCGGAATCGCCGAAGGGTTGCGTGGGCAACGTAAGGTCGAGGCGCCGAAAGGTTGGGAAACCGCGCAGCGAAATCTGCTGAAAAGTGAAGACCAAGAAGTCCGCCGCCTCGCTCGCGAACTCGGCGTGACCTTCGGCAATGGCGATGCGATCGAGGAAACGAAGAAGATCGCCACCACCAAATCCTCCGGCCGCGATGCGCGGCGGCAGGCGATCTTCGTGCTTTCGGAGGCGAAACCGGCGGATTTGGGGCAGATCATGGTCGGCCTGCTCGACGATGCCGAGGTCGCTCCCGAGGCAATCCGCGCGCTTTCGTCGCTCAAGAATGCGGACCTCGCCGACATGCTGCTGGGCCGATATCGCACGATGTCCGCGGCTGGGAAAACCGAGACGATCAACATGCTCGCGACTCGGCCCGATTCCGCGAAACGCCTGCTCGAAGCTGTCGATTCCAAAGCGATCGACTGGCCGTGGCCGTTCTCCAGGTTCGCCAGATGCAGAATCTGAAGGACGACGGCGTGCAGAAAACGCTCGCCTGCCTATGGCCCGAGTTGCGGCCAATTTCATCTCAGAAGCAGACGCTCATCGGCCACTATCGCAAGGTGATGACGACGGAAGCGGTCGCCAAGGGCGATCGGGCGAAGGGGAGGGCGGCGAAAACTGCGCGGAGCTGCCACACGTTGTTCGGCGAAGGGGCCAAGATCGGGCCTGACCTCACTGGCGCCCAGCGGACGAACCTCGAATACCTGCTCGAGAACATCATCGACCTCGAGTTCCAGTCTCGCTCCCGAGCTCTGCATGTCGATCCTCGTGATGAACGATGGTCGAACGATTCAGGGCATTGTGGTGTCGAGAAACGAGCAAACACCGGGTCGTGCAAACGCCGACCGAACGCCTCACGCGCCTTCGGCAAAGCCGATGTGGAGAGCATCACGGAACCCGGCCAGTGCTAATGCCGGAAGGGCTGTTTCGACGTACCGATCGTGACGAACAGATCGACCTGTTCGCGTATCTGATGGCCAGCGCCGCGAACCGTGAAGGTAGTCCACACGCCGTTAGCAGCGCTGCGCGATAAAGTGCCGCTCGCAGGTCCCCGGCGAGAATCGAACCAACAGCGGAAACCCGCGAGCACTTCGCCGCGCAGCGTGCTAATCCGGGTGGACCCGCTCCGAATCGCGTTCAATCGAAATGCTCGTCTTCCGGCCTGCCGCCGGCGTGCCGAAGACGATGGTGCGGACGCCTTCGGTGCTCCAGGAGGCGATGGGCGCGTGCCAGGTTCGATGAGGATGACTAAACCTGGCTCGGGATGTCGATGACGTCGTCGCCGAGCTGCATCTTGCCGCAGCCTTCGAGGATATAGTAAACCTCCCGTGCAATGCTTGTGATAATGCCACTGGAATCCCGGATGAAGGTGATGTGGAAATTGCACGCCGGAGTGTCGGCCCGCGTGATCGCTCGCGTGCTCTGGCCGCGCGGGGCAGGGGACTCAGTCGGGGCTTCGCGATCGGACGAACCAAGTAGCCGGCGGAGGTTGGGGGCATCAGGCATCTCTCGTCAGTCTGCAGCAGACGGTAAGAAGTCATTGTCCAAGGAAGGTTTCGCTCATGCAAGTCCGCCCTGCACAGTTGGTCGCGGACGGCTTTTTCGGCTCGGCTCAAAATTCGCGTTCGGCCAAGACGGAAACTTGGTACGCTCGTCGGCACGGTCCGTTGGCAGGGAGATGTGCCGACGGTTCCCGACTTCAAGGTGGTCGCCAATCGCAAAGATTCGGGCGACGTGCTTTCGCCGCTTGCCGGCACTCAGCAACCCAATCCGCATCGGGCCGAACATCGCCAAGTCCGGCGGCGTCGCTCACGCCATCGTTTGGCTCGAAGGACTGACGCCAAGGAATCGATTGAAGGGGGAGGATACGCGTCGAGTTCAACCGAAGGGATTGTTCATTCTTCAGGGCCAAGCCGCCCGGTCCGTCGGCAATCCTCAAGCGAGGCGACAAGATCGAGGTCGCCAACCGCGACGAACGTTACTACGCCTTGAAAGTCCGCGGCGCCAACTTCTTCCAACTGCCGCTGCCGAAGCGAAACGTTCCTCAAGTGGCGCCCTCGACCAATCCGGCATCACCGAACTCGGCTGCGGCGGCGGCTTTTATTGGCTACGCGCTTATCTCTACGTCAGCGATCATCCTTTCGCCGCAACGACGGATGCGGACGGTAGCTTTCGCATGAACAACGTTCCACCCGGCAACTATCGCGTTGTCGCTTGGCTTCCGAATTGGCATGTCGCCGGCCAGGACCTTGATTTTCGAGAGCAGCAGACCCTACGCGTTCATTTCGCGTCGCCGGTCGAGAAGCGAACAGTAGTCGAAATGAAGCCCGGCGCGGAAACTTCGATGCAAGCGGAGTTTTCGGCAAAAGACTTCGCAGTCAAGTGATCGACGCCTTTTTTATCGACTCGAAGTTCGTTTCAGTGAGTTGGCGTAAATGACTCTGGAAAAAATCTTTAGGTCATTCGATCGGAAAAAGCGTGCCTTCGCGATGCGCTCAGCAAGTTTCGGCGCCTTGTCTTTTGCATGGAATTTGTGATGCTTGACGCAGCCGAATTGAAATCCCTCAAAGAGGCGAAGTATGAACGAGATTGCCGCGACCGGAGACGCGAAGCCTCGAGGCTTCCCGCTCTGGGCGAAACTGTTGCTTACCTGCTACTTGGCCGTGCTCATTCCTTATTACTGAACGAATACGGTCCTCTCTACGAATTTTCTCACTTTTGCGACATCGCGATCCTGATGTCGCTCGTGGCGATATGGACCGAACGTTCGCTTTGGGCCTCGATGCCTGCGGTGGGCATTCTCATTCCGCAGGCCATCTGGTGCATCGACTTCCTGATCGGCCTTTTCGGCGGCGAGTGGCTTGGAATGACGAATTACATGTTCGATTCCAAATACACGCTCTTCGCACGCGGGCTCTCGTTTTTCCACTTCTGGCTGCCGTTCCTGCTTCTGTGGATGGTGTGGCGACTGGGCTACGACCGGCGCGCGTTCGCGGGGTGGAGCGTGATCGCGATTGCGTTGCTGGTGGTTTGCTGGATGTGGATGCCGGGGCCAACGAAGGATGCGACCGAACCCGTCAACATCAACTACGTCTACGGAATGAGCGACGAAACCCCTCAGACGTGGATGCATCCGACCGCTTGGTTCGCGTTGCTGGTCATTGGCTTGCCGCTAGGAATTTTCATGCCGACGCATTTGGCGTTGCGCTCGGCATTCCCCAAACCGCACGGCTGGGGCGACGTCGAATCCGCAGACGCGACTTCGAGTCGGGGGCGGCTTAGCACCTGACTCGAAATCGCGTCGCGAGAGGGAGGCCGAGATTTCTACACCGCTCCGACCGGCGCGAGCGGTTCGCTCGGTTCTGGTAGCCGAGAGGGATATTCTCGGCGGAAGCTGGCCCAGTTTCTCTGCGGAATCAGGCCAATCGCCATGATGACGAGGTTGAGACCGCAGAAGGCGAGCAAACCGTAGAACGCGCCGGCCATGAAGCCGTAGGCATGCAGGCCGATACCGAGCAAGTTGGTGCCGAACCAGGACCATGAGGTGATGCAGTTGCCGAAGAGGGCGAGAACGGCGACGCCGCGGGCTTTCACCATGCCGCCCCAGCGGGCGTGCAGGATCAACGCGTTCCAGATCACGATCATGAGGGCTCCGTTTTCCTTCGGATCCCAACCCCAGAATCGACCCCACGAATAATCCGCCCAAATTCCGCCGAGCACGGTGCCGACGAAACTCAGCAGCGTGGCGAAGCAGAGGATGCCGTAGATCATTTTGCCGAGCATCGTGCCGTTTTCGCCGCGAAGGGCGGGCGTGAACACGCCAAGCAAGATGTACGCCGCAGCGGCTGCTCCCGCGAGGAAGGTCGCGGAGTAGCCGAAGGTGATCGTCGTCACATGGGTGGCGAGCCAGAAGTTCGTATCGAGCACGGCTTGCAGCATCGCCATGGTGTCTTCGCCGATGCCGAGATAGTAGGCGATCGTCAGCGACACGGCTCCGACGACGCTGCCAAAGGCGAGCGAAATCGAGTTGCGGTAAATCGTTTCCATGATCAACGCAGTGAGCATGGAAGTCCAGCCGATAAAGATGGCAGACGAATAGAGATTCGTCACCGGCGGCCGTCCCTGCAGCCACATGCGGGTGCCGATGGCGATGGTGTGGATGGCGAAGAGCAACACGCACAGGTAAAGGCTAGCCGCCCGCAGTTCGCGGAACCATCCGAGCCATGATACGCAGGCGAGGGTGAATGCCACCCAGTAGAGAAATTGCGTCCAATAGAACGGAGACACCTTGTTGAACATCGTCTCCGCATAAGCCTTGAATCGATCTTCAGGAACGTGCGTTTCCGCCGCCTGCTCGTACTCGGCCACCGCAGCGTTGAACGCTCGCTTGTCGCCGTCTTCGTAGGCGATGACAAGCTTCTTGAATGCCGCCAGGACCGGATGCTCGCGTCCGCCGGCGCGAAGTTCGCGGGCGCCTTCGGAGAGTTTCTTCCACTCTTCGCGCGGACCCATCGGGAAGAGATAGTGCGGGTCGTCAAAATGGCTGATGCGGAGGAAGACCTCCAGCTTCGACGCCAGCTCCATGACATGGTTGTCGAGTCGCGTGCGTTCTTTCGGTTCGATATTGCGTATACGTTCGGCTTCTTCGCGAAGGAGATCCATTTTCGGTGCGATCTCGCCATAAGCATAGCGGAAGCCGGGGCGTTCTTCGGGCTTGAAACCGAGCATGTTCTGCAAGTCGAGATCGGTGATGTAAAAGACGCGATGCTCCACCGCCGGTCCCTTGCCGCCGCCGCTGATGAGCGAATCGAGGAACCACTTGACGGCCGGCTTCGTGACGAATCGTTCCGCGACCTTTTCGCCGGCCGCTTCCTTTTGTTTGTCTTCCGCGGTTTTGGGAAGCAGTTCCTTGTAGGTCTGCCGGCCGCCGTTCAGCGTCATGAGCGCCGTTCGTGCGAGCGAATCGATCGGCATCGGCCGACCATTGTGGACAACGGGAATGCGGCTGAAACGATTCAGATGGAAATCATCCTCGCTGTCGCGGGCAGGCGTCGCGAGGTAGGCGAAGAACGCCGCAGTCAGCATGACCGGCAGCCAAGTCACCACGGTACGCATGATCGATCTCCGGAATCCGCCTGTTTCATGATGCCTCCGCGCCGTTCGCGGAAGTCGTGGTGTTTTCGTGGCGACAAGTTTATTCAACTTGTCGGAGTGGCATTCTGGTCTCACCCAAGCCGAGGCAAGCGCGGATTGACAGCCGGCAGCGGTCGAGTTCCCGGCGGAGTCACGGCGCGGGGCAGAGTCTTCTCGAGGAATCCGAGCAGATTGATGCCGAAGTGAACCAGCATGCCGAGCGAAACCATGATGCACGACAGGTACGGCAGCACCCAACCCGGATTGCGGACCACCTGAAGAACGGTGCCCGAGTCCCCCATCAATACCGCAGATTGATAGAACGTTTCGCCACGATAGGTGAGAGGGTTGTTCATGTAGATCTGAATCTGCTTCAGAACAACCTTGTTTTCCGGATCGTGCAATTCGATGAAAGCTTTGAAATCCTTCGGAATATTGACGCCGACGAATTTCTTGTGGTGAAAGTCGTTCAGTTTGATCGTGTAGGGCTTGTACGATCGCTTAAAACGCATCGACACGTCGTACGTCGAGCCATCGACGGTCACGGGTTGCGGATCGTTCAGCCAAATGGACATCAAGTACGTTCCGAGATCCGCGCCGCTTTTCTTGTCGAGAAAAGTGACGTACGCGCTCGGCACATCGACCTGGCTTGAAGCCGCGCCGGCTCCTTCTTCCTTCTCGGCGGCGATAACCGTTCTCCCCTCGCCAGTCGTCGCTGGGTTGCTGTTCGGATCGAACTTGTCCACGAGTTTCGAGTGCTTCATCAGCGATTTGACGCGTACGTCGACCGGCAGGTCCGGGTGCTGAACCAAGCCGTCGCCCCGCTTCAGCGCATCAAGCATCACGCGAGCGGGAAGAACAGCGACCTCTTCTTTTTCGTTGTCCAGCTTCTTGACGAACGCCAATTCGGGGCGGTCGTTGTGCTCGACGAAGTTCGAAGATTCGCCGATGCGGATCGACATATGGCCTTCGATCGCATAGAGGCCCGTGATCAATTCGCCGAGCATCATGAGAATGAGGCCGGCATGAAGGATGAGAACGCCGCTGCGACGCCAGGTCAACTTGAAGCGAACGATGTGCGCCGCGACGACGTTGGCCAGCAGCAACCCGCCCAGCAACCATCCGCCAGGATAGGGGATCGTGATCGCAGGCAGCTTGGCTTCATCGACCGTGTAGAAGAGCAGCACCTTCAGCGGAATGTAGGCGACCATCGAGCGGAAATACGCGTTGACCGCGGTCCACGTGCCGAGTTCCTTCTGAGCCCAGGTGCCGTAGAAGACGAGCACGAGGGCGAGGGCGAAGAGGATCACCGTGAGTCGCAACGATGCGACCGCGTCGAGGATCAGCAGCAGCGGATGACGCGGCTCGCGCGATGTCTTGAGTCGAACGTCCGGCGTAGGCAGCTTCGGCTCGGCAGTGAAAGCGGCAGCCGACGTCGTCGGCACGCCTTCGCGAATCTCGCTGGGGTTCATGGCGATACCTCATGCGTTCGAGAGTGGTCCTCACGCTCCGCGTGAGGTCAGCAGCCGCTTGATCACACACGACCGTGGAAACAAGTTTATCGAACTTGTTTCGTTTTTTACCTAATTCAATTCCGACAAGTTAAATGAACTTGTCGCCACGACGGCGGTTCGACCTCACATCGCGGCTGACCTCACGCGGAGCGTGAGGACCACTCTGGAAACCTCACTCGTCGTCGAAGCGGATCGACTTCGCGAATGCTTCGAATTGGGCGCGCTGGAGCCGCTCACCAAATCGATCGGGCCCGTCAGCTTCACGAACCACGTCACGCCGGTTCAAGGAAGACGGCTCCGGTGATGCGTGCTTTCTTCTTGTCGTTGTGTTTAGGATTGGAGAAATCGACGATCACTCCCTTATCCCCCGCGATTTCGATGAACTTCAGCTCGTGGACAAGGTCCTCTTCCTCAAGGTCCTTCAGCCCAACCTGCTGACGCCAGCGATTCAAGTTCGCGCCGATGCCGCCCGCGGGTCCAGGGAGCGGCGTAACGGTCACCTCGGCGATTTCGTCGGTTTTCTCGTCCACGATGCCGAACGCAAGGATCGCGAAACCGCCCGCGGCTTTTCGCTCCACCCATCCTTCGGGGGCCTTGAACTTGGGTCGCGTGACTTTCGGTTCCGGCTGTTTCTTCCCCGCCATTGGAGGCGCTTTGCCGGCGACGGTGAATCCTTCGAGATCCACGAAGTCGCTTGGGTGTCCTCCCACATCCACCTTGCGGATGTAGTTGACGAGATCGGCTTCCTCGACGGGGCCCTGACCCAGCTGCCCACGCCAACGATTCACATTCTTCAAAACCGATCGCGCATCCGGCCCGCCGAGTTTCGAAACCGACACATCGAGCAAGTCGTCCCCCATCGGCACGAGCAACGTGGCATGGCGGAACTGATTCTTGCCTCGCTCGATCCAGTCTTTCGGCGCGTCCCACATGGGTTCGCCGTCTTTGAACTTTACCGTTTCGAGGAACTTGTCCAATTTCGGTCGAAACGCCGCCATAATGTCCGGCTTGCCCTGAACCTTGAAAGTCCAGACCGACTCGTTGACCGGCACCAGCACGCCGAACATTCGCTGCTTTTCGCGCTGCGGCGGTTCGGGTCGCTTCTCCAGCGGAGCTGTGAACTTGACGATCTCATCGCGAGGTCGGGTCCACTCCACGAACGAATAGACCCCAAAACCGGCACCGGCGCCGACGATCACGAGGATCAAAAGCCACATCAACACGGAGAGCGTGCGATCCAAGGAGCGATACCTCGAGCCGATGCGAGATTCGTTGAAGGCGTCTACCAAGTCGATCAGCCGTTGCTTCCTCGCATGCGGCAATCACGGAGCATCAGGCCGACGGCCGAAGACGTTCCAGAAGGAACCATGGCGGGATGCATACAGCTTTAGTTTCCGGCAGCGTCCGGCGGAATTCAAGTGTGGAATTGCGATTTCGCAATTCAGTTCGCTGCGACGCGTCGCGGCTGACCAAGGCGCCTCGCAAACTCTTACAATGTCCCCACCCATTGTGAGGAGCGCATGCGGTTTTCCGTCGTCACCATCGTCGGCGTTGGCCTGATCGGCGGATCGATCGGTCTGGCGCTCAAGAAACGCGGGTTGGCGGAGACCGTTCGCGGGCTGGGCCGAAGCCGGGAAACGCTGGAGAAAGCGAAAACCGTCCGCGCCATCGACGAAATCCACACCGACCCCGTAGCCGCGCTTCGTGATTCGCAAATCGTCGTCCTCTGCACCCCCGTCGATCGCATTGCCGAACAAGCCATCGAATATGCGAAGCATTGCCCTCCTGGCTGCATTCTCACGGATGCAGGAAGCACCAAGGCACGCATTGCGTCCGCTCTCGAGGGGCGAATGCCTGACGGCGTCTCATTCATAGGCAGCCACCCGCTGGCCGGTTCGGAAAAACGCGGGCCGGAACATGCGGATGCGGACCTGTTCGTTCATCGCTGGACCGTGCTGACGCCGACCGCGACGACCTCGGCGACGACGCTCGATACTATCGCCAGCTTTTGGCGAGCGCTGGGCAGCAAGACTTGCGATATGTCGCCTGAAGAACACGACCGAGCGGTCGCGCTGACGAGCCATCTGCCGCACCTTGTTGCTTCCGCATTGGCGGGGTGCTTGCCGGAATCCCTTCATTATCTGACGGCGACTGGTTTCCGCGACACCACCCGCATCGCGGCCGGCGACGCGGAAGTGTGGTCCGCCATCTTCCGCGAAAACCGCGATGCGGTGCTGAACGCGTTACGAATCTACGAATCGCGGCTTGCCGAATATCGGCAGGCATTGGAAACCAACGATACCGTCGCGCTTGACCGTCTCTGGCGCGAAGGAAAAGCCACGCGCGAGCACTTGGCTCCTCCCCTTTGGGGAGAGGGGCTGGGGTGAAAGCTCAGCGCGGCGATGCGAGGATGCCGCAGGCCCCACCGTGGCCGGGCGCACGGTGGGGATCGAAGTTTTCGTAGGGTCGATCCCCACCGTGCAGTGCTTACGGTGGGGCTTGGTGGCGTGATACGAAGTTGGTGCACGGGATAGCCCCCTCACCCCCAACACCTCTCCCCAACGGGGGAGAGGGGAGTAAGAACAACACTTGAGGACTGCTTCCGCTGCCTTGGGAAGTCGAAATCCTGCCGAAGTCGCATGATCCCGAGAAGGCTCGCGTTAATGATGAGCTGGACCTGCTCACGCATGGCGGCGGCAGGACCAGCGTCGTCGACCTCGCGACGCGCGGCTTCCTTCTTGAAGGCAAATTCTCGAAAGTCGATGCCGAACGCATCGCCAACGAACTGCTCGCCGATGCGATCGTCGAAACAGGGCGAGTAGGTGAACTCAATGCATTTGATCGCGCGGAGCCGGACCTGCATGCGTTCGCGACGGTGCTGCTGAAGCCGGGCGTCATGGATCCGGTCGCTCAGAGCGTCGAACAAGCCGCTCGCGATTTAGGCATTCAGCTTGATTCGGTCCGCACCTTCCGCCGCTATTACGCCCGCTCGGTCCTCGGAATCGAAGACGCGCGATCTGCTCTTCCGCCGAGTCCTTGCCAATGAAGGGACGAGCAGGCCGTCCCCGGCAAACTATCGCTCGCACATCTCACGCTCGGCTCCGAATATCGCTTCGAGAAAATCACCGTCTCCCTCGGCAAACTCGACGACGCCGGCCTGATGAAACTCCGGAGAGCCGCGAGGGGCAGCTGTCGTGCAATCTCGCCGAGATGCAGGCGATCCAGGCCCATTTCCGATCCATTGGACGCGAACCGACGGATGTGGAGCTCGAAACGATCGCCCAGACCTGGTCCGAGCATTGCTCGCACAAGACGCTGAAGGGCCGCATCGACTTCGAGATGACCGATGCCGAGGGGCGTACGTCGCGTGTCCAGTTCGAGAATCTGCTCAAGGAAACGATCTTCGGAGCCACGCAGGAACTGCGTCAGCGAGCCGGGGCCGATGATTGGTGCGTCAGCGTTTTCTCGGATAACGCCGGCGTCGTGAAATTCGACGATCGTTTCAACGTGTGCTTCAAAGTGGAGAACGCACAACCACCCCTCGGCCATCGAACCCTACGGCGGGGCCAACACCGGCATCGGCGGCGTCATCCGCGATCCGCTCGGCACCGGTATGGGCGCCAAAACCCATTTGCAACAGCGACGCCTTCTGCTTCTGCTCCGCCTGATGCCGAACCGGACACGCTGCCCTGCTGGGCGTGCTCCATCCGAAAAAGGTGATGAAGGGCGTCGTCAGCGGCGCGTGCGCGATTACGGCAACCGCAGCGCGGGCATCCCCACGGTCACCGCGCCGTCTGCTTCGATCCCCGCTACCTCGGCAATCCCCTCGTCTATTGCGGCACGGTCGGCATTCTTCCGAAGGAAGGCTCATTCAAGTCCGCGAAGCCCGGCGACTTCATCGTCGCTGTCGGCGGCTGCACCGGACGCGACGGCATCCATGGGCAAGGACGTTTTCCTCGATCGAACTGACGAGCGAACGGAGAAGGTTTTCCCGGCGGAGTTGTGCAGATCGGCAATGCGATCACCGAAAAGAAAATGATGGACAAAAAGGCTGCAAGCACGCGACCAGGGCCTCTTCAACGCAATCACCGATTGCGGCGCTGGCGGGTTCAGCTCCGCGGTCGGCGAAATGGGCGAAAAGATCGGCTTCGCGGCATCCTCGAAAGGCCCTGCTGAAATACCAGGGCCTCTCCTATGCCGAGATTTGGATCAGCGAAAGCCGCAGGAACGCATGGTCCTCGCCGTCTCCGCCGAGCAATGGGAAGGGCTGAAGAAGCTTCTGCGCCGCTAGCGAGGAAGTGGAAGCTGTCGCGATCGGCACATTCGAGCCGACGGGGAAGCTGAAGTTCTTCTACCACGGCCAACAAGTCGCCGACCTCGACATGCACTTCCTCCACGACGGCCGCCCCGACGTGTTCGAAAGCCAAATGGTCTGGCCGCTCTTCCGCCCGCTCCCCTCGGGGTGAGGCTGAAGGCCGAGAAAGCCGCGGACACCAATGAAATCTTGCGTCAGATCCTCAGCAGTTGGAACGTCTGGCAGCAAAGAGCGGATCGATCCGCCAATACGACCACGAGGTCCAAGGCGGGAGCGTCGTCAAGCCGTTGGTCGGCGTTCGCAACGACGGCCCAGGCGATGCCCTCGGTCGTGATGCCGGTGCTCGGTTCATGGAAGGGCCTCGCCATCTCCTGCGGCATCAATCCACGTTTGGGCGATATCGATCCTTACGAAATGGCCGCGAACGCCATCGACGAAGCGGTGCGAAACGCGGTTTCGGTCGGCGCCGACCCGAAGCATATCTCGCTGCTCGACAGCCCTGCTGGGGCAACACCGACCGCCCTGAAACGCTCGGCTCCCTCGTCCGCGCCGCCCAGGCCTGCCGAGATTTGGCCCTCGCCTACGGCATGCCGTTCATCTCGGGCAAGGACAGCCTCAACAACGAATTCCGCCACGCCGGCGAGATCATCGTCATCCCGCCCACGCTTCTCATTAGCGCGATGGGCATCATCCCTGATGTCCGCCGATGCGTGACGATGGACCTGAAGGAAGCGGGCAACACGCTCTACCTCGTCGGCAAAACCACTGACGCCCTCGGCGGTTCGCACTTGAATCTGGTCACTGGAGCAACCGGCGGTGCCGTACCCAAGGTTGATGTCAAGCTCGCGCCGAAGATTTTCGCCGCTGTGCATCAAGCGATTTCACAAGGCTTGATCCGCTCCTGCCACGATCTCAGCGAGGGCGGCATCGCTGTCGCGCTCGCCGAGATGGCATTCGCCGGCGAAGTCGGCGCGACGTCACCGGCCTCGCCGCGATGCCGAGCCTGCCGGACGAAACCCTGCTCTTCGCCGAATCGCCGACCCGTTTCATCCTGGAAGCGCCTGCCGCCCAAACCGCGGCCATCGAGAAGGCATTCGCCGGCCTGCCCCTGACGAAGCTGGGAACCACAACCAAAGAGAACGCCTCCGCATCGCGGGCCGCGATGGCGAATGGAAGATCTGGCCCAACTCGACCGACTACAGCGTGGCAGAAACCGCTGAAGTGGTGAGCTAGCACGCAGTGCAAAATCAGAGCCCGGCTGCCAGCGTGGGGTTTCGTGCAGCATCCGTTTGGTCCACGCGGTCTCGCTGCCGCTCGGGCTCTGATTTTGCACTGCGTGTTAAAGCCGTTGCGGGTGGAGAAAACTCCGGCTATCCTTCACTCTGGGCTGGAACCAAAAGGGGGGAACTCCATGCTCGATCTGATCGATTCTCGGCCCACGGGTCGCAAGTGCGACGGCACGAGTCGTCGCGAATTTCTTCGCATTGGCGGATTGGGTCTGGGCGCGTGGTCGTTGCCGCAGCTTTTGGCGGCTCGGGCGCATGCTTCCAACCGCTCAACCCGGCCTGTCAGCGTCATCTTGCTCTTCCTCGATGGCGGTGCTCCGCAGCATGAGACCTTCGACCCGAAGATGGATGCCCCACGCGAATATCGTAGCGCATTCGGCAGCACGCCGACGAGCATTCCGGGCGTTCACTTCGGCAGCCAGTTGCCGAAGATGGCGAGCATGGCGCATCGGATGGCGATCCTGCGTTCGCTGACGCATGCGGACGGCGATCATGGCGGCGCGACGCACTGGATGAAGACGGGCATGCCCTGGCCGCCCGAAGCTTTCGGCAAAGCGGCGACCATTCCGCAGCAGCATCCGTCCGTCGGATCCGCGGTCGCCAAGGTGCGTGGCCCGGTGAATGATCGCACCGGAGTTCCCACCTATGTTCGTGTGCTGAGCAATCACGGCGGATTTCCGGGCGACGATGCGGTCTGGCTGGGCCATGCCCATTCCCCCTTCCGCGTGGGTCAATCGCGTGAAAATCCGATGCTCGCCAACATGGGCCTGCGCATCGACCGCAATCGGCTCGATGATCGCCGGGAACTGCTGCGTCAGATCGATGGCTTTCGCCGCGACATCGACGTCACCGGTTCGGCGAATGCGATGGATGCGTTCCAGCAGCAAGCCGTCGATGTCGTCCTGGGCCGGGCCCGGCAGGCGTTCGATCTGAACCAGGAAACGCAAACCGTCCGCGATCGCTATGGCCCAGGTCTTGGGCAGGAACTGCTGCTCGCTCGCCGACTGTGTGAAGCGGGGGCGGGGTTCGTCACGCTGAACAACGGCTACTGGGATTTCCATGGCGGCCTGATTTCGGGCTGCCAGCAGTTGGTCCCGCCGCTCGACCGAGCCGTCGCCGCATTCATGGAAGATGTGGAATCGCGCGGCTTGGATAACGACATCCTGCTCGTCGTCACCGGCGAGTTCGGACGATCGCCGCGCCTTGGTTCCGAACGCGATGCCGGTCGCGACCACTGGGCGCCGC
>JAXMAT010000018.1:0-77092 GCA_046350235.1 Gemmataceae bacterium | reverse complement strand
ATGATCAGCAAGCAAGTCGCCTGCACGGCTTGCCCGCAAGTCGTCTCGCCCAAAGATCAGAGCATTCCTTCGCCGGTGATCAAGTTCGGCGTCAACGTCCCGGAAACCGCTGTGCCGATCCGCTCGCTCCCCCAATCCTCGATCAGCATCCCCCCGAGTGTGCCATCGAATTTCCAGGGAAACCTCGGCTCCGTGCGATTCGACCCAGTCGCGTCGAACACCGCAATGCCAGCAGCCATCCCGGCGCCGGCCGCGGTCGTGCGAACGGTCGTCGGCCAAGTCGCCCACTTCCGCAAAAACTGGCACCTTCGCTATTCCGGCGTCGAAAACGACGACGAGTTTGGAGGCAGCGTGGTCCTCTCGGGCGATAACCTCGATCAACTCCGCGACGGCCAAATCGTCCGCGTCAGCGGCGTCATTACTGCCCCCACGACACGCGGTGAAACCGCGACCATGGAAATCCGCCTCCTCGAAGTCATCGGCGTTACACCCTAACAATCGACGCCAGGACCAACACGGCTAACCTTCTCCAAGCGAGAAGGTTTTTCGTTGCGCACTGCGAGATAGAATGAGCCGACGGAGGAACGTCGTCTCTGCCCGCCCTCATCGCTCCACTCACCGTTGCGGACTTGCTTCCATGAATCACTCCGATCGCGGCGAAGGTCGGCCCGTTCGGCGGCGCACGCGGACCTTTCGGCCCAATTACCTATCATTCGCCGGCACCTATCAGTGCAACTTGAGCTGCCCGCATTGCTGCGTGCCGATCGAATGGACGGATCGGCTCGACATCGGCGTCGCTCTGCGGTTTCTCGAAGACGCGCGAAGCTACGGCATCGACATCCTCGGGTTCACTGGCGGCGAGCCGTTTCTCTATCCGGAGTTTCTGCTCGCCCTCACCCAGCGAGGCGCCGACCTTGGGTTTCGCTTCAACAAGATCGTCACCAACGGCGTCTGGCACTCCGATCTCAAACACCTTTCGCGCACTCTCAAGAAGCTGGCGAAAGCCGGCTTCAGCGGAAAGCTGGGCCTGAGCGTGGACAAATTCCACGGCATGCAGATCCGCGACCTCGCCGACTTCTGCCGCACGGCCCGCAAGGCGTTCGACCGGGACAACATCGTCTCGCTTTCCTACGCGAGCCGGGCACCGGACAAGGGATTGGAACCGATCCACGCCCTGGCCGGCGAGTTGGACGCCATCGTCGATTGGTCGCCGCTCCTGCGCCGCTATCTGCTCGTTTCTCCTGATTTCACGATGACACTCAACTGGAACCATCTCGCCCCCGTCGAGCGAGCGGAGAAATTGGAAAGAGCATGGGATGGCATGTGGTTCGAAGAGGATTACTGCGAAGGCCCTGGGCAGGCGCTCATCGTCAATCCGAAGGGGGAAGTAAAGCCCTGCTGCGGCTTCGCCTCCGACCTCGATCAGTTATCGATCGGAAACATCCACGAACACACGGTCGCACAAGTCGTCCAACGGGCACGCAAACATCCTTACGTCGGCAAACTCTTCCGCGAAGGCCTGACGTCCTTCCGCGACGAAATCCTGGAACGCGATCCCGACGCCCTCCCCGGAGCGACCAGCAATCACTGCTATTTCTGCTGGCACGTGATCACGAAGAACCTTGTCGATGTCCCTACATCGCCGCAAGGCAGAATGAGCCTGCAATTGGTCGGAGAACCAAAATCCGCCGCCGCCTCGACAAAGTTTCTCATGGCATTCGACGGCAAGACCGTTTTCATTCGCCGCGAACTATCCCCCGACATGCCGCTCGGCCGGAGCCGCCCCTACCTGATCGACATCGTGGGCCCGAAAGTCATCGAACCGCCCGCGGAGCAGATGACGTGGAGCGAATACCAAACCTGGATCGACCGCATCCGAGAAACAGGAAACACGCTCACGACCCATAATTTCTCGCCATGTGCTTCGAGGTAACCCGCTCGCTCCGCGAGAGGATAGCGGCTGCTTGCCATGCGATCGCGCGAGATTCGTTCGCTAACCTCACGCGGAGCGAGAGGGCTACATAGAAAAGCCGTCTCTGCATCCTCGGAGCAATCCCATGCCGTTCAAAATCTCCGCGTTTCCGAAGTGCTACCTCGAAAAGATCGCCGGCGAACGGACGATGTCCGTGTTCGATTGGATCGAGATGGCTCGCACGCTCGATGCGGATGGCCTGGAGATGTATGAGGGATTCTTCATCAGCCTTGAGCCCGGCTACCTCGACAGTGTGCGGGACGCGATACACGGCGCGGGGTTCGAGATGCCCATGCTTTGTTGCTCGCCCGACTTCACGAACCCCGACGCCGACGGACGTAAGCGGGCGATCGATCGCGAAGCGGAAATGATCCGCGTGACGCGCCGCCTCGGCGGGCCCGGCGCCGTGTGTCGCGTGCTCAGCGGACAGCGTTATCCGGAGGTGCATCGCAAACAGGGCCTTGAATGGGTCGTCGAGTGCATCGAAGCGGTCCTGCCCGTGGCTCGCGAGTGCGGCATCGTGTTGGGCCTGGAAAACCATTACAAGGACGGGTTCTGGAAATATCCTGAGTTCGCTCAGAAGCAGGATGTGTTTCTCGAACTCGTCGCATCGATCTCCGACCGCACGCATTTCGGCGTGCAGTACGACCCTTCCAATGCGGTCGTCGCGGGCGATGATCCGGTCACTCTGCTTCGCGAGGTGGCCGACCGCGTCGTCAGCATGCATGCGAGCGACCGCTATCTCGCGGAGGGGACGACCATCGAATCGCTTCGTCAAGCCGATGGCACGCTTGGCTATTCGCCGAACCTTCGCCATGGCGTCACGGGCAAAGGTCTCAACGATTATGACTCCATCTTCCGCATCCTCGCCGAGCACAACTATCGCGGCTGGGTCAGCATCGAAGATGGGATGAACGGCATGGGCGAAATGGCCGAATCGCTCGCCTTCCTTCGCAAAATGAGCGACAAGTATTTCCCGGAGAAGCAGTCGTGAAGCCAGTGCGAATCGGCCTAATCGGTTGCGGCAAAGTGGGCCAAATCCATGCGACGGCGATCCGCAGTTTGCTTGAAGCGGAACTGACCGCCGTCTGCGACGTCAGCCCCGAGCGTGCCGCGGCATTCGCCGGTCGCTATCAAGCGAAGCCCTTCAGCGATGTGGATGCGATGCTGCGCGAAGGCGGCATCGAAGCCGTCGTCATCGGCACGCCGCATCCGCTCCATGCGGCCCCGGCGATTCGTGCGGCCGAGGCCGGCGCGCATGTCCTCGTGGAAAAGCCGCTCGCCGCCACGCTCCAAGATTGCGATGCAATGCTGGCGGCCGCGGCGAAATCGGGCGTGCTGCTCGGAGCCATCAGCCAGCGGCGTTTTTATGAACCGGTGCTCCGCATCAAGCATGCGATCGATGCGGGCAAGATTGGCCGCCCCGCCCTCGCCGTCTTCACGATGTATAGCTGGCGTGAGCCGTCCTACTACGAATCCGATCCATGGCGAGGCAAATGGGATACAGAAGGCGGCGGCGTGCTCGTTAACCAGTCGCCGCACCAGCTCGATCTGCTGCGCTGGTTCATGGGACCGATCGCCGAGGTTTCCGGCTACTGGGCCAACATCAATCATCCGAATGTCGAAGTGGATGACACCGCCGTCGCCATCCTTCGATTCGCGAATGGCGGCATCGGATCGATCGTCACCAGCGTTTCGCAAAAGCCAGGTATTTACACCAAGGTACATGTCCACGGGGCGAACGGCGCTTCCATCGGCGTCGAAACCGACCGGGGCGCCACCTTCATCGCCGGCATGACATCGATCGCCGAGCCGCCGCTGAACGACATCTGGACGATTCCCGGCGAGGAGCGATTGCTGGAAACCTTCCAGGCCGAAGACCGAGCACAGTTCGCAAGCGTGGACGCGACGACGCACTATCACGCTTTGCAGATCCAGGATTTCGTCCGCGCGATCCGCGAAGGACGACAGCCCTTGGTGACAGGCGACGAAGGCCGGGCCGTCGTTGATTTATTCTCCGCCATCTACCGCTCGAATCGCGAACGTCGACCGATTTCCCTCGCTCATCTGGCTTGATCCGATTCCGCTATCGCGGCAAAAGTCAGTCATGCACTGGTGCAGGAGCGAACAGTCCGATCGTCGCCTGATTGAATGCAGGCAGATCGCTCGGTTACCGGCTTGTGACTCAGTTGCCGTCGACGACGACTTCTTGAACCAACCAAGTCCCCCTCGCGTTGCGGATTTCGTCTTGAATCGTGTGGTAGCTCGTCAGTTTTCGCCCGCGGACCATATCGGCGGAAACCAAGATCCGCGGTGCATGGCAGATGATCGCGACCGGCTTGCCGGCTTCCTGAAATTTCCGCGCGAACACCTGCACCTTGGCCAGCATTCGCAAGACATCCCGACGCTTTCGCTGCCTGACGATCAATAAGTCCTTCAATCGCCGAAGTTGGTGCCGACGCGGCGGGCGGTGGCGATGAGTTCGTGGTCGGGGGGTACAAGTTTCGTTTTGCCGGCGACGGCTTCGAGCGGGACCGAAGTGACGGTCGAGCCGTGCATCGCGACCATCGCGTTGTACTCGCCGCGGCTCAGCATCTCGGCGGCGTGCGTGCCGAACCGGCTGGCGAGGACTCGGTCGAAGGGCGTGGGGATGCCGCCGCGCTGCAAGTGACCCAGGACTGTCACTCTCGTTTCCATACCCACGCGTTTGCTGATCGCTTTCGCGACCACCAAGCCGGCTCGGCCGTCGGCGCTTTCCTCCAAAGCCGATTCGGCGGATTTGCTTTTCTTCTTGTCTTTGTCCTTCTTCTTGTCTTTTTTCTTCTCGCGTTTCTCGGCGTCTTCCGCCTCCTCCGCTTTCTTCTTCGGCTTCGCCCCTTCCGCCACGGCGACGATGCTGAACCATTTCCCGCGGCGTCGTCGTTCCGTCAGGTGCTGACAGATGCTGTCCATGTCGTAGGGGATTTCCGGAATCAGGATCACATCTGCCCCACCTGCGATCCCCGCGTTGAGCGCGAGCCAGCCTGCGTTGTGCCCCATCAATTCGATCACCATGACGCGGAGATGGGCCTCGGCCGTCGAATAGAGCTTGTCGATCGCTTGGGCGGCCGTCGTGACGGCGGAATCGAAGCCGAAGGTGATGTCGGTTTCCGCGAGATCATTGTCGATCGTCTTCGGCAACCCGATGACGTTGAGGCCCTGCTTCGACAGGTTATAGGCGACCTTGTGCGTACCATTGCCGCCGAGGCAGACGAGGCAATCGAGGCCGAGGCGGTGGTAGGTCTCGACGGCACGGGCGGTGAGATCGACGGCTTCACCATTGGGCAGCGGCATCTTGTGCGGCTTTTCGCGGCTGGTGCCAAGAATGGTTCCGCCGAGCGAGAGGATGCCCGAGACGTCATGCAGATGGAGGATGCGCGAGTGGTTTTCGACGAGGCCGCGGAAGCCCTTCTCGATGCCGATCACTTCGATGTGGAAATCGGACATGGCCGGCTTGGCGATGCCGCGAATGGCGGCGTTGAGCCCAGGGCAATCGCCGCCGCTGGTGAGAATGCCGATGCAACGAGCACGGGTGTCGGACATGGTGGGGCCTCCAACGAGAGATGTCGTCGTTGTATGCCCACGTCGTTCAACGCGTAGCGGACGCGGTTCTCGGGACGACTTGCATCGTGGCTGTGAGGCATTGCACGAACGGCAGCGTGCCATGCTTCGACGGTTCCCTCACCGGACACGTCGTCCCTTGCGTTCTCACCGGCGAAGCATGCCCCTAGCCCGCATGCGTGTCCCGACTGGGGGCATGCTTGTGCGGTGGTACCGGACTGAACCCGAAGCCAGCCACGATCCGCACAAGCATGGCACGCTGCAGTTTGTTCAACGACTAAGAACCAAGACGCCATGGGTTGACGCTCGCAGAGGCTTGATGTTATGCGACTATCGCATCGCGCAGAGCAAGCCCCGTCGGTGTATCGCCCGCCATGATTGCCGTCGGAGTGCCGGTGGCGATGATGCGTCTACCACTCGGGCCGGAACCGGGGCCGAGCTCGATGAGATGATCGACTCCGAGCATCAACTCGGGGCAGTGATCGACGACCAGCACGGAGTGACCGGCCTGCGTCAATCGATCGAAGCAACCGAGCAGCACGCGGATGTCGGCTGGGTGCAAACCGGCTGAGGGTTCGAGCAGCAGAAACAGGGTACGCGCCTTTCGGCTGGCGCCGAGATGGCCCGCGAGTTTGAGCCGCTGGGCTTCGCCGCCGGAGAGCGTCTCCATCGGTTGGCCGAGCCTCAGATATTCGAGGCCGACATCGAGCAATGGCTTCAGCTTTTTCTCGATCGCTCGCTGAGCGCGGAAGAAGCGAAACGCTTCGCGGACGGAAAGATTCAGCACCTCCGCGATGCTGAGCCCGCGCACCTTCACATCCAGCACCTCGCGGCGATAGCGCTTGCCCTGGCATTCAGGGCATGTCGTGGTCACATCGGCGAGGAACTGCATATCGACCGCCAGCGTTCCTTGCCCTTCGCAAGTCTCGCACCGACCGCCGGGTTGATTGAAGCTGAACTTGCCTGCATCAAGGTTGCGAATCTTCGCATCGGCGACGGCAGCGAAAAGCTCGCGGATTTCGTCGAAGATCTTGAGATACGTCGCCGGGTTGCTGCGAGCGGTCCGGCTGAGCGGGGCCTGATCCATCAGGACGACATCTCCGATACGTTCCGCACCGGAGAGCCGACCCAATTCGCGCGGCGCTTCGACGGGGCGTGCGAGCAACGGATGGAGCACTTCGCGAACCAGCGTCGTTTTCCCCGCACCGCTGACGCCGACGAGGGCGGCGACCACGCCGAGTGGCATTTCGAGGCGATCGATGCGCAGATGACGAAACGCGACATGCTCGAGGACAAGAGTTCCATCGCTCCGCCGCGCCGCATCGCGCGGCGTCGGCAGATCGCGGCGTGTGAACCAATCCGCGGTGGGCGATTCGACATCCGCAAGTGCCGGCGGCGGGCCCTGGAAGACGATGGTCCCGCCTTCCTCGCCGGCGCCGGGGCCGAGATCGATGAGCCAATCGGCATGATTCATGAGATGTCGGTCATGATCGATGACGACGACCGTATTGCCATCCTCGCGAAGTCGAAGCAGATGGTCGATCAAGGCTTGGCGATCCGCGGGATGCAGGCCTGCGAAGGGCTCATCCATGAGATGCAGGACATCGACTAGTTCGGAAGCGGCCGACGATGCGAAACGCAAACGTTGCAACTCGCCGACAGCGATCGCATCCAGCGTTCGACCGATATTGAGATGCCCCAGGCCCAACGAGCGAAGCAGTTCGATGCGACTTGTCAATGCGGCCAGCAGAGACGTTTCCAGGGGTTCGGCGTTCGCATTTCGGATCAGCGCCAGCAATTCGTTGATCGGCAGTCCGCTGACTTCGTGAATCGTTTTGCCTCGCCAGCGAAGCCAGGTCGCGCGTTCGCTGACGCCAGCGCCTTGGCATCGCGGGCAGGTAGCTTTTTTGTGCTTCCCCGATCCGCCACAGTCGTCGCATTTGCCGGCATGTTGACGCGGGTCGAGCCATGCGGGGTCGGGGGCGGGATAGACGGTTCCGCACTGGGGACATGCCCAGCGGCGATCGAAGTGGCGAACCTCTGCATCGCTTAGCAGCGCCAACCGATCGCCGCCGCGGCGGAATGCGGTTTCGAGCGAATCGGCCACGCGGTCGCGCGGCGTTTTGCCGATTTCGATGCGATCGATGAGCACGAAGGCGGACCCATCGTGGGCGAGCGAAGGCGCGGGCTTCTCGTCGATTCGCACGACCTCGGAACCGATTTGCAATCGCACGAAGCCTTGCTCCACGAGGCGCGCGGACCATGCTTCCGCCGTTTCGCCTTCATCAGGCCGTGAGGGAAACGCGATAGAGAAGCGAGCTCCTATTGGCTCCGCCTCCAGCTCCTGCAACACGCGGCGAACATCGGCGGGGCGGATCGCCGTGCCATCCTTCGCGCAATGCAATACGCCGCCGCGGACGAAGAGCAGACGCAACATATCGGACAGTTCGGTGATCGAACCGACTGTCGCGCTCGAAGAAGGCGGAGTGCGGTGCGGCATCGCGACGGCAGGAGGAAGATCGCCGATGCGATCCGCATCCGGCGTGTCGAATTGCTCCAGGAGTTGGCGAGTGCGAACGGAAAAGCTCTGCAGATAGCGCCGTTGCGATTCGGCAAACAGCGTATCGAAAACCAAGCTGCTCTTCCCCGCCCCGCTGACGCCCGTGACGACCGTCAGCTTCCCCAGCGGAATCTCGACATCGACTCCGCGGAGGTTGTGAACACGCACGCCGCGAAGCGGAATCGTCGCACTAGGTGGTTGGTTTTCGGCTTTTGGTTTTTGCATCGTCCAACCTTTGAACTTCAAATCAACTCAACCCGCTGCAATCGGAGTGAAGCATTCCCTCTCCCCCCGCTGGCGATCACAACAAGGCATCGGCCACATGACGAGCGGGGGGAGAGGGTGGCCGAAGGCCGGGTGAGGGGGGCCAGAGGAAAACAAGGGATGAGCGATGACGGATGAAAGAGGACAGGAGCGTTGATTTCGAATTCTCTCTCATCCCTCCTATTTCTGTCTTCTCAACGCCCCCTCACCCGGCCTTCGGCCACCCTCTCCCCGCTCATCATGTGGCCGATGCGCCATGGTGTGATCGCCACGGCGGAGAGGAATGCGTTACTGTTCCGCTCACAAACTCTCAAAACGTAAAGCTAAGCCCATCGAATGCCATCTGCACTCCGCGAGGGAGGTGCCGGTTCATCTCTTCGTGTTCAAGGTCATGCGAGATGTGCGTGAAGTACGTGCGTTTCGGCTTCACGCGGTCCACCACATCCAGGGCTTGCTCCACATTGAAGTGCCCCGGGTGCGGCTTTTGCCGAAGGGCGTCCAGCACGAGCACATCGAGGCCTTCGAGTTTGCGCCCAGCTTTCGCGTGGGATTTGGCTCACGTCGGTGCAATACGCGACATCACCGACGCGGAAACCCAGGCAGTTGAAATGAGCGTGGATCAATTCGATCGGCGTCACCTTCTCGCCAAGCACCTCGAACGGATCGTCGCCGATAGTGCGAAACGACAGCTTCGGTAGAAAGCCCGCAGGAAGCGATTCCGATTCCGGCACGAACGCATACGCGAAGCTCTGCCGCAATTGCCGTTCGACGTCGCGGGCACAGTAAAGCGGCACCGCGGAACCGAGCAGGCGTGGAATAGGCCGAAGGTCGTCGAGCCCGAAGACGTGGTCCGCGTGAAAGTGCGTAAAGAGCACAGCATGCACGACATCCACTTTTGCCCGGATGAGTTGCAGCCGAAGTTCCGGCGGCGTATCGATCAGCAAATTTCCCTTGGGAAGCCGCAGGAGGACGGAGCATCGGTAGCGTTGATTGCGCGGATCGGCCGAGGTGCAGACATGGCAATGGCAGCCGATCATGGGGACGCCGACGGAGGTTCCGGTCCCCAGGAATGTGAAGGTGCGGTCGGCGGTCATGAGGTCGCTCAGGCGGGCAAGGCGGCAGGAACTGCACTATTGTACGGCCCCTGCCCGCGCCCGCCTTTTTTCCGCAAGTCGCAGCGTTGACAGCGTTCACGGCGTCCCGTAACCTTGGCCTCTTGGAACACCGTGGAGCGATGCTCTCCTTAGTTCTCACCTTTCCCATCGAGATGGATTATGAACGGATCTGAATCGGCTCACCGGCCGAAAGTGCTGCTGTGGGCGGGTTTCTTCGCCATTTTCGCGGCGGGCGTTGGCTTTTCGGTGCGTGCCGGCATCCTAGGCGACTGGGGACGCGCCTACGGATTTACTCGATCCGAACTTGGCGGCATCACCGGCGGTGGTCTCGCCGGCTTCGGCGTCATCATTCTGCTCGGTTCGCTCCTCGCCGACTGGATCGGCTATGGCCGACTGATGGCGTTCGCCTTCGTGATGCACATCATCTCCGCCGGCCTCCAACTCGCCGCGGACCCCATCTACAAGCAATTCGGACGTGAAGGCGTCTATTGGAGCCTCTATATCGCGATGTTTCTTTTCGCCATCGCGAACGGCGTCTGTGAAGCAGTCGTCAATCCGATGGTAGCGACGCTTTTCCCGAAGGATAAGACGCATTACCTCAACATCCTCCACGCCGGTTGGCCGGGCGGTCTGATTGCGGGCGGCCTGCTTTCCTACGTGATGAACGGTGGTTCGATCGGATCTTGGGTTCCGCTCGGCAAGGTGCATTGGCTCATTCAAATGTCGATGTTCCTGATCCCGACATTCGTCTACGGCATCCTTTGCATGGGCCAAAAGTTCCCGAAGTCGGAAGCCGCGGAATCGGGCCTCAGCGTCGGCACGATGCTCGCTCAATTCGCCTCGCCGATTCTGCTTCTACTCTTGGTCATTCATGCCCTGGTCGGCTACGTCGAACTGGGCACGGATAGCTGGATCGGCCGCATCACCGGCACGATCATGGGCGACCCCACTCGCGGGTTGCTTCTCTTCGTCTACACTTCGGGACTCATGTTCATACTTCGGTTCTTCGGCGGCCCCATCGAGCATGCGCTTTCGCCGTTGGGCCTGTTGTGCCTCAGCGGCGTCTTCGGGGCGATCGGTCTAACGCTGCTCAGCCAAGCGGACACAATCGTGATGTGCGTGCTTGCCGCTTCAGTCTACGCTCTAGGTAAGACGTATCTTTGGCCTACGATGCTCGCCGTAGTATCCGAGCGATTCCCGAAGGGAGGAGCCATCACGATCGGAGCCATGGGCGGCATCGGCATGCTTTCGGCCGGCTTCCTCGGCGGCCCCGGCATTGGGTTCAAGCAAGACTACAACGCCTCGAAGAACCTGCAGGAAACTGCCCCGAAAACCTTCGAGCGGTATGTCTCCGATCACGAGTCGTCCTTCCTTATCTTCAAGGAGAAGGGTTTGGATGGCTCCAAGCTCGCCGCAATGGAAATTGCGACGCAGGCCTCCGCGGACGAAATCTCTCGGAAGCTTCTCGACAAGGAATTGAACGACACGCTCGCCCAATCGAAACTCGAGGGATGGTGGAAGGACGCCCAAGGCAAGGTTGAAGAAGACAAAAAGCCGGTCGATGAAGCCGTGCTGTATGGCGGACGCATGGCATTGAAGCTCACGGCAGCGGTCCCTGCTGTGATGGCGGTGCTGTATCTTCTGCTCATCATCTACTTCCGAATGACGGGCGGGTACAAACGAGTCGAAATCAACCCGTCCTCGGCGCCGAACGAAAATGAGGCGTTCACGGCAAGCGGCGGGCATTCTCACCGCACTCCCGCTGGCGTGTAGGCTGAAAGCGCAAACACCAAGACCGGCCTCCCAAGGGTAGGCCGGTCTTTTCCGTTTCCATCCTGCAACAGCTCAATTCGAACGACGAAGACGTTGCCCTGGTCTCGAACTCAAATTCGTTCGGGTCCGATTCGGCCAATTCCCTTTTTTTCGATTTTTCCGCCATCTGAACACACGATCCGCCCTGTTGGCTAAAGCCGCACGAAGTCATTTTCCCACAGCGAGTTACTTGCGTTTTGTCTATTCACTTTCAATCTCCCGCTGGTGTCGATCTTCGCAGCTGACGTCTGCCCGCAACTCCCTTCGTTTGCTTGCCTTCCGAGCGTGACCTACGTTTGCGTTGAGATTGTTTGGACATCTCTCGCGGGAACGCTCCATGCTCCAACGAACTGCCTATCATCCGCCGGCTCGCCCTTGGCTCCGATCCGAACCGCGCCGCGGCGTTGCGGCGGTCGAGTTCGCAGTCATCCTGCCGCTTATCCTGCTGTTTTTACTTGGCCTTTGGGAAGTGGGGCGGTATATCGAGGCCCAGCAAATTCTGGTCAATGGCGCCCGAGAAGGCGCTCGGCAAGCATCCACCGGCGTCAAGGACGTGTCCGCGATCAAAACTGCAGTCGTCACCTACTTGCAGCAGAAGGGAATTTCCATGGTGACGACCAACGATGTCACGGTGAGCTGCATCAACAACACCGCTTTGACAAGCCCGACCAGTTCCTCGCAGCTCGATCAATGGAGAGTCACGGTTTCGGTAAGCGCCGACAACGTGAAATGGGTGATCGTCAACAAAGCCATCACGCTTGTTACCCAACTATCCGCATCCGCGGATTGGTTTTCGATGCAAGACATTCCACTGACCGTGAACACCGACATTCCTCTGAATTGAGGGAACGGAGCCTTCCATGATCCGACGACGCTCGCGAAATCGCTCGGGGACGACGGCCGTGGAAACGGCCGTCGTCGCCATCGTTTTCTTCATGTTGATGTTCAGCATCTTCGAATACGCCCGGCTGATCTTCACGCAACAGATCATCCTGCAAGCCGCCCGCGAAGGCGCTCGCTATGCGGTCGTTCATACCGACAGCAGCACTATGGTGGCCGACGCCCAGGCGCTCGTCAAATCCAAGATGTGCGGCATGGATAAGAACACTAGCTACTACAACTGCTCCGTGTTCATGTCCGACTCCACAAGCAAGAACATCGGCGACGCGACCGATGCCGGCTTCGGCGTCTACATCTGCGTGCAGGTCGACTACGACTATTCTCCGATCGTGCCGAACTTGTTGTTCCTCAACAGCAAGTTTCGATTGACGACGAAAGAACTCATGTACAGCGAAGCCAACTAAGAGGCCAGCCATGCGGATCGGAACGAAAATCGGAACCAAAGCGAAACAGCGACGCGGGGCGATCATCCTCTTGTTCGTCCTTGCACTCATTTCCTTAGCAGGCCTGCTCGCTCTCGCGCTCGACGTCGGCGTGATCGCCGTCGCGCGGAGTCAAGCGCAGAACGCCGCGGACACGGCCGCGATGACCGGCGCTCGCACCATCAACGGCAGCACGTCGCAGAACGTCGCCTCGGCGCCGAAGAATGCGATCAACGCCGCGATGCAGAACAAAATCCTCAACCAAAACGTCTCGGCGAATCTCGCGAGCATCAACACGAGCGACAGCGTCTCGTACACTTCAGGAAATGTAACGATTCAAGTCGGCAGCTACGAATACAAGTACAACGACACCGATTCCAGCAAAGAGAAGTTCGAATCGCTGTTTCCCCGAACGGACAACACGGTCCCCTACAGCGCAGTGAAGGCCACGATCACCGGGCAGAGCAACAACACGTTCGCACGCGTCTTTGGCTTGAACAGCACGAATATCCAGGCAACGGCAATCGCGGCGCATCGACCTCGCGACATCATGATCATTATGGATCTGTCTGGATCCATGCGCTTTCAGAGCTTGCCGGGCATCCCGCTCAGCGGCACGACGGCTCAGCCGAGCGCCACCTCGGCGCGCGACGTGTCGATGAATCCCGAAAGCGTCTTCCCGCAGTTCGGCCACTATTCCAACACCTCGTCCGCCGCACTCAAGGGAACCTCGGCGTACTCGACAGGCTCCGAACAGGTGGACCTTGCGAACATTTCGACGACGACGGATTCCGGCCCGCCGATCATCGAAGACTTTTACAAGAACGCAGCGGGCGTGACGCCTACCGCGAGCGATCGCGCCTTCACACGCAGTTCGGATGGCTATGCGACAACGCCGGGCGGCTATAATTACCTCAAGATCACGGGAAACACCGGCGCGACTTACGCGGCCACCGTCAAAGACATCGTCAACCAAACCACACATCACGCGAACTTCGAAGCTAACGGCTACGACCAATACGTCACCGCCAAAACGGATTTCTACACGGAAGGACCCGGGTATTGGGGGAAGACCTTCTTCATTTGGCCGCCCGACCCGCGAGGGTCGCTGCTCGACGCAAATACCGCTGCGAACCATGCCAATAACGGAGCGAAGGACTGGCGGCAGCGATTCTTCTTCAAGTACAACACGTCCACAGGCAAACTCGGCTGGCTCGACCACAACAACATCCTCTTTAACCCGTCGGGCAGTCCTAACAGCTCCACCACGATTGTCCGCGACCCCGATTCCGCGGTCAGCGTCACGGAAAACGGCTCATCCGTGAGCTACAAATGGCTGCCGAACTACGCTGCGATCTTCCATTGGCTGAAGAATCAGTCGCCGACCCATTTTCCGTCGCAGATCCGGGCGGGGCGCATCAAGTATTACGATGCGATTCCGGACCCTTCGGATACGACCCTCAATGACCGCTTCTGGAAAACCCAAACGCTTTCCGATCTCAACGAACGCTTCTGGCGCGACTACGTCAACTTCGTATTAGGGATCAGCGTCACAGGCACTTCTGGCGGCTGGTGCACCTACAGCACCACGAAAAGCAGCGTGCCCCTGTCGGCCCTCATCGGAAACGGCGACTACTATTCGTGGGGAACCATAGCGGTTACGCAGAAGCCGGATGTGACGAGTACTTCCACCGCAACGGTAACGGCGCAAGCGAACGCTGCTTATGCTTCGGGATACTCGGGAACTGTGACGCTCAAGAGCGTCTCCGCAACCATCAAGGCGGGCGACTACGTATACTTCGGAACCAACACCACTCGATATCGCGTGGTGACGGTACCTTCCGCCACACAGATCACGCTCGATCGATCACTGGCCGCGGCAGTCAGCAGCGGGACGAGCGTGAAAGTTGTGCGCCAAGTCTACATGAGCTACACGGACAACCCGTATCGCCCGCGTCACCAATTCTGGTTCGGCCCGATGACGTGGGTCGATTGGCTGGGCAATTACAACACGCAGAACTTCATGTGGCCCGGAAACGTCCATGAAGCACAAGCCTGGGCTTGCAAGGTCGGTATTCAAACGGCAATCGACGACATCCAGAATAATCATCCGAACGACTTCATCGGCATGACCTTCTTCAGTTCGCCGAGCTACAACGGCACCGACGGCGGCCACCACAATCGAGCCATCGTGCCGCTGGGCCGCAACTACCAGCAGTTGAAAGACTCGCTGTGGTTCCCGCCCAGTACCGTCACGGGCACGGCCACTGAAATCACGCCTTACGATAAAGACTTCGACCAGGTACCTCGCGCCAACGGCGGCACAGCCCCCGGCATGGGCTTCATGATCGCGTTCAATCAGCTCAGTTCGAGTCTGAACAACCTTCGGCTCTATGCAACTCCGACGACAACCTATCGAGGCAATGCCGGCGGACTCGGCCGGCGAGGCGCTCAACGCATTCTTGTATTCGAAACCGATGGTGCGCCGAATACCTCTGCAACTTCAACCTTCGTCAGCTCGGGAACGGACTCGTACTACAAGGTCCGAATCAAGGACCCGTCGTCGCTATCGAGTTCCTCGAACGTCGAATGGCCCAGTGCGCCAACCTATTCGAGCACCGATGTCTACAACGTCGTGAAACAAATCTGCGCCCTCGATACCGCCAGCCCACCGGGGCATTCGACGACTCGCAAACCTGTGAATGTCTACCCGATCGGATACGGCAGTCTGTTCGATCCCGCGAACACGAGCACCGCCCAAACCAACGCGCTCAACTTCATGCAGAGCGTCGGCTACTACGGCAACACCGCTGCGGATACCTCGGGCGCCAACTTCCCCGACTGGGCTCGTATCTACGGCACCAACGACCAACGTGTGACGCGCATGCAGGCGGCATTTACCAAGATCATGCAGAATGGGGTACAAGTGACGCTTATCGAGTGATCGAGGGAACAGGACAATACACTTCGCCGCCGCCGCTTGAAGCGGCGGTTTTGTTTTATCGCTCGCGCTGGCTGATTTCGAGAAAGAGCCGGCGCGTCTCGGTGCCGCGGCGTTCCAATTCAGCCAGGAAATGCTCCACCGGATCGGCGTTCGGCGGCGTGTCGAGCCCCACACGTTTCGCGAGTTTCTCGAGATTTTCACGGCCCTGAGGCAGTTCGTCCAGCGATCGGTTGTGGAAAATGCGCAGGCGCCCTTCTACTTGGCGCATGAAGTCGTAGTTCGCGATCAGCGTGTCGCACTCCTCGGGCGGCGCTAATCCCTCCGCTCGCATGGCTTCGAGCGAATTCCATGTGTTGGGATGGCGCACGGTCGGATGATTCTTGCCGTACTTCAGCCGAAACATCTGGACGAGAAACTCGATATCCACGATGCCGCCGAAGCCTCGCTTCAAGTCGCGTTTGCTGCCGCTCGCCTGCACGCGTTCTCGCATGTGGACAATTTCGTCCGCGATCTCGGGCTTCCAGTTCAGATCGTAAATCGCATGGGCGATGATGCGTTCGACCTCGGCGCCGAACTCCGGATCGGCATAGACAACCCGCGCCCGCGTCAGAGCTTGGCGCTCCCATAATTGAGCACCGCCGCCCTCGTAATAACGCTCGAACTCATGCAGCGGGATCACGAGGCTCCCCGACTTTCCCGTCGGGCGCAACCGCATATCCACCTGATAGAGCCTGCCCATCGGGCCCATGTTGCTCGTAGTCTGAATGACCTTGCGAGCCAGCTCCGAATAGAAGTGGAAGTTGTCGGTCAGCTCAAAGGTATCCCACCGCGAAGATCCCGGCGGCGGCATCGTCCGGCCATCGCCTTCGTAGACGATGACCAAATCCAGGTCGCTGTGATAGCTCATCTCCTCGCCGCCGAGCTTGCCAAGTCCGAGGATCGCAAAACGAGACGGTTCGCCTGCGCGAGCGCCGGATTCCGCCATCGGCAGGCCCATGCGGCGCACCAACTCGGGATACTGCGATTCCGTGATTTTCTGGAGTATCGTTTCCGCGAGATCGCTCAAAGCGTGGGTCGTTTCGCTGATCGTGTCTTTACCGAGAATATCGCGAACGCCGATGCGGAGCAGTTCTTTGTCCTTGAAGCTGTGCAGAATGAGCGACAAATCATCCGCGTTGCGCGACAGCTCATTCAACTCGGCCGTCAAATCCTCGCGCGCACGCGGCTGATTCAGGACGAGACTATCCATCAACTCGTCGAGCATGCCCGGGTTGTTGATCAGGATTTCCGAAAGATACGGACTCCACGCACACAGCTCGACGTACAACCGCAAGCTCGGCTGATTGAAGCTGAACAGCTCCCACAGCACGCCTTTTCCGCCGATCGATGCCGAAACCTTTTCGAGGTTTACGAGCGCCAGATCGGGGTCGGGAGTTTCCGCGACAACTCGTAGGAGCCGCGGAGCGATGTTCGCGAGGAACTGTCGGCAACGCCGAGTGGACAGGAAGGGCACCGTCTCCGTGGCGAGCATCACCAGGTTCTGATAGGCGCCCTGCACATCCTTGAAGGGATATTTGCCGAGCACCTGTTGGATGCGGTCCGCGGTCGGCGCCGGGTCCAGCATCAGATCCGATTCGGGCTCCGACCCTTCCTCCGCCGCGAACGATTGATGCAGCAAATGGTCGAGAATACGCCGATTCAGGCCCGTCTTATCCTTCAGGTCCTTCGTAAATTCCTCCAGGGGATCGACAGCCCCCGTCTGCGGCGGAGCATGCGACGCGCTTGCATCGTCTTCCAACGGCACCGGTTCGATGCGGCCGGACGATGTGTACCCCATCCGCAACGCGAGCTTTCGCAACTCCTCGCGATCCTCCGGAATGCGGTGCGTTTGCTGGTCGAACATGAGCTGCAAACGATGCTCGACCTTGCGGAGGAAACGATAGGTGTCGTCGAGATATTGGCGTTCGTTATGCGTCAGGCAGCCGACGCGTTCCAATTCATGCAACGCCTTGAGCGTGCCGCGTTGGCGGATTTCGGTCAAGTCGCCGCCGTTGAGCAGCTGCAGAAATTGGATGGTGAATTCGACGTCGCGGATGCCGCCCATGCCGGTCTTCACGTCGGTATCCGATTCGCCTGCCTTGTCCGTTCGGCTTTCGATCCGCCGCTTCAACGCCTTGATCTCGTTGATCTCGGCCACGGAAAGATACTTGCGATAAACGAACGGCTCGATCGCTTTCAGAAACTCCTCGCCCAACCGAATGTCGCCTGCGACGGGCCGAAGCTTGATGAGGGCTTGGCGTTCCCACGTTCGGCCCAGCGAATCGTAGTAGGCAAGCGTGCTGACGAGCGATCGCGCGAGCGGCCCGCGATGTCCTTCAGGCCGCAACCGCAAATCGACGCGATACGCTTGGCCGCGATCGGTGTGCGTACCCAGGAGGCGAACGACCTCGGTGGCGACGCGGGCGAAGAAATCGTCGTTGCCAATCTCTCCATGCATCCCCTGCGTGGCGCCGTCCTCGTCGTAGAGGAACATGATGTCGATGTCGCTGGAGTAGTTCAGCTCTTTGCCGCCCAGCTTGCCGAAGGCGAAGATGACGCCTTTCGCCGGTTCGCCTTCGTTCGTGTGCGGCGTGCCGAATCGCTCGACGATTTTGTGGAATGCGACGTTGTACGCCACTTCCAGCGAGGTGTCGGCCACGCGCGAAATGTCGCGTACGATCTCCTCAAGCGGCCGATCGCGGATGATGTCGTTGGTTCCGATCCGCAGCATCTGCATCTGGCGAAAGCGGCGAAAAGCCCGAAGGACCGCGGAATCCTCGAACGCGGAATCGACGTCGCTCTGAAGCTGCGCCAGCATTTCCGCTCGACTCGGGCTGCTGCGAAGTGGGATACGCAGCATTTCCAGGTAGTCCGGATTCGACACGAGCAAGTCGCTGAAGAATTGCGAGGTGCTGAAGAGTTGCAGCATTGTTTCGAGCGTGCGAGCCCTGCCTTCGAGCAAGAGGCTCAATCGCTCGGCGCCGGCCGGATTGCTGAAGAAACGCTCGAGGTTGTTGAGCGCCATATCCGGGTCGGCCGAGCGAGGAAGCAATCGCTCCAGCGGATGGCACAACTCGGCGAACGCATCGACGCCCAGCGTGTCGGCCATGCGCTTAAGATTGATATGCCCGCGCTCCAGGTCGCGGACATGCCACGACGAAAGCACCTCGCGCGCAACCTCCGGCGATTCCGCGAAACGTCGCAACTGATCGGTTTGCATGTCCTGTTTCGGCCGATGAGGGAAGGAGCCGTCGCCTGCCGTCATTCTAGCGGATCGCAAAGAAGGTAGTCCTCACGCTCCGCGTGAGTAAGTCTGGCTCCCCTCTCCCCGTTGGGGAGAGGGGAGCCAGACACGGCTGCAACCACGCCGCCGCTGACCTCACGCGGGGCGTGAGGACTACCTTCATTTCCGAAGCAAATGATGCACCTTCTGGATTCCAGCGGTGCGGGCGCCGTCTTGGATGGCGATGACGGATCCCCAGGTGACGTCGCGGGCATCGAGGAGCATTTCCGTCTTGCGTTCGCCGCCGGTGAGGAAGGGTTGCAGCGAGGATGCGAGCTTGTCGGGGTCGATGTTCCCATCGGGGCCGTCGCGTCGATGGTTTGATTTTCCACGCGTATGGCCAGCTTGCCGCCGGGGTCGAGGGAGGCTTGCAGGCGGACCATCTTGTTCTTCACTTCCGCCGCCTTGACGACGCGCACGCCCTTGCCTTCGCGGGTTCCGGAGAGGGGCACGACTTTCTGTACGACTGCCACGTAACTCGTCGTCAGGATGAAGAAAATCAGCAGCACCATGCAGACGTCGATCAGCGCGTTCATGTCGATCGACGTCGCTTCGTCCGCGTGCTTCGGTGCAATTTGAGGTTCGGCTTCTTCCGCGATTTCGGCGAGTTGCGGATGGTTTTCGATCGCTTGCCAGGCGGTTTCGCCGTCAGACTGCACTTCATCCGTCGGGTCGAGCACGCCGTCGCGCAGTCCCTGCACGATCTGCTCGAACGTGAGGTTGCGGATCGATTGGGGCGAACCCTGATGTCGCAAGCGCCAGGCCATGGTTCATCCAATCTCCTCACCCTCTCCCCCCGCAGGCGAGGAAAACGATGCTCCCGCAAAGCAATGTGCGGGGGGGAGAGGGATACACGCTTCACTATATCGCTTCGTCGCCTACCGGTTCGCCGTTGCGGACGCCTTTGAACAATCGGCGTTGCGTCTGTGGGTTGTAGGGCGTCCAGCTTGAGGTGCCCTGTTGATCGTCGCGGATCTCGCGGACGTAGTTGTGGATCTTCGCGTCCAGGTTGTCGATGTGATGCAGCGCGATCGCTTCCGGCGTCATCGGCACGCGCGGGCTGCCGAACTCATGCGTACCGTGATGGCTGAGGATGAGGTGTTTGAGCCGCAGCGTGAGTTCGCGGGGAAACGGTTCGCCGGTCAGCTCCGGCACCTTGGCGATCTTCTCGCTCAGCATCTCCACGCCGATCGAGAGATGCCCAAGCAATTGGCCCTCGTCGGTGTAGCCGAACACGCGGTCGTAGCTGAGTTCGACGACCTTGCCGATGTCGTGGAGAAAAATCCCCATCATCAACACATCGCGATGGATGTCGGGATAGAGCGGAGCGATCCGTTCGCCTATTTCCAGCATGGCGACGACGTGTTCCAGCAAGCCGCCCAGATACGCATGATGATTGCGGATGCCGGCCGGGGCGCGGTGGAAGCGGTCCATGAACTCATCGTCCATGTAGAAGCATTCCACGAGCGCACGCAGATGCGGGTTCTCCATCCGCAGTAAGGTTCGGAGGCGTTCGGTCAGTCGGCCGATGTCCTTGTCTGTCTGCGGCATGAATTCGCCGAGCGGGACCATTTCGCGGGGCACACGCTCGAAGTGGGTGAACAGAATCTGCAGCGAGCCCTGATAGAGCTGCACCTTCCCCTTGATGCGGACGAAGTCGCCGGCTTCGAATGCCTTGAACTGCATCTCGGTCGCATTCCACATGCGAGCGCTGATGCCGCCGGTCTTGTCGCGCAGGTCGAGTTGGAGGAAGAGATTGCCCTGGCGATTGGCCCGAAGCTGCTTGTCGGCCACGAGGTAGACTTCGTCGAGATTCTCGCCATCGGACAAAAGCTGCACGCAACGCCGGCTCATGGATATTCCTGCCTAAACACACAAAGCCCAGGGGCGACCGGAGGGAGCTCCTGGGGTTTCGACGCCGATCTCAGGAGTTCGCTGCGCTCGCCCGCTGGGCTTGAACGCGTCGATCACGCCGATTTCGCCGCCGTCGGTTTCCTTTGTATGGTGCAGACGCCGCCGTGGCATGGCACGAGCTTGAAGCGATTGCGAGCGACCCAGAGATAGGCTTTCTGGCCCAGCCAACTTGCGCCCGGCAGATACATGAAGGGAGCGAAAATCCACAGCAAAGGCAGACGCCAGGACATCCACCGAAACGCACCGAAGCCATGATAAATCGACTTGCTCGGCGTCACCAAATGCATCTCTTCGATCAGCCGTCTCGGCTCGACCGGCAGTTCCTTGATGATGTCCTGATCGACATCACGAGCGTTCACGTAGTTCAGGCGATGGAACCAGTCGAGCTTCTTCAGAATGCCGATCGACTTGAGGCAGAGTGGGCATTCGCCATCGTAAAGCACATTCGCGGCAGCCATGGCGATCACCCTTTTGCAGTCCGACCCGTTCCGTTTCCGACCCACGTCGCTAACCGCATTGTACGGGCTGGCGCAACCCTATTTCTTCGTCGGCCTCGTGCCGACGGTGAGATTCAGCATCTTCGTCTCCTCGCCGCGTTGCACTTCGACGGCAAGGCGGTCGCCGGGTTTCGCATCCGCCATGATGGTTCGCAAGTCGTTGGATGACTCGATCTTCTTGCTTCCGACTTTCAGCACGACATCGCCCAGCTTCATGCCCCCCTGCTCCGCGGGGCTTTTGGGGGCGATCTGGTCCACCTTTGTCCCGGTCAGGCCGAAGCCGAGAAATGCGGCGGCGGGGCGTTGGCCTTGCAGACGACGAACCTCCGCCAACGCTTCATCCGCGATCGGCGATTCGGGGTATTTGCCGGCCAGCGTCTCCCATACTTCGATCGCCTTCGGAATTATGCCGAACTTTTCGAGACCGCGGGCCTGGGCACCGAACGATTTGCGGTCGTCTTCCACGCCAAGGGGGCCAATCAGTTCGAGCACGCGTTCGTCGCTCAGAATCTTCTTGAGCACACCCTGAGCATCGGCCGCGGCTTCCGATTTCGGCCAACGGTTGACGATCCCCTGCATGAGAGCGACGCCATGCCAGATGCGTTTCTTATCGCTGAACTCCGTCTGCGCCGCGTCGAAGAGCCGAGTCGCTTGATCGGCGCCTGCAAAGCCTTCGTCGGATTTCACATTGAGCTTGGGCCGAGCCTTGCTGTCGTCCTGCCGGCGTTTCGCATCGGCAGCCAGCCAAATGACGGCCTCTTCCATGACGGCCGGACCGGGAACGGCATGGGCCACGCCCGGAGCGACCCAGAGCTTGGTGCGGATGCCGAGGTCCTTGAGGTAGGGTGCCATCCACTCTTCGTTTTCCTTGCGATTGAAATCCTTCTCCCCCGTGACGAACGCCACCGACACGCGATCGACGAGTCGGTGACGTAGGTAGGTCAATCCGCTCGGCGGATTCGTTCCGCACACGGGTATGATGCCCGCGAAAATTTCCGGCATCGCGAATCCGATCGAGCACGACATGCGCCCGCCGCCGGAGAATCCGCCGATGTAGGTCTGGTCCGGATCGATGCGATAATTGCGGCGAACATCGTCCACCATGTCGAGAATGATCCGCGTGCGCAACCCCGGCGCCACTTCGTTTCCGGCCGCATACGGCGAGCAGAAAAGCATCCCCTCCTTCTCGCAAACCTTCTGCAAATTGCTCCACCCGCTCGGCCCATTCCCCGGCGAAATGAACACGACCAACGGCCACGTCTTCGTCTTGGCGTAAGTCTTGGGAACGAAGAGCTGATACTTCTGCTTCTTCGAGTCGTACCCCTTCGGCACCTGAGCCGCATCCGGGCCGAACCCACGACACGCGAACTCCCAATCGAGTCGCGTGGGGGCGGAGACGATGGCGTCTTTTGGTTGGGCATGGGCGAGGAAGGGGCAAGCGACGATCAACCAGGCAGCGGCAGCAAATCGCAACATGTAACAACTCGTTTGCATGAACATCCCCGGTTAGCCGCGACGCACGGCGGAGCGCGGCCTGCACCACACGCGATCGCATGGCAAGCAGTCCGCGGCTCCGCTGCGCGTCGCGGCTAACCAAATGCTAGAACAGCCCCGGGATCACCGCGTCATCCGTCACCACGCGCATCACATCCGCGGCAATGCCGGGGACCAGTCGCACTTCCGCAGGGTTGAGCAGTGTATGCATGATGGTGCTGACCAGATGGCGCGGCGTCAGCGGTTCGGAGGCGGGTTCGCCGGCGTTGCGGGCGGATTGGCCGATGACTTGGCCGTGCGTCAAGCCGCCGCCGTAGAGGAGCAGCGGGGCGAGCTTGCCCCAGTGGTCACGGCCGCCGTTTCGCTGGAGCGTCGGCGTGCGGCCCATTTCGCCGGACGCGACGAGCATCACTCGATCGCTCAGGCCGCGCGACTCCACATCGTCGATGAAGGCCGACACCGCGTGGTCGAACGGTCGACCCACCAACTCCATGCCGTCCACCATCGGCAGGTTGTTGACGTCCTCGTGCATATCCCACACGAAAGCGGTGTTGATCGACACGAAACCGACGCCATGCTCGACAAGTCGTCGGGCGAGGAGCAGCAATTTGCCGATCGAGCGGGCGTAATTCGAGTAATGCGTCTTGTTGTTCTTGTGAGCCCAAGCGGAGGGCCGATCGTAGGCAGTCGTATCGTACTTCGCGACGACGCGCGGGTCTTCACGAGACAAATCGAACGCGGAGCTGATTCCGCCGAGGATCACGTCGAAGGCTTGTTGCGTGAGCCGATCCTGACCGGCCAAATCCTGCGTGCCTTCGAGGCGTCGCTTCATGTCGTCGAGTTGCGTGAGCAGCAGTCGGCGATCGTCGAGCCGAGTGCGCGGCACATTCAGATTCATGTTCTGCTGCATCGGCCCGCCGGCGCCGGGGACGAAGGGGCCATACTGAGCGCCGAGTTGCCCCGTCTGCAGGAAATTGCCGAACGATGTGTACGCCCCAGAGAGCGAAGGATCGACTGACGAGGGAAACGTACAGACGTTCGTCGGCATTCCGTTCAGGCGAAGCGGGCCGACGATGCGGCTGTAAAGCGAACCGAGATTAGCTTGCAGCGTATGCGGGCTGACGATCGGCTTGATGTCGTGGTTGCCGTTTTCCGTGTGATAAGAGCGGACGATCGCCAGCTTGTCCATGTGCGCGGCGATTTTCGGAAACGTGCCACCGAAGGTCACACCCGGCACCGAAGTCTTGACCTCGCCCGTGGCGCTATGGATGCTGGAAGGAGCGGTGAGCTTCGGATCAAACGTTTCGATCTGGCTAGGCCCGCCATGCATATGCAGGAAGATGACCGCTTTGTCGGTGGTCGTCTGCCGGCGCACCTCGGTTCCGCGAGCCTTGGCGGCAAGCAGCGAACTAAGCGAAAGACCGGCGAGACTACCGACCTTCAAAAACTCGCGGCGATCACGATCGAAAAACGAAAGCATGTTAGGCCCCCCCCTTGCAGCTTTCGGTGACGGAACAGCGTGCATCATAAAGCCCGCCGCAGTGTAACGCAACGCTGAGGTTGATCCCGTAGGGTGTGTCGAGCGCAGCGAGACGCACCGTTACAGGTTGTTTCATGCGTAATCATCCAAGAACGAGACGCCAGCCGTTGGTTGCCTCAAACCGCAAGCGCGACGCAGCGGTGCGTCTCGCTGCACTCGACACACCCTACGAGAGAACGAACGCCATGAGGCGGCTGATCGCATGCGTCGTGTTCAGCGGATGCTGCTTCGCTTTCGGCGAACCAGCCGACACGACGCGCCCTGTCACGGGCCGCATCACTCATAAGGAAATGCCGATCACGGGGGCAATAGTTCGCGTGCCGGGATCGCCCATCCACGCAATCAGCGACAACGAAGGAATGTTTCGGTTGCCGATTCGGACCAACGCGAAAACCATCACCGCCGCGAAGCCGGGGTTCCGCATCGCGGCGATCGGAGCGGATGCGAAACCGCTCGACCTCCGCCTCGAAGCGTTGCCGAAGGACAATGAGGATTACGCGTGGATCGATCCGTCGCCGCATGTCAACGATGCGCAGCGATGCGGGAACTGCCATGGGGACCTGCATGCGGAGTGGGCTCGCAGCGCTCATGGAAACTCAGCGAAGAATCCGCGATTCCTCTCTCTCTTTTCCGGCGACAACGGCAAGCACAAGACTTGGAACGCTCAGGCCGAGCATCCCCTCGGGGCGGGTGTTTGTGCGGGATGCCATGTGCCGACGCTGAGTTCGCCGGACCTTTCCTACGACATTCGACAAGCGAAGGGGGTAGATGCTCATGGCGTCCACTGCGATTTCTGCCACAAGATCGCCGATGCTCCGACCGAAAAGATCGGCACTCGTTTCGGCCGCGACGGGTATGAGCTGATCCGACCGAAGGCAGGAGACCTGCTCTCGTTCGGCCCGCTCGACGATGCCGTGCGCACCGGCGAATCGTTCGGCTTCGCCCCGGTCTATCGGGAGAGCCGGTATTGCGCGTCGTGCCATGAGGGCGTCGTCTTCGGCGTCCACGCCTACGGCACCTACAGCGAATGGCTCGCAAGCCCCGCGAAGCGCGAAGGCAAGCAATGCCAGACTTGCCACATGCCGGCGCCGAAGGAACGAACCAACATCGCTCCTGGCAAAGGCGGTATTGAACGCGACCGCACCACGCTTTCGCGACACGACTTTCCCGGTGCAACTCCGGAGATGCTGCGGAACTGCGTGAAGCTCGAAGTCGAGGTGAAGCGAACGAAAGATGCCGCCGAGTTGAACGTGGAACTGCGAGCCGAAAACGTCGGCCACCGCGTGCCCACAGGATTCGTGGACCGCCATCTGGTGCTGGTGATCGAAGCGAAGAAACCGGACGGTTCGCTTGCTTCAGTAGTCGTTGGCGAATTGCTCCCATCGCGAGCAGGATCAAAACTCGCGGGCAAGGCGGGGGCGATCTTCGGCAAACAGCATCTCAGCGACCGAAAGCAACCGCTGCCGTTCTGGGTGCTCGAAGGCGATTATCACGACATCCGCCTCGTTCCCGGCGAACCCTGGAAGCAAAGCTTCCGCTTCGATCCGGCCGCCACCGAGTTCCAAGTCCGCGTCCTCTATCGCCGCTTTTGGCCCCTCATCGCCCAGGAACGCGGCTTCGCGGAAAACGAATTCGTCATCCACGAGCGGTCACTGAGGTAGCCGGAAATAGCAAGAGTCGCCGGCGAATCGAACGACGCGGTTTGACTCGCCAGCTTCTCGCGTCCCGCAACCTGCCGATGCTCAAAAATCAAATCAGCGCGAAGCTCGCTCGATGAGCCCGAGCTTACGCTCGACGCGGGTGATGTTTCCCTGCCGATCCTTGATCGAGACCGAGATCATGCCACGGGGTTCGGCGATCGGCGTCGTGAGGCGGTATTCCCAGACGCCCGAGGACTTCGCCTGAAACTTGCTCGCAAGGTTCTGGCCCGCGGCGATGCCGTCGATCGCGAAGTCGGCAACGACGTCGAACGACGCCATGTCCAAGCCGGTTTCCGTGTCGTGCATGCCGACAAGCAAACGCGTCAATGGGCCGCCCGCGCCGGACTGCGGCGAAGTCAGCGTCAGCGTGGGACGTTGGTCGTCGAGCATCCAGCCACGTCCAGCGGTCTGCGTGCGGACGGCGTCGGCATCGAGATCGATCGGGCAGCCGAGGTCGATCCAGCGCGTCAACGTTCGCTTTTCCTCATCCGTGAGTGCAGGCACTTTCACCTTGTTGCCGTTCGGTGCAACGTAGTCGCCTGTGATGCTGCTCGGCGGCGGCATCGGTTCGCCGAGATAGCCGATGTGGGCCAAACGGCGGTTGTGGGGCGTCGCGGGGACAGGCTTTCCTTTGTGCCGCAACGAGGTCGGATCGCCGGGGGTCGCTTCGTACGGCAGATCCTCGTTGTCCCAGCCGTCCAGACGTTTCCCGTAGACCTTCCAAATGAGCAGGCTGCGGCGCGATTGCATTTGACGCACATATCGCGAAGCCGCGAGGTCGGTCCAGCCATGCTCGGTCAACGGCTTGTGGCCATACTTCCCCTGCATGTCGGCAGCGAGGCGAGCGTAGGTGTTCGGCACCTCGATCGTCGAGCCGAGGCTGACCGGGTTCTGGGCCTTCACGATGCGGTCGTCATCAAGCACCAGGTTGCCGGCGGGCTTTTCCCATTTCTGCGTATGACAGGCAACGCAGCTTCGATCGAGGATCGGCTTCACGTCGCGGAAGTATTCGACAGTCTGCACCAACTTTTCGAAACGCAGACCGCTTTCGTCATTCGTGTCCCACTTCTTGCCCGACTGGTCCGACGCCTTGGCGGTGACGAGAGGCGTCGATTTCGTAAGGTCGAAGATCGCGTAATCGGGCCGAGCGGCTGCGGTCAGCTCAAAGCTTGTGGGCTTTTGGCTATGAGCATGGCAACCGCCGCAATCGGTCCGAACTTCGCCCGGACGAAGCTGATGCCATGTTTGGGCGGAGTTCAGCACCATGCCATGCTTATCGAGCGTTTGGAAGGTCCAAGCGACGTCCGCGGGAATTTTCGCGAGGAAGCTCGTATCCGGGTTGCCGTCCGGGTCGAGCGGCTGCTTGCCGTCCTTGAATTTGCGTAGCGGAATTTCACCCAGGATGCGCATCCGCTCGCGGGCATGATTGGAAAACGATCGGCCATTCTTCGGCCGATTGTCGCTGGTCGGTTCGAGCAACAGAATGCGAACGGCATGGATGTCGTCGTTCGAGTAAAGCCCCGCGTCGGCGCCCTGCACCGTCCAGTTGTGCGAACTATCGAATCCGCGATAGCCCGTCGGATCCTTCTCTTCGGCAAACGTCGCGGTCACTGATCCGGGCTTCACCACCCCATAGGGATAACTCTCTCGCTTGTAGAAACTCGATGTGCCGACCAGGCCGAACGGCGTCCCTTCCGGAAGGTGCGGCGAGCGCTTGCCGTCGTTCGTCAGCGTCGCGAGCCGATTCGGTTCGTCGATGCCGTAGATTCGCTTGTAGGGGACCAAGGCGCGGGGCCATTGTTCGTGATAATTCGGGTCGTTTTTGATGAGCACCATCTGGCCCGGCTCATCGATCGGCCTACCGGATTTGATCAGATAGATCCCGCTGTCGAAGCCGGGCGTGTAACGCGTGATGTTGTTGACCGAACCGGCGGACCATGCCGTGAGCAGGTGATTCTCCGGTGCGCCGGAAGGATGCGTCACTTTGCCGACCCGAGGCGAATCCTTCTGTCCCAGGATGGCGGGGAGAGCCGGCCAATCGCCTTTCACGGCGAAGGGCGTCATCGGTTCGATGCCGAAAGGGGTGAATGGAAAGCTGATGAAAATCGGCCGACCGTCATCGTGGCGCCCATGTCGAATGCGGGCGTTCTGCGGTGAATTCTTGTAACCCGGACCGAACGACGCATATCCCTCCGGCGTGCGCGCCGGCAGCTTGTAGTAGTTGCCGAAGCCGAAATTGTTGAGGTTGTAGTACGACTCGACGATGACGCTTTCGTCGGAAAGCTGCGTCTGGAAATGCGTCGAATCCGCGGTGCCGTTGCCGATCTCGAAGGCGCTGAACATCGGGCCCCAATTCGTGCCATCGGGATGAATCGACCACAGGCCCCACAGGTGATGGCTCCGCAATCCCTGCGATTCGAGCGAGCTGAACATGATTCGGCCATCCTTCAGGATGACCGGATGCAGGGCCATGCCGAGATTCAGATGGCCGATGCAATCGACATTCGAGCCGTCCTCATCCATGACGAAAAGTTGCAGCGCGAGGGCATTCGGCGCGTAGCCGGGATTCACCGCCTTGAACGCATTGCGGTCGCTGACGAACGCGAGCTTCCCGCCCGGCAGCGGACAAGGTCCGAGGTTGTGCACGCCCCAGGAAGGCAGCGGCGTCTTCGACCAATCCGCGGCGCCTGTGTTCGGCGTGAAGACTTGCTGCGTGAGCCGAGTCACCTTGCGCGTCGGCACATGGACGCGATAGATGTCGGACCCCTTGTGCACCTTCAGATCATGAAACTTCGCGAAGTAGACCGATTTGCCGTCGAACGATACATACGGGTCGGCGATCGATTCGTTCCCCTGAACCGCGACCAGCACCTCTTCTTTGCCGTCCGGATGGAGCAGCATGAGGTCGGCCCCCGGTTCCATCGAACGCGGATCGCCCACCTCCGCCCACTTCGACCGCCCCGTCGGATCCTTTCGCGGGGCGCGGACGTAGACGATGTCGTAATCGAGTTTCACATCGGGATGTTCCGCCGCCGGTTTCGGCTGAATGCTCAGCGGTTCGCGGTAGAGCTTTTTCTCAGGCTGAGCGGACATGAGCGTGGGAACGAGGGCGCATAGCGCCAAAGCGAGCCATCGCGACATGGAGACCTCGGAGAGAGACTCGCGAATGCGTTCGGAGCCAAGGGGGGACCCTTATCTGAACATGCGATGCATCCCCAAGCAATCGCAAATTGCATTGCGATTCGTATCCACCATGACCTCCGACGCGTTCCGAGTGTTCTGCGGAGTTTCGCTAGGATCCAGTCTTGCCGTCCACTCAGTCCGAGGACGCTTTCGCTTTAAGCAGGTCGCGGATCTCGGTCAACAGCTCCTGCTCCTTCGTTACCTTCGGCTCTTCCTTCTTCGCCTGCATCAGCATGCCAAGGAACTTCACGATGAAGATGAAGAGGATGAACGCGATCAGCAGGAAGCTGAAGACGTCGCCCAGGAAGGCGCCGAGGTGAGCCCGCCACATCGGCCAATCGCCCCCCTGCCCCGTCACCGTCGAGATGAGCGGCGTGAAGCCGTTCTTCACCAGCGAATCGACCACCTTGTTGAACGCGGCACCCAGCATCACCGCGACCGCCAGATCGACGATATTCCCCTTGAGAGCGAACGATTTGAATTCGTCCCACAGCGAAAAGGCTTTGTTGACTGGGGCGAGATCATGCAGGCGTTGCAAGGGGTCCATGAGAAATACTCAATTCTGAATGTTGAGTTCCGAACCGGCATCTCGCCATATCCCGAATGCGGTTTGGCGCTCAAGACCAATTCGGCGCAAGTCTTTGGCGTTGCGGCGTTCGATCGGCATTCAGCTACTCGCTTGGGCCATCAATAGGCACTACAATGCAACGCAACGTCTCGGAGCATCCGTTCATGGCCTTCGCGATCCATTGTCCGCGCTGCCAATCGCGACTCAAAGCCGCGTCCGCACCCGCGCCCGGCAAAATCGTCGCCTGCCCGCAGTGCGGCCACCGCTTCATACCCGAACCGACTGACGCCGCCGCGAGTTCCTCGATGCCGTGGATCTTCGGCGGCGCCGTCGGCCTGGTACTGCTGATCGCCGGCGGCATCGGGGCGGCGCGGTGGATCAACTCGCGCACCGCTGATCCCACCCTCCTCACGTCCACGACGCAGAAGCCGGCCGAGGTGGAAAAGAAGGCTTCCCCGATCGTCGTCAAGGAAGAGCCGAAGAAGGAAGACGCCAAAAAGCTGGACCCGGAGCCTGAGAAGAAGACCGAGGACAACGAAAAGCAAAAACTGGAATACATCCGTCTGATGATCGAAGGAGGAGTCGCCTCGGCGGGGAAGAACCACGAGGAGGCGATGACCGCGTATTCCGCCGCGCTCAAGCTGTATCCCAAGGATGCGGAGGCGACTAAGAAATTCGACGAAGCCAAGTCCTCATGGGACGTCATCGTCAAAGCGAAACAGGCGGATGAGAAATCGAAGCAGGAACTCGACACGCTGATCGTGCGTGCTCAGGAGTCGCTCGAGAAAAAGCAGTACGCCGCCGCCACCGATCTCTTCAAGCTCGCGCTGGAGCGCTCGCCTTCGGACGATCGAGCCATCAAGGGTTTCACCGCATCGCGCGAAGCGCTCGCCAAGAATCAGGACGACACCAAGAAACTCAACGACGTGCAGGCGTTGATCGATTCCGGCAAAGCCTCGCTCAAGCAAGGCCGCTACGCCGACGCCATCCGCGATTTCTCCGCTGCCACGCGACTGGATCCGACCAACCCATTGCCAGGTCAATTCCAGAAGGATGCCGAAAAATCGCTCGACAATCTCAAGAACGACCAGGAGAAGAAGGCCGAGTTTCAGAAACTGCTCGACCAAGGCAACGCTGCGTCCAAAGGCCAGCGTTACGACGATGCCGAGCAAGCGTATCGCCAAGCCCTGAAGCTCTACCCCACCGACAAGATTGCTTCGAACGCGCTGGATGATGTTCGCCGACTTGCGAAGATCGCTCGCAGCGAGTTCGACGCCGTCATGGTTCGCGGCAATCTCGCGATGCGGGACGGCCGATTCCGCGATGCGTCCGATGCCTACCGCGACGCGTTGCGGATCATGCCTGCAAACGAAATTGCTCTGAAAGCGGCGCGAGATGCGGATCGGCTCTCGGAAAACGTATCGATCTACATGCAAGCAATGACCCGTGCGACGACGGCGATGTCGCTCAAGCGTTGGCTGGATGCGACGCGGGCCTACCAGGATGCTCTTCGCGCGAATCCCGGCGACCCCTCGGCCGCGCAGGGCCTGGTCGATGCTCAGCGAGCGCTCGAAGCGGAGGTTCTACAACGCCGTGACTTCGACAAGCATGCGAATGCCGGATTGCAGTATCTCAAGACGTTCCGCTATTCCGACGCGGCCGATGAATTTCAGCAAGCGGTCAAGGCGTTTCCGAATCATCCGCAAGCCGACGTGATCGCTCGCAATCGCCGTTATGCGGATGCCATGGGCCGAGGCGTGTCGGCCATGCAAGCGAATCGATACAGCGATGCCGTACGGAATTTCCAGACCGCGCTCAGCGAAATCCCTGGCGACTTTGCTGCCCAGAATCGTTTGCAGCAAGCCCGCACGCTCGCTCAGTCGAACCCCAAGGGAAAATCGTGAATCAGCCCCTTGAGCCCGGTCGCTATCGCCACTTCAAAGGCAACCTGTACGAAGTGATCGGCCTCGCCCGCCACAGCGAAACTCGCGAAGAATTGGTCGTCTACCGCCCCCTCTACGGCGAAAGCGGCCTCTGGGTCCGCCCGCGGGCGATGTTCGAAGAGACGGTGACGCACGAAGGCAAAGTGGTCCCGCGATTCTGTCGGATCGAAGATTTCTAACCACAGAGTCACAGAGGACACAGAGAAAGGCAATGAAGGCAAAGATCGGAGATTGAAGAAGTAACATCCGAAAATCCGTGATTGGATTTTCATTCTTCAATCTCCGATTTTTCAATCTCCGATCTTTGCCTTCATTGCCTTTCTCTGTGCCTCTGTGGCCAGTAACTTCACTTAACCTCAAACATGCATTCTATTTCGACCGGGATATCGCCCGGCAAGGAGCCCATGCCGACGGCGCTGCGGGTGCCGACGCCGGCGTCTTCGCCGAAGACTTGGGCCATGAATTCGGAGTAGCCGTTGATGACTTGCGGATGCTCGAGGAAGTCGGGCCCGCAGTTGACCATGCCGAGCGACTTCACGAGGCGAACGACCCGATCGAGCGAACCAAGCGTGTTCTTGACGGTGGCGAGGATGTTGATGCCGACCAGGCGAGCCGATTCCTTGCCCTGTTCCAATGTGAGCTTCGAGCCGACCTTGCCCATGAGCGGCGCCTTGTCACCCAATTTCGCGGGACCATGCCCCGAGATATAGAGCATATTGCCGACGATCATCCCCGATTTGTACTTCGCCACCGGCTTCGGGGGCGTGGGGAGCGTGATGCCGAGTTCCTGCAAACGGGCTTCCGGGCTGGACATGGCGAACTCCTTGCTAGGTGACAGGACGGTGCGAGTGTATCGTTTCCGCGACCTCGCGGCGAGCACAGCCTCGAAACCGCCGAGCTGGAACCCGCCGCGATCGGCAAGATGTTGCTAAAGACCGACGAGAGCCAGACCAAGGACTTCATGTTGCTGCTGGGCGAGGCCGGGATCGTAGCCCCAAACACTTCCCACCTTGAGCCTGATCGCCGAGACGGTGTGGAAAGCTCCGGCCAGTCGCCTCGAACCGTCCGCGTTGATCGGCTCATCAGAGAAAATCCATTCCTGGCAATTGCTGAAAGCTTCGTTGTGCGTCTCTAATTGAATGTTGGCGGTTCATTTTCTTGCGACAATCCGTATTGGCCACAAAATGCCGACGGAAGTGGAGCGAATCAATCGGCAGATACCGTCGCCGTATCCATTGTGAATGCGACAGCGTGACAGATCAGAAAAGGCGAATTCGCAAACCATCTGGCGGTTTGTTCGAACGCAGCGAGAAGATTTTGGAATGTTTGTTAGGTTTCCGAACCTATTTCTTCTTTCCGCTGTCTAGCGAGAGCCGAATCCCCTTGATTGGCAGGCTTCTGCCTTTTTTGAGGAATCCGATGATCATCTTGCCGCCTTCATGGTCTCGCCGAGCCTTGATGATCACTGTGCTCGCTTCTTCTGCCGCAGTCCTCTTCATTTTGCTTCGCCACCGCGGGATGCCGGATCACGAAGACCTTGAAGCCGGGGACGAGATGATTCCCATCTACGACCGGTATCCGTTGCTTCGTCATGTTCAACAAGACCTCATGACGGGCAAGACGGACCTGGCTCAGGCGGTTGAAATGACGCGCGCCGCTCGTCGAAGGCCGACTTCGCGAAGCGGTCATTTACCGCGGGGGGACCTTCGAAAAAGGCGTCGCCATGATGCTCGTCGCGTGGATCGAGCAACAAGCAACGGACGATCCGGGCGCCGTACCGCCGGAACTCATTCGGCGCCTCCATCGGCAACTGGATGCGATGCCCGAAGTCGCAAAGGGGCCGGAGTTGGCGCCCATGAAAGGTTAGGCATCGCCGCGAGGACTCTTTCGGCGCCCTGCCCACTGCGGAATAGCGGGCATTCACTTTGTCGGTCGAAGTTCGCTCAGTCGGACGCGCTGTTGGAGTACGACTCCTCCCGCCTCATCGCGCACTTGGCAGCGAATCAAAGGATCCGGCTGCTCCCAGTCGATAAGCACGCAGCCAAAATTCGTTTCGAAATACTGCAGCCCGATACGAAACCGGTTGATCTGATTCGCAAAGCGAACTCCCGCTTTCGTCTTGTTTCCGCTCGGCTCGTTGAGGCTGCTGCTGGTAATGTCGAGCAATGCGTAACCGACTCCAGCGATCGGATCGGCAGGCAGTCTCGAAATTTCCGCTAGATGACGGTCGCCGCTGAGCAGAATCACTCCTTCGGCCTTAGTGTCCCGAATGAGCTTGAACAATCGCGACCGTTCGCCCGGAAAATTCCCCCATATTTCAGATCCGTGCTCATCGGCGACTACCTGGATGCCGGATCCGATGATGCGGATATCCGCCGGTTGTTTGAGTTGCTGCTCCAACCAGCGCCATTGCGTCTCGCCGAGCATCGTCGCACCCACATCGGTGTTCGGTACGTAAATGCCGCGGATGCCTTCGCCCGGTTCGCCTGCTTCGAAGCCTTTCTTGAGCGGACTACGGTGATATCGGCCATCCAACAAAACCACCTGAACGCGTTTCCCGGGCGGCCCGAAAATCTGCGAAGAATACACCCCCTCTTGCGTGCGACGCGGATCGTCCTTAGGAATGCCGAAGAAGTCGAGAAAGATTTGCTGCGACTCCTTTCGTTTCGGGTATTCCGCCCCGGCATCGTTGCCGCCATAATCGTGGTCGTCCCAGGTCGCCATCACCGGGCAGGCCTGCTTCAACTTGATGAATCCGGCTTGCTCGCCAAAGAGCTTGTACTTGGCCCGCATCAACTCCATGTCCTGCGTGTCCGCGTAAATATTGTCTCCTAACAATACGAACAATTCGGGCTTCGTTTCGATCACCGCATCCCATATCGGCTGCGGCTTGTCCTGCTTGGCGCATGAACCAAACCCAATTCGCGAAAGCGGCTTCCCGCCGACTTGGGCATACGCGATTCCAGACCAGAACCAGACCAGCGCGACCAGGCCCAAACGAAGAAGGACTGCCATCGAATATTCTCCCAGATCGTTCGGTCTCGCTAAGCGTTTCCGAATTCGCTGCGATTCGAAGCTTGCGATTGCTGCTTCGCGATACGAGGATACGACCGCGGACAAGTCCTGTCGAGGCGCGGAATCGCAGAAAGGCACGCCATGCAGATCGAAACGGTCGATTTCTTCTATCTTTCCATGCCGGAAGTGCTCGACATCGGCGACGGAAGCCAAGATGCGTGCTTGGTGCGGATCCGGGCCGGCGGCCTCACAGGATGGGGCGAATGCGAGTCAGCTCCTTTGCCGACTATTGCCGCATTCGTTTGCCCCATGTCGCACAGCGCATGCAAACCGGTGCAAGCCTCGGTCCTTGGTCAACGTGTTCAAGATGTCGACGACATCGAACGCATCGGCGATTTGGTTCGGGAACAAAGCCTGGATCTGCTACAAGCCGACCACGTGCTTTCCGGCATCGACATGGCATTATGGGATGTGCTGGGAAAGCGACGTGGCGAACCTGTTTATCGCTTGCTCGGTTATCCGAAGGCTTTTCCGAAACTTCCGTATGCCTCCATGCTTTTCGGCGATACGCCCGAGGCGACCTTCGACAAAGGCAAGCAAGTTCGGGCCAAAGGTTTCCGAGCCGCGAAATTCGGGTGGGGACCTATCGGAGTGGAAAGCGTCGAAGCGGATGCCGAGCAATTTCGAGCAGCCCGCGAAGGCCTCGGCGCGGACGGAACCTTGCTTGTCGATATCGGTACCGTCTGGCGCGACGACGTTTCGGCCGCTCGGCAGCGATTGGCTTCGCTCAATGAAGTCCGCGCGACGTGGCTGGAAGAGCCATTCGTTTCCGGCGCCCTCGAATCGTACAAGCAACTATCCCGAGAGTCAGGATCGGTGAAGCTCGCGGGGGGCGAAGGCTGCCACAACTATCACATGGCCCGCCACATGATCGACTACGCGGGCATCGGCTACGTGCAGATCGACGCGGGCCGCATCGGCGGCATCAGCGTCGCGAAGAAAGTGGCCAACTACGCACATGCCCGGGGCGTCACCTACGTCAATCACACGTTCACCTCGCATCTCGCATTGAGCGCCTCGCTGCAACCTTTCGCGGGCCTCGAACACGACACGATTGCGGAGTACCCCGTCGAGCCGAAATCGCTCGCGCTGGATCTGACGACGAACCACATCGAAGTCGACCCGAATGGAATGATCCATGTGCCGGAGACGCCGGGCCTCGGCATGGAAGTGAACCTCGCCGGGCTCAAGCCTTACGTTCTCGACGTGGAGATTCGCGTTCAAGGCAAAACGCTCTATCGCACGCCACGGCTGGATGGCTCGGCATAAATCGCCGCCATGCGTTCGGCGAATGCTTCTGCGGAGAAGTGGTCCGACACATGCCGGCTCGCGGCAGCTGCCGATGCGTTCCGCGGTTTGCGGGTCGTGGAGCAACGCGCGAATGCGTCGAGCGGGGCCGATCTTTTCGCCGAACGGCGTGAGGTAGCCGTTGTCGCAATCGGCAATCAGTTCGCGATGATGCGGCAAGTCGGATGCGATCACAGGCAAACCGGCCGCCATCAGTTCCAAGGCAGAGCGACAGCCGAAGCCGCCGAGCGATAATGCGAATCCGAAATTCCCTTGCGCGGCCTGCGACTCGGGGTTCGCCGTCTCGCCGAGCAGATCGACGTTGCTGTTGTGCATCGCCGTCGCGAAACGCCGCAGATCCTCACGGGAATTCCCCTGACCCGCGATCCGAACCCGGATCGTAGGGAAGACCTGCAGAAGCATGTCCTGAGACCAGATCGTGTCGCGGAAACCCTTATGCGGTTCCAGTCGGCCGATGCATTGGATCACCGGCTCACGCGATGGCGCGGGATCTTGAACACGGACCGGTTCGATCCCGGGCGGCGCCAATCGAATCGCCGCGGCGGAAACGCCGACGCTTCGCAATGCGTTCGCTTCCGCATGCGTTCGTGCAATGACGACCGATATCTGACGCAGCAACCAGCGATCGAGCATCGGTAGGTCGCGCGCTCGCGGGGGCAACGGCGCGGAGACGATCGTTCGCTGCAGCGACCGAAAGCGAGCCGCCGCGATCGCACGCACCGAAGACATACCCCATGCATGCACCACCGCCGGCGATTCCTCGCGAAGCAGCGATCGCAGACGCCAGAGGAGGCTGGGATCCAACACGCGACGACTTTGTCGCACTTCGAGCGAAACGCCGGACTTGGAAAGCGACGCACTCGCGGGGCCAACCTCGCCGAGACAGAATATGCGCATGTCCGCATTCGGCAGCCGGCGACTCAAAATGTCGACGTCGCGCGTCCAGCTTCGGCCATCGAGCGAGGGGACGACGTGCAACACGTTCATGGCGCCGCCTTCGCCGATGCGTCGTGGCCAGAAATTTTACCTATATACGGCAAATTACGGTACTCGTCGTTGAAGTCGAGCCCATAGCCCACGACGAACGCATCGGGGATTTCGAATCCCACGTAGTCCGGTTCGATCGCCACTTCCTGCCGCCCCATTTTCCGCAGAAGGACGCCGATCTTCACCGATTTCGGCCCAAGCTGATTGAACCGCCGCCTGAGGCCGACCAAGGTGTGTCCCGTGTCGAGAATGTCGTCGAGAAGCAGCACGTGGCGGTCGCGGACATCGGAAAAGATCTCGGGCCCCAGCCGCAATTCGCCGGGCCGAGTCGCTTCGCCGCGATAGCTGGAAGCCTGAATGAAGCCGATCCGCAGCGGCAGATCGAGCCGGCGAACCAGATCGGCCAGGAACATCAGACTGCCCGTGAGCACGCCGACGATCGACAACGGCCGATCACGATAATCCGCCGCGACGACCTTCGCCATCGCATCGATGCGCTGTTGAATCTGCTCGGCTGATAGCAGCACGTTCATGCGAAACCCTTCGCCACGAGAGGCAAGGGAAGCATAGCGGGCAGAGGATGGTCGAGAAAGTAGAGAAGGGAAAGTAGATCGACACGATTTCGTCTCATGTCCACTTTCTCTTCGCCGCTGTTTCGCAACGCGTTACGGGCCCTTGGGAAGTTCGCTCACGAAGAGATGGAATGGGCCGAAGATATTGCTCGCGTTGCCCACGGCGACGAGGTAGGTGCCGGTTTGCTGCGGCGTGACGATCAGGCGTGCATGCGGGAATCCGCCGCTGTCGTCGTCGAGCCCCAAACTGCGGCCGGCGGCGTCGACCACCGTCACGAGTGGGTCGAATAGTCGGCCGTCCGGCAACGCAAGCCCGTGGACGACGATTTCATATTGCTTTCCGCCCATGAGTTTGACGAGGTTGGACTTCTGCTTGATCTTGGGCTGGTCGGGGAACGGGCCATCGAATGCGGTGACGGCGCCCTTCACTTGAAAAACGATTTTACCCTGTGTCTTCGGCGGCGGGGACGGCGTTGTAGACGTCGGAATTCCGATTCCTTTGGCCATTTCAATGTTCTTGAGGTTCCCCGGTGCCGATCAGCCGCCATTTCAAGTTCTGCAGAAATTTCGTCATCCAGATCCGAGTCGCCGGACATGAGGATTACCAACTCGACTTTCGACCAATAGCCCTTGTCGAGATCGAAAATCCCTTTTCCCGTCGTGGGGCCCGCATCGGTAATCTTCTTGGTGCGCGAGTTCTCCGTCTTCGCGATGCCGTTGAATGCGACCAAGGCTTCGTTGCGTCCTTGGAAGTTGCGTTTGCCCATGTATTTGAACGTGAGATGGAAGTCCATGAACATCCGCATCGAGCGGCCGATGTACATCATGCCGTGCTTCGAGTTCCATGTTTCGTTGGGCGAGACTTGCTTGTTCGGCGTCGGCAAAGTTGCGGATTCGAAGGCATTGGCCGACATGTTGTACAACTCGCGGACATCCTCGCGGTATTCAAGGGGCAAGGCATTGATGATGTTGGGATCGCCGCGTTCCTTCATCGTCCCGGACTCATCGATGTAGAAATTCGGACCCCAACCCTTCAGAATGCGTTGTCCTTCCGAGGAGAGCGAATGCGTTCGCTCGCCTACCGTGCCGGTAAGTTTCGTGCTGCCGATAACGAGCCGAACGCCTGCACCGCCTCGCTTGTCGTGGCTCACCATCTCCAGTGCTTCTGCTTCTGCGGTTTCGCGGATAAGCCTGGCTTTTTTTCCGGAACCGACTCGAAGGTTTTCCGATTGGCGGACGTTGACCGTGCGTTCCTTGATCTGGTCGTAATCGAGCTTGATCGTCGCCGGCGACCGCTCCCAAGCGGCGCCGACCGTCTGCGGTGTTGCACTGCCCCAGCGGGTTCCCTTTTCGGTTTCGATGACCGGCTGCACCCACAGGGCCTTCCCCGCAGGAATGATGGTGGATTGCAAGACTGCCGTCGCCGTCGCTTCCGCTTCGGCAGTACGCTGGATCACGCATGGGACCGAAGAGCGAGCGCCGTCGCCCGGAAACGCTACAGGCGCGATCAACGACGCAGGTCTCCCGGCTCCGGGATCGCCGACCCACGTGTCCAGTCGGACCGACTTCACTCGCTTGAGCGGATCGGAGCACTCCATCGACACATCGATCTTCGCGCTTGCGTTTTCGAGGTAAGGCTCGCTCAATTTCAGCGACGAAACACGGCCATCGAACATCGGCAAAACCGAGTCCACGGGAATCGCGAAGTTGATGTTCGTGCCCACGATGCCTGCGACCGCAACCCCGACAACGGCGCCGCGCGCATCGACGACGGGGCCGCCTGAATTGCCTGGGTTCATCCCGCCGTTGACTTGGATACGCTCGAGGTCGCCCGAGGGCAGCTTCCGAATGCTGGAAACGGACGACTCGCTTACGGAGATGTTTTTGCCGAGCTTTTCGCCGTAAGGGAAACCGAAAATATAGACCTTTTGCGTCTCGCTCAGCGTTCGCGCGGAGTGGAGCGGCAATACTGGCGGCAGCTTCGAGCGATCCGCATTGATGCGAATCAATGCGAGGTCAGTCGCGCGGTCCACATCAAGAACTTGGCCCGTCGTCTGCAATTCGTCCGGTTCGCCGCTATTGAGCACAATCTCGATTTTTGCAGGTCGCGTGCTACGGGCGCTCAACATGCCCACGACGTGAGCATTGGTTACCACCAGTCCGTCGGCACCGGCCAAAAAGCCAGTGCCTTCTCCGATGCCGCCTCTCGGCATCTGCACGCGAATGTAAACCGTCGCTTTTTTCACCGCCGCGACCTTCGCGCCATCAATCTGCGCTGGCAAGGGCGTATCCGGCGGGGTCTTTGGCGGGTCTGTGGCAGGCGGGACTACGGGCACTCCGGGAGGTGCGGGCACGACCTTGGGTTCGCCGCCATCCGCTTTGGCGATCGGTTCCGGGTTGTTTGCCTTCTTTCCATCGCCGGAACGAAACAAAAAAAACATCAGGACGACGATGCCAATGACGGCGATACCGCCGCCCGCCGCCAGGCCGACGATCAGGCCAGTCTTGCTCTTCGCGTCCTTTTTTCCCCTGGCCTTCTTGTTGCTGCGCTTTGGTTCGTCGATCGAATCCTCGTCGTCATCATCGTCGTTGACCCGACGTTTCGATTCTGCGCGCGGCTTCTCGCGTTCGGAGTCGCTCCCCGCCTTGCTCCGAGCGGAAGCCGGACTAGTCTTGGGCGCCCCCGCACGTACCTCGGGTTTCTCGGCAGAGGCCGTGAACACATTCTGGCATTTGGTGCAGCGTAGGGTTTTGCCGTCTTTGTCGTCCGCGACCTGAAACGATGCTTTGCAATGAGGACATGTGATCCGGATAGCCATGGAAAACCTCGAAAGCCCTAACGCATCCCGAATGACCTACGGAGAGGTTCTACGGATGCTATCGGAAGCCCGTAAATTCGGGGAGGCGAAATTAGGAAAATTAAGGGCTCGCCGAGGTTCACGCCCACTGTCGAAATTGCATTCCGGCTATTGAGGATGGGACGCCGATGTGGTAAGAAGGGTTCAACCTGCCGCATTCTGCGCTCCCCCCGCCAGGTTTCGCTCCGCCTTAGGCCCACCTGACCAAGGGTTCCCTCCATGCTGACGATCTTCAGCAAACCGCGAAAAGACGGCGGTTTTTGCGACGGACTTAATCGCCGCGACTTCCTCACCATCGGCGGATCCGTCCTCGGCGGCCTCACGCTGCCTCAGCTGCTCAAAGCCGACGCCGAACAAGGCCGCGGCACGCAGCACAAGGCGATCATCAATATTTATCTCCCCGGCGGCCCGCCCCACATCGATATGTGGGACATGAAGCCGAACGCTCCGGCCGAGATCCGCGGCGAATTTTCGCCGATCCGCACCAGCGTCCCGGGCATCGATATCTGCGAGATGTTTCCGCGCATCGCTGCCCATGCCGAGCGATTCGCCTTTATCCGCTCCATTTCCGACAGCGACGGCGGCCACGACGGCTACCAATGCATGACGGGGCACAAGAAAACCCCGCAAACCGCGACCTATTGGCCGATGATGGGCTCGTGGGTGAGCCGAGTGCAGGGTTCCGCGAATCAGGCGGTGCCGCCGAACGTCGCCCTGATGTACGCCACCGGCGAATCGCGTTGGGGCGATCCGTACAACGGCGGCTTCCTCGGCATGGCCCACAACCCCTTCAACATGGTGGGCGGCGCGACTTCGATGAATCGCGCCCAGGGCCTCACGCTCAACGGCATTACCCTCGAACGCCTCGGCGACCGCGTCGGTCTGATGCGTTCGTTCGACACCGTCAACCGTAAGCTCGATGCTCGCGGCACCATGGACGGCATGGATGCGTTCTCCCAGCAAGCCCTCGGCATCCTCACCTCGTCCCGCCTGATGGACGCTCTCGATCTGTCGAAGGAAGACCCCCGCGTGGTCGAACGCTATGGCGTCAACGATCCGCGTTTCGAGCGCGACGGCGCCCCGCGCATGGTTCGCAACATGTGCATCGCTCGTCGGCTCGTGGAAGCCGGTGCCCGCGTGGTGACGCTCAACTTCAGCCGCTGGGATTGGCACGGCCCGGATGGCCGCAACTTCGACGAAGGCCGTCGCAGCATGCCGCTACTCGATATGGGCGTCTCCGCACTGGTGGAAGACCTGTATGTCCGCGGCCTCGAACGCGACGTCTCGGTCGTCGTCTGGGGCGAGTTCGGCCGCACGCCTCGCATCAACAAGGATGCCAGCCGCGACCACTGGCCGCAGCTCAACGCCGCCCTCGTTGCCGGCGGCGGAATGCGTCTGGGCCAAGCGATCGGCGAATCGAATCGCTACGCGGAAGTCCCGCACAAGCGGCCGATCAAGTTCCAGGAAATCTTCGCCACGCTGTATCACAACATCGGCATGAAGCCCGACGAAATCCGCATCTTCGACCCCAACGGCCGACCCACATCGTGGATCGACGGCGGCATCGAACCCATCCGCGAACTGGTGTAGTCCGGAAACGGGCGAAAGCAAAACCGACCCCCTGGCAACCCGCCGGGGGTTTTCGCTTTTCGCTGAAGCCCTCGAGGTGCGACACGGAACTAAATGACGATGAACGAGCCGACGCAGCACATGAAGCTCTCGAACTGGATGGTTTCATTCTCCAGGCGCAGTACAACAGGCGCAGAGAGTTCGCACACGGAAGAATTCCATGTCGTCTAAACTGCCGGACACCGTACCGGCCCACCTTCTCGCGCATCCCTCGGCCCCACCGTCGCATGAACGGCTGAAGTTCAGTCGAAGCAATGGCTTTCGCCTCGAACTGCAGCGCCGCGTAGAGGCCTTCTTCGCCGAAACCGGCCGAAGCCCACGCGACTGCCCTCAGATGTACATCAAGACGGCGATCCTTGTTTCCGCTTATGTCGCGATTTACCTGCTTCTGGTCTTCTTCGCGACGAACGCATGGCAGGCGGTCCCGCTGGCCGCACTTCTCGGCCTGGCCACGGCGGGGATCGGCTTCGACATCCAGCATGATGCCGGCCATCACGCGTATTCGAGCCGACCTTGGATCAATCGGATCATGGCCACGACGCTCGATCTGATCGGCGGAAGCTCTTACGTCTGGCGATGGAAGCATGGCGTATTCCACCACACATACGTCAATGTGGCCGAACATGATGCGGATATCGATGTGGGGATTCTAGCGAGGCTCTCGCCCCACCAGAAACGATACGCTTTCCATCGCTGGCAGCATTTTTACCTGTGGCCTCTCTACGGCTTCCTTGCGATCCTGTGGCACTTTCAAAGCGACTTCTACGAAGTGGCCGTAGGGCGCATCGGCAAGAATCGATTTCCGCGGCCGCGCGGATGGGACCTGATCGTCTTTCTCGCCGGCAAGGCGTTCTTTTTCAGCTTCGCCTTCGTCGTGCCTTTGCAATTCCATTCGCTCGGAACGGTCCTCTGCTACTATGCGATCGCCTCCGTCACGTTAGGTATCGCGGCTGAGCATCGTGTTCCAGTTGGCACACGTGGTCGATCAAGCAAAGTTCCCGCAGCCGACACACGATGGCTCACGCATCGAAAACGAATGGGCGGTGCATCAGGTGGAGACGACCGTCAACTTCGCACGGCACAACCGCATCGCATCCTGGTTTCTCGGCGGACTCAACTTTCAGATCGAGCACCACCTTTTCCCTCGCATTTGCCACATCCACTACCCGGCTATGTCGGTCGTCGTAGAAGACGTTTGCCGCGAATACGGAGTCCGTTATACCTCGCACACGACCTTCTGGGCCGGCCTGAAATCGCACTACCGCTGGCTGCGCACGCTCAGCCAGGCCTGAAACTAAGACGCCGCAGGGAACTCCTTCCACAGCGTCTCGCCGAGCGGACGAGTCCGCTGGAATTCGACCCGCACGCAGCAAGCGAAAAAAACGGCGAATGCACGTGGGCGCGAAAAACGACACGGTCACATTTCAAAGCGGAATCATATCGAACCAAACGTGACGGTCTCGCTTGCTTCGGTTCGCATCTTCCTTCGCATTGATACGCCGAGAGTCTTTAAGCTCGATCGTATCCTCGCCAAACAGCAAACGCAAAGTAGGCAGCAGGTATGCCGCCGAGTTTGCAAATGGGGGGGGCTTCCAAGTACGGTGGTATCTGGAGCTGTTCGCGCTTCACTGGATTTCGGCAGTTTTTCGCCGTTACCAAACGGGTTCTCGCTGTCGCCGACCAGCGTTTTGTGCCCTTCCCGAACCGCGTTTATGGGTCGTTTTACCAGGTCAGTGGTTTACGGTGGTAACTCGGAAACTGCCTCAGCGCGCGTTCACACGCCTTACTGCCTGCGCGTCGTCTCCGCGAGGGGTTTGCCGGTTTCCAGAAGGCTCTTGAGGCTCGGCAGGAGAAACGAATGCCCCGACGCGCGAGTTCGGTTTCCACGCGCCACTGACGCCAGCACACCGCGAGAAGATTGCTCGAATGACGGACTCCTGAGTGTCCGAATCAGAACTATGAGCGCGCAGAGTGGTTGCATCGAGGCTCGCCATGCGTCCCCCCGAGACAAAGCGGGCGAATCGGAAGAGCAGGAAGCAGGGATGGCGCCAAAAAAGACGGTCGATTTCAGGACGAATAGGGTTTCACAACAAGCCCCCCCTTCGCCGCAGCCCCGAGCATATTTCTCGCTCAGAGATCTTCCGCCACCCGAACCAACCCCGTGCCGCCGTCGACTTGCAGACGCTGACCTGTGCGGATGCGGCGGTGAACGTCGGCGATGCCGGCGACGGCGGGGAGGCCGAACTCGCGGGCGACGATCGCGCCGTGGGAGAGGACGCCGCCGGTTTCCATAACGAGTCCGCGGGCGTTCGCGAAGAGCGGGACCCAGGCGGGGTCGGTCGTTGGGCAGACCAGGACGTAGGATTCTGGGGGCGGCGTCGCGCCGGCGACGTCGTCGAGCACCCAGGCGACGGCTTCGCCGATGCCTGCGGAGAGAGGCGTGCCCTGGAAGACGTTCTCGCCGCCCGCTTCGATCGCTCGGCCGATCGCTTCGGGATCGTCGCTGAAGATCACTTGCGGGACCATCAGCGAAAGTGCGATTTCGCGGCGGCGTTTGCGGGCGTTTGCTTTGTCGAGCCATGCAGTGCGGTGCACTTCGTCGCTCGGCGGTCGCGAGATCAGGGTCGGCAGCTCATCGCGAGTGAGGAAAAAGATGCGACCTTCGAGCTTGTAGCGACGATCCAGTTCCACCAAGGCTCGGCGAATCAGGGCGTAGCCCATCAGCATGTAGTGCTTGCCGGCTTCGCGGAGGCCGAGGAGCTTGTGGAGGTTTTTCAGTTCGCGTTCGACGAAGGGGATTTGGAACTTAGCAAGTCGAAGCTCCTTCGCGATGCGTTGCCATTCGGCGTCGAAGGTGGCCGCGGCTTTGCCTGCCTGGGCTCCGCCTCCCTTGGCGAGCGAGTCGAGCATGTCAGTTTGCTCGGCCCAACGGGGTTGGGCGAGGTCCATCTCATGCGAGGCGCGGTGGCCGAACTTTTGGAGAAACGTCGTGCGGTCCATCGCACCGGTTCGCAGTGCTTCCAACCCAAGCGGCAGATCGATGTCGGCGGGCGGATGGGCCCCCATCGTCAGCGCTCGCATCGCGGCGTCCGCACGTTCCGCCGCGGGCGATTCGCCTTCTTTCGGTTTCGTTCCCGGCGGTTGGAAGCGACGTGCGAATGCGGCCTGCAGCTTCGCCATGAGAATGGCGGCGAGGGCAGTCGGCTTCAATGCCTCGCGCGTGAAATCGACGAGCGTTCGCTGACGCCAATCTTCGAACATCGCGAGCAGCTCCAGGGGCGAGATCGCGGACCAATCTTCTTTCCAAGCCGCTTCGACGGAGCGCACGAACTCAGGGACGGTCGTTTCCTCGAAGGGCCCCGCGAAAGTACGGAGCGCGGTTTGCCTTTTCGATTCGCCCCACCATGCCTTGATCGACATCAGCGGCAGCTTCATCCAGAAACCGAGCGAGGTCTTGCTGACGTCGAAGGTCTCCGTCGGATAAATCGCCTTGCGCGGATCGGCCTTCAGCGTGTCGAAGCGATGCACATACGGCATCGTGCCGTGCTGCATGCGCGGCAGCAGGGTTAGGTTGCAGTAGATGCGACCCGCGATGAGGTCGTAGGTGGAGCGATGCTCCAACTCGGGGTGAGGCGAGAAGCCGAGATCGCGGTACATCAGCCCGAATCCGCCGCGGGCGGACATGTAGGCATCGACGATCGACCAGGTCATCGGCGTCGGATCGGAGAGCACTTCCGAAAGATTGAATCGGCTCCAGACCGTGCCTTCCGGGGCCGCCTTTTTCTGCAGTTCCGCGATCTCCTCCTGGCGAACCCGCTCGCGCTCGGCGGGATCGATGTTGGCCGGGCCCTTGTGCTTGATAGCGCGTGATTGCAGAAGGAAGAACTGCCCCTGCGACCATGCCCATTCGATGTCGCATGGCGTCTTGAAGTAAGACTCGACCCGCTGGCCGAGTTTGGCGAGGTCAGTGACTTGTTGATCCGTCAGCGATGCGGCATCTTTGGCGCCGGTGATCGCATGAGTATTTTCCACGACGGCAGCGACGTGCGTGTTCTTGTTCGCGATATGCCGTTCGAGGATGGCGAGCGATTTCTTGTCGAGGACGAATCGATCCGGCGTGACTTTGCCGAGCACGATCGCTTCGCCCAGGCCGTAGGAACTTTCGATGATCATCTGCTCGAGGGCCGGATTGACCGGATTGCCGGTGAACATGACGCCCGAAATTTCGGAGGGGCACATCGCCTGCACATTGACCGCCGTGCCGAGGAGGCCTTCGATCTGATGATGCTTGCGATAGGTGATCGCGCGTTCGTTGTTCCACGAGCCGAAGACGGCATTGATGGCCGCACAAAGCAAGGCCCAGGGATCGGTCGGGAAGTCGATGCCGATGCGTTTGCGATGCAGGTCGGCGATTTTGCCCGAGAGTTGCTCGATCTGCGCGGCATCGAGCGAGTCATCGGCCGACTTGCCGCAGCTTTGTCGGAATTGGCTTTCGAGGCGGCCCAACTCCGAATCGGGGATGCCGGCGACGGTTCGACAGAACATGAGTTGGAAATGAAGATACGCTTCCCACGCACCGCGAGCGTTGCCGGTGCGCTGAGCAATAACGCGCACGCACGCCGGATGCAGTCCGACATTGAGCACCGTATCCATCATGCCCGGCATCGACTGAGCCGCGCCCGAGCGAACCGCAACGAGCAACGGCAAATCGCCTTGGCCGAACGTTCGGCCCGACAGTTGCTCGAGCCGCTGCAGATTGGCGCGCACCTCCGCATCGAGGCCGTCAGGCCATTGGTTGCGATGCTTGCCGTAGTAATCGCAGCATTCGGCCGAAAGGGTGAACCCAGGCGGCACCTGCAAGCCGGCTCGGGTCATCTCGCCCAAGCTCGCTCCCTTGCCGCCGACGATCTCCTTCAACTCCGCCCCAGCATCCGCGTGACCGTTGCCGAAGAAGTAGACATGGCGTTGTGGCATGTTTGAAACTTGGTGGGGCGAATGAGGGCAGATCGGCAGGCGTGATTTCGGAATCGCCTAGGTATCGTATGAAACCACACGCTGCGAATGCATGTGCATTAGATCTGCAAACAGAAACACCCCGCGAAAGGAATTCGCAAGGTGTTGGCTTCCATTTGAGGCTCAGATTTTACGCCGTCGCCACGGGCTCCGAAGTCGCGGGCCTACGCCTTGCCGCAAGCGGATGCGAGGATTGCGGGATGTGGTCCTCGAGGCCGATCACTTTGAGGTGCTTGTTCATCTCCTCGAAGAGACGTTCCATTTCGTGCAGCTTTTCCATCACGCTATGATCGACGAGACGGGTTCTCGACAGGTCGATGACGATTTCATCTCGCCCTTCGGCTTCCTTGAGAATGATAGTCCGCAGTCCGAGCCAATTGCTGAAGACGGCCGCCTTCTTGACGACGAGGATCGTCATTCGATCGCCTTCCGGGACGATATCGACATCCGTCTTGAGCATCGCGGAAATCGGAGCGCCGTTCCAGAGATGGAAGCCGATCTTCATGGCGACGCCCGCGAGGATGCCGATGAGCAAGTCCTCGGCGAGAGTCACAAGGATCGTCGTCATGAAGGTCACGAACTGCTCGCTGCCGATCTTGTAGGTGCGGACGAATTCCTTCGGCGACGCCAGGCGGAAGCCGGTGTAGACGAGCATGGCTCCGAGGGCGGCGAGCGGGATTTCCTTGATGAGGCCCGGAGCGAGAAGGACGAACGACAGCAGAAACATGCCGTGGTAGAAGTTGGCCAACCGTGTGCGGGCGCCGTTGTTGATGTTGGCGGAGCTACGAACGATTTCGGAGATCATCGGCAATCCGCCGACGAGGGCGGAGATCGTGTTCGCCACGCCGGCGCCAATCACATCGCGGTCGAAGTTGGTCTTGCGGCGCCAGGGGTCGAGCAGTTCGATCGCTTTCGCGGAGAGGAGCGATTCAAGCGTGCCGATGAGAGAGAAGAGCAAGAGATACTTCATTCCGATGCCGGTCATCAGCCCGCGGAAATCAGGGAACGCGAATGCGGACATCGGATCCTTCAGCACCTCGGGCATTTGCACGAGGAAGCGTGGGCCGACCTGATATTCGAGGTCGCCGCCGCCGAAGAAGGAAGCGGGGAACAAGTAAGTGTGTTCGTGCGAAAGATCGAAGTATCGCTCCATGACAATCGCCACGATGAGGACGACGAGTTGGCCGGGAACGCGTTTGACGAACTTGAACGGCAGCATCGGCAGGCCGAACAGGATGACGAGGCTCACGACGCCGATGAGTGCGATTTCAGGGTTGATCGAGGAGAACGTACTGGGGAATTGGTAGAGAAGCTTCAGCGGGCCCGCTCCTTTCTCCGGGGCGACGCCGACCACTTCGTAGGCTTGCTTCGCGATAATGATGATGCCGATCGAAGCGAGCATCCCATGCACCGGCGTCAAAGGGAAGAAGTCGGCAAGCTTACCTGCTCGCAGGAGTCCGAAGAGAACTTGCAGGATGCCCGAAGCGACGCCGACTCCGAGGGCGAGGCGATAACCCATCATCGCCTTGTCTCCGTCCGAAAGGCCGGAGCCGAATGCATCGCTGAATTCGTTGACGCATCCGAAGACGATGACGATAAGCCCCGCGGCGGGACCTTTGATCGTCAGTTCGGAGTTGCTGATGATCGAACAGATGAGGCCGCCGATCACCGCGGTCCAGATGCCGGCGATGGGCGGGAACCCGCTGGCGCGAGCGATCGCAAGGCAGAGCGGCATCGCGATCAGGAAGACGAGAAAGCCCGCGAGAGCGTCGAAGCGGAAGTTGCCAAACAAACTCGGTGCGATCGGCGGCGGGGCAGCGGGAGTCTTGGACTCAGCCATAGCAACCTTTCGGACTCGAAAGCTACGGGCGATATACGGTGGGAAGGCGATGGGAATTCCGAAAGCAAGCGGTGTGCCGACAGGGCGGCTGGGAACGAAGGCGCGACCGGAGATGTGGGAATAAGCTGGAAAGCCGCGCCACAGCTTGATGAAAAGTAACCTACGAAGCCTGGTCAGCTACACATCACCTTGATCGTCCGGCGACCAAACCGAGCGTTCAATGCTGATTCCGAGGGCACGGATTTTGGTTCGCAAACTGCCGCGAGTAATGCCGAGCAACTTCGCTGCCTGCAACTGGTTTCCGCCAGTGTGGCGAAGGACGCGAGTCAGTACTTCTCGCTCCATGCGTTCGAGGCTTTGGGCGTAAACCCCCTCGGAGCCGCTAGCGATTAATTGCTGCACAAAGCAGTCCCAATCGAAGCTGGCGGAGGAAGGTACGGAGAAATCACCACCGTCGGTTCCGTGCGCGCCGTTGCTGACGACGGGAGAGGGAAGGAAATCCTTCAGCAAGACCGTTCCCTGCATCTGCAACAATGCCTGTTTCACCACGCTCTGCAGTTCGCGCACGTTGCCTGGCCAGGCGTATTCGCGCAGTGCGGCGGCAGCCTCCGGGCCGATGCGGGTCAGCGGCTTGCGTAGCTCTTTGCTGAATCGTCGCGCGTAGTATTCCGCGAGCAGCATCAGGTCATCGCCACGGTCGCGGAGCGGCGGAAGCTGAATCGTGAAGACGTTGAGCCGAAAGAACAAGTCGGTGCGAAACTTACCTTCACGGACCATTTTCTCGAGGCTGGCATTCGTCGCCGCAAGGATGCGGACGTCGGTCTGCACCGTCTCGTCGCCGCCGAGTCGCTCGAAGCGTTGCTCCTGAACGAGCCGCAGAATCTTGGCCTGAGTCAACGGCGACATCTCGCCGATTTCGTCAAGGAAAATGGTTCCGCCATGGCACTGCTCGAATTTGCCGATGCGCTTGCGATCCGCCCCGGTGAACGCGCCTCGCTCGTGGCCAAAAAGTTCGCTTTCGAGCAAGTTGTCGGGAATTGCCGCACAATTGACGGCCAAAAACGGCTTCTGCGATCGAGCGCTGTGCTGATAGATAGCCCGCGCGACAAGTTCCTTGCCGGTTCCCGTTTCGCCGGTGATGAGGACGGTTACATCTTGAAAGGCGACACGCCCGATCGCCTTGAAGACTTCCTGCATAGCCGAGCAATGGCCGAGCAGAAAATCGCCGGAAGTGTCGGCCGTCGGTTCGATTTCGGGGATGGAAGCCGGGACGCGCATCAATCGGCTGGATCGCAATGCTCGGTCGATGATTTCTCGCAGTTGGGCGAGTTCCAGCGGCTTGAGCAAATACTCGAACGCGCCTTGCTTGATCGCTTCGATCGCTAACTGCGTGGTGCCATGGCCGGTGACGAGGACGACGGGGATGCGCGCGTCGATCGCGCGGATCCGCTGATACGTTTCCAGACCGGAGGCGTCGGGGAGATGCACATCCAATACCACGGTCTCGGGCCGCGCCTGGTTGATGGCGGCTAACGCCTCGGATGCAGTAGTCGCGGAGACGATCGTCAGCGGCGCATCGCGAAACGCCCTGCGAAACGCATGCTGAATCGCCGGCTCGTCGTCCACCACAAGGAGGATGGGGTTGGATGTTTCTTCATTCATGCATCGGCACCTGTCGGCAGCGTAATCAGGAATCGAGCGCCTCCCTGCGGCCGATTTTCCGCTTCGAGGTTCCCGCCGTGATCTTCAATGATTCGCTTGGAGACGACAAGTCCCAAACCGAGTCCCGTTTCCTTACTGCTGACGAATGGCTGAAATAGACGGGGCAGGATCTCTGAAGGAATGCCAGGCCCGGTGTCCGCAACGCGAATGTAAACGCGGCCCGAGTCGTCTCTGCGAACAGATAGATGAATCGCTCCTCCATTGGGCATGACATCCAGCGCGTTGAGCGCAAGATTCACCACGACTTGCCGTAGCTGCTCTTCATCGGCGACAAGCTGGATGTCGTCGGAAGTCGACTCGACTCGCATTTCGACTCTTTGCTTCTGAGCCCTGCCTTGCAAGAGGGCGATCACCGAATGCAGCATCGGCATGAGCATCATTGGGCGGCGAACCGCCTTCGGGGGGCGGGCAAAATCCAGGAAGGACTGCAGGGACCGCTCCATCCGTCGAATTTCCTGCTCGATGACGCGCAGATCGTCGCCAGCGAGACCAAGCGGCGAGTCCTCCTGCAAGCCAGCCTGGACGAGCATCTTGATCGAGGTAAGCGGATTGCGGATCTCATGCGCTACGCCGGCTGCGAGTTGACCTACAGCCGCGAGTTGTTCGGCACGTATGACTTCGCGCTCTCGTTGCCGAAGCTGTTGCACCACTTGCGTAATGCGGGCCGTCAGCAGATCGATTTGCCCGCCGAGCCCTTCCATTTGTCCGTCGGGCAAGAGCACGACCTCGGGCGTCGTCTCACCCATGATGCCGGCCGCATCGCGAATTTGCACCTGTAAGCGACGGATCGAGCGGGATACGGTATAGGCAACGCCGAAACCGAGAATAAGGCCCGCGACGGCTCCAAGACTGCCAGTGAGGGCCATGCCCCACGCAAGGCGTCGCAGGAGCACCTCCTGTCGGGTCGCGGCTTCCTCAACTTGCGATCCAACTTCCAGCTGATAACGATTGCAAACCGCGACCAATTCCGCTTACAAGAACGCGATCGTTTCGGCAAGCGCAACGTCATGCCGTGCGTGCTTGCGAGGCGGAATGGCTCGCCATTGGTCGAGATATTTGGCGAAGGCCTGATTAAGAATCTCGGCCTGGTCGCGTGCATCTCTGCTTAAATGCCGACTGCCAAGAATGTCGTCCAAGTGCTTCCGCGCCCGTTTATGAAGAGGGTCAACGGCTTCGACTCGAGCTTTCAACAACACAAGCAAATCGAACAGGCATTCGTCCAACTCGGTCACCGTGCGCCAGTCGACGACGCGACCTCGAAGATCCTGAGCCAAATCGCGTTGCTGGTGAACAAGCGAAAGAGCCATGGTGGCCGAGAGCGCAGCCAGGCAAAGGCTTATGAGAATTACCGAACCAAGCCATCGATTGCGAAAAGAGATCATCGATTCATTTCTGATTCGTATTTGAACTGAGGCGTCCAATTGGCTCGAAATAGATCAGCGCGGCAGTTTGCAAGCCATCGGAAGAAAGAACGAACATCTCAAGTGCGACCTGGAATTACGCATGATCCGGAAGAAAACCAACGAACACCTGAGTTGGCGCCCTGATTGCTGTCAGGTTATTTAGCCCACCGCCCACCACCAAGTACTCGCTTCTGACGCTGCCGCGCGTAGTTATGCTCGTAGGCAAAGCAGGCTTCGTCATCAATGTGCCTGCCCTGCCTCGCACGTTGGTTTCTCGCGGATTGAGAGGGACGCTGAGGAATGGAAAATCTTGAGGGCCTGATCCATAGCCTCGGACTCGTCGTCATCGCGGCGCCTTCGATGGCGGTGGTTGTGCTTGGCGCCGCCTCGCTTCTCAGCCTGTCGTTTACTGAGAGCACGATCGATCGCATCGTGCGGCTCGCGGTCCTGATCGGACTCGCGGCTTCAGCTGCTATTCTGGCGATCATGGGTTGGCACCACGACCCGCAGGTAATCGTGCCGCTCGGCGATTGGGTGCTCGTTCCGGAATACCATTACGCATTTTCCTTTCGGCTGGTCTTCGATCGCCTATCGGTGCCGTTCGTCATCCTTTCGTTTGTGTTGTGCGGTACGATCGGCGCCTTCGCCAGTCGTTACATGCATCGTGAGTCGGGGTACAACCGCTTTTACGTCCTTTATGCCATCTTCGTGCTGGGCATGACCCTCGCGGCGCTAGCGGGAACCATCGAAACCTTGTTCACCGGCTGGGAGCTTGTCGGCTTGTCGTCCGCACTACTAGTTGCCTTCTACCAGGAACGCCCTGCCCCCCCTCGAAACGGCTTGCATGTGTGGGCGATCTACCGAGTTTCGGACGCAGCGCTTTTGCTCGCAGCCATTGCGCTCCATCACTGGGTTCCCGGGCATGGCGATTTGGCGCAATTCGGTGGGGAAGGCGTCTGGCCTGAAGAGACGATCGCGATTTCACAGGGGCAGGCGTTTTTGATAGGCAGCTTGTTCCTTATTGCTGCCGCGGGGAAATCGGCTCTTGCACCGTTCTCCGGCTGGTTGCCCCGTGCGATGGAGGGCCCAACTCCTTCAAGTGCCGTCTTCTACGGAGCTTTATCGGTGCACCTAGGGGCGTATCTATTGCTCCGCGTTTGCCCTCTCCTCGATGCGTCGATCTGGTTGGAAGTCTTCGTTGTGGCGTTGGGACTAGTCACCGCAGTACTGGCGTCCTTGGTTTCGAGCGTCCAGACGGACATTAAGTCCGCGCTTTCCTATGCGTCGCTAGCCCAAGTCGGGATCATCGTGGCGGAGATCGGCTTCGGGCTCCGCTTCATCGCGTTGATCCACCTGCTTGGCCACGCCTGCTTGCGAACGCTGCAGTTTGTGCGGGCTCCGATGCTGCTGCAGGACTTGCGAGGCCTTGAAAACGCCTTGGGAGAACGTGTCCCTCGCCCCGCGACCTGGTGGGGCGGCCTTGTACCCCCATCAGTGCAAAGCTGGCTGTATCGATTCTCGCTCGAACGTTGCTACTTCGATGCGTTCCTTTTGGACTATATCGTCGCTCCATTTCAAACCATGTTTCGAAGAATGGATCATCTCGAACGCCGATGGACGGAACTGATCGCTGGTCAATCGCCCGTCGAATCCGAACCCTCCGACTTCACCCCCGAACCGAATCAAGAACGATGATGCAACCCCTTGCGCTTCCCTGGCTGGAATGGGCAATACTCCTCGCCTTCGCTGGGGCCGTAGTCGTTGCCTTCTTTCGCGAACGTGACGCGCAAGCTCGTGCTTGCCTTTTTTTCTCTGGGATCTCGTTCGGCTGCGCCGTCTTCGCTTGGCTCGCTCAGTATGTCGACGTAGCGACCGAAACCTCACTTGAGATCTTACCCAAAGTATTCGGTGCGCGTTGGTTCCGGCTTGACGAACTTTCCGCTCCCCTCGTCGCCTCGGTGGGGTTGCTCCACTTCCTGACTGCACTCGCCACGACGCGAACGAAAATGACCCGCTTTTCCTACGCCGGCATGTTGGCGGCCGAATCGATCCGACTTGCCGGTTTTGCCTGCATGGAGCCATGGCCTCTCGTCGTCATCTTGGTCATCTCGACTCTCCCACCGGCGCTCGAACTGATGCGACGAAAGAAACCGGTGCGGGTCTACGCACTCCATATGACGCTTTTCGTTTGCTTGCTCGTCTTCGGCTGGTGGCTGGTGGACACGCACGGAAGCGAGAAGAATTCCTGGGTCACGGTGCCGCTTGTTTTGGCGATCCTCATCCGCTCCGGCACCGTTCCCACGCATTGCTGGATTACCGAGTTGGCCGAGCATGGAGCGTTTGGATCGACCATTCTGCTGTTCGCGCCGCTTGGCGGCGTCTACGCAGCGATTCGACTGGCGTTGCCGGTAGCTCCCGATTGGGTGCTTCGCAGCGTCGGTTGGGTTTCGGTCATCACGGCCGTCTACGCCGCCTGCATGGCCACAGTCCAACGCGATGCTCGGCGTTTCTTCGCGTACTTGTTCCTGAGCCACGCTGCTCTGGTATTGGTGGGTTTGGAATTTGCGACATCGCATGGCGTCGGCCTGACTGGAGCACTTTGCCTTTGGTATTCGATCGTCTTCTCCATCGGCGGACTTGGGCTAACCCTCCGCGCCTTGGAGGCAAGGTTTGGTCGCCTTACGCTCACTCGATTTCACGGGCTCTACGAGCACTCTCGCATGCTCGCCGTCTTTTTCTGCTGACTGGGCTCGCCAGCGTCGGATTCCTGGCACCATCGGCTACATTTCGGCAGAACTTCTCGTGGATGGCGCTCTTGAAGCCAACATCTACGTCGGACTCGCCGTGATTCTTGCAGGCGCCCTTAATGGCATCGCCATCTTGCGAACTTACCTCATTCTGTTCACTGGCACCCGACATGCGTCATCGTTCAATCTCGCGATCACGCCTCGGGAACGTTTGGCCGTCATCGTACTGGCAACTCTGGTGATCGGTGGAGGCTTGCTGCCCCAACCCGGCGTGGCCAGCCGACAGCGCGCGGCGAACGCCATTCTTGCCCAGCGGCAGTCGTCTGGTATCTCGACAGATGATGAGCACGATGCGTCCCCCTCGGTCGCAGACAAGCACGCTGCGCATGCGAGATAACGATTATTCGTCCTAACACCGCAAAATCCATCCCATCGGCTTAGGCACGTTGCGTTCGGCCCTTGTCATCCTGAGTGGTGAGTATAAGCTCACTTCGATGAAGAGCGCTACGAAACTGACAAGCGATCAACGGCGAGCCTCGATCTTGCTCGCGGTACGCCGCGTTTTTGCGGATAAAGGGTTCGACGGAGTCACCACCCGCGAATTGGCGGAAGCAGCAGGCGTTTCCGAAGCACTTCTTTTCAAGCATTTTCCGAACAAAGAAGCGATCTATAGCGCGATGCAAAATAGCTGCTGCAGCGACGAGGATCGCGAATTGTACGAGCGTTTGCAATCGCTGCCTTCGTCCGCATCAACATTGGTGCTTCTCGTCCATTATCTCGTGTCGCGCGTGATCCGCGATCGGCCTGTGAAGGAAGAATCATCGGTCGTCGGCCGACTTATGCTTCGCAGTTTGGCGGGAGACGGACATTTCTCTCGCATGCTCTATGGCTGCGCCTCCGAGAAATGGACGCCGAAGGTAGCGGCCTGCCTCAAGTCCGCGGCACGGGAAGGAAAGTTAGCCGGCACGGAAGGAAACCCGAACCTTGGGGCATGGCTCGCGCATCATCTCGCGATGGCTATCGTTTTTCATGAATGCCCGGACAAACCCGTAGTGGAGTACGGCGTATCACGCCGAGACCTGCGAGAGCAATCCGTGCGGTTCATTTTGCGCGGACTTGGCCTGAAAGAATCGGCCATCGACGAACTATATAACCCTATGGCGCTCTCCCTTTTCGAGTAAAGCGTGGAGCTACTGGTCAGTAAGTGCCCACTTTGGTTTCTTGCTTCGGGCGGAAGGAGGCGGACGATGAAGGCAGGATTCCAGCGACCGTGGCGAGGATGGCTGACGTGGCTCAGCTTGCTCGCGGCAGGGTGCAAGGGAAACGACATCGAATTGCCTGCCCCGCCGCCGCCGCAGGTGACGGTAGCCACGCCACTGGTGCGCAACGTCATCGACACGTCGGAATTCACAGGACGCACCTCTGCGGTCGAATCGGTCAAAGTGCGAGCCCGTGTCTTTGGTCATCTACAGAAGATCGGCTTTACGGAAGGCGCCGAAGTGAAGAAGGGGGACCTTCTTTACGTGATCGATCCCCGTCCCTACCAGGCGACGTTGTCGCGAGCGGAAGCGGAGTTAGCCCAAGCGGAAGCTCGTGCAAGCCGCATCGCATCGGACTACGGCCGCGCCCTCACGCTTAGCGCGAACCGCGCGATCAGCCGGGAAGAGTTCGAGAAGGTGTCCTTCGAGCAGGCGGAGGCGAAGGCCGCGGTTCGCAGCGCTCAGGCATCCGTCGACACCGCGAAACTCAATCTCGGCTACTCCGAAGTGCATGCACCCATCGACGGCCAAATCGGCAAGACGATGGTAACCGTCGGCAACCTCATCGAGTCGGGCGAAATGGGCGGAACGATGCTGACCACGATCGTCTCACTCACTCCGATGCATGTCTACTTCGACGTGGACGACCAAACTTACATTCGGATCAAACCGCTGTTCGATGCCGGCAAACGCCACTCCAGCGGCGTCGGCCTGCCTCCGGTGCGGTTGGGGATCGCGGGCGAGACGGGATACCCGCATGAAGCCGTCATCGACTTCGTCGACAATCAGGTCGATCCCGGCACCGGAACGCTCCGCATGCGAGCTGTCAGTCCCAACAAGGATCGCACGCTGACGCCGGGCTTGTTTGCGCGCGTCCAAGTTCCGCTCGGCCTGGAACACAAGGCGTTGCTGGTGACCGAGCGAGCCATCGAAACCGACCAAGGAAAGAAACTGGTGTATGTCGTCGGCAAAGACAACAAGGTCGTACGACGGGACGTGCGACTGGGACGCATGCATGGCGGATTGCGAGAAGTGCTCGAGGGCGTGAACGCCGACGATCGCATCATCACCGTCGGATTGCAAAACGTCCGCGAAGGCGTGGTCTGCAATCCGCAGGACGCAAAGATGCCGGAACCTCGCGAAGACCTGATTCCGCCCGCGGCAGGACAGCCGAAGACGCAAGGCTCTCCGATGGCCAAAAACTAACAGGAGGCCAAAGTGCTCGCCCGATTCTTCATCGATCGTCCGGTCTTCGCGTGGGTGATTTCGATCGTCATCGTGCTGATCGGCGTCATCTCGCTGGTCGGCTTGCCAGTGGCACAGTACCCCGAAATCACGCCTCCGACGATTCAGGTGAGTTGCGGCTATCCGGGCGCCAATGCCCAAACGGTCGCCGACACCATTGCTGCGCCCATCGAACAGCAGATCAACGGCGTCGAAAACATGATGTACATGTCTTCGCAATCGAACAACGACGGCTCGTACAGCCTTACCGTCACCTTCAAACTGGGCGTCGATCTGGATGCGGCTCAGGTGCAGGTTCAGGAATCGAGTCAACCAAGCGTTGCTGCTTCGCCCGATGTCGTGAAGGCGACCGGCGTGCTTGTGAAAAAGCAATCACCCAGTATTCTTCTCGTCGTCAATGTTTACTCGGACCCCGATCCAGTCACTAAGAAGCCGAGTTCGATCAACTCTACCTCAGCAACTATGCCACGCTGCAGATCAAGGATGCACTTTGCCCGCGTCGAAGGTGTAGGCGACGTCATCATTTTCGGCCAGCAGGACTATAGCATGCGGGTTTGGCTCGACCCGGACAAGCTGGCGTCGCGCAACCTCACTGCAGGAGACGTCCTACGCGTCCTCCGCGAACAGAATGTACAGGTGGCGGCGGGACAAATCGGACAGCCGCCCGTGCCCAACGGCCTCGACTTTCAGTTCATCCTCGGTGCTCAAGGTCGGCTTGCCGATCCGGAACAATTCGCGAATGTCGTGTTAAAAACGGGAACGACAGGGGAGGTCACTTATCTTCGCGACGTTAGCCGATCCGAACTAGGCGCCCGCAGCGAGACGACGCTCTCTCGTCTCGACGGCACTCCCTCGGTCGGTCTTGCCGTCTTCCAACTTCCATCCGCAAACGCTCTGGACACGGCCGATCGCGTACGGTCGAAGATGCGGGAATTGCAGTCGCGATTTCCTGACAAACTGAAGCAAGCGATCATCTACGACGTCACCCCCTTTATCCGCGAATCGGTCGACGAAGTCTTCCATACGCTTCGCGACGCCGTGATCTTGGTCGCGATCGTCGTCTTGCTCTTCTTGCAAGATTGGAAAGCGGTAATGCTGCCGTTGATCGACGTGGGCGTGTCGCTCGTCGGAACGTTTGCCGTCATGTCGATGATGGGCTTCACGCTCAACAACTTGACGCTGTTCGGATTGGTCCTCGCCATCGGCATCGTTGTGGACGACGCGATCGTCGTTCTCGAAAACATCGAACGCTGGCTCGCCAAAGGTCTCGGCGTTCGAGAAGCGACCATCAAAGCGATGGACGAAATCACCGGGCCGATCGTTGCGATCACCTTGGTGCTGAGTTCCGTTTTCTTGCCTAGCGCGTTTCTCGGCGGCATCACCGGCCAGTTCTTCCGACAATTCGCGCTTACCATCAGCGCGTCGATGATCATTTCCGCCATCAACGCCATGACATTGACACCGGCCCGCGCTACCGCGATCTTCGGCGGCCGCAAGTTCAGCGAACACGGCCATGGGCACGACGAAGGTCGCGAAGCGCTGCCGTGGTGGATTTTCGCTCTTCTCGGCGGATTAGTGTCGATGAATCTGCTTTGGCCGATGGTCGCCGCACGCTTCGGCTACGAACAGCTTGCCGCCGATCTGGATCCGGTGCGTCTCTTTGCATCTTCGTCGTCAAGAACAGCATCAACTCTGGATGATTCTGCCCGGCGATCGCTGGAGGTATCCTCGGTTGGATCGTCATACGACCGGTCAACTGGGTGCTTGACAAGTTTTTCCGCGGTTTCAATCGCATTTTCGATTGGGTTACGAATGCATACGGCCGCGTCGTCGCGTGGAGCCTACGGCTTTCGATCATCGTCCTGTTCGTCTACGGCGGCTTGCTGACCCTGACCTACTTGGGCTTCATTCGACTTCCGTCCGGATTCATTCCCAATCAGGACAAAGGTTACCTGATTGCCAATGTGCAGTTGCCGGATGCTGCGTCGTTGGAACGGTCGGTCGAGACTATGGACAAGATCCGCGAGATCGTATTGGAAACGCCGGGCGTCGCTCACATGATCGATATCCCAGGCATGTCGTTCGTCATGAACGGCAACGCCTCCAATTTCGGCTCGATCTTCATCATCCTTAAGCCGTTCCATGAACGCCGCTCGCCGGAGATGTACTCCGAGGCCATCGCCAACGCGCTGCGCATGCGCGTCATGAGCGAAATTCAACAGGCTCAGGTCCTCGTTTTCGGCGCCCCCGCTGTGGACGGACTCGGCAATGCCGGCGGATTCACGCTCATGTTGGAACAGACCGGCAACGTCGATCTGCCTGAACTCGAACGGCAGACGACGAACCTCAGCGCTCAAGCGAGTAAGCTGCCCGGCTTTCTCGGCATGTTCAGCAGCTTCCGTGCGAGCACGCCCCAGTTGTATGTGGACGTCGATCGCGTGAAATGCAAGACGATGAAAGTGGAATTGAGCGAAGTCTTCGAGACTCTACAGGTCTTCCTCGGCGGCTACTACGTCAATGACTTCAATCGATTCGGGCGAACGTGGCAGGTAAACGTGCAAGCGGACGCCCCCTTCCGCGTTACTGCGGATAAGGTTCGCCAATTCCGCGTCCGCAATGCGAGCGGCGAGATGGTGCCGCTCGGCTCGGTCGCCACGGTTCGCGACGATACCGGCCCCGTATTCGTGCTCCGTTACAACATGTATCCCGCAACGGCCGTCAACGGCATCACGTTGCCAGGCGTCAGCACCGGCACCGTTATCGACACGATCGAAGCGTTATGCAAACGCGAACTGGGTCGAGGGATGGCTTACGAATGGAGTGGCCTCACCTTCATGCAGCGCGAAGCCCTGCGAACCGAATCGCTTAAGGACTTGCTGCAGAACCCGTTCACCGCATTCGTCGGTGCGGTAGTTCTCGTCTTCCTCGTCCTGTCCGCTTTGTATGAAAGCTGGTCCCTGCCCTTCTCGGTCGTTCTCGTGGTGCCGATGTGCTTGCTGTGCGCGTTGGCAGGCGTGTTCATCGCTCAGATGGATCTGAATATCTTCGTGCAAGTCGGCTTTGTGGTGCTCGTCGGATTAGCCAGCAAAAACGCCATCCTCATCGTCGAGTTCGCTCGCGATCGCCAGGGCGACGGTGCAACCTTGTTTGACGCGAGCGTCGAGGCAGCTCGCGTCCGCCTTCGGCCCATCATCATGACATCCTTTGCCTTCATCCTTGGCGTCGTTCCGCTCGTGCTCTCCAAAGGCGCGGGAGCCGAGATGCGGCGAACGCTGGGAACAGCAGTATTTTCGGGAATGCTCGGCGTGACGCTCTTCGGCATCTTCCTCACGCCGGTGTTTTACTATGTAGTTCGTTACTTCGTGAAAACCACACCCAAGCAACGTGCGCCCAACGAAGCGTTGGCGGCGCGTGATTTGCAATCGCCCCTGGCGGGTCGTTAGCTTCGGCTCCCGGCTTTCGCAAGGATACGCAAAACAGGCCTGGAAGCGGCAACGTGCCGGATTGGCGTGTCGCCCACCTATCTGCCACACGCAGCAGCTTTCGCCCGAGCTTCGTATGCGAAGGACACGCGCGATTCTCCTCGTGGACGACGATTCCGACAATCGTCTCAGCCTGAGCTGGATCCTCCAGTCCGAAGGATACGACACCGTCTCGCCGGCACGGGGGCGGAGGGCTGCGTCTCGTATGCAGGGAGTCGACCTTGTGCTGCTCGACGTCGGCTTGCCGGACATAAGCGGCCACGAGGTGTGTCGCGGCGATCAAGACGAATCCCTTTTTGTCCTCCATTCCCGTCATTCAACTGTCAGGCCACTTCGTCAGTACGGACGATCGAGTCCGCGGCCTTGAGGGAGGAGCGGATCTCTACCTCACGAAGCCCGTTCAACCGCGTGAGCTTCTCGCACATATCAAAGCTTTGCTGCGGTTACGTGGCTACTGAACAGAATTTGCGGGAGAGCGAACAACGCTTCCGATCCGTACTCGAATCGTCGCGCGACATGATTTACCGGCTCAATCTCGGCACGCAAACCTATGACTACGTGAGTCCGGCATGCCGCGACATTCTCGGCTATGAGACGGAGGATCTCGTCGCAGGCGGCTTATCGTTCCTGATTTCGCTGCTTCACCCGGGCGATGCCGCGCTGCGGGAACATTTGAGCATCTGCAAGCCGGCCGAGTCGAGAAGCGGTTTTCTCCCGTGGTCGAATATCGTGCTCGCCATCGATGGCGTGAATATCGCTGGCTGAGCGACAGCCGCGTGCAAGTGGCGGGATTCCACGGCGCCTGGGAGCGATCGTCGGCAGCAAAGTGCGACATCACCGATCGCAAGCGTGCCGACGAGACCGTACGCGAACACGAACGCCAGCCAAGCGGCTTTCTTCGAAGAGCCCGCGATGCGATGCTCATCGCCGACGACGAAGCGTTCATACGAGAAGCGAACCCAGCGGCATGCGCGCTGTTCGACATTCCTCGCGATCGCCTCGTCGGCTGTGCGCTCGCCGATTCGATCGAAGCAGGAAACGACGTCGTCCGGACACAGGGACTTTTTCTAGGCCAAGGGCGAGTGTCCGGCGAATGGCGCCTCCTGCGACCTGATCGACAGACGCGTGATGTGGAGTTCGTGGCTTCTGCCAACTTCCTCCCCGGTCAGCATCTTCTCATCCTTCGTGACGCAACCGAACGGAAGCAACTCGAGGAACAACTCCGCCAATCTCAAAAGATGGAGGCGATCGGCCGACTCGCCGGGGGAATCGCCCATGACTTCAACAACCTGCTGACGGTCATCGGCGGGTATGGCGAAATACTGATAAGGCAACTTCCCCCGCACGAGTTTGCCCACGAGATGGTTCGCGAGATGAACAAGGCCTCCGAGCGTGCCGCAGCGCTGACCCGGCAATTGCTTGCGTTCAGCCGGAAGCAAATCTTGGCTCCGCAACCGGTGAATCTGAATCAGATGATCCGCGAATCCGAGGAGTTGCTTCGTCGGCTGATCGGCGAAGACATCGAACTGGCAACCCACTTAGCCGAAGACCTTGGCACGATCCGTGCGGATTCTCCACTCTTATCGCAAGTGCTGCTTAATCTGGCCGTCAACGCACGCGATGCCATGCCGACGGGGGGCCGACTCCGGTTGGAAACCCGAAACGCGACGATCGACGAGGATTCCGCACGCACTCATAGAGATCTCGTCCCTGGCGAATACGCATTGCTGTCCGTCAGCGATTCCGGAGACGGCATGGACGAATCCGCCAAGTCGCATGTCTTCGAGCCGTTCTTTACGACCAAAGAACAAGGGAAAGGGACCGGGCTCGGATTGGCGATGGTCTACGGTTCGATCCGTCAAAGCGGCGGACACATCTCGGTCGAAAGCACTGTAGGCCGGGGTACGACCTTTCGCATTTGGCTTCCCCGAGTCGATGCAAAGGCAATGTCGAAGAGCCCAAGCCTCGAACTTCCGCCTACTCGAACGGGCACGGAAACGATTCTTCTGGCCGAGGATGAAGACGGCGTACGCGGCATGGCAGCGCAGGTATTGCGGGCATGCGGATACACGGTGCTTGAAGCGAGCGACGGAGCCGATGCAATCGGGGTATCCCAGCAATACCATGGCCGAATCGACCTACTTGTAACCGACGTAGTGATGCCGCGAGTGAGCGGGCGCCAGCTGGCGGACTGGCTGCGGCCGCATCGGCCTGAGATGAAGATTCTCTTCATCAGCGGCTACACCGACGACTCGGTATTTCGCCACGGCGTGCAGAAAGCCGAAACGAATTTTCTGCAAAAACCGTTCAGTGCGGCGAAACTTTCGTCGTTCGTCCGCGAAGTACTCGATGGCGTAGTATCCCGCGCCGTATGACCCCGAAGGTGGCGGGCCCGGAAATCCGGGGTACAATCCCAGTGGTTTCCCCCATCTCGTGACTCACGTTCCTTCGTTGGAGAGAAGCGAATCATGAAACTCAACCGTTTGCGGATGTGGGCGCTCGTCTGCCTCACGGCAGCCGCCGCGTCCGTCCGCGCTCAATCGATCGATGCGCTGAAAGCCGTTCCCGATGATGTGGACGCCTTTGCCGTCGTCGCCAAGCTGAGCGACCTCGACAAGAAGGCCTCCGCCGTAGCCGCCAAGCTGAAGGCTCCGCCGATTAGCATCCTCGATCTGGCCAGCAAGATGCTCGGCATTGGCAAGGGGATCGACAGCAACGGCTCCGCCGCGGTCGCCTTCTACATGGGCGACGGCGAAGCGGCAGGCGGCATCGTCATCCTGCCGGTCACCGACTACAAGGAAATGCTTGGCTCGGTGAAAGCCAAGGACATGGACGGCGGGCTCAGCTCCTTCCAGGTGTTCGGCGGCAAGGAAGTGATCGTCGCCAAGAAGGGAAACTACGCGTTCGCCACCCCCGCTCCGCATGAGCAACTCCTCGTCAAAGCTTTGAAGAACACCAAGAACATCAGCGCCAAGGTCGCCGCCGTCGAAGGCTGGCTGAAGACGCAAGACGTTGCAGTGGTCGTTCTCGAAAAGACGCTGAAATTCGGCGCGAAAATGGCGGCGGAGAAAATTCCGGATGAGCTTCCCGGCGTCCCCGAGGAGCAAGCCAAAGCGCTGAAGATGCAGTTGGACTGGGCGCGCGGCTTCGCCAAGTCCGTGGGCGAGGAAATGACGCATGCCGCTCTCGGCGTCAAGATCGACGACGCCTTGAACGCAAGCGTTGCCGTCAATCTCGGCTATTCCGAGAAGGGCCGATTCGCGAAGTGGGGCAAGCAACTTTCGAAGGAGCATCCTCTCGCGGGGCTGCCTAGCGGCCCCTATGTCTTCGCCTTCGGCGGCATGTTCTCGCCCGACACGATGAAGTCGCTGATGACCATGAGCATGGACGCCAACAAGGAAATGTACAAGCTCAGCGAAGCCGACGCGAAGCTGCTCGAAAAAGCCTCCCTCGACATGATGACCGGCATGGATGCGATGAGCATGGCGTTCCGCGCTCCGAAGCAGGGCGAGGCGATCTTCGGCGGCACGGTCGGCGTGATGCGAGTCAAGGATTCTAGCGAATATCTGAAGCGTTACATGGAGTCGATGAAGACAGTCAACAAGCTGATGAAGACGAAGGGGGAATCCAAAGCGGTCACGGTAGCCGGCAAAGACGCCATCGAAGCCTCGATGGACATGAAGGCCATGCTGCAAGCCAACCCGGATCCCAATGCCGAGATGATGCTCGAGAAGATGTTCGGCGGCACGACGATGACTTTCACGATGGCAGCGGTCGATGCGAAGACGGTGATCTTCTCGTATCTTCCCGCTTCGAAGATGAAGGGGATTGTCGAAGGCTACGGGGCCGACAAGCAGCTTCGAGCGGAGTCTCGCAACGAGAAGACGCTGAAGAATCTGGTCGCCGATCCGTTCTTCACCGTCCTGTGGAGCCCGAAAGACACCGCGGACCTCGTCCGCTCCGTGGCGAAGGATTTCGGCCAAGAGCTGCCGATCCCCGCCGTCGGCGTAACACCTCCGATCGGCATCGCAGGCCGAGCGACGGCAACGACCACGGAGATCCAACTCCTCGTCCCGGTCGAAGTGCTTGAAGAGATCGGCAAGTTGATCCAGCAGTTCACTACGCAGTGACGCCTGATCGGCTCAGCCGACGCAGTGAGGGAAGGCGGGCCAAGGTCTGCCTTCCTTGTTTCTGCGCCTTTGGATTCTTTTCAGGCGGCGTCTATGAATGTTCAAACGTTCTCGGAGGCTGGGTGATGCGATTCATACTACTTGGCGTTTGTTTGTTTCACGCCGCGTCGATTCATGCTCAGCCATTGGCCGAGTCGGATTGGCCTCAATGGCGTGGTCCGACTCGTGAGGGCCGCGTCCTTGTTGGAAATTGGCCTGCTCGCCTGACAGCAGACAATTTCAAACAAATTTGGAAGACTTCGCTCGGGCCAGGGTACTCCGGCCCGCTTGTGGTTGGAGACCGGCTATTCGTGGCCGAGACGAAGGATCGAAAGCTCGAAGTAGTGAGGGCACTCGATCGAAAATCGGGGAAGCAACTTTGGGAGGCGTCTTGGGAAGGCTCGATGTCGGTCCCCTTCTTTGCGAAGGCGAATGGCGATTGGATCCGATCGACGCCGGCATGCGACGGCGAGTCGCTTTTCGTCGGAGGCATGAAGGATGTTCTGGTCTGCCTGGAAGTCGCGACGGGCAAACAACGCTGGCGTTATGATTTCGTGGCTGAAACGAAGTCCCCTGTCCCTGCGTTCGGCTTCGTATGTTCCCCCCTTCTTGACGGCGACTTCGTTTACGTGCAAGCCGGATCCGGCTTCGCAAAGCTCGAGAAAAAGACCGGCAAACTGCTTTGGCACGTGCTCAAAGGGGGCGATGCCATGATGGGGAGCGCCTTCTCGTCGCCGAATTTCGGAACCATCGCCGGCAAGCGGCAAATCCTTGTTCAGACACGTACGGCGCTTGCAGGAGTGGACCCGAATTCGGGCGAGAAGCTCTGGTCGCAGGAAATTCCCGCCTTTCGCGGCATGAACATCCTCACCCCCATCCAGCATGCGGACGGGGTGTTCACCTCCGCCTACGGCGCCAAGGCGTATCTCTACCGCCCGAGTGCCGACGGCATGGTCGAGACGGCATGGTCGAACAAGCTGCAAGCCTACATGTCCTCTCCTATCGTTCATGACGGACATGCTTTCGTCCATTTGCGGAACCAAACCCTTGCGTGCGTGGATTTGAAAACAGGCGAGGTCAAATGGAACACCAGCGAACGTTTTGGGCAGTACTGGAGCATGGTCGCGAAGAGCGATCGTATCCTGGCACTCGATGAACGCGGCGTCCTCATCTACTTTCGCGCAACTCCGGAAAAATTCGATCTGATCGATCGCTATGAAGTGACCAAGACTTCAAGCTGGGCTCACCTCGCTGTGAGCGGCGAAGAAGTCTTCGTAAGGTCACTTGACGCAGTACATGCATTTCGTTGGTCGCGCTGAGCCAAGAAAGGACGCACACCCCGCGTGCGCCGCCTATTTCCCCATTTCCTTTTCTGTCGGGTTTGCGTACCCTGCCGGCTGCGCCGGCGAGTGGTGGCCCACGGTCGGGCTGCACCTATAACATCCTCACGCATTCATCGATGGTTTCTGGGGACAGGCTCATGGCTAACGGGGAAGTACTCAAAAACGGCAACAGCGACGTCGATGTAGCCGAAACCCGAGAATGGCTCGATTCGCTCGGCGGCGTGCTCCGCGCTCATGGCCCTGATCGGGCTCGCTACCTCATCACCCAACTCCGCGGCAAAGCCAGCCGAAATGGCGTCGATGTCGCGGAACCGCTGGTCACGCCTTACCTGAACACCATCCCCGTCGAACGTCAGCCTCAGTTCCCCGGCAATCGCCAGATCGAACGCAACATCAAGAGCATCCTGCGCTGGAACGCCATGTCGATGGTCGTTCGCGCCAACAAGAAGGATGCGGTCGGCGGTCACATCGCCTCGTATGCATCGTGCGCGACCATCTACGAAATCGGCTTCAACCACTTCTTCAAGGGCCCGAATCATCCGGGCGGCGGCGACCTGATCTACTTCCAAGGCCACTCCACTCCTGGGATCTACGCCCGCGCGTTCCTCGAAGGCCGGCTCGATGAAAAGCATCTGGAAAACTTCCGCCGCGAACTTGAAGAAGGGGGCGGGCTATCCTCGTATCCGCATCCCTGGTTGATGCCCGAATTCTGGCAGTTCCCCACCGTGTCGATGGGCCTCGGTCCCATCATGGCGATCTACCATGCCCGCTTCCTCCGCTACCTGCATCATCGCGGCATCGCCGACACTTCGGGCCGTCGCGTGTGGTGCTTCATGGGAGACGGCGAATCGGACGAACCCGAATCGCTGGGCGCCATTTCGATCGCCGCCCGCGAAGGCCTCGACAACCTCGTCTTCGTCGTCAACTGCAACCTGCAGCGCCTCGACGGGCCCGTTCGCGGCAACAGTAAGATCATCCAGGAACTCGAAGGCGTGTTCCGCGGAGCGGGTTGGAATGCCATCAAGGTCATCTGGGGCAGCAACTGGGACAACCTCATCGCCGAGGACAAGGACGGCTTGCTCCTCAAGGCGATGGAAGAAACCGTGGACGGCGAATACCAGCGCCTCGGCGTGGAAAGCGGCGCCTACATCCGCGAAAAGTTCTTCGGAAAAATCCCTGAGCTGAAGCGACGTGTGGAACACCTCAGCGACGCCGACCTCGCCTCGCTGCGACGTGGCGGCCATGATCCGGTCAAGGTTTATGCAGCGTTCGATGCTGCGGTGAAGCACAAGGGGGCGCCGACCGTCATCCTCGTCAAGACGATCAAGGGATACGGCATGGGCGATGCGGGCGAAGCTCGCAACACGGCCCACCAAGCGAAGAAGTTCGAGGAAAAAGCCCGCCTCATCATGCGGGACCGCTTCCACCTTCCGCTCAACGACGAGCAAGTCAACCAAGCCGCCTACTACAAGCCGGCCGACGACAGCGAGGAGATGAAGTACCTCCGCGAACGTCGCGAAGCCCTCGGCGGCCCGCTGCCGAAACGCGAAATCAAGTGCCCGCCGCTGAAGGCCCCGTCGGACGACTTCCTCAAGAAGTTCATCGAAACCTCCGTGGGCCGCGAAGCCTCGACGACGATGGCGTTCGTCAACTTCCTCAACCTGCTGCTCAAGGACAAGGAAGTCGGCAAGTACATCGTGCCGATCATCCCGGACGAGGCACGCACCTTCGGTATGGAAGGCATGTTCGCCCAATACGGCATCTACTCGGCCGTGGGTCAGAAGTATGAGCCGGTCGACAAGACGACCCTTACCTATTACCGCGAAGCGAAGAACGGGCAGATCCTGGAAGAGGGGATCGCGGAAGCCGGTTCGATGTCGTCGTTCATCGCGGCCGGCAGCGCGTATGCGAACCTCGGCGTGCCGATGTTGCCGTTCTACATCTACTACTCGATGTTCGGCTTCCAGCGCGTGGGTGATCTGATCTGGGCCGGCGCCGACATGCAGGTGCGCGGCTTCCTCGTCGGCGGCACCGCGGGACGCACCACGCTGATGGGCGAAGGTCTGCAGCACCAGGACGGCCACAGCCACCTCGCTGCCGCGACCGTGCCGAACTGCGTCAACTACGATCCGGCCTTCGCCTACGAAATCGCCGTCATCATCCAGGACGGCATTCGCCGGATGTACGAGAACGGCGAGCCGATCTTCTACTACCTCACCGTGGGGAACGAAAACTACCCCATGGAAGCGATGCCGGAAGGTTGCAAGGACGGCATTCTGAAGGGCATGTACAAGTTCCGCCCATCCACTCTCAAATCGTCGAAGGTGAAGACCAAGATTCACCTGCTCGGCGGCGGAAACATCATCCGCGAAGCCCTCAAGGCCCAGCAGGTGCTCGCCGAGAAGTACGAAGTGGCGGCCGACGTGTGGAGCGTCACCAGTTTCCGAGAGCTACGTCGCGACGCCCTCGAATGCGAACGCTGGAATCGCCTGCACCCGACGGCTCCGCAGAAGAAGAGCTACCTCGAAACGATCCTCGCTGGCGAGCAAGGCATCTTCATCGCGGTCAGCGACTACATGAAGTGCTATGCCGAGTTCATCAGCCGGTGGGTGCCGGGCGGCTTGGTCCCGCTGGGAACCGACGGCTTCGGCCGCAGCGAAAACCGTACGTCGCTCCGTCGATTTTTCGAGATCGACAGCGAGTTCGTCATCCTCACCGCCCTGGAACAGCTCGCCCGCCGCGGCGAAATCCAGTTCGACAAGGTTGAGAATGCAATCAAGGACCTCGGCATCAACGCCGACAAGCCGGACCCTCTGACGGTGTAATCGCCAAGCGTCAGCGCCATGCGTGAGCCCGCCAGTCCAAACGTGGCGGGCTCGCTTCTTTTACGTGTTCCTTTCGATCTCCCGAGAAGGCGCCGCTTCGACCCAGGCGAATCTCCCGCGTGCGCAGGCCGACACACGATGCATTCCCCAGACCGACCGGTCCTCGATTAGCTTGTCCGAAAGGCGAGCGAACCGGCCCCGCATCTTCATGATGCACGATCCGCTGTACTTCGTCACTTCTTGTTGTCTTTCTTTTTGCGGTCGCGGCGGTGATCGTTGGGATTGTCCTTACGATCTTTCAGAGCGGCTTGCTGCCTGGCGAGGGCGAGACGCTGCTGATTGAGCTGATTCTCAATCGCCTGCCGTTGGGCAGCCGACGCCGCTTGTGCGGCCTTTAGTTGCAGATCGACGACGCGAATGCGAGTCTCTTCCGCGTTTCGAGCAGCTCGCGAGTACGACAACGCGTAATCCTCGGCCCACTCCAGATATTCGGCCAAGCTCACGCGGCGATCATTGTTGTCGTCGAGCGCCAGGAGAAAATCCTGATCGGGATATTTCTTGCTGTCAGGAGCCGTCTTGGGTGGATTCTCGCTGGTCGGCGAGGGGGCCACAGGCGGTTTGGCGTTCTTGCCGCGAAATCCGATCGCCAATTCCGCCTCATCGAGAAAGTCGTCGCGATTGCCGTCCATGGACGAAAACCTCGCCCGCATCTGCGTCATCATGAGATTGCGTTGGGATAGCTCCCATTCGTCCATCTGGCGATTGAGCATCGCCGGTGCCGGATCCGATTTCGGAGCGGGCTTTTTGTTGTCCTTCTTGTTGTCTTTTTTGTCTTTGTCCGCGGAGACGAAACAAGGGAGGGTCAGAGAGAAGGCGATCGCAAGGCAGGCGAATTTGGCGTGCATAGGGATTCCGACTTCAAGGTGTGAGTCCGAAGTATAGCAAACATCCGATTTCGTTCACACATTTTCCTGAAGATCATGACGGCATTTCTTGCGCTGGTGTGGATTACTGGCGACGAGCTTGCTAACGATCTCAAGCGTCTTCCGATCGCGCATCAGCCGCCGCCAATCAAGAATCAGCGGCAACGCACATTGCGTTGCCGCTTCGCCAAAACCGAGCTCCGAATCACTCGCTGATCCGAAGCTTATGCGGAGCGGCCTCGACGTGGCCGAACACGTCTTCGGCGTAGGCAGTTACCTCCATCGGCGAGCCGCTTGGCGCTTCCAGCGTCACTTCCCACTCGGCAAAACTTCCACGTGTCGAACGGGCCGCTTTGCCGTTGACCTTCACGTATTTGATGTCGCTGGTGTCCGCGACCGAACCGACGACATGGATGGTGTTGCCGAACCGAACCGTGCGGGTGATCACTGTCACTGGAGGCATCGTGTCCTTAAAACTCGACACGCCGCCGAACAACTTTTTGTCGGAAGAGACATCGGAAGGCAATCCCATGCTGAGCGGGTTGTGAATGTCGTTGACGCGGATTTCCTTCGACACCATGCGGCGGAAGCCAGATCGATCCATGATCGACCGCCAGATGGCGACATCGACGCGGAACGAATCGAGTCCATCGACGAATACGCCTGTCGTACCGAGGTGGACGGACCAGTTGCCTTCCCAGGCCTTGAAATTTCGGATCCAGAACGGCTGGCCTCCTTTAGGCATCGCCTCAGCAGCTTCACGCGCGAGGGTCACGTTTTGGTCGTAGATGTCCAGCCCACCGCCGACGGGCCGCATCACGCCTCGGAGATTCAAGCAGAAGAAACGCATCGTGTGGGCTTCGTTGTCCTCGAATCGGATGAAAGGCATCACGCGAGTGTCCTGCGCCTTGACGCTGCCGTCTGCCTGCCGAATGTCGAGGACGGGTTCGTAGTCGTTCGTTTTCTTGCAGTCAAAGCGATAACCGTATTCCGCACAATCGACGGCCACATTGCGGGTGAAGCTGTTTTGGCAGTTCGCCCACCAGAAGCCGGCGCCGCGGTTGGGATCGAAGGGAATGAGTTGTTTCGGCAGCGGCTTGCCGGGCAACACGAGGATGGCGGCATTGCGATCGATGACGTTGTTGATCTCGCTGCCGTCTTCCAAGAAGTAGCCATGCCCAATGCTCTTGTAGCCGACGCAATCCCGAATCACGAGTGCGTCCGTGCCGTGGATCGTGATCCAGCGATTATGGCTGTCCCATATGGACGCTCCGATGACGGAACTGCCGCGCATCGTGTCGCCGCACTGATGAAAGTGAATGCTGTATCGGCCGAGCACATCGCGTTTGCCGAGATGGCGAAACTCGGCGTAGCTGATCGAGCCGGACGAATGCTTGTGGAACATCGTGTGTCCGCGGACGCCGTCGGGATCGGCGGACTCGATCACGACGTTTCGCGTAAGATTCGCAACTTCGGCCTGAAAGCTTTCGTCGGCATGATGCGCGAAGGTGAGCGGCTTATCGAGTTTCACGGGGTATCCGCCCGTGAAGTCGCGCCCCCTGACGGACACGACGCGGCGTTCTTCGTTTTCGGACGCGTCGATGAAGTTTCCTCGGCCCTCGTTATGCGCGATGCGTGCTGCCGAGGACGACCAGGTCGCCCGGTTTCCAATCCGTTACGGGTTCCATCACCGAAAGCGTGGTCCGCCGATTTCCGGCGCGCTTCTTGAGCTTCACCCAGGTAAGCGCATCGGTTCGCCGTGGATCTCCATGGTCTCGCCGCAGCAGACGATGGCGGGGCACGAGTCCTTATCCATGGCAGGAAGGTAGTGCAGGCGGATCAATGACTGATATTTCCCGGGATCGGATTTCCCGGTTTGCCGACATAGAGAGTGGGACGAGCCGCGCCATGCGCGGCTTTTTTCGGGGCAGCATGGCAGTCGAAACCTTCCTCCGACGGCTCTTCGTCGGCGATCACGTTGATCAGGCCTGCTTCGAGACGCGTGTTTCGATCCCGTGCGAAGTCGAGCGTGCCGGCGATCTGCACCAAGCGAATCACTTCCTTGAATCGATGTCGTAGCTCACCGCATGACCAGTGCGAATGACGACGCGGTCCCCTTTTTCGGAACACGGCCCACGTCCCATGTGTCTTTGCTGGACCACGCGCCGGACTGCTTGAGCGAACCAGCGGCGGGGCGTTTTGAGCGAGGACAGGCGTAACTACCATCACGAGCGCGGCAACCGCTGCGGCCGCACGAGCATACGAACGCACATTCATCAGTTCACCTTCTTTTGCGAGGCGAGTCGGGAGGAAAGTCAGGGGGTCTTCAGTTGCAGGTCGGGCAATAGGTTGTCGCCGCCCCGGATGGTTGCCGTGGCGGCGGGATGCTGCGGATCGAAGTATTTGCCGCGAAAGCGATCTTTCCCTTCGATCACGTCGCTGCCTTCGATTTGGATCGCCGGCCAAAATGCGGTGATCACCGCAGGCCCTTTGAACTTCGCCTGGAGGCGGAAGTCGCCGTCTTCGTTCGTCCTCGCCGCATCCGGGGCGGCCAAGGCATTGGCGACGGGTCGGAACGAGAGATACACGCCCGACGCCGGCTTGCCGTTGATCAGCACTCGGCCGGATACTGGATTTGCGGGCCCCGCGGGCGAACCGCAGCCGATGATGGCGAGCAGGCCAGCCACGGCGATGCCACTGACCCACATGCGTCTAGAAATCATTTCCGATCACCTCGCCGCCGTCGCGGCGTGGCGATGAACATCAGCGTTGCGACCGTCAAACTGGTATTTAGGAATCGCACGCTTCCGTCGCCCATGGCGACATTGGCGCCGCCAGGATGAAACCCATAGACGCCTTGCGAGTTGTTGCAATTGACCGCGCAGTCTGTGCCGGCGGGGATGTTCGAGAGCGTGGTCGGGTACGTCGCAGGGGTGTAATTCGAATAACCCTGAATTTGAAACGCACACCACCCGAGCCAAGTGCCCCATGCCCCAGGCTGATCGAGGGTGAGGTCCGTGTCGGGCATCGGAGTTCCGACGCCCGCGACGTAGTGCTTGTCGTAACCCGCATGCTCAATGACCAGCGTGGTGTTGGAGGTGCCGTCCGTCACCATGGCAATGCGAGTAGGCCCCGTCCCCTTGAGGATTGGGGTCGGCGACGAACCCGTGGGATTGACGAGCGTATAGGTCGGGGAACTGATGCTATGATTGACCCAGTAGTCGTTGCCCCAACCGGTGAGGATAGTGGGATCTGCCGGGTCGGTCGTAGTTCCGCTCGTGGTGATGAAGGCGCCGTAGCTTTTGCCGGTAGAGCTGGATTTCCGCATCTTGACCGGGGCGTCGACTGGATTCGACGGACAACGCACGATGGCGAGCCGCGTGTTCGCCGCAGTCTGATTCACTGGGTCCGCAAACCCGCCGGCTGCCGTCTTGTCGAACAGCTTGGCAAGGTTGCCCTGCTCTAGAAACGGCAACAACGGAACCATGTGGCCATACTGGGGCGAGGAGTACCTCGGCGTTGGAAAAACCTTGAACTGGTCATGGTGATTGTGAAACGCGAGCGCTACCTGCTTCAGATTGTTTTGGCACTGAGCACGCGAAGCCGCTTCGCGGACCTTTTGCACGGCAGGGATCAGCAATGCCATCAAAACAGCAATAATGGCGATCACCACCAGCAATTCGATCAATGTGAAACCAGACGATCTTCGGGACATGCCTCGCTCCTGATGCGACTCGACTCCGAAGAAGTCGGAGCAATGGGTGTGATCCGCCCTGATTGCAGGTTCGGCGCCGCTGGCGAATGGCGCTCAAGTTCTCGAAAAACGCAGGGAAATAGGAATGGGAGCTATCATTTCCAAAGGACTGATTGATTTGCGAATGACCATGAGTGGCTCGGTGATCGCCAGCGACAAACTCCTCCCGCTGCTGTCGAATCGACGACTTGGTCGCTTCCGCGGCATGCTCGATGCCGAATGCTCATTGCCCTGCTTCCGCCTCGCCATAGGATTGAGGAAAGCTATCTGGTTGGATGCCCGGCCGACGGCCCGTCGGCGAAGCGTACCCCGCACCAAGGAGAAGCGACATGTCCTTCACTTTGCCGAATCTTCCCTATGCTCCGAACGCTCTGGAGCCGGCGATCGACACGATGACGATGGAAATCCACCACGGCCGCCATCACAAGGCCTATGTGGACAACCTCAATAAGGCGCTCGAAGGCCAGGCGACTCTGCTCGCCAAGCCGATCTGCCAACTGCTGCGCGAGATCCAGCAGGTCCCCGAAAACATTCGCCAAGCCGTCATCAACAACGGCGGCGGCCACGCCAATCACAAGATGTTTTGGGAGATCATGGGCCCCGGCGCCGGCGGCGCTCCGTCCGGTCCGCTCGCTGACGACATCAACGCCACCTTCGGCAGCTTCGATCAGTTCAAAGCCCAGGTGAAAACCGCCGGCACGGGCCGATTCGGCTCAGGCTGGGCGTGGCTTGTGCTCGCCGACGGCAAGCTGAAAGTTCTCAGCACCGCCAATCAAGACAGCCCCTACATGACGGGCCAATACCCGATCATGGGCGTGGATGTGTGGGAACACGCCTACTACCTCAAATACCAGAACAAGCGTCCCGACTATCTCGACGCATGGTGGAGCGTCGTCAACTGGACCGAAGTCGCGAAGCGCTACAGCGACGCGAAGGCGGGGAAGTAGAAGCTTCCAGCATTCAGCGATCAGCCAAACCGCTCGGGCCATCGTGGACCGGGCGTTTTTTGTTTTGGCGAAGCACCCTGGCCCGGTGGTTGAGCGAAGCGACACCACCGGCCAGCCCGCATGCCTATTTCAACTCACCGCGTTGAATCCTCGCCACGGTAAGGAGCCTTCTCCGGGTACCCTTATCGTCCGCCGATTCGCGTTCGTAGAAGCACAGGATGGTCCCGTCCGCGGCAAGGGCGAGGTCGCTGTACGCGCTGGGGCCGGGTTCGATCGCGACACTTGCGGGCCAGGTCTTGCCATCGTCGTTGCTGAGGCGAAGCGTCAAATTCTTGCGGGCCTTCGCGTCGTTGGGGTTCGCGAAAAGGATTTGCTTCTTCTCGGGTGGGCCGAGGCGGAGGATGCTGCCCATGCAGACGGGGTCGATCAAAGCGTCGTCGAATTGCGGTTTGGACCAACCCGTCGCTCCATCCTTGCCGATAGCAACCGCGCGACGGCGTTCTTTCGCTTCGTTGCGGATATTGAGCATCACCGAGCCGTCGCCCAGTTCGACGGCAACCGTTTCGCTCGGATTCGCAAGGTCCGGGTGCTTCGCAACGATCTCGCCGACGTTCCAGGTTTTCCCGGAATCATCGCAGTAGAGCGTCGAGACCACCGAGGGGCGATGGGCGCCCGTTTCGCCAGTCGAAAGCCAAATCGGCACGAGCAGTCGGCCATTCTTCAACTCGATGCCGTGCCCCGGACCGGTAGCGACAACCTGCCAGGGATAGGTCTTTTTGAGCGGAGCGATCGCGTCGGTGATTTCGACGGGTTTGCCGAAGGTTCGGCCATCATCGTCCGAGCGGCAATGGAAGCATCGGCCATACTGCACGCAGAAGAGCAGATGGACCGGACCCGATTTCTCCGCGATCATCACGGCATTATTGAAGGTGACTTCGCCGTCCTTGCCGATCTTCCGCTTCACCGCAATCGGATTGCGGGGAAACGGTCCCTCGGGTTGAGGCAGCAACTTCGCGGCATCCCACGTCTTGCCGCCATTAGTGCTGCGACGAACCATGAGATCGATGACGCCCCAATCGCTCGCCCCATTTTTGCGGGCCTCGCAATAGGCGAGCACCGTCCCCTTCGCGGTCGTGACGATGCCCGGAATGCGATAGAGAGCGTAGCCGCCCTGCCCTGCTTCGAAGAGGTCGATCTTCTCCGGATCCGCATGAAGCGTGGCCGATGAACCAAGCAGTATTACCAGGCACCAAAGTTTTCGATGCATCGTCAGTTCCTCAGTCGTCGTCTTCGTCATCGGCAGGACGTTTGGCTTTCTTCTTTTTCTTCGTTCGGCGTACTGGTTCGTCTTGCTCCTCGCCCAAGCTTCGGAAACCTTGAACCAGGTAAAACCCGCCGACGATTAGAAGTAGGACGCCGAGCGCGAGGCCAGCGATCTTGCCGCCCGCAAACGCGCCATTGCGGATTTGCACCTCGCTGCCGCTCAGCAGGGAGTAGAGCACCACGCCGCCGCCCCAGACGACGCCGATGCCTCCGAAGATGATATTCCGCATCTGACGGGATCCTCACGCTGGAATCGATTAGGGGCGAGCACCGGGGCAGTGTAATCGCCATCGCATCATGCGCCAATCGGCTGTCGTCTTCCATCCCGCGCGGCGAATCGTATCACATCCACCATGCCGACGCGATCATTCTGAGGCGCCTATGAGTGCGGACACGGTCGAGGTTGTTCCCCAGGCGGAACCGGTGTTGCGAACGCTCGCTCCCGCGCTCCGCTCGCTGGAATCCCGCCTCCGCGGTTGGCTTTCGCAACGGCTCACGCCTCCCTTCACCATGCTGCAGCGAGCCACCTTCGAGGGCCTGGCTGACGACTTACAGCGACAATCCGATGCCTTGCAGCAGGAACAGCCCCTGCTCACCATCGCCCTCATGGGCGGCACCGGGGTCGGCAAGTCCTCGTTGCTGAACGCCCTCGCCGGCGGAGCCATCGCCCAGGCCTCCTTCGCTCGGCCCACGACACGCGATCCCGTCGTCTATTTCCACGAATCCGTCTCGCCGCACAAACTCGACCCCGCTCTTCGCATTTGCAAGCTGGCGACGCATGACCGCCCTACCCTTCGCTCGAAGGTGCTGGTCGATACGCCGGACGTGGACAGCAACGACCTCGGCAATCGCGAGAAGCTGTTCGCCATCCTGCCCGCCGCCGACATCGTGCTCTATGTCGGTTCTCAGGAAAAATAC
>JAXMAT010000017.1:0-78276 GCA_046350235.1 Gemmataceae bacterium | reverse complement strand
CGATTCTTGCGTCGCTAATTGGAAACATGTATGATTGCAACGCAAATCGCCCACGAAATCGCCCTTTTCATGCAAGGTCGCGATTCCATGAAGGCATGGACATGTTCTCGATGCGGCAATGCGGTTTCCATTGCAGGTGATTTGCGGGGCTCAGCATATTCGTCCATGCTGCGGAACGGTTTCGGACGCAGCAACGCCTCCGGACACCAACACGTTTCAAGATCCAGTCCAAGATGCTACGGTTGGCATGGCCAAGCAATAGACCGCCGCAATTGCTGATGCGACATCGAGTTTCGCGAATCGACGGGACGGGAACAAATACGAAAACACACCAAGTCCTGGAGATTCGATCGTCCCCTACGTCTTGCTTGAAGTTCTCGGTCGATGCGGCATGGGAGTCGTCTTTAAAGCAAAGCAGCGAGAATCGAGGATTGGACGAATCTGGCGATCCACCAAAGGGGGCGGCGCCGTGATCGATGCGAAAAAATGGGAGATCGCGAAGACGTGGAAGGTCTCGCCCGAGTCCGCACGATTGTTGTGCGGCCCTCGATGGAAACCGCCTTCTTGCTTCGAACGCGAGTCAATTTTCGATATGGGATTAGACCACGGCGTTGCAGATCGAATCCAACCCATCGCCCGGCATTGTCGAGTGGACCTCACCCCCATCAATCGGCACGAACCGGACGAGCATACCGTCGGCCTGTACCATCTCGACGAGGGCGACGGGGACGTGGCCCGCGATTCCTCCGGCAGAAACCAACGCGGAAAATCGTGAACGCGAAGTGGGCAAGTGCAAAGCAGTAACCGCCGAGCCCATGTTTTGGCCCCGTCATTTCACGGAGCCGAAGAGTATTTCGACGAATGTTCCGGGTACACGCCACAGGCTTGGAGCTATCGCGGCTTCCGAAGCGAGCCGCCGATGGCGAATCCACTATCAGCGGCGAATCAGTTGCACGTCGCCCTCGAACCCTATTCGAAGAAGTACCCGCAGATCGGATTCGGCTTTCGGCATTCTGAGGCAAGAGATCGACTCAAGCCGCGAAGCACGCAGCGGGCTCGGATGCCGCGTCGATGCAACATGCGTGGAACCTTTCGAGCACGCATGCTTCGACTTCGTTGCGGAATCGAAAGAGGACTTGAGTGTCGCCGACCACTTCGAGGCAAAATCCAGGCGATCGTTCTTCGGTTGTTCGGCGCTCGCAGCGACAAGCATCATTGCGAGACTGAGGATTGAGACCCAGAGGACGACGAGCGATTTGGCCTTCATGATTCCTGTCCCTTGGAAGGATCTTACCGGTTGGCTCTTGCTCCCTCCAGCGGACGACTGCTTCGTCAAGGGACACGGAATTCGAGTTTTTGATGAGGGAGTCGCAAGATAAACCTCAATGCGCCCGCCGATGCTGATCCGCATCCATTCGCCCCTCCAGCGACGCCAGTCGCTCTTCCATCGCGATCTGTTCGCGATGCTTCGCTGATACTGGAATGTAGTGGCATCCCGCATCCGAATCGGGAAGGATAGTCCAGGGTTCGAAAGAACGGAGATCGGCATGGCAAGCTTGATGACGCCGTCATGGAGACGCCGGCGTGCATGGCATCCGAGAAGGCGGATGGACGGCTGCGATATATCAATCCAATCGACAGTGCAAGACACGTTCCTGCTGGCGGCGAAGCAGGTTGCACGAGGATGCCATTCCGAGGTCGAGAAGGGGCCGACCGGCTCTGGCGAGCCCTTTTTCGATAGCCATGAGACCAGGGGTAAACCATGAGCGAAGAGCGATCGTTCGAGAAACTGGTCGAGGGCGTCCGAACCGGCGACGATCAGGCGGCCGCGGAAATCGTGCGTCGCTACGAACCGGCGATTCGACGAGCGATTCGCTACCGCCTTTCCGACACACGCGTCTCAATGCGGCGTTCGATTCCATGGACATCTGCCAATCCGTGATGGCGAGTTTCTTCATCCGCGCGTAATGGGACGATATGAACTCGATACGCCGGATGGCATCGTGCAACTGCTCATGGGGATGGCGAAGAAGAAGCTGGCGATGCAGGTGCGCAAGCAGCTTGAGCGAAGCGACGCGATCATCGCAGGACCGCGCCCGATGCGATCGACGAGCATCCGCTGGCGGCCAACGATCCGACGCCCAGCCGCCAAGTTGCCGCGAAGGAATTGCTCGGCGAAGTCACGCCCGGCTGCTTGACGACGAACGACAGATCGTGGAATGGCGTCAGGCGGGAACCGAGTGGGCGGAAATCGCCCGAAACGTCAAGCGATTCCTCCGCGAAGCGAAGGCCGCGGCGAATCTTCGGCATCCGCACATTGTTCCGCTCTTCGAATATGGCCAAGACGGGGGGCAGTTTTTACATCGCCTCCGCGTTCATCCAGGGCGCCACGCTGCAGCAGGAACTGCGCGATCGCACCGGCACGGCGCCGAACCTCCAGCGAGCGATATACGTGATTCGACGCATGGCGGAGGCATTGGGCTACGCCCACGGCCAGGGCATCGTCCATCGCGACGTGAAGCCTGCAAACAAGATGATCGACGCGCACGGCGACCCGGGCGTCAGCTTCGCCGGCACGACGACTTTGCCGTTGTGCATGACGACCACGCGATTGCCTTTGCCCTGGTCTTTGGTGAAGACTTTCACCGATCCGGCCCCCTGTCCCGACACGATGACGCTGTTGCCGTTGCCTTGGATGCTGCTGATCGTGACGTTCGACTTCGCCTTGGCGGGAGCCTTCGCTTCGCCGGGCTCCTGACTCTGAGCGGCCAGAGGGACCAGCAGCATGCCACAGGTGAGTGCGATCAGATTTCGACGCATGACTATCTCCTAAGAGTGTTCTGGACATCGCAAGTGCGACCCTTCATCAGTTCTCTTGCCGACCGCACGGCGACCGGACACGACAATGCGAAAGATTCTCAGAGAAAAAAACGTTCTTGGCCAAGCTTGCGTAACGAAAGCAAACCCGCCGACTTGGGTCGGCGGGTTTCGCGTTTCGTTGGGGCAGATGGCATTACGGGCGAGTGCGGTTGACGACGGTGTTGCCGTTGCCGTTGATGCGGTTGATGTTGATGCTCGCTCCGCTTCCACCACCGGTGGTGTTGTTGACCACCCGGTTGCCGTTGCCGTTGATCTGGTTCAGGTTGAAGTTCAGGTTCACCGACGGCGAAGGACTCGGGGCCGGGCGAACGTGCGTGTGGTGATGGATCGGTTGGATCACCGGTTGCGGCACCACCATCTGCGGACGCGTCACATACACCGGCATCGGAACATAACCCGCCGGGATCGATTCCGTCTCGCACACCGGAGCCGACTCTTCCTGGTAGTACTCCACCTGCGGCTCGACGTACTGCACCGGTTGCTTGTAGACGACGACCGGAGCAACAGGGCGGTAGGTGGGAGACCAGGTCGAAGGATCGCCGCCCACCAAGGTCGGAGACGAAGAGGGCTGCGTGCGGTTGATCACCGTGTTGCCGTTGCCGTTGATCTTGTTGACGTTGAACGAACCCGAACCACCCACGCTGCGATTGATGACGGTGTTGCCGTTGCCGTTGATCCGGTTGATGTTGGTTTGAGCCGAGGCGAAGGAAACGAGGCCGAGCAGAGCGATCGAGGTCAGGGTGAACTTGAACATGGCTTATATCTCCGACTGAAGGTCTTGGTGTTGCGTTTCAGGCGTCGTTCGCACTCGCAAACGTCCGCCACACCCCTTCTCTTGCCAGGCCTCGCCTGACCGGACATCGAAAATCGGAAAATGCGGAAATTCGGTCCCCCGCATTGCGGATGTGTTCCGCAAAGCATTGCGCATCAGCAACTTAGTGCGGGCGCAAACAGGCCAAGAAACGACGAAAAGGCCGAACGAAGGACCTACGTCCCTCGTCCGGCCGGAGCCATCGATCCACCGAGGATCAGGGGAAGGTGCGGTTGATGACGGTGTTGCCGTTGCCTTGGATGCGGTTGAAGTTCGAGCTGGAGCCGCCGCCGAAGCCGAACCCGGAACCGCTGCCGGTGCTGTTGACGACGCGGTTGCCGTTGCCCTGGATCTGGTTCACGTTCACCGAGCGACCCGTCTGCACGATCGGGAAGCCGCCGATGCCGATGCCGCCGCCGCTGCGATTGACGATGCTGTTGCCGTTGCCCTGGATGACGTTGCGATTGAAGGATCCGCCGGACGGGAGACCGATGAGTCCGGGTGCGAACGCCGATCCGCCGCTGCTGCGATTGACGATGCTGTTGCCGTTGCCGCGAATCTGATTGATGTTGGACGACGAGCCGAAGCCGGTCGATTGATTGACGACGCGGTTGGCGTTGCCTTGGATGCGGTTGACGTTGATCGATTGAGCATGGCTCATCGAGCCGAACGCGAGGACCAAACCGAAGGCCAAGGATGCAAGCTTCCACATGACGAACTCCTATGCGTGCTTTTCATTTGGTTGCGATTTCTGCCGCTCGCACATCGAGCGGCTACACCCCTCTCCTTGCCGATCCCGCGCCGACCGGACACACATCTCGAAAAGAATCCGCGAATTCTTCTGGAAGACGCCACAGCGATCGGAAACGATGAGTCTGCCTTCCTCCACGATCACCCCTCGCTCCATTTCGATCGGTGCGGTTCGCATGGCGAATTCGACGACGGTTTGCCCAAGCTGCAGTTCCGAAATCGGCTTGCCGGCGAACGCGAGTGGTCTGGCTTCGCTGCGATGCCCCCACTGCGCGCGTGTGTTTCGGATGGAAGACGAGGAATCGGTCGGCGTCGCCTATCGCAAATCGTTCGAAGCAGGCAGCGTAAGCCCCGAGGCGTTCTTCGCTGCTCGTCCGCATCTTCGCTCGAACCGCGAAGCAATGCTCGATGTCCTTTACAACGACATGCTGCTTCGTCGAGGCCGAGGCGAGAATCCCTCGGCCAACGACTATCAAGAACGCTTTCCTGAGTTGGCCGTCGATCTGCGGATGCAGTTCGAGGTCGATGCATTATTCGACGAACCCACCTCTCAGGCTCCCTCTTCCATCGGCCATGCGGAACCCCTTGACCCGAGGGCCTCCGCGGCAACTCGCTTCACGGACAAAAAGACGATCCGCATTCCAGGTTACGAGGTAATCGATTCCCTCGGCCGCGGCGGCATGGGCGCCGTCTACAAGGCGCGGCAGACGAAGCTTCAGCGATGGGTCGCGATCAAGACGCTTCGCAGCGGAGGCGATGCTTCCGACGAGGAACTGGCACGATTTCGCACCGAGGCGGAAGCGATCGCCCGTTTCCAGCATCCCAACATCGTGCAGATTTTCGAAATCGGCGAAGCGGATGGGAACCTGTTTCTCGCCCTCGAATACGCCGACGCCGGCACGCTCGCGAAGCGCATCCAGGGAACTCCCTGGCAACCATCGGCGGCGGCGGAACTCATTCGCACACTCGCGTCCGCCATGGAGTATGCCCATCGCCAGGGAATCGTGCATCGCGATCTCAAGCCGGCCAACATTTTGCTGCAAACGAAGACTGCAGCGACAGCGCGTCCATCCACTTCCGCTTCGAAGGACGCCTCGACCTTGCTGCTTCCGTCGAATCCGCGTGAAGATGCCGCGGACGCGATGGCTGACTTCATCCCCAAGATCACCGATTTCGGCCTGGCGAAAGATGTCGATGCGACGGCGGGACAAACGCAAACGGGGGCGTTCATGGGGACGCCGAGCTACGCCGCGCCGGAGCAGGCCGGCGGCGACAGCCGGCACGCCACGCCGCGCACCGATGTATATGCGCTTGGCGCCATGCTCTACGAGTTGCTGACCGGGCGTCCGCCGTTTCGGGGAGCGACAATCCTGGAGACGCTCGATCAAGTACGCCACGCCGAGCCTGTTTCGCCGCGTTCGCTAAACAATGCGGTGCCTCGCGACCTGGACACGATCTGCCTCAAGTGCCTGCGGAAGGAAAGCGAGCAACGCTACGCTTCCGCCGAGGAATTGGCGAACGATCTGCAGCGTTTTCTGCGGGGCGAACCCGTTGCCGCGCGGCCTGTCGGCTTTTGGGAGCGCGCGACGAAGTGGGCGAGACGCCGCCCAGCAGCGGCTGTATTCGCCGTGTTCGTCGTCCTGATCACGCCCGTCCTCATCGCCGCCGCGGTAAGCCTCGCTTACCGTGCCGAATTGGAGAACGCGAATAGTCAGCTGAAGGATGCCAACGGCAAACTCGACGATGCCAATGGGGAGCTTAAACGCCAAAAGGAGACGATCCAGCACTTCCTTTATGCCCAAGACATGAGCGAAGGCGGACGGCTATGGAACGACGGCCGAGTCGGTCGGCTTCGCAAGTTGCTCGACCGCACGAAACCCGAGAACACCGGCGGCATCGACTTGCGCGGATTCGAATGGCATTACCTCGATCGCCTGCATCGCTTCGAGGAAGCGCGTCTGACATTCGCCCATCCGCTCCGTTGCGTCGCCTTCGGCACCGAATCCTCGACCCTTTGCGTGGGCGGCGTTTCGACCGAAGCCGTGCTCGCGGAAGTGCCCTCCGGACGCATCTTCGCATCGTTGCCGGGTCACGAGGGGGCGGTGCTATCCGTTGCCACTCGGCGGCAGGGCGATCAAATCCTCACGGGCTCACAGGATGGATCGATCCGATTCTGGGACCTCGATGTGCCGATCCGCAAAAAAGAAATCGAGGCCGAGGGAGAGCATGTCACTTCCGTCGCCTATAGCCCGGACGGGAAGTTGGCGCTCGCCGTCAGTTGGGCGCTGGAGGATGTCGCCGGCGTCCAAGGTCAGGCTGCGCAAAGTTGGTTGCAGATTTGGAACGCCGACGATCGCAAGGAACGTGGCCGATCGAAGCTGCCGAATATTGCCGTCGCATCCTCCATCGCATGCCGATCAGACGGCAAAATAGTTGCCATCGCAGACAACGCTGGAATGATTCACTTCGCCGACCTGCCGACCGGCAAGATTCGCCTTTCGTTTCGCGCCCATGAGGATGCGAAGGATTGGTCGATTCGATCGGTCTCTTTCAGCCGCGACGGCAAGCATCTTGCGAGCGGCAGTTCGGATCGCAACGTCACCATTTGGGATGTGTCCGCCCTCCCTGCGGAGCCGAAGCCGCTGAAGGTGCTGCGCGGCCACGTCAACGTCGTAACGGGCGTCGCCTATTCGCCGGACGGAATGCTCATCGCGTCGTCGAGCATCGATGGCTCCGTGCGCATTTGGGATGCGACGCAAGGCAAGCAAACTCGCATCTTCCAAGGGCACGAAGGCGAAGTATTCGGCCTGGCATTTTCCGCCAAAGGTGACCGACTCGCTTCCTGCGGATTCGATGGAGCCGTTCTCGTTTGGGATCCTTCCAGCCGACCTGACGGACTGCTCATCGCCGACCACACGCACCATTTGAAGTCGGTCACGTTCACACCGGACAGCAAGCATTTCGTCGCGGCCGGAAAAGACGGCAAGCTACGGCTGCGCGATTCCGACACAGGCGTGGTGACACGAGTTTTTCCTGAAATGCAATTCGGGCACAGCAACGTCGCGATCTCCGCGGATGGAAAGCGACTCTTGACCGCCAGCGAGGACGGCGGCGTCCGGATATGGGAACTTTCGGACAACCCAATGCCGCAGAAAATCATCCAGAAGAAAGCGATCGTGAGTGCCGCGTTTCTCGGGCGCGACCGCGTCGTATTCGCGGACGACGAGCGGTCGGTGTCGATATTCGACCTCAAGACTTGGCAGATCGTGAAAACGATGCGAACGGATGCGGAATTCGCAATCCGCTGCCTCGCGTGCAGTCCAGATGGCGGAACGATCGCTGCCGCAAACGAACAGGCGTGGATTTACATATGGGATGCGGAAACGGGCCAAGAACACTTCAAGCAGCAAGTGAACCGCACGGGCGTCGCCGCCTTGGTCTTCAGTGCGGATAGCACGAAGTTGGCGTCTGCGGGATTGGACGGTGTGGCGGTCGTTCGCGACACCCAGACCGGGAACGTGCTTATCTCGATCGACGCCCATGAAACGGAGGTCCATTCGATTGCGTTCAGCCCCGACGGAAAACGGCTGGCCACGGGCGGGTGGGAATCGATCCGTATCTGGGATGTCGCTTCCGGGCAAGAAACGCTGACGATTCGCGGTCACAAGGAATGGGTGGACGGCCTCGCCTTCAGCCCTGACAGCCGTCGCCTCGCTTCCGTCGGATGGGATCAAACCGCAAGGATTTGGAACGCCTCAGAACGAACGGGCGCAAAGAAAAACGCCGGACAATAACAAAAAGGATTTCCACGGAGCAACTCCGCGATCGATCGCGTGTTGCTCCGGTGAAGACTTGAGATTCGGCAGATGCGTTACGGGCGAGTGCGGTTGAGAACGGAGTTGCCGCTGACGGCGCTGTTGAGCGAATGTTGCAGGACGGATACCAAAGCCAAGCTGGTCCGCCGAAATCCGAACCGCGCACTAAACGCATATCCGAAAAGCCGCCAACCTTCCGCCGCCGACCTTACTTCAGAGCTGAACGGCGAAACAGGGCACGCCTGAAAACTCTAAATCACTCGATGCCCCCACCGATGCTCTAGGTATCGCGAGAGATACCCTAGCGGCACCGACATGATGAGATAGAGGGCCGCCGTCGCGAGGCCGATCTCGAGATAGCTGCCGCCGGACTTGGTGAGAATCTGATACTGCTTGCTCAGTTCCGTCACCGCGATCACGCTCACGACGCTCGTGTCTTTGAACAAGGCGACAAAGTCGTTCGTCATTGGCGGCAGGATCACACGCATCGCCTGAGGCAGAATGATTCGGCGAAACGCCAGCGTCGGCGACATGCCAAGCGAAGCGGCCGCCTCCCATTGGCCCACGGGAATGGCGCTGAAGCCGGCGCGATAGATCTCCGCTTCATACGCGCCGTAGTTGAGGCCGAAGCCGAGGATGGCGGCGACGATGGGATGCGAGGCTGACGTGAAATGGAAACACAACAGCACGGGAATGCCGCGGAAGAACTCGACATAGACCACGGCCAACACGCGAAGCGGCAGGGGGCCATACATTCGGCATACCGCGACAACCAACCCGATGGTTACCGCGAGCAGCATGCTGACGACGGTGACGAATACCGTAACCTTCGCGCCGTCAATCAGCAGCGGAAGCACTTTGCAAGGTGACATGCGAAGCGCCCTCCGTAACCGCGGACGCATCTTCATCGATCCTGAGCTGAATCCCAGATCCGCTTTATTTCTCGAAGGAATCACGCTTGCAGTTCGCCCGTCTCGCGAAGGCGGTCGATCGCAACATCCAGCGGGCTTGAGATTTCTCTGGTTCGTTGTGCACCCGCGATGCCGTACTTTCGGCTCACCTCAAGCGAACGGCGACCCCTGCATCTTCACGCCTTCCATGTTTCGACCGAACTTCACCTTCTTCTCGGGCGGCGTAATAGAGGGCGCTGATAGTCGAGCAGCACGCCCACCAGCTGCCGGCCGAATGCAAGGTCGCGATAGAATCCCTTCCTGTTCCTCATAGAGCACGGTTTCGATTTTCCGCTCGTCGAGCAGTTGCTGAGCCGCGGATCCGCCGAGTGCCGATCGCTTTGCCCGCTTCGCTTTGATCTCATCGATCGATGCGAACGGCGAATCGGATTTCACGGCCAATGAAGCTGATAGAGCCCGGCTTTGCGGGCAGCACTCGCGCCGCAGGCGCTCGGAAATTTCTGAGCCCGTTCACCGGCGGGTGTCCTGTGCCGCGCAGCACCACGTCGACGATCAATTCCTGATCTGCACAGTGATAAAGAACCCCATTCAGCAACGTGGGAATCACTCGTGCGATCGACCTCTGACTGATATGTTCTCAGAACTTGATCCCGCTGACACACATAAGAATTATATGAGATCGACTACTGCAACCTCCCCTTCTGCAACAGAAAAAAACGGAACGAAATGGCAATGGCACGGCACTGAAATCAAGCGACAGCATCATTCAACGAGACACCTCAGGGCAGATGGTGCAGTGCGAAATTCCACCATCTACGAGATCAAAAGCTGCAAACATTATTCTATAGTGCGATCTTCTGCCTGAAAAAGACAGACCGACTTGCATTGGCCGTGGTGGAACACCTGTCTGAAATTGCAAAAAATGAAAGTACAAGCAGCACGTGGAATCATTGCGCTGACCTTATCCCCAGGGTGCAGCTTGCAGCACCCTGAGACCGGCCTCGATTCGAAAGGGTACGGAGCTGGCCCCTTGACCTCAAGCCAGTAAGACTGAATTCCTTTGCAGCTGCCACGGCTGACAGTCGGTTCCTGGATCAAAACTCGGTTTGACACCTTCCACGCTTTACACTTGGGGACCAGCTTGCGGACGACACATGAATCCATGGAATGTGCTCGCCTTTTGGCTCGTCATCAACTTCATCGCCGGGTTCTGGGAAGATCAAAACTGGCAGATTTTGAAAAACCATCACACACGACCCCGTCTCTGCGGCGCTTACGAATATCAACGCGGCGGCGCGCGCTATCGTCCGTACGGTCAGCAATCGCTCGCTCGTCTTCTGGAACGGATGGATTTCCCCTTCGTCTTCTCGAACCAACGCGAAAGCCAGCCGGGCCGAGACGGCGACCAATCGACCAGCAGGCGACCAAGATCGTCTCCACTCACCTTCATCACAACGATGCTGGACTTCGATCCAGCTCCTGCGTGATGCCTGTGGCTGCGATAATCACCATCTGCGTCCGAGACGCATCGGAGGCGGAAGAAGCCGCGAAGAGCCGTTCGTCGCCCGTCCCAAAGCGGGTCACGGAAAATGAAGACCAATGGGGCTGGGTTCGGCAGTAATGGCACTCGCCTGGTATCAGCAGAGCCGCTGCCGCTTTATGTACCGCCGGACAGCTCAATAAAGCGCGACCGGCGCGAGGAAGAGCTTAACGGAACACCTGATTTTCCGCAGAAGGTGAAAAGACTATTCAGGAGATCGAACTCTGGCGCAAGAGCCGGGGGCTGGTATCTGAAAGACGCTACCGATGAGCGCGACTGGCTCCTCCTGGCCACGCCGGCACCGGCAAGGCTGACGCTCGCTCGCGCGTTGCCGAGGATCTGAACATGCCGATCGTGTTAACCCTGGCCGAGATGAGCAACCGGAACTCATCCGCGCGTGGAATGAGATGCAGGTGAATGTCCGCCATCGCGCTTGATCGAAGTGCTGGACAACGTCTTCCATGGCCAGGAAGAAACGTCGCTCGCAAGAACGGCTACATGAACCTGCTGTTCGCCAAGAAATCGGACGACGACAAAGGCGACACACCGTACCGCCCGAAACCTGCGCTGACGCTTCGACTGCCTGCTCAACTGCCTCGACGGCGTGGACATCCGACGGCATCTTCACGATCGTCACGACCAACGACCTCTCGAGATCGAGCGCACCCTCGGCCGGCCGCGAAAGTTGCCGGACGGTTCATCGACCGAGTTCATCTCGACTCGTCCGGGCCGCATCGATAAGGCGGTCGAGTTGACGTACATGGAGACGGACGACAAGAAACGCATGGCTCAGCGCATCCTCGGCGATTACCCGGACGAGTACGCCGGAATGCTCGAGTTCATCGAGCAGTTCCCCGAAGTTGAAACGCCCGCTCAGTTCGAACGCTGCGGCCAGATCGCCCTGCAAAGCTTCTGGCGAGCAAAAGCCGCCGGAAGGTCCGCGAGAAAGCGGCTTCCTCGCCGATCGCCCCGCGGAAACACATCAAGCGGATCCGCGGCGAGGACATGGTGGTCCTCACGCTCCGCGTGGTCGCGGCAACGTCGAGGTCATCGTGTCTCTCGTGGCGGCAAGTTTATCAACTACGCTCGTATTGCCGTCTTGAAGAGTGCCAAACAAGTTAAATAAACTTGTTTTCCACGAAGAACATGACTGACCTCATCACCTGACCTCACGCGGAGCGTGAGGACTACCTTGGGAACACCATGCTTCGCACCATCTTCGCTTTCAGCCTCGCCTTCTTAGCGTGATGTTCACCGTTGCGGGCTCAGTTCCCGCCGGAGCTGACGCAGTTTCAGCTTTCGGAGAAGGCGATCTTCTCCGGCGAAGTGGGGAAGTGGGACGCGAAGATTCGTGAACGCGGGTGGATTCTCCGCGAAGGCAATCTGTGGAAACTTTGGTACACGGGATACGACGGCACCAAGGAGGGCCGGCGTATGCTCCGGTTGCGACATCGAACGACGGCGAGCAATGGAAACGGCATCCGGGCAATCCGCTGGTTCCCGACCTGTAGGTCGAGGATATGGTCGTCATCCACGCTGACGGCAAATACTGGATGTTCGCGGAGGATCAGATCGGGCGCAGTTGCTGGAACCGGACGGTGGCGTGAAATGGCAGCCAAAGGAAGCTCGATATTCGCCGAACCAACGGCGAACCGATCGCGGATGGACCTTACACGGCACGCCGGCAGCACTGGTCGTCGAAGGCGTGTGGCATCACCGTTGTCGGATGATTTGCGCGTTGGATGAAATGCAGAAAAATCCAATCCTGCCGGTGGAGGCCATCAACGTCTCTCTCGAGCAGGATCGTCGTCCATGATGGCGATGGCTTCCGCTTCTACACGATGCACCCGGAGATTCGGCTTCACCGCAGTCGGAAAGCGGATTAAGGCATCGGTTTCGTGTCGAACACGACGAACGGACGCATTTTCTCGAGCGTTTTGGGGCCGATGCCGGAGACTCGCCGAAGGTCAGCCAGTTCCGCGAACGGCTTGCGAGTTCGTTCGTCGACCATTCGCTTCGACAGCTTCACTCCGATTCCTGGTAAGCGTTGCAGTTCTTCGAGGGTCGCGCTATTCACGTCAATTGCTTTTGCGCCTTCCATCAGCTTGGCGGTCTTCGTTCCTTTCGGATTCGTTTCTGGCATTACGACAAGCGGTGTTCCCTGATGCTCCACGGGAATGCCCGAAGGCGCAATCGCAAGCCAAGGACGGACGCGGTCTAAGGTGGTGGGGCCAATGCCAGGAACTTTGCGGAGATCATCGAGGGAGGCGAATGGACCATGCTTTTCGCGATACGACTCGATACGATCCGCCATCTGCTCGCCGATGCCGGGAAGCAGCAAGAGATCGGCCCGGGAGGCGCGATTCAAATCGAGGATGGCAGGAGCGCGGGTCGGCGAAGCGGATCCGCCCGGACGCCACGCGAATCCGGCGAGGCCGAGTAGGGAAAGCACTGTCAAGACGGCGGCGGCCATCTGGGCTGATCGAGGCCACGCTCTTCCGCGTTCTTCCGGTTCAGGTCGGGTTGATGGTTCGGCCATCGATGCCTCAGGAAGAGGAAAGAGGGGCCGCCGCTTCGAGTCGATCCAGCTCCGTCAGAAGTTGCTGAATACTGCCGCTGGCGGAGCCGAACCGAATACCGTAATAGCGGTCGATCAGCGAAAGGGGAGCCTCGGCGAATTTCGGCAACTGGCTTTGCCATCGTTCGCTGAGTTTCTGCGCGAGTTCCGCAGGAGTTTGACCGGGAAGCGCAGCAATGCCCCAACGGCTCGCAAGGTGGCGGAAACGATCGACGAATCGTTGACCCGCTTTGACGTTCGACGACTCGTGTGCAGTACTGGGGATTCGCAATCGAGTCAGAAACGTCCAGATGGCAAGGCGACTTCGCCACACACTAGCTGCTCCGACGATCCCGGCGAGGGCGGATCCCCAAGCGACAGGATGCTGGCGAATCGAGTCCCAGATCTTGTGGAGCAAGGTGAGCCACATATTTCCCTGGCTATCAGCGTTGTAGTCCACGAAAAGCATGTGCCAAAGGAGCTTTGGGTCGAGGTTGGCCGCGATCCAACCCAGAATTCCGTGAAATCCAATTTGCGTGGCATCGCCGCCAGGAGTTGGATCCAGCAGCAGCCATTCGCCATTGCCGGTAGCTGGGTTCTTCACGTAGGCCTGCACCCAAGAGTGGGCTCGGCTTTGACGGATAATGTGCACGTCGGAATCTTCTTCTCGTTCGGCGCCGGCGAATCCACGTACGATTCGGGAGGGAATGCCCTGGGAACGCAACATCAGCGCCAAGGCTGCCGAGAATCGCTCGCAATGGCCTTCCTTGACGTTCACGAGAAAGTCCATCGTGGGATCCATGCGTTTTTCGGATCGGGGCCGATCAAGCGAATACTTGTATTCGCCGGAGATGGCGAGATATCGGTTCAGCGTTTGGGCCGCCTTTTCGTGATCCGCTTCCGCGATTTTTTCGTCTTCGTTCCAATGAATCGAACTGCCTTCGGAGCTCTGCAGCAGAATCTTTTTGGTGAACTCCGGCAACGCCGAGGGGACGGTTTGATCCAGCAAATACTGAAGGTATTCCGGATCGACATCGGCAGGGTGCCGGTGGGTATCCCGGGCGATTCGGATGAGTTGTCCGTACTCATGCTTGAGCATCCGCCGAGGAGTATGGACAGGCTGAATCGTATCGGACCCCTTGAGCGCGTAGAAAAGTTCGCGACGCACATTGCCGACGTTGGGGTAGCCGCCGGCACCCAAATCCAGATCGATCGGTTCGGCGAGAGGCAATCCGCCGATTGTGGCCGCATATACATGAAAGCGCAGATACGCTTGACCAGGCTCCATCGATGGCGGAGCTACATTGCCGCCAAGGGGCGGGTCCCAATTTGCCCGCATGGGAGCGGTGTGGACGTTAAGCGTCGTGAGTTTCTCGAGACGCATGGCGTCGGAGACGGAAAACCACTGGCCTTTGCGGACGAAATCGAGGACGTCCATGCGCCAGTAGATGCCTGACGGAAGATCGACGACTTTTCCGTACATGTCGCGTGCCGCGACTTCGAATGCGACTTCATTGGAAAGCTCGATGCGGCCGCTGCGATTGAGGTCCATCGCCGAGTCGCCCGAAACGCCTGTCTTGGCCGGCGCCAATCGGCCGGTGACGATGAGTTTGGTGGGACTCCATTGGCCGGAACCGAACCGAGGCAGCATGAGGTAGATGCCCATGCCGCCGACAAGGCACATCGAAGCCCAAGTGGCCATTCCTCGCCATGGCTTCACCACGAGTGCGCGACTCGATCGCGAAAACAGAGCGCCGGTGGGGTCATTGTTCGGATCGAGCCTGCTCATGCGATACGCGCATGCGAGCGACGCAATCACCAGGACCAAATACCCGGTGAGCCAGCCTAGGAAGATCGCTTCGCCCGTGAGAACGGAGGCCAGGATCATGGAAATCAGCGCCATGGCTTGAAAGACCCAATAATCGGAACGTCGTTTGGGTCGATAAAGCTTGGCTAGGATCAACACCATGACGACCGGAGCAAGATGCGGCAGCAATCCGGCGGGCCATGGGATTTCGGAGGCAATCAAATCCGCATCGGTTCGCGGCAACTTGATCAGAATCCACCCGAAGCAGGAAAGGGCGATAACGAGTGCAAGGTGGTTCGCCGTGGATTCCGACATCTCCCATCGGCCTTCATGCCGCCACGAGATAGCGATGAGGCCGATCACGATGATGGCGAAAAGAGGCATCCAGCGGAGGAAGAAGCTATCCGCCATCGCCAGGGCAAACACCGACCACCCTAGCGTCAGATAGAAGCACAAACGATGAACGCTTGCGAGATGCATGCCTTGCTCGGAGTCCGGAAATGAAGACGCCCCGGCATTCTATTCTTCCGCCGCATGCGAAGTAAGACGATTCCGGGACGCAGTTTCGTGAAAATCGTGGAATTCGCAAAGATGGCGCGAACCTAAGTTCCCTAGAAAACGTCAAATCATTGCACGAATCCCGAATCCCTGGAGATGCATCGATGGCAAAAACCAGGCCGTGTCAGCGCTGCGGCGCCGAAATACCAGCAGAGCGAGTCGAAGCCTTACCCCAGACGCGGTTATGCGTCCCCTGCAGTCAAGAAGTCGGAAGCGATTTTGTCCGAAGCGTGTCTCAAGAGAATCTTGCCAAGACGAACAGCTTAAAAAAGAACTACGGAGGAGTCTCCATCAGCAAGAAGCGACGCAAGATTGACCCGCCTTCGGAAACCACTTAGACGCCCGGCCTTGCCGAGGCGTTTCGCATTTTGGGATGATCTTGTCCGGCTGGAATGGGGGCGTTTATAATCGCCCCGATTTCCCGGCCTGCCTGGATGCGTGAATCAGGCCGATCGAGCAGGGTCGTCCGACCTGTACGGAGCTAAAGGATTCGCTCCAATGAAGTATGGTTCGTCTACACCGTTGGCGGCAGCCCGTGCGCCGCGTCCGCCTCGGCCTCTTGCCGTGTTCGGCTCCGTCCTGCTTCTCGCTTGCGTCTTCCTCACTCTCGGCGGGATGCTCGCGTTCGTAGGCCCCTCCGAAGATCCGCTCTTCATTCCTCTTTGGATTGCAGACGCGGACTCGATGGCCCTTGCCGAAATGGGGCGTATGTTCCCACGGGGAATTTCCATTCCCACTGTGCCCGATCGAGCCGCCCTCATCCAACGACTCGACGCCTTGCGTGAAGCTTCCGTTTCCGATGCGGTCGTCGTCTTTGTCCATGGTCCCGCCACGCTGAACGATGAAGGCAAAGTATGCCTTCTGCCCGCCGACGCCGTTGCCGACCAACCGCAGACCTGGTTGCCCTTGCAAGAGGTGCTGGCTCGTCTCAAACGCTGCGCATCTCGGAATCAATTGCTTCTCGTGGAATTCACCCTCCCGCATGGCAAACTCGCGTCCGTCGCTTGCGATCCGTCTTCATTTCTCGAACGAGAACTCGAAGCAGCCCCGGATCCGCGTCGCACCGTAGTGTCATCCGACGGCGCGCTGCCTGCAGGAATCGTCCACCATCGCCTGGGCCGATCGCCGTTCGTTCTTGCAGTGGAGCTAGCACTTGCCGGCAATGCCGATAGCGTTGTTGACGGACGACAAGATGGTCGTATCGGCACGCAGGAAATGACGGCTTTCGTCCAGACGCATGTTCCGCGGATCGCGGACGCCTATGGTGCGGCTGCGAACGTTCGAGTGCATGGGGAACGTCGCGACTTCACTCTGGCTTCGCTAACGAGCCGGGGCGTTGAGTCCGTCGCGCTGCCGACGCAGAGGGAGTTGCCCACGAAGTTGCGCGAACTTTGGCTGCAAGCCGATGAGTTGCAAAAGCGAACCGACATCGATGTTCGGCAACTCCAACGAATTCGTCATTCGCTCCTGGAAGCGGAAGCCAAGCGGCGTTTGCAACCGCCAGGGAAGCTTGGCGATGCGGACGTTACGGGAATCGAAAAATCACTTACCGTGCTTCGAGAAGTACGGCCACTCGAACTGCCTCTGACATTTTCTCAGGCTCAGGAAAACTTGGGCGAACCCTCGCGATTGCAGGCAATTCGGAACGACATGACGAATGCGTACCGCGATCTCGCAACCGTTGGCTCCTCCTATTTGCCCAAGGAGTACGAACGTTGGACGGAGTCGCTCGCGGAGAAATGGCGTCAGACGCCGCCCGCTGTCCGCGAAGCTGCGATTTTCGAATGGGCCGTGCAAGATACGCGACACAATCTCGAGGCAATTCGCTTCGCCGACTTCGTAGCTCGCAAGCTCGTCGCGGAGGAACCACGCACGCCGGAAGCGCTGGCATTACGCCAGCTCGCGGACCTCGCACATCGCGGCGTCGATCCCTGGCCGATCGAGTTGGCTGGACATTGGCTGCGAACGGCTCGCTCTGCGGAGCAGTTCGCAATTTCTCTCGAAGGCGTCGCAGCATTGCGGAACCGCTGGATCGAAGCGGAGGAACTGAGGCGTCGTGCCGAGGTGCGGCTGCTCGCATTCGACTACTCGTCGCCAGTCGAGGCGCTACGCCTTGCCGCGGAAGCCGATCGCCAATTCGAGTCTCTCCTCCGGGATGCGAGGATATTGGAGAAAGCCCGACATCAATGCAGTGAAGCATGCCGCCTCCTTCTCGCGCTCGAGCCCGCGGCGGAACGCAAGCAAGCCTGGCATCCGCTGTGGCTTGATCTTGCCGAGAAAACCCAAGGATTGCGTCGCGTCATGCCCGGGAACGGAGGAGGCGATCCGGCAGCGATTCATGCGGAGACCAGCAAACTGATTCAAGCAATCAGCACGATTCGCGAAATGCGCCTTCGCGAAATCGAATTCGTAGTTGCGAAACAGGCACAGGCGGCCTTTGATTCGAAGTATTGGGAATCTGCCGATGCCCTTCTCGCAAGCGACCTGCTCTCCGCGGGCGAACGCGGGGAACTGCAGCGGACTTTACCGCGACGCGATCTTAGCGAGCATTCGAAACCATTGGATCCCGCCGCTCATGAACTGGTGGCTGCTCTGCCGGCACCAGTTGGATTGAGGGAATCGGATCAACGACGGTTCGCGAGGAAAATCGCATGGTGTCGAGTTGCAGGCCTTTCTCCCGATGCATTGACTATCGCTCAGGGAAAAATGTCCCGCCTCATTGCGGAGCCGAGTGATTCAATCGCATTGCAGGACTTGCTTCGCACCATGCGGCAAGTCGAGCAAGTCGATCTGCCGACTCGGTTCGCTGCCGCCAAGTCGCCGACCCAACGTGAACAACTCGCTTGGGCGGTTGCAGACGAGGCCGGGTCCCCTTGGATGGAACGGAGGCAGGATGCAATTCGCACTTGGCAGGCGGTCCAAGCTGACCGTTTCCGCGCACGCGTTCACGATTTCCGGGGCATCGGGCTGGAAACGCCGATGGTAACCCTAAGCCGGCGTTTCGCTTCCCGCATTGCGGACGCACTAGGCGATGGAGGCGGAGCGGGTGACGACAGCATCTTGATGAAAAGCGAACCGCTCGCTCGCTCCCTTCATTCGGGGCATTTGCAGAGCACCTTTGACGTTGAGATTCAGCCGGTGGTCGCGAGGCTTGCGAAGACGGCGATCGAAACCACGGTCAGCTTCGACGGGGATTGGCTGTCGGTTTCGCCCGCTCGCCTGGAATTAAACGAATTGCGCCGTCCGGAAGACCCGCCTTTCAAGGCGACCATGCAAGTCCGATTGCGGCCCGAAGCCGAATCGAAGCCGCACACGGCTCCGCGCGGATTCCTGCTCCAGAGCATTTGTCGCGGATTGGCATATCACCGTGCGGTCGAAGTGCCCCTCGAAGCGGCAGCCCAGCCAGTGAAAATACTGATCAGCGAAAACCCGAAAGAGCCGACCTCTCTAGCGGAGGAGATCCGTCTGCGACCTGGGAAGGTTCGGCAATCGTTCTTCGTTTATCTGAAAAACATGGAGGACAAACGGCGGCCAATTCGCGTCGAGTTTGCCGCCAACGATCATTCGATCGCAGGTAGCATGCAAGAGCTCGTGCTTGAACCTCGCGAGGTTCGCAAGGCTCCCTTCATGGCAGAGGGCGAACTCGCCGATTTCCAGGGCCCACTATTGGTTCGCGTCATTGATCCTGAAAAGAACATTCGCCTTGCCTGGCGTCAGATTCGAGTGGCAGTTGCGTCGCCTCGGGATTACGTCCGCATCGCGGACATTCGGTCCACGCCCAGCAGCGACGGTTCCAAGCTGGAGGTTCAGCTGGTTCCGACCGACGCCAAGGCGGGTTTCTCGATTGAGGCGGAACTGCGATCGGGAGATGTAGTAGCTGCAACGAGCAAGATTCCGGCATCGCTGGTCGCCCATCCGTTGCCCAAGAGTGCGGTCCAAAACCCGGTGTTCGTCACGGTGGATGGGGTGCCTCGATCGTTCATCGTGCATGCGGGGTATGCCGAATTGCCGCAGCCGCGAACCGACGATCGGATGGCTGTCCGTCTGAAAGCTCCCGCGGTTTCGCAGCCACAGGCCAAGGAACGCATCATCATCGAGGTGGATAACGCTCCGGCAGCCGCGAATCTTGAGTTGTCTTTGATTCGGCCTGGCTCGGGCACTCCACATTTCGAATTGGTGCGACGATTCAACAGTCCGCGTCAGAATCGTGTCCGCGTTCGAGCGGGCGCGGATGGGGGACTCGTGTTCGATGCGGCGATCGAGGATTGGTCGCTAACGATCGATACGACGCCGTTTCAAGGGCCGCGCATCTTGAAAGCTCGATTGCTCGACGAATTGGGCCGTGAACTCCAGCAGGCCATTCACGAATGGACCTTCGACCACACCCCACCGAATGATCTTCGTTTTCTCGATATCCCGAAGCAGGCGAAACGAGGATCGACCTTGCCTTTGCAATTCGCCGCAGCCGACGTCGATTCGGAGATTGAACATGTCGTCGTTTTTCGTGGCCGGCCAGTTGATCAATCGATTCCTCCGGGGGTAGAAGTCTTTGTCGGCCGGCCTGCGCCGGGATTGCCTGGCAAGTGGGCAGTGCTAGCGAGCCTGTCGCCGGACGCGCGCGGGCCGACGCCGCTTTCCGTCAAAGCGACGAACCGAGCCGGACTATCGCGATTCGAAACCGCCGTGGTCGATGTTCTCGATGTCGATCCCGAAACGCTTCGCGTCGGTAAAATTCAGGGAAAAGTATCCGAAGGGACGAGGCCCCAGCCGAACCTTATCGTGATCCTCAAGCATACTGCGGGAAAGGACGCTGCCCGCGTACGGACGCAGTCGGACGGGACGTTCCAATTCGACGGTGTGCTGCCGGGAAGCTATCGTCTCGAAGTGGCCAAACCCGAATCCGGCCGTCGTGCGAATGCTCCTGTCGATCTCGCCCCCGGCGGTCTCGGCACATGCGACCTGCATCTCTCGCTGTGAGCGCAGAGAGCAACCTCGTGATCACCGCTCTGCTGCGACAAGTACGGCGTATGCGGCTTCGCCGGCCGCACATCTTCGCTCATCAGCACAAGCAAACGAAACTGCGTTCCTTCGCGATGCGCCATCGGCTTTGGATTCGCAGGTTTGCGGCGAGCGGTTAGAATGGAGGCGTCCATTCACGTCGTTCCTCATACGGGGAATCCATGGGCAGCACCGCCTTTGCTCGGGCTCTTCGTTTTCTTAACTACACGTCCCTCGCCAAGTGGACGGCCCTCGCGGCTTCCTGCGTCAGCAGCCTTCTATACGTGGCGTTGCTGGCGTTGCTGCCGTTGTTCGCCGACCTATTGATCTACCAAGGCGAGATTCCCACATTTCATCGGCTTCCGCCGCGGGAGCAGGATGCGTTTCTGCGGCGCCATGAACCCTCATCCGATCTCGAGGCGAGAAAGACCCAGATCGCGGGTTACGACGAACAACTCAAGAACATCGGCATCGATGATGCCGCGCTGCATTCGCTGATCGCACGATCGGAGGAGGGACTCGGCAACCGCGAACGAGATCAACGCCGCAGCATCCTATGGCTTGCCGAGATCCCGCAACTCACGGAGCAGGCCGTCGGCGCCGCTCATGCCGACGCCATTCGCGCGGAAATTCGCAATCAGGTGAAGATCTACGGACTGGACATCGCATCGCATCAAAACCTACAGGGCCACGGCATCCTCGGTACAATCCTCCGCGTCGGCAACACCGGGCATGGTTTCCTGGGCCGACTCTTCGCACGGGTTTTTCCGTGGTCTTATCGAAGCGGGAACACCTGCTATATGATCGGTCTCATCGTGACGGCCCTCATCCTGGGACTCTTGCGATCGATGATGCGTTACCTTTCGCTTACCTCCGCGGCTCACTCGGTACTCGATGCGGTCACCCGGTTGCGGCGTGCGATCTACAACCACACGTATCGCCTCGGCACACTCGCCTTCCGCGCCCTCGGGCCGACCGAAGCGGTCGGCGTTTCCACGCGGCATCTCGAGGCGGTGCATGACGGCATGTTCGTTTGGCTCACGCAATCTTTCCGCGAGCCGGTGAAAGCAGTGGCGTTGGTGTTGTTCGCATTGGTGCTGAATTTCTGGTTCTCGCTCGCTTTCGCGGGATTCGCCTTCCTTGTGTGGTTCGCGGGCGGCCAGATTGCGGCTGCTATCCGCCGTCGCAATCGCCGAGCAGAGGAACGTGGAGCGGAGCAACTCGCGCTGTTGCAAGAAAGCCTGATGCTGATGCGGCTCGTGAAGGTTTACCTGATGGAAGCCTTCAACCTCAAACGCGTCGAGAAGCAGCTCGCGGGTTATGCGAATGCTCGTAGGCGCGTCTATTACGGCGATGCCTTGTATCGTCCGCTGTTCGCGCTGCTCGGATTCGTCGCCGCCCTCATCCTCGCATTTCTCGCGGGGGTCGTTATCCTGCATGGCGAGATGGGCGTCGTCACCGGCATCACGCTCGTCGCGGCGATGGCGAGCCTGTTTCGTCCGATCGTGCAATGGATCGAAATGCGCCGTGTCCTTCGTCGCAGCCGCGATTCGGCCACCCAGATGTTCGCGTTTCTCGATCGGCCCGGTTCGGTCGGCCAAGCGGTGGAAGCCGAGTTCCTCGAGCCGATGACCAAGGGGCTTGAGTTCGACAATGTGACGCTGAAGGAACCTGGCACGGGCCGCAAGTTGCTCAATGGCGTGACGTTCACATTGCCGACGGGGAAGATCATCGGCATCGTCGGCCCGGACGACACGGAGAAGCACGCCCTCGTCTATCTGATCCCGCGTTTCCTCGATCCGCAAGCGGGCGAGATCCGCATCGATCGCAAGAACATCCGCTGGGCCACGCTCGATTCGCTGCGGGCGCAGATCGCGATGGTGCTGCAGCACAACCTCGTCTTCAACGACACCGTCGCCAACAACATCGCCTGCGGCGACCCCGCATACAATGGTGCCGCGATCATGGAAGCGGCGAAGACGGCACATGCCCACCAATTCATCCAGAAGTTGCCGCAGGGATACGAAACGCCGATCGGCGAGTTGGGGCATACGCTGACGACGGGAGAAAAATTCCGCATCGCTCTCGCTCGCGCCATCCTGCGCGACCCGTCCCTGCTCATCATCGAAGAACCACAGACTCTGCTGAGCGACGACGACAAGGCGATGATCGACGACTCGCTGCAGCGAATGGCAACAGGGCGAACCGTGCTGTATCTTCCGCACCGGATCACGACGATCAAATCTTGCGATCGCGTGCTGCTCTTAAGTCACGGCGTGATCCGGGCGGCGGGCGAGCATCGCGATCTGTTGGCGAACAACGACTTCTACCGCCATCTCCACTATCTTGAGTTCAACGACTTCGCCGGCCTGACGACGGCGCCGATGCCTGAAACTCCGGTGCGAAGCGTGCGCGAGGCGCCGTTCTGATGTTCGAGCGAGAGTTGGAAGTCGCGTTGGCCGCGGTCGATCAATCGTGGAAGTATCTCGACGACGCTTACCAAAAATTCCAGGTCATCCCCAACGCCCCCGCCAACATCACAACGGATGCCGACCGAAGCGTGCAGGAAATCGTCCTGCGTCATCTGCATGCCGCTTTCCCCGCTGATGCGCTCTGCGCGGAAGAAGCAACCGAAAGCCTAAACGCCGCGCCGAACACGGGCGATCGTCTGTGGGTTGTCGATCCGATCGACGGCACGCGGGGCTTTGCTCAGAAGAACGGCGAGTTTTCGGTGATGGTTGCGTTCGTCGATCATGGCGAAGTCGCAGTCGGCATCGTCGCCCAACCTGCGGCGAAACGCCTCACCTACGCGATCCGCGGCGGCGGATGCTGGCGACGCGACGCCGGCGAGGACCCGATTCGCTGCCGAGTGGGTTCCGCATCGTCGCTCGATCAAGCGACGCTTACGCAAAGTCGATCGAAGACGCCGGGCAAACGTTCTCCCATGGTGCAGGCGCTGAACCCGGCGAACATCCTCGAATCGTATTCCGCCGGCATCAAGCTCGCATTCGTCGCGCGCGGCGAAGCGGACATTTATCTCAACGACTACGACGCCTTCCGCGACTGGGACATCGCCGCGGGCGAAATCCTCGTCACCGAAGCCGGTGGCCGCGTCACCGGCATCGCGGGTCAAAAGCTGCGCTACGGCATCGAAGGAGCATGGCAACGCGACGGCCTCGTCGCGACTAACGGCCGCATTCACGATGCGGCGATCGGGCGATTGCTCAGTCTGTAGAGAACGCCACGTGGGGCGTTCCCTACGGCGCGTCATACCGAGGCGTGGTCCTTTCGCGAAACTCGCGGCGGCGGTCGCGAGTAAGATGGATGCCAATCCCTTGAACTTCGTGGAGACGAACATGCTGCGTTGCCGGTGGGTTCTCGCGTTTCTCTTTCCGCTTCTGCTAGCCATCCCCGCGGCCGCTCAGGACACGACGCCGGCTGCGGTCGTTCGTTTTCGCTCGATCGATGCGGCCATCGAGGGCGCCCGCATGCTCGCCAAGCTTGCGCTCGAAGGAGACGAGAAGGCGGCCGACGATCTCTTTCGCCAAGTCGAAGGCGAACTCAAGTCGAAAGTCGGCATCAAGGCGGTCGAAGGTATCGATCGCACGCGGCCTCTTGGCGCCTATCTGCGTCTCGGCAAGGAGATCGACGACGTCAGCGGCGCCCTGCTCATTCCGGTGGACGACGAGAAAAAATTCCTCGCGCTCATCGAAGGGTTTCCCGTCACCGTCAATGCGTTCGGCGGCGGCGTGTACACCATCTCCAACCCGTCACCGATCGAGTTTTACCTGAAGTTCGCCAACAAATACGCCTACATCACGGCGATGAACAAGAACTCGCTCGACAATATGGTCGATCCCGCCAAAGTGCTCGGGACTGCGAAGGACGGCCCGCTGTTCCACGCCTCGGGTCGGTTCGATCAAGTGCCGGAGACCGCACGTCAACTCGTTCTGGCGGCCGTCGAAGACAAATTGCAGGAAGAGGCGAACAAGAATCAGCCGAACGAAACGCCCGCCTCGAAGGAGTTGCGAGTCGCCATCCTTCGGCAGATGACCCAGGGGATGAAATCGCTGCTCAACGAAGGCCAGGAAGCGTCGCTCAAGGTCGATATCGATCCGACCAACAAGAAAGTAAAGATCGAATCGAGCCTCACCGGAAAAACAGGTACGGATCTCGCCAAGACAATCCAGGGCGCCGCGGAGAAGAAGAGCGGGTTCGCCAGCCTCGGAAACAATGATCCGGCCGTTCGCGGGTCGCTGAACATGATGGTCCCCGATTCCGTCCGCAAGGCGTTCAACAAAGTGATCGACGAAGCGGCCACCAAGAGCCTCGAAAGCATTTCGGATGCGCCGAAGAAGAAGCAAGCTCAGGAATTGTTCGATGCCCTCAGCCCGACGCTGCGCTCCGGCGAAGTCGATCTCTTCGGCTCACTGATGGGCCCGGGCGCCGACAAGAAATATGTCGTGCTCGCGGGGACGAAAGTCGAGAAAGGCAAGCATCTGCAGGAGACGCTACTGAAGCTGCTCGATGAGTTGCTCGCCCAGGCGCCAGACCAAGTGAAAGCCCTCATCAAGCTCAACATCGACGAATCGAACGGAACGAAGATCCACCGTTTCGACATCCCCGCGATGGGCGGCGACCAAGAAAAACTGGAACGCATCGTCGGCGCGCTGCAGCTTTCGATCGCCATCCGCGAAGACGCCGCCTTCATCGCCCTTGGCAGTGGCGGTCAGGACGCTCTGAAAGAAGCCCTGAAGGCGAAAGGAACAGTCGTCACGCCGCTCAGCACGTTCGAAGTGAACATCGGCAAACTCTTCGCCGGCATCGAAGGCGATCTGACCGAAGCCGCACGTGAACGCATCCTCCGCATCGCGAAGGAAGCCGGCAACCCGCCTGTCCGCATCACCCTCGAAGGCGGCTCTAGCCTCCGCGGCGCAATGGATGTCCCCTTCGCCGTGATCCAGGCCCTCTCGCCGAAAGCGGTGAAGAAATAAGGTTTTCTGCTCCCCTCTCCCCTGGGGGAGAGGGGGTGGGAGTGTGCGGGCAGCGCCGTGAAAAGAATCTCTGCTGCTATACGGCCCGCTTGACAAGGCGATGAATCAAGTCGGCCGCATGTTGCACTTGCTCGCGGGTCACATCCAAATGCGTGCAGGCTCGTAAGGTCGAATGACCAGAAGCATGCACAAGTACGCCATGCTCCTCAAGTCGAACTTTTAGGGCTTCTGCCGTCCCATACGCAGGGTCGATGCGGAACCAGACGAGGTTCGTCTCGATCTGGTCCGGCACGGTCCGTAGACCAGGCGTGTTGCGAATCGCCTCGGCCAAAATCTGCGCGAGGCGATGATCGTCTGCCAAACGATCGACGTTATGATCTAGCGCATACAACGCAGCCGCCGCGAGGATACCGACTTGCCGCATGCCGCCGCCGAAAAGTTTGCGGATGCGAGTGGCATCGCGCATTCGGGATTTCGGCAGGCACAGTGCGGAACCGATCGGCGCTCCGAGCCCTTTGCTGAAGCACACCGAAACGGTGTCGAAATGCCGACCCCATTCGGCGAGCGGGACTCGCGTGGCGACCGCCGCGTTCCACAAACGCGCGCCGTCGAGATGCATCGCGACACCGCGACTGCGGGCCCATTTCGAGATCGCCGCGATGTTCTCGAGCGGATACACCACGCCGCCGCCGCGATTATGCGTGTTTTCCAGGCAAATCAGTTTCGTATCGGTCGCATGTGGATCGTCCGGATGAATCTGACCTTCGAGTTGCGGCAGTTCTAAGATTCCGTTGCGGCCGTCGAACGTGCGACACGTGATCCCCGAGAGCGCCGCTGGCCCGCCTCCTTCGTACTGGAAGATGTGGCAATTCAAGTCGCAAAGCAACTCGTCGCCCCCGCGTGCGTGCAGGCGAATGCCGATCTGATTCGACATGGTCCCCGAAGGAACGAAGATCGCCGCCTCTTTGCCGAGCAAGTCCGCAACGCGCTCCTCTAACTTGCGGACGGTGGGATCGTCGCCGAAGACGTCGTCACCCACCTCTGCCCGGCTCATGGCCTCGCGCATGCCCTGTGAAGGCCGAGTGACGGTGTCGCTGCGAAGGTCGATAATCGGCGGCATGTTTGGCGTCTCGCGTGTTGAGGACGGAACTGTTTTATGCAACAGCTCCGTCCTCTGTAGGAAACGCTCTCGGCAAAGCGCCACGGCGCGAGTCTCAACAGTGGAGGCAGCTGTCGCGGAGTTGCGAATGGGACGTTAGGCGACTCCTACAATAACCCCATGATCGTATGCCTTTTCGACATCGACGGAACCCTTCTCGCCAGCGGCGGGGCCGGCAAGGCTGCCCTGGAATCGGCCCTCGTGGAAGAATTCCACATCCCGTTGCGGGTGCATATCCCCTACAGCGGTCGAACGGATCGGGCCATCATCCGAGATCTGTTCAGGGCGCATGACATCCCGGAAACGCCCGAGAATCTCGACAGGATTTTCCAGGGTTATTTTCGCCGACTGCCCGAATCGCTCCGAAAGCATCAAGGCCGAGTGCTGCCAGGCGTGATGGAGTTGCTGGGAGCTTTGAAGGCGAGGGATCACGTCGCCATCGGTCTGCTGACGGGAAACGTGCAGGCGGGCGCCCGCGTCAAGCTTGGGCACTTCGGCCTCTTCGAACATTTCCGCTTCGGCGGATTCGGCGACAATCACTTCGACCGCGACGATGTAGCCCGCGAAGCATTCGCCGTCGCCTGCGAACGATGCGGCCCGAAAGTGTGCGCCGACCGCATATGGGTAATCGGCGATACCCCTTTGGATGTGCAGTGCGCACGAGCCATCGGCGCTAAAGTCGCCGCCGTCGCCACCGGTGTCCACACCGTTTCGCAACTCGCCGAGTCGAAACCGGATCTGCTTTTCGAAGACCTCGGCAACCATGCGTTGCTGCTCGAAAGGATCGGCTGATTCGCGCCTTTCCGACATGAAATGTCGGGGAATGACGACGGTCTGCACCCGATAGCGCTATGGTCGGCGATTCTCCCAAAGAGGAACTGCGGCACTGCGATATTTGACGAGCATGTCCATCTGGCTTGACTAGCGAGCGAGATCGGGTACGCTTCATGAACCCCCCGACCGTTCCCGCCGCCGCTACTCTCTTCGGACGCGTTATGCCGTCTTCCACTGTCGCCATGCGGACGTTTGTTGCGTTCGTGGGATGTTGCGTCGCCAATGTTGCGATGGGACAGACACCTTCGCAGAAGATTGACGAACTCATTTGCAAGCCGACTGCGAATTATCGAGAGATCGCGTCACCGGTCGCAACCGATGCCGAGTTCCTGCGACGTGCGACACTGGATTTGGCGGGTATCGTTCCGTCAGCCATGGAAGCCCGCGAATTTCTTGGGGATCGTTCCCCCGACAAACGGATGAAATTAGTTGATCGCCTGTTGAGCAGCGAAGCTTTCGTTCGTCATTGGTCGATCGTGCTCGACGGATGGCTTATGGACCGCCGACCCGGCATTCATGTCAAAATTCCGGAGTGGCAGGAGTACTTGAGAACCTCGCTTGCGGACGGAAAGCCTTACGATCAACTCGTTCGCGAAGTGCTCTCCAGCGATGGCGCCGACCCAAAACATCGAGCCCCTGCTCGCTTTTTCCTCGATCGTGCAGTTGAGCCGAATCAATTGACGAAAGACATCGGACGTTTGTTTCTTGGAATGAATCTCCACTGTGCCCAGTGTCATGACCACCCGCTGGTCGATGGTTTCAAGCAGGAAATGTATTTCGGAATCTACGCGTTTCTCAACCGCTCCTACCTCTTTACCGACCCGAAAGAAAAGCGGTCGATGATCGCCGAGAAAGGGGAGGGCGACGTCACGTTCCAATCGGTCTTCAAACCGAAGGACACGAAACAGACGAAGCCGAAACTCCCGGGCGGCAGCGCGATCGCCGAACCGAACATCGAAAAGGGAAAAGAATATGTCCGGCCGGTGAAGACGGGCGAACGAGGAGTGCCAACGTTTAGCCGCAAAAGCCAATTGGCAGATCAGATCGTGGGGCATCCTCGCTTCGCACGAGCGACGGCGAATCGGATCTGGGCAGCGCTGCTTGGCCGCGGCATCGTGCATCCGATCGAATACGACCACGACGACAATCCGCCTTCGCACCCCGAATTGCTGGACTTTCTGGCCGCGGAATTTCGCGACGGAAAATACGACTTGAAACGGTTCGTCCGCACCATCGTTCTCTCCGAAACCTATCAGCGTTCGAGCGAACTGAAGAACGACGGCAAGGCGCCTGAGTCAGCTGTCTTTGCTTTCGCAACATTGCGGCCTCTGACCCCGGAGCAGTATGCGTGGAGCCTTTTGCAGGCGACAGGTCAGCTCGACGCGGAACGCAAAGCGATGGGCGCCAAGGCGACGCCGCAGGCGCTGCAAGCGAAGTTTGCGGGTGTCGTTCAGCCGGCGATCGCAATGCTCGCCGCGCCGGCCGGAGAGCCTTCGTTCAATGAATTCGAAGCAACGCTTGAGCAGTCGCTTTTCGTGAAGAACGGCAAGCTGCTGGACGGTTGGCTCCAGCCGCGACCGGGAAACCTGACCGAGCGAACCGCGGCGACGAAATCCGCGAAGGAAGCGGTTGAGGAACTCTACTTGAGCGTGTTGTCCCGCATGCCGGGAGCCGACGAGGCGAAGGAAAGCGAGGCGTTGCTGCAGTCTGCCGGTCAAGATCGCGTGGCTGCCATTCGCAGCTTGGCCTGGGCTCTCCTGGCGTCCGCAGAGTTTCGATTCAATCACTAAGGCGATGTGTCGTAAGCAAGAGGGGGACGATCCATGCCGAAGAATTCCCAGTGCAATCCGCAGGAACACTGGATCAGCCGTCGCGGTTTTCTGGGCGGCGCGGCCGCGGGAAGCGCGGCCATGCTCGGCTTCCGCGATTTCGTGACGCCTGCCGCCGCTGAAGAGTTGCGCCGGCAGGACAAGCGGATGCTGGTCGTGTTTCTTGCAGGCGGCGTGAGCCAGCTGGAAACCTGGGATCCCAAGCCGGGAACGAACACCGGCGGTCCATTCCTCGATATTCCGACGACCGTCCCCGGGGTGCGGATCAGCGAATTGCTCCCGTATTCCGCCCGGATCATGCATCGGCTCGCCGTCGTTCGCAGCGTCAACACGGCGGAAGACGATCACGGCAAGGGCGCTTACTTCATGCAGACCGGCCGTCGACAGACGCCGGCGGAAAAGTTTCCGCAACTGGGCTCCGTCATTGCGAAGCTGAATGGCGCCGACGACAGTCCGCTGCCTGGCTATTTCCACATCACACCTCGCGGAGATTCCGGCTTCAACCGAAATGATGCGGCGTTTCTTGGCCCGCGTTTCGCATCCGTGACGCTTTCGGATGGGAATCCTCCGCCGAACCTGAGCCGTCCCGCTACCCTCACCGAACTCGGCGACATGCAGCGAGACGACCTTCGCGAACGACTCAACAGCCGATTCGCTCGTACGCGCCGCAGCGCGGACACTGAAGCCTACGCTCACTCGTTTCAGCAGGCCCAACAGGTGATGCAGCGGCAGCAGATCTTCGACTTGAGCCGTGAGCCCCTGATGGTTCATGATCGCTACGGCACGTCGCATGAATTCGGGCGTCATTGCCTCCTGGCACGCCGTCTTCTGGAGCAGAATGTTCCGTTCGTGAAAGTGACTCACTCCAACTACGACAGCCATCACGAAAACTTCGACTTCCACATTGAGCAACTTGGCGAATTCGATCGGACATTCGCTACCTTGGTGGAAGATCTGCACCAGCGAGGATTGCTGGAAAGCACGCTGGTGGTCGTGATGTCCGAATTCGGCAGGACGCCGACCATCAACCGAAACATGGGGCGTGATCACTGGTCGCGAGCGTGGTCCGTCGCCATGGCGGGATGCGGTGTTCAGCCGGGAGCAGTCATCGGCCGAACGAACGACAACGGCACAGCCGTCGTCGATCGCCAGGTGCATGCCGGGCATCTCTTTCACACGTATTTCCGTGCGCTCGGCCTCAACTCCACTCGGAACCATTATCACGAAGGTAGGCCGATTCCGATGGCCGATCCGCAGGCGACGGCGATCCAGGAGGTGCTGCTGTGAGCATCGCCGCCGATCCGATCGATCCGACGAAAACCCGCCTCGCGGTGGAACTGAAGCACACCAGTCCATTTCTCGGTTGCCGATTCGATCCGTCCGGACGATTCGTGTTTGCGGGGGGCCAGGACAACGCGATCCAGCGATGGGACCTGAGCAATCAGCGCAAGACGACGCTGACCGGACATCGAAGCTGGGTACGCTCGCTCGTGTTTCATGCTGAAACCAAGAAACTGTTGAGCGCGGATTATGCGGGCAAAGTGCTGATTTGGCCCTGCGAAGCCGAGCAACCTGAGCCCGAACGAACGGTCGATGCTCACGAAGGCTGGGTGCGAGCCATTGTCATGGCTCCCGATGGACGATCGTTCGCGACATGCGGAAACGATCGCCTGGTAAAAGTCTGGTCGTTTCCCGAATGCAGGCTGGTGCGAACGCTCGAGGGACATGCGTCGCATGTGTACAACGCGGCATTTCATCCGGGTGGGCGATTCCTGGTTTCCGCCGAGTTGCGAGGCGCCGTCAAGCAATGGGATCTGAACGACGGAAAAATGTCGCGTGAGCTGGATGCGTCCGCTTTATTTCGACACGACAACACCTTTCGCGCCGATCATGGCGGCGTTCGCAGCCTCGCGTTTAACGCCGACGGGACCGTCCTCGCCGGAGCGGGTATCACCAATGTGACGAACGCTTTTGCCGGTGTCGGAAATCCGGCCATCTTGTTGTTCAACTGGCAATCGGGCCAGCGCCAACAGATTCTACGGCCGCAAGCGGCGTTTCAAGGGACAGGGTGGGGTGTGGCGTTCCACCCAGACCATTTCGTGCTCGGCGTCGCAGGCGGCAACGGAGGTGCGCTTTGGTTCTGGCGCCCGGATCGCGAACTGTCGGTGCATACGCTCACGCTTCCCAGCAACGCGCGTGACTTGCATCTGCACCCCGACCATCGAAAAGCAGCGATCGCGTTTTTCGACAACGCCGTACGTATCTACGACCTGATGTAGTTTTCGTCGTTTGAGAAAGCGCACATCCTGAAAGCCGTAGCAGATAGGTATGCAATCGGCGTTTGCCCCTTCTCGCCTTTCGCGGACCGGATTAAGGTTTCGCCAGATTCCGATCGGCAAACCGAGGCGGGCGCCTAATCAATGCGTGCGGCAGAAGCGAATCACGATCACCTATGACATGCGCTATTGACTGTGCGCCATGAAAACCGTCGTCATTTGAAACACTGGGCAACGATCCGTTTTCATACGTTGCACGAACCTACCGCACATCGCCCGCTCGAAAAAAATCTGCTCTGCATGTCCTATCCGCGCCAAGTTAGCAAGGAGAAGGGTGCAGTTTGATTTTGCGCGTTGAAGTTCGGCGCATTTCGTTCGTGAAAGCGTTCGAACTCGCGTACATTCGTTTCACGCGAACGATCTGCGGAATGGGCGGAAGCTCTGGGTCTGCACATCGGTTGCATTTTGGATCAAGGGGATCAACGTGATTTGCCGACCGATGCGACTTGTTTTTACGCTGGCTATTGCCCTCACGGCCATGGCTTCGCCTTTCGCGTTCTGCCAGCCTGGCGAATCCGGAGATAAGGACGAAGACGCCCTGTTCTACCGGCGTCTGCTCAAAGTCAAGAACGCCTCGGAAGAGAAGGCGATCGTGTCGGTGCAATACCGAACATTTCGCCCCGATACCGGCAAATGGGTGTGGATGCCTGCAGGTGCGCCGCAACTGGCTGCGGCCGAAACCTTCGTCATCGACCCAGGGCAGGAGTTGGATCTGAAGAGCATCGACTTGCCGATCTCGGCGAGCCGCATTCGCATCTCGGCGGAGAGCGACAATCTTTCGTGGAACACGCATCGCGATCTCGACCTATGGATCGTTCCGGAGATCGACGAGGGCGAGCATCGCTACAAGGCAGCAGCGATGGAGTCGTTCACCTATTTCTTGATGGGCCCAGAAATCCCGGTCGTGGGCGAAGAAAAAGGCGAGCCCGCGGGAATGCCGGGCGCGGTCGAACAGCCGCGCAACAGCAAGTTCGAGTTCGCGCAGCCGAAGACCATTGTGCTTCGTCCGGCGGAGGACGATGCCCCGCAGCCGTTCATTCTGGAGAAGCAAGCGGCGCTCGATGCGTTTCCTGCCCTGGTGGTTCCGGAACTTGAGCCCGGCATGGAGTTGGTTCGCGAAGCGGACTTGGCTGCAATCGATTTCCGAGTCGATCCTGTGAACGGCGCGTTCGCAGGCATGGTGGAGAATCGCGGCCCAAAGACGTATCGCGGCGGCCGGCGCTGGTCGGTCCTGCGCTCACGCGGTCCCGGAGCGGCCTACGAAACCGTGTTGCAGGGTTGGATCTCCCCGATGACGACAGGCGGACGATTCCGCGTCTGGGGTTCCGTCGCCGGATTGGGAGAAGGCAATCGATTCATCTTCGCCATCTCCGCCGGAGACGCCGCAGAAGGCAACGACGCGATCGGTCTCGTACTTGCTCCGCCGCTGCGCGCAGATCTTGCGATCACCGATTTGCGTATCGTTGATGAGGAAGTTTCCGTCGAAATCAGCAATCTCGGCCCTGGCGATTATCCCGGCGGTTCGCGTATCGTGACCGTCGCCGATCAGCATCGGGTGATGACCCGCATTCGCTCGCTTTCAGTCGGCCCCCTTGCTCGCGGCGAAGCGGCGACCTTCACCTTCCGCGTGCGGCCGAATACCGCGGCGAACAACATCCTGATGGCGAGGCTGAATCTCGGCGATCGCAACGTCTCCAACGATTTCCGTGACCTCCGCATCGACGCCCAACTACCGATCGGCCGACTCGCCGATGTACGAGTCGATCGCATCGAACTCGATGGCCGAACGCTGCGCGGCTTCGTCGTCGGTAAGCAGGCCGGGTTGATGATCGGGAATCGGCAGGTCCTCCTCTCCTACGAAACGCTTGGGGCGTTTCCTCGCCGTAGCCTCGCATCGGCGGAACTCGTTCCGCTTGCCGAGGGAGCCGCACAGGAACTGAGGATGACGCTTCCGTTCGATCCGGCGAGGGTTTCGTTCCGCGCCAATCTTTCGCTCGTTCCGTCCGGCAGCGACGCTGACCCGACGAACGATTTCCGGTCCCGAATTTTTTCCGCTGGACCAGCGCCAGCGAACGCCTTCGATCTCGCCGTCGGCAACATCAATCAGTTCGGAAACAACATCGTCGCGTCCATCGCGAATGTCGGTTCCGATCCGTTCCCCGGCGTCGCAACCTGGACGCTCGACGCCATGGCGGGAAAAGCCGCCGTGGGTCAACTCGCCAAAGGCACGATCAATGCCCTTAATCCGGCTCAAACGATGGCGATCAACGCTCCCGTAGCATTGCCCGCAGGTACGACGGATGTGCGGCTCAGCATCGCCGTCCAGGATTTCAATCCATCCAACAACGTCGGTTTCTTCACCGTCACCGGTCCCGCTCCGCAGTTGGCGATATCCAACCTGCGTCAAAGCGGCTCGCAGCTTCTCTGGAGCTTCCAGCAAACTCCTGCGATCGGCGCATTGCAGGGGCAGTGGTCCTACGAATTGTCGGTGAATAACGTCCGCATCGGCGGAAATACTCAAGTCGGCCCCGGTCCCGTCGCCGTCAATCTCTCGACCAACACCGGCGCAGCGACCATTCGACTCTTCAATCGCATCGGCATTCAGCGTCATCTGATCGATACCAAGACGCTGACGCTCGACGACGCGAAAGGCGGAATCGGCTCGCTCTCGGTGGTAGGCCTCGCAAGGAAAGGGAATGCGGTCGCCTGGAACTTCGAACTGTCGCCGCCGAATGCACGCCTGATCGGAGCGTGGACGTACGACGTGCTTCTCGACAACACTGCGATTGCCGCTTCTCGGCCAGCGAACGCAGGGGCGGCAACCTTCGATCTGCCGCTTCCGCCTGGCGGTCCGGCTCCCTCGGGGGTCCTCACCATCAATGTCTACCAGGCGTTCGGACTCGGAAACTCGCGATCGCTGAAGGACACCAAGTCGATCCAGATCGCATCCAAGCCCGGAGCCTTCGGATCGCTGATGGTCGTCAATCCGACGTTGATTGGAAACAAGCTGACGTGGACCTTTGCCGTCAATCCGCCCAACGCGCCCCTGAGTCCCGGGTGGGTATGGGGCGTGAATCAAGCAAGCCCTATCACGGCTGGCACCGACCCACTCGACGGCATCGGGACCAAGGTCGTCGCATCGATGATCGGCCCCGTGCAACAGACGATTCTCGATCCGAGCAAAGGCAATCAGGTCCAAGTCCGCATCATGCAATTCGGCAAAGGCCAGGCGCCGGTGGTGGATCGGGCTTTTCCGACGCAGCCTTTGACTTTCGCCGGTGTCGGGAAAGCGGATGCGAAAGTCGTGATCAACGATGCGCGGATCGAAGGGCTGACGCTGAAATGGACCTTCACGCTGTCGCCTCCGGGATCGTCGCTCGCCGCCGGCAAAAAGCGAACCTTCGCCATACTGCAAGGAGGCATTCCGATTCCGAATGCGGGTGGACCGATCGATGCTTTGATCGGTCAGCCGCAGCAGTTCATCGTCGATCCTTCGAAGGGGAATGGATTCCAAATTCGCGTCGAGGAGATCGGCATGGCGAGTGTCCTTCGCGCCGCCTTCCCGACAATTCCCCTGCAGGCGACGGCCAAGCCGCCCGCGCCCGCGGAAGCTGACCTCGCCGTAACCGAGGCGAAACTGGATCCCGCGACCAAGATTCTCTCCTACACGATCGCAAACCTCGGCCCCGCCGACTACTCGGGGAACCGCAGCGTGACGTTGACAGGTCCATTTGGAGTCGTACCTCGTGGAAATGTTCCTCCCTTGAAGAACAAGCAGGCCATCGGAGCGTCGATCGATCTCACCAGCTTCTTCAACGCGGCTCAACCCAATCAGAAGTTCTCGGCGACCATCTCGGTCGCGGCGTCGCCAAACGACAGTTCCGCCGCGAACGACAAACGAACTTCGAACGTGATCGACACCGCTCCGCCAAAAAAGAAAGGAAGCCTGGAGATCGGATCGATCAACTACAACCGCGGCACGAAACAGCTTTCCGTGACTGTTGTCAACAACACAGGTGACTTCTACCCGGCACGGTTTGCCGGCGGCCTCACCGGCGATTGCCGAGTGAAGGTGCGAATCTTGGAAAACGGCAAAGAGCGTGAGGTCCCGCTCGGCACTATTCTTACCACCGTGCAGAACATTCCGCCCGGAGGCACTGCCCCACTCCGCCCCGGCAACGTCGGCAACCTCGCCCCCGGCACCATGATTCGCGTCGAGATCAACGGGCAGGGCGTGAACGTCGCGAAGGATCAGGTCATCCAGTAGTAGATCGTTGAGGCAATTGTCAGGACCCGTTCACGAGACCGGGTCCTGACACGCCTAGCACACCGTCTCGTCAGGGCTTTATCGCCCCTTCCGAAGGCAACTCCCCTCCGGTTGCGGCCCGGTCATTCCATCGCTTCATTTACCGCGACGAGAATCGCCCGCTTGTCGCCGCAAAGGCGCGTCGCGGAGACACCGACATCCTGGGTTTCCGAGTTTCTTGGTTTTTCTTTTGGCGGCCATGTCCGGTCGGCTCGGGACCGGCAAGGAGAGGGGTGTAGCCGCTCGATGTGCGAGCGGCAGTCTTCAGAAACCCAAAGAACAATACGCATAGGAGTTCGTCATGTGGAAGCTTGCATCCTTGGCCTTCGGTTTGGTCCTCGCGTTCGGCTCGATGAGCCATGCTCAATCGATCAACGTCAACCGCATCCAGGGCAACGCCAACCGCGTCGTCAATCAATCGACTGGCTTCGGCTCGTCGACCAACATCAATCAGATTCGCGGCAACGGCAACTCGGTCGTCAATCGCAGCAGCGGCGGATCGACGTTCGCACCCGGACTCATCGGGCTTCCTTCCGGCGGATCGTTCAATCGAAACGTCATCCAGGGCAACGGCAACCGCATCGTGAACAGCACCGGCGGCGGTTCGGGGTTCGGCTTCGGCGGGGGATCGACCGCGAACTTCAACACTATCCGCGGCAACGGCAACTCGGTCATCAACCGCACCTTCCCGTAACCCACGCGCACCGTCAACCCTTGACCGGACGAAGGACTTAGGTCCTTCGTCCGGCCTTTTCGTCTCTTCAGATCGAGCCTACCTGTTTGCTGTAGATTTTCCGACCATCGTAGCGAGGCGCATGCCGCATCGCCCGAGGCTCCCCGAAAAAAAGGGTGGCGCTGCGTACAATAGCGGCGGAACCCGTTTCGTTTCTTCAGTGGATTTCGCATGTCGTCGCAGGGTCGCCAAGGTCTGCCGTCGGTCGGCGTTCCCGAGTTTTTGTCCGCTCGCAGCCGCGGCTATCGCATCACGGTACTCACGGCGTACGATTTCACGATGGCTCGTCTTTTCGATGAATCGGGGGTCGATGCCCTACTCGTTGGCGATTCGCTCGGCATGGTCGTGCAGGGGAACGACACCTCGCTCCCTGTCACGCTCGACGAGATGATTTATCACACCAAGCTCGTCTCGCGGGGCGCCAAGCGAAGTCTCGTCATCTCCGACCTGCCGTTCATGACCTACCAGATCAGCCCGCAGCAAGCCCTGGAAAATGCGGGCAGGCTCGTACAGCAAGGCGGAGCACATGCGGTGAAGCTCGAAGGCGGGCTGCGCAGCGCGGAAGCGATCGAAGCGATCGTCGGAGCGGACATTCCGGTCATGGGCCACATCGGGCTGACGCCGCAATCGGTGCGGAAATTCGGCGGATTCAAAGTGCAGCGCGATGAGGAACGCCTGCTCGACGAAGCGAAGGCCGTGGAGCAAGCGGGAGCATTCAGCATTGTCGTCGAATGCGTTCCCGCGGAAACGGCGGCGAAGATCCGCGATTCGGTTTCGATCCCCCGATCGGCATCGGCGCGGGGCCGGAGTGCGATGGTCAGGTACTCGTGATGCACGACATGTTTGGTCTCTACGGCGCGTTTCGGCCCAAGTTCGTGAAGGTATATGTCGATCTAGGCACGCAAATTCGTCAAGCGGTGGAGACGTATCGCAGCGAAGTGCAAGCAGGCACTTTCCCCGGTACGGAACAAAGCTTCCGCAAAAAGTGACCTTGGCCGATGCGAAGGCGCCTCATCGAAGCGGAACGGCAATTGCACGTTGCCTTTTGACAACCTGTGCTCGACAATCGATGCTCGGGCTCGAGCGATTTGTTGCTCTCCGCAATGACGGCGGTGGGTGGTTCTCGGAGGTGGGTTCGTGAAGGATGTGCTGACCCTGATTTTGGCCGGCGGGAAAGGAACCCGTCTTGAACCCCTCACTCGCGACCGCGCGAAGCCAGCTGTCCCTTTCGGCGGGCTTTATCGCATTATCGATTTTCCGCTTTCGAACTGCATCAACAGCAATCTTCGTCGCATTCTCGTCCTCACGCAGTACAAGGCACGCAGCCTCGATCGCCACATCGCCGCCGCATGGGGCTTCATGAGCCGAGAGCTAGACGAATTCTGCGAAGTGCTGCCCCCGCAACAACGCATCGACGAACATTGGTACAAGGGCACCGCCGACGCGATTTATCAAAACATCTACACGATCGAGAAGGAAGAGCCACGCTACGTCCTGATCCTCGCCGGCGACCACATCTACAAGATGGATTACGGCGAGATGATCCGCCATCACATCGAGCGTGGGGCCGACATGACCGTCGGCTGCCTTAAGATGCCGGCCTCGGAATCGATTCACTTCGGCGTCATGCAGGTGGACGAAGAGGACCGGATCACCGGCTTTCAGGAAAAGCCGAAAGTGCCGATCACGATTCCGGGCGACCCGGAAAACATCTTGGGTTCGATGGGCATCTACGTCTTCACCGCGCGCCCGATGTACGAGCTTCTCTGCCAGGATGCGACCAAGCCGGACAGCGACCACGACTTCGGCAAGAACATCATTCCCTCGATGATCGGCGCCCACAAAGTTCAGGCTTTCCGCTTCCGCGACATGAACCGCAAAGCCACGGCGTACTGGCGCGACGTCGGCACGCTCGACGCCTACTATCAGGCGAACATGGACCTCGTCGCGATCGATCCGGTGCTGAATCTCTACGACCGCGATTGGCCGATCCGCACGTATCAGCCGCAGCTCCCGCCGCCGAAATTCGTCTTCTCGCAACCGGGCGAAGGCGGTCGTCGCGGCGAAGCGATGGACAGCATGGTCAGCCAGGGATGCATCCTCTCCGGAGGCCAAGTCGTCCGCAGCGTCCTCTCGCCCAACGTCCGCGTCAACAGCTACACGCACATCGAAGATTCGATCCTCTTCAGCAGCGTGGATGTCGGCCGTCACTGCCGGATCCGCCGAGCGATCATCGACAAAGACGTGAAGATTCCGCCGGGCACGACGATTGGCTACGACGTCGAACACGACCGCAAACGCGGATTCACGATCACGGAGCAAGGGGTCACTGTGATCGCAAAGGCGGAGTTGCCGGAAGCGTTTGGGTGATCTGTATTCGTGGAAGCAAGTTAATTATCTTGTTTGATTGTTTTTCATAACCTACCCGACAAGTTAGTAAACTTGTCGCCACGAAAACCATGAGCAAATTGACGCATTTCGATGAGCAGGGCGCGAGCCGGATGGTGGACACGAGCGCGAAGGCGGAGACAGAACGCCTCGCTCGAGCCAGCGGCGTCGTTCGCATGTTGCACGCAACGCTCGCTCTGATCCGCGACCGCGGGATGGCGAAAGGCGATGTGCTCGAAGTCGCACGCCTTGCGGGCATCATGGCGACGAAGCGGACGGGAGATCTGATTCCGCTCTGCCACCCGTTACCGATAACTTCCGCGATTGTGGATTTCGCGTTTCAGGATGCGGACACACTTCGTGTCGAAGCAACCGTCCGCGTCGTGGGGCGCACTGGCGTCGAGATGGAAGCCCTTACCGCCGTCTCCGTCGCGGCCCTCACCGTTTACGACATGTGCAAAGCCGTGGACAAAACAATCGTCATCGAACGGATTCAACTCGAAGAGAAGCGCGGCGGCAAAAGCGGTGCGTATCTCCGTGAAGCTGACTGACGTTTTGCCGCGAAACTCCTCGCACGCTATGGTGTTGACAAGGGGAACTTCCGCGCCGCGACGGGCGTCCAATCGTTGCCGGCCAACATCGCCTATTTCGAGGTGATCATGAAACGATATCTCGCCGCATGCACGCTTTCGATGATCGGATTCCTTGCGTTCGTGGAGGCTCAGACGCCCCGTCGCGAGGATGTGCCCAAGTATCTCAAGGAACTGCAATCCTCGCAGAAGGCGAAGGACCGCGCCCTCGCTGCGAGCATGCTCGGCAAACGCGGTGCGATCAATGTGAAGGACGTCGAAGACGCCATCGAACCGCTCAAGAAGACGTTGGCGAAAGATGTGGATGCGGACGTCCGCAAAGCTGCCGCGACCGCGATTGGCTCGATTTCGCCTAAAGCGGACGAAACCGTGCCTCTGCTGATCGAGGCGCTCAAAAGAGACAAGTCGGCCGATGTGAAGATGGCGATCGTCGAATCGCTGGGCCGCTATGGACCGGACGCCAAATCCGCATTGCCGGCGATCCGAGATTGGGCCAAGGATTTCGACGCCAAGAAGGGGAAGGAAGCTGCTCTCCACAAAGCCGTGAAAACGGCAATCAACGGAAAGAAGAAGTAGGCGAAGCGAAAAGACCGCATCAGCGATCCGAATGCTGATGCGGTCTCTCGAGAAAAACCAATCCGACAAGTTAATAAACTTGTCGCCACGCAAATCGGGTTATCGCGGTTTCTTTGAGGCGGCGGACTTCACTTCGACGCCCGTTTGGCAGTGCGACTTCATCGGGCATTGCGGGCAGTTGGGTTCTTTTTCCCAGCAGTATTCCTTCGTCAGCCAGCTCATCAGATCGACGAATTGGCCGTTCTTCGCCTTGGGCACCTGATGTTCCAGGGCGCTGCGGACGGATTCCGCGACGTCGTTTTCATCGATCATGCCGAGGCGTACCAACGCACGGCGGGAAGCGCCATCGACGGGGACCGCATGGCCGCCGAGGTTTCGCTGCATGACCCAAGCGACGGCGTAGTCGGTCGAACCCTTCAAGCTCGAAAGCCCTTTGGCGGCGGCTTTCAGGCCTTTCTTGGCGAGCGGATCGAGATCGAAGGAGAAGTTGGTCTCGAAGACGTCTTGCAGGAATTCGATCATTCGCTGCGATCGGCTTTCCGGCGCCTTCACATGCTTGGCGATGACTTCGGCGATTTCCTGAACCGCGCTCACGCGGATTTCGTTCCAGTCGAAGAACGATTTCTTGAGCGCCGCGAACGCCTGATCGGCCGCGGCGGCGGTCGCTCCCTCGCGGAGCAGGGCGTAGATGAACTCCTCGAGAAGCGGACGGGATTCCGCTTCGGTCTCCGGCAGCTTGGCGGCCTTGCCAAGCACGGTGAACACTTGGGAGACCAGCTTCTGCTTGTTGGTCATGGTGGCCATGTTCAGGCGCCCTCGGGGGGAAAACCGATCCGTCTCTCGGATTGATTCGGCGAAGATGCCGAATCAATCTTCCTCCGATTCCTCGTGAGCCGTTCCTTCGGCAGAATCTTCCTGGGCCGCTGTCGATTTCGACTGGGCCAAAGCCTCGTTGATCAGCCGGGTGACTTCGATGCTGTTCTTCACGCCCTCATCCAGGACGAAGCGGATGATCGGCGTGAACCGCGACTTCATGCGCGAAGCGAGTTTCGATTGGATGTAGCCGGCCGAGTGCTTGAGGCCGTGCATGCAAAGGTCCTGCTCCTTCTGCGTCCCCATGATGGAAACGAAGACCTTCGCGTTCTGCAGATCGTTGGACACTTCGACGCGCGTCACCGTCACCAGCTTGATGCGCGGGTCGGAAAGATCGAAGAGGATCGTTTCCGCGGCAACTTCGCGGACGACCTCGGCGACTCGTGCTGTGCGGTGCGCTTTCATACCGGAATTGTGTCCAACTCGTGTTCCAAGAACTCCGCGATCGGATGCGACCGCAGAGCTTCCACTATCTGGCCCAAGGCGACCTTCAGGTGATGCGTTTCGTTGCTCACCATCGCCAGCCCGAGCGTCGCGAGCTGGCAGTCGTCCAAGTCATCCACTTCGGCGATCGAGACATTGAACCCGTTCGCCAGTTTGTCCTTGATGCTCTTGATGACCTGCCGTTTGTCCTTCAAGGTTCGCGCTTCGCGAATCCGCAATCGAACTCGAAGGTAACCCAAAATCATAACGCGTGTCCGGATGTTTAGCGGGGAGCCGAAGGCAACCGGTTGAGCGACCTGAGCGTCGCCTTCGGCTCCCCGCTAAACGTAACGATCATTTATCAAGCGTTCGCTGCACGGTGTCGATGCGGTAGGCTTCGATCACGTCGCCGACTTTGATGTCGTCGTAGCCGGCGACCTTGATGCCGCATTCGAAACCTTCGCGGACTTCGCTGGCATCGTCCTTGAATCGCTTGAGCGAATCGAGGCCGGCAATACGTTCGCCCGGCGGGAAGATGACGGCGCCTTCCCGAATCACGCGGATGCGGGCATTGCGCTTGATCGTCCCTTGCGTCACGTAGCAACCGGCGATGGTGCCCACGCGGCTGATCTTGAATGTGTCGCGAACCAAGGCGCGACCCAGGTGGACCACTTCCTCGCGGGGCTTCAGCTTGCCTTCGAGGGCCGCCCGGATGTCGTTCGTCAGATTGTAGATGATGTCGTATTCGCCGATCTTGATGCCCTTTTCTTCGGCAAGCACCAAGGCCCGGTCGTCCGGCACCGCATTGAACCCGACAACCATCGTGTCTTCCGGCGACGTCAACGCGAGCTGCACGTCGCTTTCGGTGATCGCTCCGATGCCCGAGTGGAGCAGGCGGATGCGAACTTCCTTGTGCTCGAACTTTTCGAGTTCCTTCTTGATCGCTTCGATTGAGCCGCGGAAGTCGGCCTTCACGATCAGCTTCAGCTCGGCGATCTTCGATTCGCCCAAGGTTTCGAGGGTGAGGGCGGGCCGCTTGAAGACGGCCGACTCTACCAGCTTCGCCTTGCGCTTCTCGGCGATTTCGCGAGCGAGAGCCACATCTTCTACGACGATGAAGGGGTCGTCCGCATTCGGAACATCATCAAGACCGGTGATGCGAACCGGGACGCTCGGCCCCGCTTCCTCGATCGGCTGGCCCTTATCGTCGTACATTTGGCGAATGCGGCCATACGCATGGCCGCACAGGATGACGTCGCCGCGCTGGAGCGTGCCTTCGCGGACAAGCAGTGTGGCGCGAACGCCTTCGCCTTCGCTCAACATGGCTTCGAGCACGGTACCCTTGCCGAGTTTGTCCGGGTTGGCCTTCAGTTCCTTGAGTTCGGCGACCAGCGAAATCTGCTCGAGCAACTCGTCGATGCCCTTGCCCGTAGCGGCGCTGGTTTCGACGAACGGGGCGTCGCCGCCCATATCGTCCGGCAGCACATTGAGGCCGTAGAGTTGCTGCCGGGTGCGATTGACGTTCGCGCTCGGCATATCGACCTTGTTGATGGCGACGACAAGCGAAACGCCGGCGGCTTTCGCGTGGGAGATCGCTTCCTCGGTTTGCGGCATGACGCCGTCGTCCGCGGCCACGACGATCACCGCGATATCGGTAACGTTGGCGCCGCGAGCACGCATCTTGGTGAACGCCTCATGGCCCGGCGTATCGAGGAACGTGATCGGCTTGCCGTTGTGTTCGACGCGCCACGCGCGAATCACTTGGGTGATGCCGCCCGCTTCGGTCGCCACGACGTTCGATCGGCGAATCTTGTCGAGCAACGACGTTTTGCCGTGATCGACGTGCCCCATGATCGTGACGATCGGAGCGCGAGGAATCAGGTTTTCCTCGGTGTCCGGAGTCTTGTCTTCGAGCAACTCGTCTTCGGCATCGCGAGGTTTCTTGATGTAGATTTCGCGATTGTAGTCAATGGCGAGGAGTTCGGCGGTCGCCTGATCGACGCTCGAATTGATGTTCGGGTTGCTGGCCCCGTGAGACATCAGTTTGAAGAGCAACTGACCCACCGGAACGCCGAGCGCTTCCGACAGCGATCGAACGGAAATCGGTGTTTCCAAAACGACGGGCCCCTTTGGAGCGACCGTACCTTGCCGCTGCTTTTTCAGGCGATGAATCGTCTTTGCGTTCCCGCGATCCTGCGGATCGAGAATGACGAGTTCGCCCGCCTTCAGCTCGATGGTGGTGTCGGCTCGCTTCTTGCGCTTTTCCGCACGTTCGTTGCGATCTTTCTGGCGCTGATCGCGACCAGGGATGCCGCCCTTACCCTTCTTGCCCTTGTCGTCCTCATCCTCTTCGCCTGTCTGTGCGGAACCAGGGGCGGCGACGATGTTCTGAGGCCGCATCAAATCAGCGACGCTGACGGGGCCTTTTTGAACGAGTTGCTCCGCAGTGAAGCGAGCAATCGGCTTAAGGACGGCTGGTCCGGGCGGCTTGGCTGCCGGTGAGTTGCCGGTCTGTGGCGCCGGAGCAGGCGCACGCATCGGCGGCGCTGCGAAGCCTTGGCGAAGGGGACGCTGCGGGCGAGGAGCCTGGGTGTTCCCGCCACCGGAACCACCCGAAGGCGGCGATTGCGGCGTCCCCGTAGGCTTTAACGTCGGCGGAACGCGTGGACCAAGGTGTTGCGGAGTCCGTGACTGCATGCGCTGCGGGCCGGTCGGCAGTGCCGGACGCACATGCTGCGGAACAGCAGGACGCGGCGGCGTGGAAACCGGCGGAGGGCTCGCGGGGGCTGTCGTCGCTGCGGGCGGCGCCGAAGCGACCGGCGGCGTGACGGCAGGCTGACCAGTGAATTCCGGAGCGGGCGCAGGGGTGGTGACGGCCGGCACGGACGTTGGAGTCTCGGCAGGAACGGAAGTCGCCGGAGCAGCAGGAGCCGCGGCGGCGGGCGGCAGCGTCACCGGTTTCGGCGGCAACGTCACGCGCGGCGGAGCCTTTGGAGGCAGCGTCACCGGCGGGGGAGTGCGAGGAGCCGCGGGCCGGCCGCTCAGGTTCGGCATGCCGCGATTCGCCATGTTCGGCAGCGTCACGGGCTTGGGCGCGGAAGGAACGGGTGCGGGAGCAGGAGTCGCTGCGACCGGCGCGGGCTCCGGCGGCAATTCCGCAACGGCGGGAGCGGGCATCGAAATCGGAGCCGGCGATTCGGGCTCGGCGACCGGAGCGGCGAAATCGCCTTCGGCCGCGTCGGGCTGCGTTTCCCGCTTGGGGCGGACTGGCGCGAGGTTGCGAACCGGCTTCGCTTCCGGCGTGATCGTCGGCGTCACAGGCTTCGCGGGGACGGCCGGCGCGGAGGCAGCTTTCGGGCTCTTCAGCAACTTCTTCAGCGCCTCGGCCTGCTCGACTTCGAGATTGCTCAGCTGATTCTTGACATCGAAGCCCGCCTGCTTGCACATCTCAAGCAGGTCCTTGGATTCGACATTGAGGTCGCGCGCCAGCGCGTAGACACGGATCTTTTCTTTCGACAAGCGACGACTCCTCCAGGCCAAACTCTCCAACGGCTCGACTGCGCCGCGAGAGTGCGACTAACTTTAATATTGTACGGGGCTTTCGGCGTTCGCAAAGAGTGCAAGGTTAGGGGGTAGGACGGCCCGTGCGGGCCCTTGTACGGCTAAGAGACAGGAAATTTGGCGGTACACCCCACAGATAGAAACGCAGAACCGAACCCACCTCGCCCGGCCAGAGCGACAACAGGTTCCACCATTCAACTCAATTTTTACGCCGGAAGCAACCCCGCCATCCGAAAATTGGCCGGATTTCCGCGGATCACCTTGTGAAGCCTGCTGGTTGAGACCAAACTGCTGACGCAGCAAGCATCTCCAAAAGCTTCCGAGCAATTCATTCTCGTCCAAACGATAAAAAAAAGAAAGCCGCACATTCAGTATGCGCGGCTTCGACCAATCAACTTTTCACGACAAATTAGCCAGGGATGATTTCCGTGATCTTGACTGAAGTGTACCACTGGCGGTGTCCCTTCAGGCGGCGATAGTTCTTTCGACGGCGGAAGTGCTGGATATAAGTCTTCGTTGAAGGATGATCGACGATCTCGCCCTTGATGCGGGCTCCCGCGAGCAGGGGGGCACCGATCTTGAGATCTGCACCGGTCTGGCAGAGGAGAACCTTGTCGAACTCGACGTTGGCGCCGACATCCGCTTCACGGAAATCGACCTTCACCACGTCCCCTTGTTGGACGCGATACTGATGCGAGCCATCCTCGAAAACCGCGAACATGACCGACCTCGGATCGAATGACGTTGCTTCGACAGAGAATGATAGAAATCTCCGTTCGTTCGACCAGATAGCGGCTCCGATTTCAAGGAGGCCTCCGCTTGCAGCCGAACACTTCGACATCAGGCTGGCATGGACGGAGAAACGCAGACGGATAATGCGGCAATCATGTCGCGGCACGAAGTCCAGCGGTCCTGGGGCACCGAACTCAAGGCTCGCAGCAAAACCCGCTCCTCACCCTTTTCCACCCCGACAAGGTCCGGTGCCGGACGCTGGTACGTGGATGAAAACCCCTTCGTCTGCGGAAACGGCAATCGTCCCGTCCTCAGCTGGTAGTATGTCACGGCCAAGGAAAACTGGTCGGATCGGTCGCTGTACCAATTCCGAAAAACTTCCGGAGCCGCGTAGTCGAGCGACCCCGCCCGGCTGTGCGTCACCATCGGCGAACCGGTGGGGAATGCGATGCTGAAGTCGGCCAGCCTCACGGTTTCCCCTACCAAGAGCAGGTTGCTCGGTTTCACATCGCAATGCCGAAAGGCCATCCGCTGGCCGTTCACCAAGTGCTGCCGAGTGTTGAAGAAGTCGATAGCCTCCGCTGCTTGTCGCAGAAAAAAGCAGACGTGCTCAGCCGTGATCGGGTGGTTCAGTTCCGTGTAATAGACGTCAAGCAGGTCATGAAGACTGCCGTCGGCCAATTCCATCTGAATGACGAGATAGCCAGGGGCAGTCCAGATTTTGTCGATGCCGAGCAGATTGGGGTGGCGGAGTTCCTTGATCGCATTCAGTGCGCGGATCTCGTACGCGGCTGCTACATTCCGATGAGTCATGAACTTGAGCGCACACGGCTTGCCCGACGCGTCTTCCGCACGCCAAACTTCGCCCCAGCCTCCTTTGCCGAGAAGATTTCCGAGCGTGTAGCCCGGATAGGGCTCCAACCCCGGCGACAGAACAAGGCTACGGTTCACAGGCGTTCACCCGGGAGAAGGCGAAGAACGAGTGCCCAAGCCTAGTTCGCATGCCTGCTGAAGTCAAAAACGTCCGCTATCTTCGTTGAACGGATGAACAATCCGCGACTCGCTCCGATTCGTCGAATGAGCGAACTCCACATCGTTTTCTCAGGAGGCTCCACCGTGGTTCGCCCGTTGTTTGCGATCGCGTTCGTCGCATATTTCTCCGCGTCGCTCTCTGCTCAGGAAGCCGCCGACACACGAGTCGTTTCCGTCGGCCTCTTCAAAAACGGACTGACGCTGGTCAAACGCGAAGTGAAAATCAGCAAGGAAGGATACTATCGCCTGGATGATCCGATCGAGTTGATCCATGGCACGTATTGGGTCGAAACGGACACGCCGATCGAGACGCGCGTCCAGGAGTGCGACGTGGAACCTACGAAACCGACGACATTCGGTGCGGATCTGCAAACGGAACTTGCGGGCCGCAGCGTGGTCGTCCACTTCAAGAACGAAAAACGGACCAGCATCCAAGGCAAAATGGCGGAACTTCAACCGCAGAAAATCCGCTCGCTGAGCGACTCCGGCGGAGGAATCTCCTTAGCTTCCCGAATTCCAGGCAAATACCTGCTCGTGCAAGGAGAGCGGAAGCTCTACTACATCGACCCCACCGAAATCGCCAGCGTGGAAGCGGACGATGCCGCCGCGAAAGCAAAGAAAAAAGAACCGCGTCTTGTTTTGTCGGTCGCAGAAGGTCAAGTGCCGAAATCGGGGAAGGTGATCGTTCGCTATCTGACGAAGGGCCTGTCGTGGGCGGCTAGCTATCAGATCGACGTGTCCGACCCGAAGATGATGCACATCCGCCAGGGGGCGGCGATTCGCAACGAATGGGCGAGCATTCGCGACGCGGAGGTTTACCTGATCACCGGTTCCGCGGGCGTGAAGTATGCCGGCCACTGGTCGCCGCTGACGCCGAGCATCAATTGGGCGATGTTCATGGCGGGCGTCGCGGGGCATGGCATGTTCGGAACACCGGGGCATGCGATCGCGAATCACGCGATGGTCAGCAACACGATGGTGACGAATTTCGACACCCGCGTTGCTCGCGGCGGCGAGGCAGATGCAGCCAATGCCGACATCAGTCCGCTTTACTACCACCCCATCGGCAAACGCACGCTTCCCGAAGGCGAAGCAATGGCGGTCAACGTCGTCGATGCGAAGATCGGCTACGAACGCGTCGCTGAATGGCTCATCCCCGCGAACCAAGGCGGGCAACCTCAGACGGCGGAGAACCAGGAAGTGTGGGAAGGGTTGCGCTTCAAGAACCCCTTCGATTTCCCGCTCACCGGCGCCCCCGCCATGATGATGAACCGCGACCAATTCCTTGGCCAGCAATTCCTGCAATATGTGGTGCCGGGCGAAACGGAGTTTCTGAAAGTGAACCGTGCTCTCAGCGTACGCACCCGGCACGATGAAGTGCGCGAGCCAAAGGTCGAGAACGTGATCGTCGGAGCATGGTCCTACGAGAAAGTGCTCTTCCAATCCGCGTTCGTGGTCCGCAACCTCCGCAAGGACCCCCTGAAAATCATCGTTCGCCGATCGGTGCATGGCGAATTGCTCTCCACCGAAGGCGACCCTCGCAAATTGGGCCGCAACGACACTGCGAGCGACGTCAACACCCATCAGGAATTGGTGTGGGACCTGACTATCCCCGCCAGCGAAACGCGAACAATCAACTACCGCTACGCTCATCTTTTCCGTCGCTAGCGCGGCAAGCAACTTCCCTGAATCCTCGTATGCTTCACCGTAGCTGTCGAGGACGCCGAAAGAGGAAGGCTCGCTGCCTTCGTCGCAACATGACTTTTTCGGATGAGTTGACCGTTCGAGGGACGGCACTATTCGCCGTCCTTTTCTTCGCGCTTGGTTGGCCAGGGCGTCCCAACGCACTTGACCCTCTTCGCAATCGGCTTTATTGGCTCGGGGGCTGGGCGGTTTGCGTTGGTCACGTCCTCATCGCATATGACCTGGCTCACGGCTGGAGCCATGACCGCGCGGTCGAAGCGACGGCAAAGCAAACCGCGGATCTCGTCGGCTTTTCGTTCGGCGGCGGCGTGTGGATCAACTACGGATTTCTTGCACTTTGGGGTGCGGATGCTGCTTGGCGCATCCTTTTGCCTTCGCCATATTGGATGCGTTCGACCGCCCTGCACTGGACGATCCTCAGCTCGCTCGCATTCATCGTCTTCAATGCGACGATCGTCTTCGGCGGTTGGCCCGGACGCATCGTCGGCATCATCGCGATGCTTGCAATCGCAGCCCGTCGGCCGAAAGCTTGCAGCACCTAATCGGAGCGAATGATGACACGCTTGTTTCTCGCGATCGCAGTGCTTTTGATCGCCATGCCGGTGCATGCTCAGGAGAAACGGCCGCCCAACATCGTCTTCGTCCTCGCGGATGACCTCGGATACGGCGATATCGGCTGCTATGGACAGAAGAAAATCAAGACGCCGAATCTCGACCGCTTGGCTGCCGAAGGCATGCGGCTGACGCAGCATTATTCGGGCAGCCCCGTGTGTGCTCCATCGCGTTGCGTGCTGCTCACGGGGAAGCATCCGGGGCATGCGGTCATCCGCGACAATCGCGAAGTGAAGCCGGAAGGCCAGCAAGCCCTGCCCTCGTCGGAGCTGACGCTCTCGCGCATTCTCAAAGCGCTCGGCTACGCGGTTGGCGGGTTCGGCAAATGGGGCCTCGGCGGGCCGGACAGCGATGGCGTGCCCACCAAACACGGATTCGATCGCTTCTACGGCTACCTCTGCCAACGCATCGCCCACAACTATTACCCGCTCCACCTGTGGGACAACAACAAGAAGGTGTCGCTCGAAAACACCTACATGAAGCTGCCGGACAAGCTGCCCGCGAAGGCTGACCCGAAAGATGCGGACGTCTATCGCGGCTATGCCGGCAAGCAGTATTCCGGCGACCTCATCTTCGATCAGGCCCGCGATTTCGTTCGCCAGAACAAGGATCGTCCCTTCTTCCTCTATGTGCCCACCACGATTCCTCATGTCTCCCTGCAGGTGCCGGAAGATTCGCTGAAGCCATACCTCGGCAAATGGGACGATCCGCCCTACGTCGGGGGAAATGGCTACCTGCCCCACCGTTCGCCGCGGGCCGCCTATGCCGCGATGATTTCTCGGCTCGATCAGGAAGTCGGCAGGTTGATGGACCTGCTCAAGGAACTGGGCCTCGAGGAAAATACCATCTTTATCTTCACGTCCGACAACGGCCCACTCGGCGACGCCTACGCGGGAACGGATGCCGCCTTCTTCAACTCCAACGGCGGCCTGCGAGGCTTCAAGGGTTCGCTGTTCGAAGGCGGATTCCGCGTGCCTTGCATCGTGCGCTGGAAAGGGCATGTCCCGCAAGGATTGCCACTGACGCGCGTGAGCGGCTTCGAAGACTGGATGCCGACGCTCCTGGAAATGATCGGCCATGCGAAGGCGATTCCGGACAAGATCGACGGCATCAGCATGGCCCCTGCCCTCCGCGGCGAGATGCAGAAACAACGCAACTTTCTTTATCGGGAATTTCCCTCCTACGGCGGCCAACAATCGATCCGCCTCGGCGATTACGTCGGCATTCGGCAGAACCTGCTGGGCAAAGGAATGACGCCGCCCGATCTGCACCTTCAGCTCTACAACCTCAGCAGCGACCCGCAGCAAAAGGACGACATCTCTGCCCAAAATCCGAACATCATCGCGGAGATGGAAAAGCTGCTGCGAGAACAGCACACGCCTTCCACGCTGTTTCCGTTTCCCGCGATCGATCCGAAGAAGGATGATCCGAACGCGGGCAAGAAGATTTTCGAGTGAGCGATTCTCATTCCCTCTCCCCCCGCCGGCGAACATAGCGACGCTTCTTTGAAGTGATCGGCGGGGGGAGAGGGTGCCCGAAGGGCGGGTGAGGGGGATCTGGAAAGACGTAACGCGTCGTAAGACTTCAACTTTGCTCGGGTACGAGTTTTCGTACGCCCCCCACACCCGGCCTTCGGCCACCCTCTCCCCCCGCCGATCACTTTCCGGAAGTGTTGCTACATTCGCCGGCGGGGGGAGAGGGAACGCTTCCGTTGCTTCCCTTCCGACGCTGGGGCGTTATGATAGCCGTCGATTTCCCTCTGCGAACGAACCCCAGGAGACTTCGGCGATGCCAACCAATGCCCCTCTCAATCGCAAGCTGCGCATGGGCCTGATCGGCGGCGGTCAGGGCGCTTTCATCGGTCGCGTTCACTCGATCGCGGCCGTCCTCGACAATCGGGCCGAACTGGTGGCCGGAGCCCTTTCGAGCGATCCCGCCCGCGCCAAGGCATCCGCTCCCGATTACGACATCAAGGACGATCGCGCCTACGGCTCCGTCAAAGAAATGATTGCGGCGGAACTCAAGCTGCCGGCCGAGAAACGCGTCGATTTCGTCTCCGTCGCCACGCCGAACCATACGCACTACGAAATTTCCAAGGCATTCGCCGAGGCGGGCTTCAACGTCATCTGCGATAAGCCGCTCACCTTCGACCTCGCCCAGGCCGAAGACCTCGCGAAGGTCGTCGCCAAGTCGGGCGTCGTCTTCGGCGTTACGCACAACTACACCGGTTATCCGCTCGTCCGTCAGGCCCGCGAAATGATCGCTGCCGGCGAACTCGGCGAGATCAACGCCGTGCGTGCCTTCTACATCCAGGGCTGGCTCCGCACTAAGCTCGAAGGCGAATCGCAGAAGCAAGCGACCTGGCGCACGGATCCGAAAAGTCCGGAGCCGCCGGCTGCTTCGGCGACATCGCGACCCACGCCTACAACCTCGCCCGCTACACCACCGGCCTCATCCCGGATCAGGTGTCGTGCGTGCTCAAGACCTTCGTCGATGGTCGGGCGCTCGACGATTACGGCTCGGCGATGATCCGCTTCACCAACGGCGGTCTCGGCACCGTCACCGCGTCGCAGATTTCGCATGGCCGGGAAAACGACCTATGGGTCGAAATCGACGGCACGAAGGGCTCGCTGGAATGGCATCAGGAAGAGCCGAACAAGATGCTGCTCCGCATCAACGGCAAGCCGCACCAGATCTACACTCGCGCCGGCGGCCCTACCTCGGCAGCATGGCGTCGAACTCGCAACGCACGCCGAGCGGCCATCCGGAAGCGTTCCTCGAAGCGTTCGCCAACATCTACACCGCGGTCTACGACGACATCATCAAGCGTAGCGCGGGGCAGGCCTTCGAGAAGAAGGACACGCTCTACCCCAACGTAGGCGACGGCGTGGACGGCATGAATTTCATCACCCAGTGCGTCGCCAGCTGCAAGGAAGGCGGCCATTGGCTCAACCTCAAGCACGAACTTTGCCGCAAATAACACCATGTGGACCTTTCGCTCCGCGCGAGGAGAGCGGCAGCGTCTCTCGCGATGGCAGGGCATGAATGCGTATACATCTTGCGGCGAGAGATGGATGCTTTCGCCGACTTGATCGCCCATCATTCAAGATCCCTGACCTTCGGACGGAAGGCCGCACGCTGCCGGACGCGCTGAACGAGGTCGCATCTTCCGGACCTAGGGACGTCTCGCCGCGGTTGCTGGAGATCGTCGCCTCGATCAGCGAGGAGTTGCTACAGGAAGCATCTGCCTTGCAAGGCTTCCGTAATAGCGCGGCGAGCCGCTCGACCAGCACTCCGAAACCGCCGATGCCCATGTGACTCTCAAACGGTTCTACCCGTCAATCGACGGCAATGAACTGCAAGCACTTGTCCGGTCGATCAATTCGATTAGCTCGATGGAGATTTGTGGCATTTAAGGAAAACGAACCACGCTCGGCTGGTGAAACGGCTCAAACTCGCTACGTTGTTTGGATGATCGAAAGCAACCCTTGAGCAAAAAGGGCGCGTAAGGACTTTTTGTCGAATTTTCCGACGCTGGTCTTGGGCACTTCCTCAAGCACGGCCCAACGTTCCGGCAGCCACCACCGCACCACTCCCTCCGAAAGGAACCGCCGCAGGTCCGCCGCAGCAACAGGGGATCCCTGCCGAAGCACAACACACGCGAGAGGGCGTTCGTCCCAGCGATCGTCAGGGATCGCAATGACCGCAGACTCGAGGACGTCCGGATGGGCCATGAGGTGGTTCTCGAGGTCGACCGACGAAATCCATTCGCCGCCCGATTTGATCACGTCTTTCGCGCGATCGGTGATTTGCATATAGCCGAGCGGATCGATCGTTCCGACGTCTCCCGTTCGCAACCAGCCATCATGGAATCGGTCGGAGCCTTCGTTTCGGAAGTAGCTTGCAGTGACCCATGGCCCCCGGACTTCAATTTCCCCGACGGACTGCCCGTCTCGCGGCAAAGACATTTCTCCATCGACGACTCGCATTTCGATACCGGGGAGAATGCGTCCCGTCTTCGATCGCCATGTGACGTCTTCGTCGCTTCCTGGCACGCATTGATGCGGCGGATGCGCCAGGGCGGCGAGAGGGCTGGTTTCGGTCATGCCCCAAAGCTGCACGAGGCGGACGCCGAGCCGTTGCATGCGTTCAATGAGACTTCGCGGCACTGCTGACCCGCCGCTCACGCAGAGGCGGAAGCTGGATAGGTCCGCACGAGCCGGTGCGCCTGTATCGCATTCCAAGTAGCTGGATAGGCCATTCCAAATCGTCGGAACTCCTCCCGCGAACGTTGGGCGTTCCATCGCGATCAGTCGAGCGAGCGGTTCGGGTTGCACATGCCTGCCCGGCAAGATCAAATCTGCACCGGCCCACCAAGCCGCATGCGGGATTCCCCATGCATTCGCGTGGAACATCGAGGGACTGACCAACGCCCGATCGCATGCCGACAAACCGAATGCCGCGGAAGAAACCGCCGCCATTGAATGCAGGTAAATAGACCGATGGCTGAAAACGACGCCTTTCGGCGAGCCCGTGGTGCCGCTGGTGTAGCACATCGCCGCAGCAGACCGTTCGTCGACTTCGGCAAGTGGATACTCGCGACTCTCTTGCGAGAGAAGCTTTTCGTAATCGTGGACTCGAAGGCGAGGGGCAATGGCTAGGTCTTGACGCCTGTCATTGCCGCCGCGAGCGATCAAGATGAGATGACGCAGAGATTCCAGTCGAGGAGCAGCGGCCCCAGCAGAGGAAGAAGCGTCTCTTCGACGACGATCGCTTGGTTCTCGGCATGCTGGATGGTGTATTCGATCTGCTCTGGGAACAGCCGAATATTGAGGGTATGCAAGACGGCGCCGATGCCCGGTACGGCGAAATATGCTTCAAGATGTTCTTGGCAATTCCAGCAGAAGCTGCCGACACGTTCGCCGGGTTGGACGCCGAGCCTCTTCAAAGCGGCAGCGAATTGGCGGACTCGGCCAGCAACCTGGGCAAACGTTGCGCGACGGCTTTCGGTTCCGTCGAAGCTGGCGACGTGCTTATTCGCAAAGACGCTTTCGCCATGCTCGAACAATGCGCGAACCGTGAGCGACCCGAACTGCATGGTCGAATGCATGAGTGTCTCAAGCGTTCAAGCCTAAGTGCTTCCGGTACCACATTAATCCGTGCGGCGCACTCGCGACATCGAAAAACAACGCATCAGGGAAGTTCTCGAAAAACGAAATACGGAAGGCGTGGCGTAGACGCGACGGAAACGGCCGTGGTTCCATTGAGTCTCACCCAGGATGCAGGCCGCACTAGAGAGTCCCAACGTGCTCGCCTGCGCGATCGTCCCGACGGGGAGGACTACTTGATCTTCAGCAATTCCGACTCCGTCCACGGTTCGTTACGGCCTTTCGTCTCGGCTCGGATGCGCGTCACAGTCGCGGGGTCGACGGGTTTGGCGAATTCGCCCCATTCGCGACGGACATAGGTGAGGATTCCGGCAATCTTCCGGTCGTCGAGGGCCATTGCCATGGGGGGCATCGATTGGGATCCGTCGCGGTTGTAGACCTCATTGTTGATCTTGATCGGATCGCGAACTCCTTGGAGCACCATTCGGATCAGCCTCTCCTCCGAGCCTCGAAGCCAATCGGAATCGAGGAGGAGCGGGCCGGAGCCGGCGATGCCGTATCCGAGCGGGTGGTGGCAACTGGCGCAGAGAGCAAGATATTCCTTACGTCCCAAATCGTTGAGCGCCTGGTGTTCGGCGGAGAGCGTCGGCGGTTGCGGGATCGGTTTCCCGTCCTTTCCCGGCCAACTGAAGCTCTTTTCGCAAGGGTTTCTGCCGATCTCTACGGTCTTGTCCGGATGAAAGGAGCAAGTTGTTCAGACTTCTCCGGAAGCCGTGGGCAACTTGATGGGCGTGGAATGCCTTTTTCCGCGGTCAGCGTCTGCATGCCTTTCAACATGGCTCGTTGCTGCCAAACCTCGCGACTGCTCCGGCGAGGTGAAAGAGACGCAAGAAAGCAGGATGGGGTGCTTCTGCTTGGCGAGCGACGTCGAGCTGCTGAGGTGCTGGTTCTTTCTCGCCATGGCTCCTTCGTCTTCATGCCGGTTCGTCAAGCCTATGTAAGAAACTCGGTTTCGCGGCCGACGAAACCCGCGAGTACGTTGTCGAGTGAATGCGGCATCCGAGCCTGCCGCTTAAAAGATCGGATCGAGCGATTTCTCGGCAACCGGACTCTTGACGAGAGCCGGGCGACGACGAGCTGGAGCCCGCACGTCGCGACTCGGATCGTTCTCGCGCGCGTGGCGAGCGCGTTGACGAGGTCAGGATCGGGCGGATTCTTCAGGAACTTCGCGAAAGCCCCACCGCGCTGCTGCGAACGTACGCATCGCTGTCACCTAACGCAGACCCAACGATTTCTCGGAATCGAGCCGACTACGTGCCGTCGAGGGTCCATAGGGCATGCAATCGTGCGAGGATTCCTTGTCGATTGGCTCAACACCGACCCAGGCCGGGGACGGCCTTGGCATCGTTGCGTTCGACAAGTAGTCGCTGGCGAAGTCGCGAACCCATCCGTTGCCGTCTCCGAGGAGCGTGACCAGTTCCAGCGTGGATTTGGCCGATAGCGCTGCGCATCACCATCGGCTTTATGATCTCCTTCTCCGGAAGGATGCGGTAGATTCGGCCAAGATTGATCGCCTTATCCAGTCCGCGATCAAGCACCTGCGTCTTGAGGAAACGGCGTCATGTAGGTCTTGTGCTGCAAATATGCCGCGGTGCTGGTATTCACCACATAGGAGGCTACGTCAGGGCCTGCAAATGTTTACGGGACGGAAGCGTTCGTTTTGTGGACGTAAGAAACTCGGCTTTTTCGTGCGTTTTTGGAGCTGAGTTTGCCTTTATCCGTGAAGAAAACATTGCGGCGGACGAGATTTGCGGACGGCTCGCAGATGAACGCGTTTTGGCAATTTATGAGCAGGTCGCCGCGATAAATGCACGGCCCGCACGCAGCCGTCACGGACTTGAGCGTAAGGTCCAAGGAGATTGAAGTAGCGATTGATGCCGGCGAAGGGAAAGCGGGATAGACGTCTTGTTCGTTGTAAAGTCCGGATACTGGTCAGGAGGAAAGCGGCGGAGCTGCCCGGCGATAGCAGGGCGAGGTCGCCGCGAAGGAGGCTGGAATTGCCGTTGTAATACAGCCGACCAACGTCATCCTGCGACAGTCCCCACTGTCCGCGGAGATCGTACTTTCTCGAATCCACTCACCCTTCGACTTCTTCCAACGCGTCCTGCGCCAGGAGCGGAGTAAATCCAGTTGTCGAGGCCGTAGGTCAAGCCGTTGGAGCCGTACTCAGGGTTTCCGCCGACGGGGTAATCGCCGACAAGCTTCTTGTCGTCGCATTTGAGGTCGCCTTGCGTCGCTCGGCAGAACCAGAGCTTGCCGTTCTCGCCGATGAGGACGCCGCCGTCGTAGCACAGCACCGCACGCGGCGTGACCAGGCCGTCGAGAAAAACAGTCGATTTGTCGTAAATTCCGTTGTTCTTTGTCGATTCCAGAGCGACGACTCGGCCTACAGGTTTCGTCTCGCCCGTCGCGTTGACGTCCGGCATGTAGCCTCGCATCTCGCAAACGAACAGTCGACCATCCGCGTCGAACGAGAGGGCCACGGGATCCTGCACCGCGGGTTCATGGGCGGCGAGTTCGATACGGTAACCCGGCGCCATCTTGAAGGACTTGATCGCATCGGCTGGTGCGAGCGGAGGCGAAGGAGGGAGCGTGAGTTTCTTGAGAATGTCGTCCCCCGGATCAGCCGAGACGACGTTCAGTGCGGCGAAAGCGGCGACGAGAACAACGAAGCGATACATGGATCAATTCCAAGATGCAACGATAGACCGAATGGAGCCCCCGAGGGAGCGACGTAGGCGGAGCAGGCAGGACCTGAGTCCGGCTTCATCGAATTCCAGGCGTACCTGCAAAGAGGCATCAGACAATGCCGCCTGTCCCTTTTTTTAGTCTCAGCCCCACAGGATTCCACCTTCCTAACCGGTAGTGCCACGACGGTAATGGCAGACTTAGCCCCGACCGCAACCGCAGCAAGGACGCTATAGAAATCTTGGGACGCCATTTCCGACAAAAACCGTCCGATTTTCGCTGGCTTTGACGATCACTGCTGCTATCGTCTACTGAACTGTGCGGAATCGAACGTAGGCTTAGGCTGCATGAGCCCATGTCGCACACTCGGAAAGCGGAGCGCCGATCATCCCCACGTAGACGGCACCACCTATCGAAGGGTCGCTGCGGGGGTCTTTCCGGATCGAAATACCGGCGGAATGGACGGGATTCGCTCGGGGGACTTCATTTCTCCAAAACGAACGGCACATGAAATGTAAGTACGCGATTCCGCATCGCGCATCGGGGTCGCTCGCCAAAGTAATGCGAGTTTTTTTTTGGCTGATCGATGCAAGGATCACCCTCGCTCGTATCAGCAAAACGAATGAATCGCTTCGAATCTTGGAGCTAGTCCATGCGTCGAATCATGCTCACGAACGCTCTGTGCGCATTCGGCTTCTGCCTCGTTTCCGCGGGTTGCACCAAGGAGGGGGAAGCCAAGAAGCAGGCTGCTGCTCCGCCGGTCATCATCGCGAATCCGATCGAGCGTGAAGTTGTCGACCGCGCGTTTTTCACTGGGAATATGGCGGCCGTGGACACGGTCGAGATTCGTTCGCGCGTCAACGGCTACCTCGACAAGATTTACTTCGAGGTCGGAAGCAAGGTGAAGAAAGACGCGAAGCTTTTCCTCATTGATCCACGTCCATTCAAGGCGGCGCTCGAGACTGCGGAAGGCAACCTGGATCGGAGCAAAGCGAGTCTTAAAACCTCGCTCGCCGAAGCCAATCGGCAGGAATTGCTGAAATCGCAAAGCGCCACTAGCGCTCGCGAATACGACGTCGTCATGGGGAAGGTGGCTGAAGCGCAGGCGGCCATTCGCTCCAACGTGGGCTTGCTCGATGAAGCGAAGACAAATCTGACGTACACCGAGATTGTCGCCCCCTTCGATGGCCGCATCAGCCGCAATTACGTTTCGCAGGGGAACCTGATCGCTGCCGACAAAACGTTGCTCACGACGATCGTCTCGGAAAACCCGATGCACCTGTATTTCGAAGTGGACGAACGGACCGTCTTGCTCATCAAACAGCGCGTACGCGAAGGCAAGCTGCAAAGCGTCGGAGACGCCAAAGTCATCGTGCAGTTCGGCCTCGCGAACGAACAAGGCACGCCTCACCAAGCGGTGGTCGATTTCGTCGACAACAAAGTGAATCCCGCGACCGGCACGATTCCGGCTCGAGCCGTGGTCGACAACAAGGATGGCTTGTACGTGCCGGGCTACTATGTGCCGCGCGTGCAAGTCGATCTGTCCACGCCCTACAAAGCGGTGCTCATCCCCGATCGCGCCCTCGGAACGGACCAGGGAAAACGCTACGTGTATGCGGTTAACGACAAGAAGGAAGTCGAGAAACGCTGGGTAACCGTCGGCGAACTGTACGGCGACCTCCGAGTGGTCCAAACGCATGAAAAGCGGCCGAAACTCGACGAGAACGGCGAAATGGTCAAGGATGAAGCCGGCAACTTCGTGATGGACAACGTGGAAGTCATGAGCGTCCGAGACCGCATCATCGTGGACGGCATGCAGCGGGTTCGGCCGGGCCTGACGGTGGAACCGAAGGAAGCGGGCAAGACGGCGAAGAAGTAGCGGCGCCAATCCGTCTTGCCGAAAGCGATCCCCAAGGAAAACAACGATGCTTGCCAAGTTCTTCATCGAGCGCCCGGTCTTCGCCGTCGTCATCTCGGTCGTCATCGTGATGGCGGGTGTTGCCGCTCTCAACTCGCTGCCGATCGCTCAGTATCCGGAGATCACGCCGCCGACGGTGCAAGTGAAGTGCAACTATCCCGGCGCCAACGCCAGGGTGGTGCAGGAAACCGTCGCCGCCCCCGAACAGCAGGTGGAGCGGCGTCGGTATGCTCTACATGTCGTCGCAATGCACGAACGACGGCGGGTACAACCTCACGGTCACGTTCGAGTTGGGCACGGACATCAACATGGCCCAGGTGCTCGTGCAGAACCGGGTGAACCAAGCCGTGCCGACTCTGCCGGACACAGTCAAAGTCCTGGGCGTGACGACATTGAAGAAGTCGCCATCCTGCTGGTGGTCAACCTGTACTCGAAGAGATCCGAAAACTAAGAAGGCAGCATTCGATCAACTTTACATCAGCAACTACGCCACCATCAGCATCAAGGACGAACTGGCCCGTGTGAAAGGCGTTGGCGACGTAACGATGATGGGTCAGCAGGACTATTCGATGCGCGTTTGGCTCGACCCTGCCACGCTGACAGCCAAAAACATTTCCACTTCCGACGTGGTCAACGCACTCAAAGAGCAAAACGTCCAGGTCGCCGCCGGATCGCTCGGGCGCCCGCCGGTGCCGACGGGGCAGCAATTCCAGTACACGCTCAGCACGCTTGGCCGATTGACCGAGCCGGAGCAGTTCGGCAACATCGTCATCCGCTCCACCGGGGGTGGGCAGACGGTCTTCCTCAAGGATCTCGGCCGCCTCGAACTCGGGGCTAAAGCGCAAGACGTGCTGTGCCGCCTCGACGGCAAACCTTCGGCGGGCCTCGCCATCTATCAGCTTCCCGGATCGAACGCACTTGTGACCGCCGAATCCGTCAAAGAAACAATGAAGCGGCTCGAGAAGCGTTTCCCCCCTGGTCTCAAATACGGCATCGTCTACGACACGACCCCGTTCATCGAGGAGTCGGTGCATGAAGTGTTCAAGACTCTGTATGAAGCGATCATCCTCGTCGCGATCGTAGTTCTCTTCTTCCTCCAAGACTGGAAGGCGATGATCCTGCCCATGATCGACGTGCCGGTCTCGCTGATCGGCACGCTTGCCGTCATGTATGCGATGGGATTCACGCTCAACAACCTGACGCTCTTCGGCCTCGTGCTCGCGATCGGCATCGTCGTCGACGACGCGATCATCGTGCTGGAAAACATCGAACGCTGGATGGCTCAGGGCCTCAATGCGAAAGACGCGACGATCGCGGCGATGAACGAAATCACGGTGCCCATCATCGGCATCACGCTCGTGCTATGCTCGGTGTTGATCCCCAGCGCGTTCTTGCCAGGAATCACCGGGCAGTTCTACAAGCAGTTCGCGCTAACCATTTGCGCCTCGATGCTCATCTCCGCCATCAACGCCATGACGATGACTCCGTCGCGAGCGGTCATGATCTTCAAAGCCCGCGAAGGCAAAGTGCATGGCGGACACGGCGGTCATAGCGACATCGAGGCCCTGCCTTGGTGGGGCGTCGCATTTCTCTTCGGCTTCGCTACGTACAAGATCGCCCAGTTGTTGCTGCCGGGGCTTTTCGGCGGTTCCTCGGAACATGGTGCGGAATCCGCAAGCCCTGGAACGGGATGGCAGACCTGGATCCCGGTGCTCGTCGCCTTCGCACCTGGTGCCTTCGCCGGCTATTTCATGCACCAACGGGTTAACCAGGCATTGTCCGTCGTTTTCGGCGGATTCAACCGCTGGTTCGACCGGCTCACCGAAGGTTTCGCCCGCACTGAACGATGGGTGCTCCGTCTCGCGGTCATCATCGGCATAGTCTATCTCGGCCTAATCTTCCTGACGGGGGCGATGTTCAAGGTCGTGCCCAGCGAGTTCATTCCGCCGCAGGATAAGAGCTACCTGCTGGTCAACATTCAGCTTCGATTCCTCCTCGCTCAAGCGAACGCTCGAAACCACGAAGAAGCTCGAGAAAATCGTCTTCGAGACGAGGGGCGTGGCAAAATTCTCTCGCCATTCCTGGGCAATCGTTCGTGCTCAATGCGGTCAGCTCGAACTATGGCTCGATGTTCGTCATCCTCGACTCCTTCCACGATCGTAAAGCGGCGGAACTGTATTCGGACATCGCCCAACATCTGCAGCGATTCTACGAAGAGGTTCCAGAAGCCTCGCTATCCGTCTTCGGACCTCCAGCAGTTGATGGCTTGGGCAACACAGGCGGCTTCGAAGTTGATGGTGCAAGATCGCGGCGACATGGGCCTCGATGCACTGCGGAACAGGCAAGTGCTTGCCGACAACGCGAATCAAACGCCGGGAGTTCGCTGGCGTCATCAGTACGTTCCGCTCAACGCGCAGTTGTATGTCGACGTCGATCAGGTGAAATGCAAGAACCTTTCCGTACCGCTTAGCGAAGTCTTCCAATCCCTGCAAGTGAACCTCGGCGGATTCTACGTCAACGACTTCAATCGTTTCGGCCGAACTTGGCGAAGGTGAACGCTTCAAGCGGATTCGGAACACCGCCTTCTGCCGCGACAGGTCGGCGAACTCAAAGTGAAGAACCTCGGGGAAATGATCCCCCTGAGCACCATCGCCGAGGTCCGCGACACGACCGGGCCTACGTTGATCACTCGCTACAACATGTTCCCTGCCGCCGCGATCAACGGAGCCAATCAGCCAGGGTTCAGCACCGGTCAAGCAATCGCCGGCATGGAAAAGCTCGCTGACGAGACGCTTGCCAGCTCGATGGCGATCGAGTGGACCGAACTGACGTTCCTCGAAATCAAGGCGGGCGGCGCGGCGGCGCTAGCGTTCCTCTATGCCATCCTGCTGGTCTATCTCGTGCTCGGCTGCCTTTACGAAAGCTACTCGATGCCGGTAGCCGTGCTGCTCGTCGTTCCGATGTGCGTGCTCAGCGCGCTGATCGGAATCTGGATCGCACGCATGGATCTCAACATCTTCGTGCAGATCGGATTCATCGTGCTTGTCGGATTGGCGGCGAAAAATGCCATTCTCGTCGTCGACTTCGCTCGCGAAACCAAGGCGAAGGAAAACATCTCCGCGTTCGAAGCCGCGATCCATTCCGCAAAGCTCCGTTTACGCCCCATCGTGATGACTTCGTTCGCGTTCATTCTCGGCGTCGTCCCCCTCATGGTGAGCAAAGGCGCGGGGGCGGAGATGCGACGAACGCTGGGCGTAGCCGTCTTCTCGGGCATGCTCGGCGTGACGTTCTTCGGCCTGTTTTTGACGCCGATGTTCTACTACGCGATCGAAAGCCTCTTCGGCGAGCCGACGAAGCCCGAACCGCCGACAACGCCATCGCCGCCGGCGCATTCATTGCCGGACAGCCGGATTCGCACAAGCGAAACTGCAGCCCGCTGAGAAACGCCATCGAGGCGCTGAACCGGAGAACGTTCGACCCGCCCACATGGCTGCTCCCCGAGCAGCCCCTCTACCGAACGAGGAACTGAACATGGCACGCACCGCAACGGCTGAAGCGAAGAAAACGACGAGCGGAAAAGTTCAAGAAAAGCTCGCCGCTGAAGAATTGCGGAAGATGGACGCCTATTGGCGGGCTCTCAACTACCTCGCGGTCGGGCAGATTTACCTGCTCGACAATCCGCTGCTCCGCGAGCCGCTCAAACGCGAGCACATCAAGCCGCGCCTTCTCGGCCACTGGGGAACCTCGCCTGGCCTAGGCATGCTGTGCGTCCACCTCAACCGAGTGATCAAGAAGGACGATCTCAATCTCATCTACATCATCGGCCCAGGCCATGGCAGCCCGTCTTTGGTTGCCGTCGTACCTCGAAGGAACCTACAGCGAGTACTACCCCAACATCAGCCAGGACGTCGACGGAATGAAGCGACTGTTCAAGCAGTTCCAGCTTCCCAGGAGGCATACCTAGCGCCATCGCCCCAGAAACGCCCGGTTCGATCCATGAAGGCGGCGAACTCGGCCTGCCGCGGCGGGCCGCATACGGCGCCGCATTCGACAATCCGGATTTGATCGTCGCTTGCGTCGTGGGAGACGGCGAAGCCGAAACGGTGCTCTGGCCACCGGCTGGCAGGGAACAAATTCCTCAACCCGCCCGCGGCAGCGGTGTTCTTCCATTCTTCACCTCAACGGCTACAAGATCGCTAACCCCTGTTTCCTTGCCCGCATCCCCAAGGAAGAGTTGCAGAAGTTTTAGAAGGCATGGGCTATAAAGCGCTACTTCGTGGAAGGACATGAACCGGAAGCTGTCCACCGGGACTTGGCGGCGACCATGGATGCATGCGTCGCCGAGATCAAGGCGATTTGGAACCACGCGGCAGACGAGGGGAAACGACGACCCGCTTGGCCGTTGATCGTCTTCCGCACTCTAAAGGCTGGACGTGCCCGGCCGTGATCGACGGCAAGAAGTGCGAAGACTACTGGCGAAGCCGCAAGTCCCATGGGAAACATGGACAAGCCCGAGCACATCAAAATTCTCGAACAGTGGATGAAGAGCTACAAGCCCGAAGAACTGTTCGATGCGTCCGGCAAGCTGATTGCGGAATTCGCGGAACTTGCCCCGCACGGCAAGCGGCGCATGAGCGATAATCCGCACGCGAATGGCGGCCTGTTGCTTCGCGACCTACGCATGCCCGACTTTCGCGACTATTCCGTGAGGGTCGACAAGCCGGGCACCGCCATCGCCGAATCGGCCCGGCACATGGGTACCTTCCTTCGCGACGTGATGAAGCTGAATCTCGAAAGCAAGAACTTCCGCCTCTTCAGTCCTGACGAAAATAATTCGAACCGTTGGCAAGATGTGCTCGAAGTCACCAACCGCTGCTACATGGCGGAAATCTATCCGGAAGACGACCACCTCAGCCCCGATGGCCGAGTGATGGAAGTATTGAGCGAACATCAGTGTCAAGGCTGGCTGGAAGCCTACCTGCTGACAGGCCGACATGGCTTCTTCTCATGCTATGAAGCGTTCATCCACATCATCGATTCGATGTTCAACCAGCACGCGAAATGGCTGAAGACATGCAATCACATCCCATGGCGTCGCCCGATCGCCTCGCTCAACTACTTCCTCAGCTCGCACGTCTGGCGGCAGGATCATAACGGCCTGTCGCATCAGGACCCGGGATTTATCGACCATGTGGTCAACAAGAAAGCCGAAGTGGTGCGGGTCTATCTTCCGCCCGACGCCAACACACTGTTGTCCGTGACCGATCACTGCCTGCGCAGCCGCAATTACGTGAATGTGGTAGTCGCCGGCAAGCAGCCCGCTCCGCAATGGCTGACGATGGACGAGGCCATCAAGCACTGCGCCGCGGGGCTCGGCATCTGGGAATGGGCGTCCAACGACAAGGGTTCCGAACCCGATGTCGTGATGGCGTGCTGCGGCGATGTGCCGACGCTGGAAACGCTGGCTGCGGTCGAGTTGATCCGAAGGAACATCCCTGAGTTGAAGATCCGCGTAGTCAACATCGTGAATCTCATGAAGCTGCAGCCGCCCGAGGAACATCCTCACGGACTGTCGAACCACGACTTCGATGCTCTCTTCACGAAGGACAAACCGATCATCTTCGCCTTCCACGGCTACCCGTGGCTGATTCATCGGCTGACCTATCGACGAACAAACCACAAAAACCTGCACGTCCGGGGATTCAAGGAAGAGGGAACGACCACCACGCCGTTCGACATGGTGGTCATGAACGAGTTGGACCGGTTTCATCTGGTGGAAGACGTCATCGACCGCCTGCCCCAGCTCGGCGCCAAGGCAGCGTATTTCAAACAGGCGATCCACAACAAGCTGATCGAGCACAGGGAGTATATCGAACGCTACGGCGACGACATGCCGGAGATCAGCGGTTGGCAATGGGGAAAAACCGGCGACGGCGGAGGACGCACCTCCACGGAAGGCGACAACATCTAGCGGGAAAGCAAAGAACGGCTGGGGGGTCCGCCCCACCCGTAGCCCAACGCTGACCGCTTCCGAACGTCGCGGAAGGAGTTTGCCATGGGGCATCCATTCGAAGGATCCAGCTGCCCGCTCGGCGCAACTGTCGTTGAATCCGGCGTCAATTTCAGCCTGTTTTCCCGAACCGCAAGCAGCGTCGAGTTGCTTCTCTTCGACCGAGTGGACGATGCGAAGCCAAGCAACATCGTTCGCCTCGATGCTCACGCCAATCGCAGTTACCACTACTGGCATTGTTTCGTGCCGGGCATCCGTCCCGGCCAAATGTATGCCTATCGCGTCGATGGGCCGCGCCAACCCGATCGAGGCTTACGGTTCGATGCGGAGAAAGTGCTGATCGACCCTTACGGACGAGGCGTCGCGGTCCCAGACGGGTACGATCGGCGTAAGGCGACCGAACCAGGCGACAATGCCGGCGTTGCAACGAAAAGCGTCGTCGTCGATCCGACGGACTACGATTGGGAGGGCGATCGACCGCTGCGGACTCCGTCGGCTCGAACGATCGTATACGAAATGCATGTCCGCGGATTCACGCGTCACCCAAGCTCTGGCGTCTCGGACGAACATCGCGGAACGTATGCAGGGCTGATCGAAAAAATCCCGTACCTTCAGAAACTCGGCATCACGGCAGTCGAACTGCTTCCCGTGTTTCATTTCGACCCCCAGGACGGTCCGCTGGGAAAGATCAATTACTGGGGATACGCGCCGATCTCATTCTTCGCGCCGCATCCAGCCTATAGTTCGCGGAAAGACGTTCTCGGGCCTATCCACGAATTCCGCGACATGGTCAAGGCGTTGCATCGGGCCGGCATCGAAGTGATCCTCGACGTGGTCTACAACCATACGGCTGAGGGAAATCACGCTGGCCCAACGCTTTCGTTTCGCGGCATCGACAATCCGACCTACTATATTCTCGAGCCCGATCCGCAGTGGTATTCCAACTACACCGGGTGCGGGAACACGCTTCATTCCAATCACCCTGTCGTCCGCCGGATGATCGTCGACAGCCTGCGCTACTGGGTGCAGGAAATGCATGTCGACGGATTCCGATTCGACCTCGCTTCGATCCTTTCTCGCGACGCGTCGGGCCATCCGATGCCCAATCCGCCGGTACTGTGGGACATCGAATCGGACCCCGCGCTCGCCGGCGTGAAGTTGTTCGCCGAGGCGTGGGATGCGGCCGGCCTTTATCAAGTCGGCAGCTTCGTCGGCGACGCATGGAAAGAATGGAACGGGCGATTTCGAGACGACGCGCGGGACTTCTTCCGCGGCGAGCTGGGAGCCGTTCGCCGCTTCGCGGATCGTCTCGTCGGCAGCCCGGAAATGTACGCACATAAGCAGCGCGAAGCCGAGCAGAGCGTCAATTTCGTCGTCTGCCATGACGGATTCACGCTCAACGATCTCGTGTCCTACAACCAGAAGCACAACGAAGCCAACGGCGAGGGGAACCGCGACGGCACCAACGACAATGCAAGCTGGAACTGCGGCATCGAAGGTCCGAGCGATGATCCTGGCATCGAATCGCTTCGCAATCGCCAAGTGAAAAATTTCCTCACGGCGACGCTTATCTCCGTCGGGCTGCCGATGATCCAGATGGGAGATGAAGTTCGCCGAACCCAGGCAGGCAACAACAACGCCTACTGCCAGGACAACGAGATCAGCTGGTTCGATTGGTCGCTGCTCGAAAAACACGCCGAATTGTTGCGATTCGTCCAAGTGCTGAACGCTCAGCGATGTCGCCGCACCACGGAACATGAAGAGCAGCGAACGACCTTGGTGCAACTTCTTGAGAACGCGACCAAGGCGTGGCACGGCACGAAGCTTAACGCTCCCGATTGGAGCGATGCGTCCCGGACGCTTGTGCTGGGCGGTCGCCTTGCGGACTCGGGCACCGACTTCCATCTTATCTTCAATGCCTATTGGGAACCGTTGGACTTCGACTTGCCGCCGCGTTCGGCCGGCGGGCTCTGGCGAAGATGGATCGACACCGCTCTGCCCTCCCCCAACGACATCGTTGCCGCAGAACATGCGCCGCCGATTTCGGGAACGCGTTACCAAGTGCAAGCGCATTCGGTCGCGATGCTTATTTCGTCTACGCCGTCAGGAGCTTCGTCATGAACAGCGAAAGCAAGCGGACTGGCCCGATCAGCCTCGGAGACGAAAACGCCGTCAAGAAGCTGCTGGTGGACACGGTCTTCAGCCTGTGGGACGTCGTCAACAACTTGACGCGGATCAAACCTGCGAAACACGAGCGTTACCGCGTCACTATCTTCGGATCTGCTCGCACCAAGCCGGGCACGTTCGTCTACGAGGAAGTGAAGCGGATTGCGACCGTGCTGTCGGAACTCGAGTGCGACGTCATCACAGGGGGCGGACCGGGCGTGATGCAGGCGGCAAACGAAGGCGCGGCGATCGCGAAACGCGGAAGTGTTTCGATGGGCATCCGCGTCGAACTGCCGTTCGAGCAAGAGGTCAATCCGTTCGTCACCGAAGCCTACGAACACAAAACGTTTTTCACTCGCCTGCATCACTTCGTTCTCGCTTCCGATGCCTTCATCGTCGCTCCCGGCGGCGTGGGCACCGTGTTGGAATTGATGATGATCTGGCAACTTTTGCAAGTGAAGCACCTGCGGCAAACGCCGCTGATTCTCGTCGGCCCCATGTGGAAAGGACTGGTCGATTGGGCCAAGCAATTCCTGCTGCGGCCCGAGATGCCGTTGGCGAACCCTGAAGACATGGAAATCCCTCGCTGCGTGGACGGAGCCAACGATGCAATCGCCTTAATTCGGCTGGAACATGCAAAGTGGAGCCAGCGAGACGGAGGAGGCTCGGCATGACGTGGCTGCTACGTTATCGCATTCGACGATTCGCGCGGAATTCGATCTGGCTTCCGCCGACCCTGGCCATGATTGCGGCGTTTGGGGTCGTCGAGTTGCTGCAGCGTGCCGAAGGGACTATGACGTGGGCGCCCTTGAACGCGGACGCGGCACGGGCTGCCCTTTCCACGCTCGCGGGAGCGATGTTCACGTTCATCGTGTTCGTCTGCTCTTCCCTTCTGCTGGTGGTACAGTTGGCCAGCGCCCAACTGACTCCGCGGGCGATTGCGACGATATTCCGCGACCGGGTCACTCGCGTCGCGCTTGCTTGGTCTTCGTCTTCACCTTCGCGTTCGCCCTCGCGGCGGCACGGTTCGCGCGAAGAATGAAACGGTCCCCGTATTGATGACGCTCCGCGGGCTGGGCATGCATCGTCAGCATCGCCGTATTTCTCCACCTGATCGATCATGCCGGAAAAATGCTGCGTCCAAGTTTCGTCCTGCCGGCCGTGGCGGAAGAAGCGCATGTCGCGATCAACACCGTCTATCCGCTCAAGCTTTCAGCGGAAGCCGGGGGTTCGGAAACTCCCGGCTTCGAACAGACGCCGGAGGCATTGGTCGCCTCCGATATGTCGGGCGTCGTCATTGCCTTCGACGAATGCGGCATCGCGAGATTAGCGCAGCGGCACGAATGTCGAGTTCGGTTGATTCCCCAAGTCGGTGATTTCGTTGCAGGAGACCCGCTCTTTGCAGTGGTCGGCGGTTCCATTCCGACACATTCGCTTCGCCGGTCGATCGCGATCGGCCCTGAACGAACCATTGAACAAGATCCCGCGTTCGCGATTCGGCTTATCGTCGACATTGCCTGCAAATCGCTTTCGCCCGCAATCGCGATCCGTCGACGGCCGTGCTTGCGATCGATCAGATTCACCATTTGCTTCGCCACTTGGGACTTCATCGCCTGGACGACAAAATCGCGCGTGACGCGGCAGGAACGATTCGCTCAGCTTCCGAACGCCGAACTGGGAGGAATACGTCACGCTCGCAACATCCGAGATTCGCCAATACGGCGCGACGTCAGTGCAAGTCATGCGCCGGCTGCATGCGATGGTGCAGGATTTGATTCGCACGTTGCCGCCCCCACGGCATCCGGCGTTACGGAAGGAATTGGGCCGCCTTCACCGAACCGCAGCGAGGGCATTCGATGATCCGGAGATCGCGCGCTGGCTTCAGTGTCCGATCCGCAAGGCGTCGGCGGAGCGGCGGATGCGGACGCGTCGCCGCCGCTTCAACAGCAGGAGGCACGGCCATGACGGTCTCGCTACCTGCTTTCATTGGCATTCTCTCATGGGTCACGCTCGTCGAAATGATGGTGGCCGCCGGTATCAGGGTCAGCGTCGATCGACTTCTTCTCGTTCTGAAGGAACGTGGCTTGATCGTCATGATTGCCAGCGTCCTGCTGCCGCACCCGCGGTCGGTTTGCTGATTTTGTTTCAGCCAAGCGCATTCGTCGCTGTTGGGTTCTGGTCGTTGCAGTCTGTCCCAGAACGCGTTTCTGCCGGCATTCACCACTCTCGCCAAAGGCGACGCAGCCAAAGCCATCGGGCTCATGGCCCTACTCGCAGCAACTTCGGCGCTGGCGGCTCCATTGCTCTTGCAATGGCTGATCCCTTTCATCCTCGACCACGTGCCGGCGACGTCGATGGATCCTGCGTCCCTGTCCGTGAATGCCCTATCTCTTGCTGGGTCGTTGTTCCTCGCCCAGTTGTTGCCGCTGGGGGCCGGGCTCGCGATTCGACATCGGGCGCCTTATTTTGCAGCGATGGCGAAAAAGCCGGCGGAGCGGTTGAGCGCCCTGCTCAACATCGGCCTGCTGTCGCTGATCGTCTACGCTCAGTTCGACGCGATCGTTGCCGTGCCGCCACGAGCATTTTTAGGGATGTCCCTACTCCTTGCAGCCGGCGCGGGCGCTGGGTTCGTCGTCGGCAATCATGCCGAACGACGCGAGTTGGCGATCGCTGTCGCCGTACGCAATGTGGGTGTCGCCATCGCGGTGGTCGGATCGCAGCTCCCCGGTACTCCCGCCGTGGCCGCAACCACGATTTTTGCCCTTTTTCAAACCGTTGTGATGGCTGGCGCCTCGGCCGCTTGGGGCCGTTTCGCTTCGCCGCCGCGTCAACCGTTTACGACGCCGACAACTCCCGTTGCGGCGCATCCTGTCGAATCCTGAACACCTTTTTGGAGGTCCGATCATGTCTGAAACCAAAACCCTCGAAAACCGGATCGATGCCGAATTCATGGCCGTCGCCGAGAAAGCGAAGAAGTATCAAGACGAGCAGCTTGAAGCCCACAAGGGGCGGCAGAAACGCCTCGAGCAACTTGGCAAAGACTTCTCCTTGTTGCAAACCGTATGGAAGCCGCGGCTCGAGATTCTCATGAAAAAGTTCGGCGAGCGGGTCAAAGCAACGCCGAAAATCCTGCCTTCGACACGTGAAGGCATCTTCGACTTTACGTCGAATTGCGCCCGCATTCGCCTGAAGCTGTCCGCGTACACCGACGCGCAGATCGAGAACGTGATCCTCTCTTATGATCTTGAGATCATCCCGGTGCTGATGAACTTCCTGAAGCACTCGGACCTCACGTTTCCTTTGGGAAAAGTGGACACCGCCGCGGCGGCCAAGTGGATCGACGATCGCCTCGTCGATTTCGTCCAGGCGTATCTCTCAATCGGAGAAACTGCTGCTTACGTGAAGGAAACGATGGTCGAAGACCCTATCGCCCACATCCAGTTTCCGAGCATAGTCGCAGCGACATCGCTCGATTGGAAGGGGACGAAGTACTGGTTCATCAGCGAAGAAACCAAGGCGGAGTTCTGCGCCCAAAACAAAGTCACCGCGTGAGGTTCGATCGCTTTCCTCGAATTCAGGAGCACGCCATGGCCAAGCACGACCCTTCTCGGCCCACGAAAATGAAGAGCGACGTCTACGAGAAGGAACTCCGCAAATTGCAGACGGAATTGTGCCGACTTCAGGACTGGGTGAAGCAACAAGGGCTGCGCGTGATCCTGGTGTTCGAGGGGCGCGATGCGGCAGGCAAGGGAGGCACGATCAAGGCGATCACCGAGCGCGTGAGTCCGCGAGTGTTCCGCTTGGTCGCCCTCCCCGCTCCCTCCGACCGCGAGAAGAGCCAACTCTACATCCAGCGCTACATGGCCCATTTTCCGGCCGCGGGCGAGGTGGTGGTGTTCGATCGGAGTTGGTACAACCGCGCCGGCGTCGAATACGTCATGGGATTCTGCACCAAGGATCAGTACAAGGACTTCATCAGGCTCTGCCCTGCCTTCGAGAGCCATGTCGTGCGGTCGGGAATCATCCTGATCAAGATTTGGCTTGAAGTGAGCCAAAAGGAACAAGAAAAGCGATTCGAAGCGCGTATCGAAGATCCAATGCGGCAATGGAAGCTGAGTCCCATGGATTTGGAATCCTACAGTCGGTGGTACGAATTCTCCGAAGCGCGCGATCTGATGCTCGACGCGACGGACACGGAAGACGCGCCGTGGCATTTGGTGCGATCCGACGACAAGAAACGCGCTCGTCTGAATTGCATCGCGCACATTCTCGAACGCATCCCGTATCAAGATGTCCCGCGTGAGAAAGTGAAGCTCCCCAAGCGATCGAAGAAGCACGAGTACGACGACCAAACCCCGCTAGCGAACCGAAAATTCATCCGCGAGCGATACACCTAAGTCGAGCAGACAAGCCACCGCAACGGCGTTGACGGCAATCCTCGGTAGGGTCCTCCGCCACGCCGACGGTCGCTTTTCGTTCCGTGCTGGATCGCAACGGCCCGCCTTCATAAATTCATTCTCATCCCTGCATCCTACTCCGGCCGCCCTAGGCGGCAGTTTTCCTCGAGTGAATCATGAGCGGCCTGACTGTTCGCAAAGATGCCTGCGAGTTCGATCTTCTTTCGCTGGGCGCCCTCGTGCATCGGCTCGATCCGGGCATCATCCCTTTCCGCAAAGCCCGCTCGCTCGATGTCCACGTCTCCGGCGGCGAATACAACGTGGCCGCCAACCTTTCCGAATGTTTCGGCCTGAAGACCGCCATCGCCACCGCCATGGTGAAGTACGGCATCGGCGAATTGGTGCAGGCCCGCGTCCGCGAGATGGGCGTGACGCCGTTCTACAAGTGGTTCGACCACGATGGCGTGCGCGGGCCGAACATCGCCACCGTCTATAGCGACCGCGGCCAAGGCGTTCGTCCGCCGGTCGTCTTCTATAACCGGGCGAACGAAGCGAGCGCCATGCTGAAGGCAGGCGACTTCGATTGGACCGGCATGTTCGCCCGCGGCGTCCGCTGGTTCCACTCCGGCGGCATTTTCGCCTCGCTCTCGACGACCACTTCCGACCTCATCCTCGAAGGCATTCAAGCGGCGAAGAAGGCGGGGGCGGTCGTCTCGTTCGATCTTAACTATCGGGCGAAACTCTGGTCGTCCGTCGGCGGCGAAAAGCGGGCGCATGAGGTCCTTCGCAAGATCGCCGGCAGCATCGATTGCCTGATCGGCAACGAAGAGGATCTGCAGAAAGGCCTCGGCATCGCCGGGCCGGAAGTGGCGGCGGGCAAATCGCAGCTCGATCCCGACACCTTTTTCCAGATGATCGACCGCGTCGTCGCCCAATTCCCCAACATCAAGATGGTCGCGACAACGCTCCGCGAGGTGCATTCCACCAATCGCCATAGCTGGGCAGCCGTCCTCTGGCTCGACGGCAAACGCTACGTCAGCCCAACCTGCGAACTCGACGTCATCGACCGCATCGGCGGCGGCGACGGTTTTGCCGCAGGACTGATCTATGGCCTCATCACGGGTCGAACGCCGGAAGAAGCGTTGCGTCTGGGTTGGGCGCATGGCGCGTTTCTCACCACGTTCCCCGGCGACGTCACCATGGCGAAGCTCGAGGAAATCGAGCAGTTCGCCAAGGGGGGCAGCGCTCGCGTTCAACGCTGATCGCGATTTGAGGGCGCAGGTCGCCACGCCACCGGCTATAAAGACGGAAGCGAATGAAACAGCCCGAACCCTCAAGCTCCGCCACATGGGCTCCGCCATCTCACCCGCGATTTCTCGGCTGCAAGCTGCCCCCGGTTGGCCGCTGCAGCCGTTCGACTTTCACACCCCTACGCGGGTGATGTTCGGCCCTGGCACGATGCATCGGCTCGGCGAACTTGCCCGGGAACTTGGCGCGAGCCGGGTGCTGGTCGTCACCGATCCGGGCCTTGAAGCCGCCGGACATCCGCAACGAGCGATGCGCTCGCTAGCCGAAGCAGGTCTCGAGGCCCATTTGTTCGACGACGTTGAAGAAAATCCCACCAGCAAGCATGTGACCGCCGGCGTCGAATTCGCTCGGCCGCGCGGAATCGATCTCATCGTCAGCGTCGGCGGGGGCAGTTCCATGGACTGCGCCAAAGGCATCAATTTCATCCTGACCAATGGCGGCGCCATCGCCGATTACAAGGGCTTCGGCAAAGCCAAAAAGCCGATGCTCCCTTCGATCGGCATCCCGACGACGGCGGGAACCGGGAGCGAAGCGCAGTCCTACGCGCTGATCGCCGACGAAAAGAGCCACATGAAGATGGCGTGCGGCGACCGCAAGGCGGCTTTCACGATCGCCATCCTCGATCCCGAAGTGACCCTGTCGCAACCACGCCGCGTGACCGCCCTCACGGGGATCGACGCGATGACGCACGCGGTCGAATCGTACGTGACGACGAAGCGCAATCCTCTCTCGCAAATGTTCGCTCGCGAGGCGTGGAAACTGCTCGAAATCAACCTCGAAAAAACTCTGACCTCTCCCCGCGACCTCGAAGCACGCGGCGCCATGCAGATGGGAGCGTTTCTTGCAGGCACGGCGATCGAAAACTCGATGCTCGGCGCCTGCCATGCGTGTGCCAACCCGCTGACAGCCCATTACGGCATCACTCACGGTCTCGCCGTCGGCATCATGCTGCCTCATGTGATTCGATTCAATGCGGTCGAAGTGCCGGAACTATATGCCGACTTGGTGCAGGAAGCGGGCCTGGCCAACGGCTCGCGGACCGTCGCCGCCGAGGTGCTTGCTCAACGCGTGGCGCACTTGTGCGAATCGCCGAACTGCCGACTCGTTTGGCCGACTTGGGCGTCGGCCAAGCGATCCTGCATCTCCTCGCCGAGGAAGCTTCGCAGCGAGTGGACCTCGAAGTTCAACCCCGCACCGCCGGCGAAGCGGAGCTGCACGAGTTGTATCGAGCCGCTCTGTAGGTGCGACACTTCTTTCGCCGTGGTTCCGAAGTGGCCAGCCGTTTCACTCATCGGTGCATAACAGCGATGCTCTTTGCTTTTTCATGTCTCGGTTTTTCTGTCGCTGTGATTCTGGCCTCTCCAATCGAGTCAAGCAATTTTAGAATGATCCGCGTCCGCCTCTCTCGGCTTCAAGGAACAGTGCGATGAGCGATCGGAAATTGCGCGACATCTGCGGAGTTCAGCTCGACGACCTCCAGGCGAAAGAGGCTCTACAAACGCGAACGCCAATTGCAGGGGCCGCAAGGGGCAGGCATCCGCGTGGGCGGGCGACGTCGTCAACTTCTGCGCGAGCAACTACCTTGGACTCGCCAGCCACCCGGCGATCGTCGAGGCGGCTCATGACGGTTTGCGCACGCGCCAGGTTCCGGCATGGCCTCCGTGCGGTCCATCTGCGGCACGCAGGATCTGCATAAGGAATTCGAAGGACATCTCGACCTTCCTCAAGAAGACGACGCCATCCTCTACAGCTCCTGCTGGGATGCCAACGGCGGCCTCTTCGAGACCATCCTCAGCGACCAAGACGCCATCATTGGCGACGAGCTGAACCACGCGAGCATCATCGACGGCGTGAGGCTCTGCAAGGCGAAACAGTTCCTTCACAAATTGCGGCCTCAAGGACCTCGAACGCTGTCTCCAGGAATCGAAGGACGCCCGCTTCCGCATGATCGCGACCGATGGCGTCTTTTCGATGGACGGCCTGCTTGCGCCGTTACCGGAAATTTGCGATTTGGCCGACCGCTACGACGCGATCGTGATGGTGGACGACAGCCATGCGACAGGAATCCTGGGAGCCGGGGGACGCGGCACGCCGGAGGCGCAGGGCGTGCTCGATCGCATCGACATCATTACCAGCACGCTCGGCAAGACGCTCGGCGGCGGAGCAGGCGGTTTCACCTGCGGCAGCCAGGAGTTGATCGATTATCTACGCCAGCGTTCGCGGCCCTACTTGTTCTCGAATGCCGTCCCCCCGCCGATCCTCCGCGCCGCACAGAAGGCACTCGAATTGGTGTCGCAATCGAACGAATTGCGCGACCGCCTGCATGCCAACGCGAAGAAGTTGCGGATCGGCCTGGAAAAAGCCGGCTTCACCGTGAAGCCCGGCCAACACCCCATCCTCCCCGTCATGCTCGGCGACGCCGCCCTTGCATCGAAGATGGCGGATCGTTTGCTCGACCACGGCATCTACGTGATCGGATTCAGCTTCCCCGTCGTCCCCCAAGGGCAAGCCCGCATCCGCATCCAACTCAGCGCGGCCCACACCGACGAACAACTGGACCGCGCCATCGCGGCGTTTACCAGCGTCGGCAAGGAACTTGGCGTCATCAAATAGTGTGCGAATCAGCTAGAGTGCGAATCATTCGTCCCATCCCGGAAGCAACTGCTGGAACGCGGGAGGCATCGACTCGAAACGCTTCCCCGCACGCCGCGGAGCCATGCAGACAGTCGGTGCGTTCGGCGTAGCGACGTGGATCTCGAAGTCGCGTTGATGCTTGGCGCGGATCCGTTCGGCCGCTTCACGCGCCAACGAGGGACTGTTGCATTGCTGGCTCAGATGCGTCAGAACCACATGCGACAATCGCGCGTCCGCGGAGGCTTCAAGCGTTCGGCCTAGCAGCGTCGCGGCGGAATCGTTCGACAAATGCCCGCGATGGCCGAGGACGCGGTTCACCAGAAACGCGTGTCGTCCGCTCGATCGCTCCAACTCCACATCGTGGTTGAACTCGAGCGCGAGGATGTCGACGTCGGCGAAGCACGAAACAAGCGACGCGTTCCATGAACCGAGATCGGTGGCGTAGGCCAGCGACCAGGCCTGGCGAACCCCTTCGATGCGAAACCCGCTGGTCGGACCATCGTGCGGCACCGCGAACGGCATCACGCGGATCGTTTCCAAGTCGAAGAGTTCGCCGTCTTGATAGGGCCGCAGCAGCCCTTCGCTTTCCATCGCCTCGGCCCGGCGATTCGCCCGCTTCAACTCCTCGACATGCTCCGGCATGCAATGAATCGGAATGCCTCTCTCGTGCAGGCATTTGAGGGTGCCGTCGTTCCAGTGGTCGCCATGCGTGTGCGTCAGCAAAGCGGCGCGGACCGATTCCCAGGAGGCGAACACCTGATCCAATCGCCGGGCAAGCGTCTTCGGTGCGAGGCCGAAATCGATCAGCACGCCGAAGCCGTCGGCCTCAAGATAGCTGGCATTGCCGGCGCTGCTGCTAGCGAGAACCGAGAAACGCAAGGCCATCGACAAATCCTTTTGCGCAGCCTGAACAAAGGCATACCTACGTTGTAGCGAACGGCTGGTCCGCCTGCCAAGAGACTTGCGCGGACAGCGTGCTAAAGGGAGCGGAGCAGCCAGAAGGATGCGTATCCCAGCGTGGCGCCGAGGGGGAGCGTCGTCACCCACGCGGAGAGGATTTTGCCGATCGTCTTGAGGTCGCCCTTGCGGGTGATGGCGCCGATGCCGAAGAGCGAACCGCAACTCACATGGGTCGTCGACACAGGCATGCCGAGTCGGCTCGCGGCGACGACGATGACTCCCGTGATCAAGTTGGCGGTGAAGCCCTGGCCCGGATTCATCGGTGTGATTTTCTTTCCCATCGTCTCCGCGATGCGACGAGCACTAAGGACGCCTCCGATCGCAATGATGACGCCGACGAACGCCATGCTGCCGAAGCCGCCGAACTGCGGAGCAAGCAGCAAAAGGGCCGCGATTTTCGGCGTGTCGTTGAGCCCGCGTGCGAAGCTGACGATGCCAGCCGAGAGGAAATGCAGACCATCCAGAACCTTCCCAGCTTCGATGCCGACGACTTGGCCTTGATATCGCTCCTGGCAAGTGACGGTCGTGCCTTTGGATGCCGTCAGTTGTTCGACGCGTTCGAGGGCGATCGTCTCATGGCAATTCGCCGGGAGCACCTCAACGATTTCCCGCCCGACGCAAAGGCAGGTCGATCGCGTCACCCCGAATCGGCTGCGGACGAAGCGAAACGTCGGATAGACGATGCACGTCGCCACCACTGCGATGATGGGGCTGACGATCAACGGAAGGAAGAAATCGAGGCCCAGTTTGCCGAAATTGATGTCCGATCCCGCGGCGAACCCCGCGCCCACCAGGGCGCCGACCAGCCCATGCGTCGTCGAGACCGGCATGCCGAGTCGCGTGGCGATCAGCACCGTCACCCCCGCCCCGGCGGCGACCGAAGAAACATAGCGAATTTCGCTAACGAGGTCGTCCGAGATCAATCCGCGGCCGCTGAAATTCTTGAGCAACTGCGAGGCGAGCACGACCGCGATGAGCGAACCGGCAAACGTAGTCAATGTCGCCCAGACGACGGACATTTTGAACGATGTGGTTCCGCTGCCGAATAGTGTCGCCACTCCCTTGAAGTTATCGTTGGCGCCGTTGGCGTAGGCGAGGCAGATGACGGCGAGAATCAGGATTGCGAAACTCATGGATTGACACAAGGCCTAATGTCAAGAAATTGCGAAGACGAGGTGAATTGTAGAAGAAATGCGGTGAGAAACTCAGCGTTTCCAAAGCTTGCGGTCGAGGCTGCGGTAACCGATCGCTTCATTCAGGTGCATCGCCTGGATTTGCTCGCTGCCTTCGAGATCGGCGATGGTGCGGGCCATGCGGAGGATGCGATCATGGGCGCGGGCAGAGAGACCTAGCGCGTCCATCGCTTGCTGCAGAAGTTGTTTGCCGTCCGGTTCCAGCGGACAGAATTTGCGGAGTTGCCTGCTCGACATCCGCGAGTTGAGCCGAACGACGCTGTCGCCGAACCGCTCATGTTGGATGCGCCGTGCCTTGAGCACTTGCTGACGCATCGCGGCGCTCGGCGTCCCTTCGGTCTTCGCCGACAATTCCTGAAACGGAACCGCCGGCACTTCGATGTGCAAGTCGATGCGATCGAGCAACGGGCCTGAAACTCGACCCATGTAGCGATCGATCTGCATCGGATTGCATTTGCATGCATGCTTGGAATCTCCTAGGTATCCGCACGGTTGATCCGTTCTTTCATCTCGTTGCAAGTGCGT
>JAXMAT010000016.1:0-78306 GCA_046350235.1 Gemmataceae bacterium | reverse complement strand
GTCGTTGAAGGCCAAACTTATGCCCGAACGGTCGTCGTCGGAAAACTGCGTGGCTGGCTGCGAGTCGAACCCATTCCAAACCGACATTCGCTCGCCGTCGAGGTGCCCGTTGGATTGGCGAGCGCGTTGCCGCAGATCCTCGCTCGGCTTCGCGGCCACTTCGATTTGGATGCGCGGCCGGATGTGATCGCCAGTCATCTGTGCAACGATCCTCGCCTTGCCGAGTCCGTTCGGATGAACCCAGGATTACGGGTCGCAGGCGCATTCGACGGCTTCGAGCTTGCGGTCCGCGCGATCCTGGGGCAGCAGATTTCCGTGCGTGCCGCGACGACCTTGGCGGGGCGATTCGTCGAAGCGTTCGGCGAGTCGGCGACGACCTCGATTCCTGGACTAGCGCGATTCAGCCCGACTCCAGCACGCATCGCGGAGGTGAAATTGGAGGAATTGACGGGAATCGGACTCGTCACGGCTCGGGCGAAATGCGTGCAATCGTTGGCGAAAGCCGTTTGCGATTCGACGATTTCGCTCGATCCCGGACAGGGTGCGGAATCCTTCATCGGCAGCCTCACCGAACTGCCAGGCTTCGGCCCCTGGACCGCCCAATACATCGCCATGCGGGTGCTGCGTTGGCCGGATGCTTTCCCGCATCAAGACCTTGGTCTGCGAACGGCGCTCGGCGGATGCTCCGCCAAGGATGCACTTCGCTTGGCCGAAGCATGGCGGCCCTGGCGTGCGTACGCGGCGATGCATTTGTGGAACGGCTTGGCCAAAGCGACGCGCACGCATTAGGCGGTTGTCGCTTGACGCGGCCTTGATCCGCTTACTACGTGCGCGGCTCTTTCGCAAACGACAATCGACCTGGCAGTCTTGAGGAGGACCATGTGAACTTGGCAACGAAATACTTCGACTCGCCCGTGGGCAAGCTCAAGTTGGTCGCAAGCGACGACGGATTGGCCGCGGTCTTGTGGGAGCGAGATGATCCGAAACGTGTGCCGCTGGGGGCATGCGAGGATTCTCCTGCCCATCCCGTCCTCCTCGAAACCGAGCGCCAGCTCCGCGAATATTTCGAGGGGAAACGGATCGAGTTTTCCCTGAAACTCGACTTCAAGGGGACCGCTTTCCAAAAACAGGTTTGGAAGGCTTTGCTGACCATTCCCTTCGGCGAGACGCGGAGTTACAGGCAGATCGCTTCGCAAATCGGAAACGCACAAGCCGTGCGAGCGGTCGGGGCGGCGAATGGGAAGAACCCGATTTCGATCATTGCTCCCTGCCACCGCGTCATCGGTTCCAACGGCAAGCTCACAGGTTTTGCCGGCGGTCTCGAGGTCAAAGCCCGCTTGCTGGAGTTGGAAGCCGGCTCTTCGCACGTGATTCTTTTTGCGAAGCAATGCTAGGGGCATCTATGTCCCCCCCCTCTCCGCAAGATGTTAACTCGTTGCCGTTCGCTCACAGGTCGTCCGAAAGGCATTGCATTCGGGTTTCGGAAAGCGAATCTCACGATCGCGTGCCATGCTTCGACGGAACCTTTGCTGGGCTATCCGCCCTTCCGCTGCCACCGGCGAAGCATGACCCCTGCCCGCGCACAGTGTCCGTTTGGGTTCAGGCTCGGTTCGCTTCTGCCACAAAGCACGCCCCCTTTGCAGGACGCCGAATCTGGGAGGGGGCATGTTTCGCCGGTGGGAGAGGAATGTCCACGACTTCGGCGAGGGTTCCGTCGAAGCATGGCACACCGCCGTTCGTTCAACGACCTACCGCGAAAGTACCGTCTTCTGCGGAGAATGCCGTGTACGTAACCACTCGTGTTAGAGCGAATCCCTCTGCGCTTGCTCGAACCAGTGTCGCGCCGCTCGGCCGCTGATTTCTCCGTGCGTCATCAAATCCCTAGCGATGTGTTCGACAGCCCGCCAATGCGGCTCCTGCTCCAGCAGATGCTCGGTCTTGGAGTGCAGGCGACGCTCCAGCCGATCCGCCCGCCGTTCGCCGGCGCGCGACAGCGTGAGTTGGCGGACATAGCGGAAATCCTGGGCGGCCGCGTTATAGTCGTAGTTGCCGGTGAATTTCGCCTCGGCGGCGAGCCCGGCGAGAGAGATGATCGCTTCGCGTTCGAGCCAATCGTCGGTCGGTTTGAAGTTGCCTCGGCCGAACTCGCAGACGCCGGCTCGCTCCCGATCCGGAAGGATGCTGACGCCATGAATCGGCCGGCCTAATGCTAACGCAGCGACGGCGTGCCCCGCTTCGTGGTACGCCGTCGCTTCGTTCGGCTCGAATGCCTTACTTGATGATCGTCCAGTGCTGATAAAACACCGCACGGAAAGGAACCATCAGCAGACGAATCCCGGTGAGAATGCCGCTGAAAAGCCAAGGCACCAGCGAAGGCCGCAGAATGTCGACAAACAGGCAGTAGCGGAGCCCATCCGATTCGTTGACCGATTGATGCTGCAACGTGTCGTCGAAAATGAAGAGCTTGTCGTCCATCCAGCGATGGGTGTAGTTTCCTACCTTGATGTAGACATTCGGCTCCGTCATGTCGTTGACGTTGTAGAGCACGCGATAGGTCACGCGAAGTGGTCCGTAGTGCTTGCCGGTGGATTGCTTCTTGTTGAAGATCGAAACGCCGATGGTGCGGATGTAACGGAATCGTTGTTTGAATTCGGGCATGTCCACCGAGGTATCGAGGATCTTCCCGTACCACTGGAAGAAGATCATGCCGCGCTTCTTCTCGCCCATCTTCTCTTCAAGGAGGCCGACGAGGTTGCGGTTGTGGGCCGCGTCGATCAGCGTCTGAATTTCGCTGCGGTAGCGCTCGGGAAGCTCGTTGAGCTTGTAGATTCCCTTATTCCAATACGGAAGCGATAGGACATCCATCAGCAAGTTGAACGGCGACAGCACCCATGTGAAGACGCCGTTACCCGCGAAGTAGCGGTCGATCGTGGAAAGCGTCCGTCGCGAGTTGCGCATCACATCCAAGAAACCGCAGATCACATAGAAGAGCAGCACCCAGGGGATGAAGTAGGCGAAAACGGCGAAGGGCACGACGCGTTTGAGCGTCTTCTTGGCGTACTTGAGAAACCGCGACGACTTGCGTTTGGGCGGAGTCGCCGTGATCGGCGCGGCGGGAGAGACGTCTGCGGTGGCCATCGAGTGCATCCAGCAGGTGGAAGAGGCGATTCCAGGGACATCCTGTCCGACTTACCCTGTTTAGCGGAATCCGCAGCGGTGCGTCAAGGGCGGCCAGAGAGTGCGTCGCGAGAGACCCCAATCTCTCGGATCGATGGCGGACTTTACTGCCGGATCATTCATGGAGAACGAAGACGCCTTCGACTCAGTCGACGGCGTCTTGGTCTCGGAGCGAGCCTGGCGGGAGTGAAACTTGAGTATTATCGCTAGCAGGCTGCGGAAAAACTGCTTGTTCAAGCGGTTTTGAGTCTTTTTCGTCGGTGGCCGTCCTCCATGGCCGGTCTTCCTTCGCCGCGCTTCGCATCGGTCTTCGCGGCGAGGACTTCGGCATCCTGGCGCGCACCAGGTTGTACCGCGGCCCCGTCTGCAGCATCTTCGAGGACTCGCGCGCTCGATGGAGAAACTGGCGCTGCAGGCTTCCAGCCATCCGAATCCTTCCTCCTTTCTTGCGGCACCGCTGAGCAGTACGCCGAGTTCATCCTCCGCCGCATGCGTCGCCGCGGATGCCGGGAGTCGTTGCTCTGCCCCGGCGGCTGCGGTTCGCCAGGTCGACCGGGTCTTTCACCAACGGCACGTGCGGTTCGACCCCGATCCATTCAACACCCGAAAATTCGCCGTCGTCGAAGCCCTTGTCCGCCCCCAGCGCGCTGGCTTGACCCTGCGTGGCGTGCAGATCGAGCAGCATGTTGACCGCCACCAGTGCGTTCCGCCTTGCCGCTGGCCTCTCCGCATCGCCCGGACCGTCACGATCAACCCGTGCCGGTTCTCGGCGAGCACGTGCCCCATGTGCGAAGACTTGGCCTCCTGACCGCTGGACTTGCGGTAGAGCTTTGCCTCTGGATCGGTCTTGCTCTGATGGGTCTCATTGCTTCGCTTCTGGCCCGCGGAAATCCACGGCGGCGTTGCGGGGCTTGAAGCCGTTGGCGTCAATAAGTCGTCGCCCAGTCGCCGAGTCGTCGCCCGTACTGTTCTTCGACCGGAAGCTTTTGGCACTCGCCGAACTATCGATAGGCGTGCCATCGACGCTGAAGTGCTCGCTGCACAAGCCGGCCGTCATCGCCTCGGCCACCACCGCGTCGAAGAACGACTGCGTCAAAGATGCTCATCGAGACGCGGGCGGTTCTTTGCCGAAGCTGGTGGCGTCGAAGGCGTCGTCGCTGGGCTGCGGAACCGAAGCCACCGGAACAGCAAATCGGTGTTGTCGAACGTTCGCACAACTGCCGTTCGCTGCGGAATCGGTACAGGCACTGCAGCAGCAACGCCTTGAGCAGACGTTCGGGCGGAATGCTCGGCATCCCGTGCGGCTGTACGCGGCGGCGAAGCGATCGCTCGTACTGGCCGAGGATGCGGTCGGTGCGACGCTTGATGTCCCGCAGCGGGTGGTGGACGGATGCGGTCCCTCGACCTTAGAAGGTGTGAAACAAGGGCGGTTGCTCGTCAACGGTGCCACACATGGCGACTCTCCGCGGTTGCCGGTGTAGCGCATCGAACACCGCTTGCAACAGCCGTTTTTCCAAGCCTGCTAGTGGTCAGTCTCAGCTCATCTGACGTCACCCTTGCCTGAAAAACCTAACATTTTGGCCGAATCAAGCATAAAATCAGGCGAGACGGACCACTAGTTGGTATTCATGAGAGATTTACTTCCTAGGTACCAGGTCGACGTCGACCTTGTTTTCTCCTTGCTTCAAGTCGACTTCCGCATTCTTGGCCTGGAGTCCTTCGAATGGAGCAGATTTGGCCTTTTCGCCAGGTTTCAGAGCGATCGGTTCTGTTGACGACGCCGGTGCGAAGACGACGGAGTTCTTCCCCGTAACCACTCCCTTGATGGAGTAGGTTCCATCACTGTTGATGTTGGTGCTCGCTGCTTTTCCTACCCCGACAGGCGTAAAAGTGAGGTTTCCTGAAGTGACTTTCTCGCCTTTTGTCGTCACAGTGCCGGTGACGGATGCTCCAGATTCGCAGCCGATAAGGCAACAAAACGGGAGAAAGTACACTGCAGCTCGCATGAATTTCGTCATGGATGAACCTACGAAAAAGGAATGCGGCTTTTCTTCAAAAATGAAGAAAAGCCGCGTGAAAAAACAGTTCTACCGCTAATTTAAGCCAAGCGCCTCGCCGCCCGCACGAGTGCCAGCTGCCGCATATGCGGCGGCGCTGGTCGCCTCGCTGAGGAAACGAACCGAACCGTCCATCATTACGAAGTTGGCGCCGCCGGTGTGCTGGCTGCTGAAGCAAAGAATAGAGCGATCAGTACCCCATCCAGTGCCGTTCGGGCGGCTCCCGAAGTTGATCGGGAAATTCGTGTCGACGCAGCGGAACGTCGAACCCATTCCCCAGACGTCGCCGCAACCGCGACCGTTCGGGTTGCCACCCGCCCAAATCGGTAGAGCGCCTTCGCCTAGATTGGTTGATTGGGCCCAGTTGTTCGTCGTGACTTCACCGAGGCCGATCGTGTTGCTGGTCCCATCCGTAATCGAAGCCATGTTGGTGCAGAACGTGTTGTCGTTGTTGTTCGCAAACGAAAAAACTCCGGTTTGATTGGCATACGTGTAGCCGCTCGCGCAACCGAAGTTGTTCGGATTCGATCCGGAGATGTTGGCGGGCGCCGATCCAATATTCGCGCAATAGTTCGATTTAGCGTAGCCGTTATTGAACTGATTCGGAAGAACATCGCTGGGGCAGAGGTACACATTCAGAACCGTAGAAGCTTGTGTTTGAAACGCGTTGACTCGGCCCGACCAGCCATTTGGGGGGCCGTCCATGCTGTATCCATTGGCCCCACCGCCATTTCTTGGGACTTTGGCGATGTTCGTGAACTGGTTAAACAACGGCCCCTGTTCGATGTACGGGAGAACCCATACGCCCCATCCGAGGTCCTGATTGTCGTCGTTCCACTCGCCGATCGGGAAATGCTTGAAAGTGTCGTGGAAGTTGTGAAGACCAAGACCGAGTTGCTTCAAGTTGTTTTGGCACTGCGCCCGGGCGGCTGCTTCACGCACCTTCTGCACCGCGGGGACCAACAACGCGATCAAGACCGCGATGATGGCGATGACCACCAAGAGTTCAATGAGGGTAAAACCTTTGCGTCGGAACATGCTCGCTCCTTCTCCGGAAATGAAGGCATTGAAAGGGAAAACATGGTTGAATTATGAAAGATTCGGCGGAAACGTCAAGCGATAACGTGGCTTGCCGCACTTTTGGAAACGAAAAAGCCGGCACGCGTGGGATAAAGTCGTGCCGACTTCCGGATTTTCCGAGTTTGGCGATCACTTCTTAGGTACAAGTTCCATGTCTATCTTGTTCGCGCCGCTCTTCACTTCGACCTCAGCGGTGTTTGGCTGCAGGCCCATATACTTCGGCGGGGGAGCGATATATTTCGGGTTGGTTTTTTGTTCTTCCGTGAGCTGTTGAGGGGGAGGCGTGAAAGCGACCTTATGCTTGCCAAGTACGGCGCCGTCGTTTTTGCCGAAAGTACTCAGCGTGTAGGTCCCATCACTTTGAACCTCCGCAGTCGCGGGCTTGCCTGACTGGACTGGGGAGAAGATAAGAGTGCCGCCCGTGATCGGTGCGCCTTTGTGCGTGACGACTCCTTTCACCTCGGCGGTAGTTGCGCCGCCACATCCAGCAACGAAGCTGATGGAAAGCAGCGAGCATAAGCCAATGATTCGTCGGCATTCACTGATCATGGAATACGATCTCCAAAGGAAAAAGGCCTTCCTCCCGAGAAGGAGGAAAGCCCAGCATTCGAGCGTGGATACGCCTTAGTAGTTGCCGACGGCTTCGCCGCCGTTGCGGGTCCCCAGCTGGTAATAGGTAGTCGTATTGATCCCGTCTGAGATGAAGCGGACGGAGCCGTCCATCAAGAGAAAATTGCCGCCGCCCGTGTGCTGCGATCCGAAGGCTCGATCAGCGTTGGCGGAATTTTTGAGGTTCAGCGGATAGGCGGTGTCCATGATACGGAAGTAGTTGTGCTGCGCTCCTTGGCCCTGATAATTCGGATTGCCGCCCGCCCAAAGCGGAATGCGATCCGGGTTCGCGAGGCCGTAAGCGCCGGCGCTCGCACCAGCGTTCGCGGTGACTTCGCCGACGCCGACGGTATTGCTCGTGCCGTCCGTGATGGACGCCATGTTCACCGTATACGTATTGTTGTTGTTGTTGGACTGGAGAAGAACGCCCGTCATGTTCGCTCCCGTAGGAGGTCCCCATGTGGCGAAGTTCCCGTTCCAAACCCCGGTGTCGCTGCCGATGTTGCCGAGGTAGTTCGACTTAGCCATGCCGTTCGAATTCAGACTCGGCCAAATATCGCTGGGGCATTGAAAGATCGATAAGACGGTCTTCGCTGCACCCGAGCCTGCAGTGGCGTTTACAATGCCCCCCGTGTTGTTGCTGTCGGCGTTGTAGTTGGAGGCGCCATTCCAGTAGTTTGGTCCGCCGCCCGGAATGAAAATCATGAAATTGGTCGTATCGGCTTTGAGGAGGTTATAGAGCGGAGCCTGTTCGAGGAACGGCAGCACCGCGACGCCCCAGCCCCAATTTCGATTGTCGTCATTGAACTGGCCTACCGGAAACTTTTTGTAGGTGTCGTGGTAGCCATGCAAGGCAAGGCCGATTTGCTTCAGATTGTTCTGGCACTGCGAGCGGGCTGCCGCTTCGCGAACCTTCTGAACTGCCGGTACGAGCAGCGCGATCAGCACGGCGATGATCGCAATCACCACGAGAAGCTCGATCAGCGTGAAGCCACGTCGAGCCGAAAGTTGAGTTCTTTGCATACGCACCTCGAAACGAAGAATGGTAAAGGACGTAAGTAAGGCGGACGAAAATCTGCGGAAGACTCCGCCTACGTTGTTTACACCGTATCCCTTCGCGATTCTTCTGTCAACTGAATCGCAGCGGATTTTTGATCATTCATAGTAATATTCCGGATTCTTTACCTTATGGGCGGTGAAGGCGAGACCTCAAGATAAAACCGAAAAACACGAGAATACTAGTGTCTTCATCGCAGCAGCTATGCATGAAATGTGCGATTCCTGCCCCGCCATAGTCGATTTCCGCACATTTTGCGTTTGGGTGTACTGCGACAACCCGAGATTTGGGGGGCCAAACCCAAAGAGAAACGGTGCTTCCTGTGGGAGATGACGCAAATCGGATGCCAAGGTGGCGTGAGACGCAGATTCTTTAATGGCCGAGATATGCGGCTTGGATTCGGGTATCTGCGAGCAATTCCTGTGCGGCCCCTTGGATGGAGATGACTCCAGTTTCCATCACGTAAGCGCGATGGGCGAGCTTGAGAGCGAGGCGGGCATTCTGTTCAACAAGCAGGATCGACAGGCCTTCGCGGTTCAGTTCGCGTATAACCTCAAAAATCTTAAGAACGATCAAGGGGGCGAGACCTAGCGAGGGTTCATCTAAGAGCAGCAGTTTCGGTCGGCCCATCAACGCACGTGCAACGGCGAGCATTTGCTGTTCGCCGCCGGAAAGCGTTCCGCCCAGCTGGGTTTGGCGTTCTTTGAGGATCGGAAACAGGCGAAATGACTTCTGAATGTCAGCTGCGATGCCTTCCTTGTCATTGCGGGTGAAGGCGCCCATCTGGAGGTTTTCGAGGACCGTCATTCGCGGGAAGATCTTTCGCCCTTCCGGCGATTGGCAGAGGCCGAGGCGGACGATCTCGTGCACGGGGCGGTTTTGGATCGGCGTTCCGCTGAACACAATTTGGCCGCTGCGGGCGGGAACGACGCCGGAGAGGCACATGAGCGTCGAGGTTTTGCCGGCCCCATTCGCCCCGATGATCGTGACGATCTCGCCCTGGCCCACCTCGATCGAAATGCCTTTCAGCACCTCGATGAGCCCATAACCCGCAGTCAGATTTTCCACCTGAAGGATGGGGGCCGGCATCACGACACCTCTTCCTTCCCGAGGTACGCCTCGATGACGGCGGGGTTGTTGCGAATCTCCTCCGCCGTCCCTTCCGCGATCTTCACGCCATGATCCAGAACGACGATCCGGTCGGAAATGGCCATCACGATGTTCATATGGTGTTCGATCAGCAGGATCGTGATGCCGCGCGAACGGATCTGTTCGATGAGTTTCATCAAGTCGGCCGACTCGGAAGGATTCATGCCGGCCGCCGGCTCGTCGAGCAGCAGCAGTTTCGGCTCCGTCGCCAGGGCGCGGGCGATTTCCAGGCGACGCTGGTCGCCGTAGGGTAGGTTTTTCGCCAGCATGTTCGCCTTTGGCTGCAGGCCGACGAATCGGAGCAGATCGCCCGCGACCCGCACATTTCGGCTCTCTTCCGGCGTGATGCCGAGGGCATTCATCGCCATGCCGAGCAAACCGCCGCGATAGAAGCGATCGCGGCCCATGAGGACGTTTTCGAGCACCGTCATGTTGTGGAAGAGGCGGATATTCTGAAACGTCCGAGCGATGCCGCCTCGTGCGATCACCTCGGGCGCACGTCGAGCACGCCGCCAGACGGTGAACGCGCCGAGGAAGCCGAACGTGAATCCGGCAAGCAGGCCAATCCATGCGAACAGCTTTCGTCGCGATCGCTCCGCTTCGACGCGTTTGGCTGTTGCCAGCAGGTCGGTCGCGGTTGCTTCATCCTCCGTCGCGATCAACGTCTCGCCACCGTGAACGATCGCACCTTTGCCCTCACGCGATGCGGGTGTCGCTTCATTCGCGTGGGTGACGACCTTTTCCAATGCGGCAAGGTGTTTGCGAGCGTCAACTTCGTTGGCCGCGGACCAAAGCGTGGCCGAACGATCCGGCGAAACGACGCGCCATCGGCCGCGTTCCTCGATGACGCCCAGGCTTCCCGATAAGTAGCCGCTCGCGTTGGATGCTGCTTGGGCGATGCTGAAATTACTGCCGTTCATTCCGCCGAAGGTAGCTCGCCAAAAGAGGTCCACATTCACGAACGCCAGCATCATCGCGAGGCCCGTGATGATGCCGACGGTTAGCCAACCAAACAGCCGCAATCCCGTGAAGGGCGTCGCCTCGACGCGGCCTTGCAGTTTGATCGCCTTCGGTCGGCTCGTAGATTCCGGTGACCGCGTTGAAGACGGTGGTTTTGCCCGCTCCATTGGGCCCGATGACGGAGAAGATCTGGCCCTTTCCAGCGAGAAGCTGACCTGGCTGATCGCGGTGAGGCCGCCGAAACGCATCGTTAGTTGCTCGACGTCGAGAAACGCCATCACGCGGCCCTCCCCGGCGTTTCTTCCATCTCGTGCAGCTCCCGCTGGATCCGCTGCGACGGGATCAAACCTCAGGACGAAATCGCATCATCAGCACTAAGGCGAGGTCAGCGATCATGAGCTGCCAACTGCTTATCGTGAAATACTGGCGGATCGAATCGGGCATGGCCGAATCGACCAGCGGCGTCACGATGCGCCCAGCCGATCAGCAGTGCGGTGCCGGCAAGCACGCCATCGATGCTGCCGAGTCCGCCGAGGATGACGCAACAGAGCGTGATTGCGGAGAGATTGAAATCGAACGGCGCCTGGCGTGACGCTCCGGATCGAGAAATGGGTAGAGGGCGCCTGCTGAACCCGCGAGCGCCGAGCCGATGGCGAACGCGGATACCCTCACCCCGCGTTGCGGACACACCCATGCAGGTGAGTGCGGGAGTTCGAAACCGCGAAGAGCATCCAGGCCCGCCTGAGCCTTGAGTTTTCCAGGTTGCGAAGCAGCACGATCGCGAGGACGAGATATGCGAGATTCAGATAGTAGTAGAGGTGATAGGTCGGCACGCCTCGCCGAGCTCGTCGGCATGGCGATCGGCGGTTCGAGGTAATCGGGGGAGGGGATCGGGTTGAGGCCTTCCGGAACGCGGATGTTGTCGAGGTGCCGAAGAAGGCGACGAACATTGCCGAAGCCGGCGTATTGATCGCGAGTAATCGCCGCGGCGCGCAGCGTTGGGCGTGCCCGGCTGCAAGTCCCAGCATGGCAGCCTCGACGACCGAGAGGAATATCGCGGAAAATAGCCGATTTGAAACGGATGGCTCGGCACGGTGAGGATTGCGGCGATGTAGGCGCCGATGCCGAAAAACGCGGCAATGCCCAGGTGCAACAGGCCGCCGTAGCCGACGCAGCATTGAGTCCCATTGCGAGGATGGCGTAGACGAAGACGATGCGAACTGGATCGGCGTATCGACGAGCCGAATCGCCACGCCTTCCATTCCGGAGAAGGGATAGACGAGGAGGAAGACGCCGAGGATCGCCAAATACCAGAGAGAACGGCCTTCACCTTCTCCCCGGCGATCGCCGAGCAGGCCCGCGGGTCGAAATACGAGGATGGCGATCAGAATGACGAAGATGAGGGCACTCGTCCAACGCTCATCGAAATATCCGCTCCCCATCGAACGAATCAGTCCGATCAGAATGCCGCCCAACACCGCTCCCGGCAGCTTGCCGATCCAGCCCAGCACCGCGGCCGTGAACGCATAGAGGCCACGGTGTAGCCCATGTTGAACACGATTTGATTGATGTAAAGGCAATAGATGACGCTCGCAGCCCCGGCGAGCGCTCCGCCGATGGCGAACGTCACGCCGATCACGCGGTCGCTCGGGATGCCCATGAGTTGCGACGCGATCGATCCTGATGCTGGTCGTAATGCATCGCTTTGCTGAGCTTCCCGTGGTTTCGCCGACAGCGTGGAGAAGATCGCTGATCGGCACTGTGATGGATGACGTGATGAGATCCTTGATTTGACTACGCCCGACTTGCCCAGGCGAACAGGTTTTGCTCGGCGGTATCCGGAAAACTCGCGGCCGAGGAGGTGATCAAATCATGCCGATGTTCATGAAGATGACCCGATAGTCGATGGTGCTGATTGAGCGGCGAGGCGGGCCTCGCGTGAGCGGTGGTCGAGGATATCCGTCGTTCGTTCATGATCCCGGCCGCAGGCGCCGGTCACAGGATGAGCAGAACATTCACCACGCGCAACCCTGAGCGATTAAGCCCAACACCAGAAACCCCATCGCCCCCGTGGTCGCCCGGGACATAAAGGGCGATATCCGCTCAGTACGCCGACGAAATGGATCGCCATGCGCGAATGACCAGCTCCACGATGCCCGTAAACTATCGTAGCCGAGGGCGAGGGCGATGAGCATGCCGTTGGAGAGGCCGGTCAGGCAGTGCTGCACGAAGATCTACAGCGCTGGAGTCAGCCAACAGCGTCGGAATCATAGGGACCAGGAGCTTGAGGGAGCAATGCTGCGATCGGATCGTTGGTTTCCGGATTAGATTTTAGCATTTCAGACCGCCCGCCAAGCTATCGATCGACGCAACGCGAACCCAACCGAATTCCGAAAGCCTATTACTCTCATTTCAACTGTTTCACAAACTTGAATTTTCCATCCTTCACTGTGCTGCCGCTGATGGTGGCGAGGCTGATGTCTCCGTTAGCGTCGAAGGACCATTTGCCGAGGGCGCTCGAATTCGCGGATCGCGAGGGCGGCATCCACGATCGCGGCCCGGTCCTTCTTGCCCGCTTTGCGGACGGCTTCAATGCGACCTTTCCGGCTTCTGTAGCTGCACATCGCATACGCTTCCGGTTCACTTTGTACCGCGCGGTAGCGTTGACGAACGATTTCCCGACGCCTTTCTCCGCTTCCACCGGCACCCGCCGAAGGTGAAGAACGCTCTCGCTTTCGATGTTCTTCGCCGGTTGAGGCGATGAACGCGTCTTCAGCACCCGTCGGGAACCATGATCGTCGATTGCAGCCTGGCTCCGACCATGTCGCGGCCAGTTGGCCCCCTTGGATTGCGTGCGGAAAGCCGCCGAAGTAGATCATGTCGGGTTGAGCGACTTGATTTTGATCATCAACGACTTGAATTTTCGGCATTCACGTCGATTTTGTCCTGACCCAACACCTTGATGCCGATCTCTTTGCAGTGTTCTGGCGAAGAGCTTGGCGATGCCTTGCCGTAGAGCTCTGTTGTCGTCGAGCACATAGACCGCCTTGACGCCCATTTCCTTCGCCCAATTCGCGGCGAACGGACCTTGGAGGTCATCGGTGGGGACGACGCGAGTGTAATTGATTTTCTTGGTGGGGCGATAGATATCCGGTTCGCCCGTGCCCCAGTTGCCCGGCTTCGTGAGTCCGGGCCAAGTGTTGGCTGGGCTGATCATCAGCACTTCGCCTTGTTGAGGATCGGCATCGAGATCTTAGCGGCGCCCGAGTTGTAGGGCCCGATGTAGACCATCACATCCGGATTCTTCGCGGCCTTGTCGGCATTCGTCGCCTCGGCTTCGGCCGTCCACTGGCCCGCGGCAGCGGTCGCGTCGTCCCAGTCGAGGTATTCGATCGCGATGTCGCCGATCTTGCCGTTCACTTCCTCCATGGCGAGCTTGATGCCGTTCACCATGGTGTCGGTCTGAGCCTTCGCGCTCCCCGTTCGCGGGAGGCTGGAGACGATTTTGATCATCTTGGCGTCGCCGCCTTTGTCTGGCTTGGACAGCCCGCTTCACGCGAGCGCGCGGCGACTCCCAGGATGGTTGCTAACGCAAGGTGGCGCATCGCCTTCTCCAGACGCTTCGATGCTCGGTCCCGACACAATACAGAGGCCCCGGGCGCGAACGCCCCGTACCCTGCACATTCTTCCCTCCGGGAGAGGGTCAGCAGGGTATTCGGCGGTCCGGGAGAGAATCGGGGCGTGCGGAAGTTGTACGAGGTCTCAGCCTCGGCGGGCGCGGGTGGTGGCTCACCTCGAATGTGGTCCCCTGGTTCACCTGGCTGGCGATGCGGATCGAGCCGCGATGCGCCTCGACGATGCTGCGGACGATCGCAAGCCCCAGGCCATGTCCAGGCGATTGGCCGCGCGGGAAGGGTCGCCTCGAGGAAGCGGTCGAAGAGGTGGGCAGTTCGTCTTCCGGAATGCTGACGCCGGTATCGAAGACGCGGAAGAGGACGTCGTTTCCTTTGACCTGGACGCTCGTCTCGATCCGCCCCCCTCGCGGTTGTAGAGAATCGCATTCGTCAGAAGATTCGCGGCCACCTGGCTGAGCCGCTCCGCATCGCCTTCCATCGGCACGCTGGGCAGGCGCGTTTCCAGCGTGATGCTGCGGGCATCCGCGAGCGGCTGGATCATTTCCGCGACTTCGGACACGACCTCGCTCAGGTCCATCTTTCGGCGATCCAGCTTGATCTCGCCCGAATCGATGCGGGCCAAGGTGAGCAGCGATTCGATCAGATTGCGCATGCGATCCGTCGCGCGACGGCATGCCTTTAGCGTCGTCTGATATTCCTTGGGCGTCCGCTCGCGCGAGAGGGCGAGGTCGATATGCGAAATGAGCACGGCGACCGGCGTTCGCAATTCATGCGACGCATCGCCGATGAATCGCACCTGCTGATCGAAAGCCTGTTCCAGCCGATCGAAGGCTTCGTTGAGGACTTCCGCCAGCTGGCTCAGCTCGTTCTTGGTCGCTGGCACTTCGATCCGGCGCGAGAGATTCTTGGCCGAGATTTCTTGGGCCGTGCGATTCATCGCCTCCAGCGGAGAGAGCACGCGGCGGGAAAGGAACCAACCTCCGGCAAACGCGACGATCCAAATGAAGATGCCCGTGAGCGCAAATCGGATCGCGACGCCGCGCAGGTCCGACAGCTGCTTCTCGATGGGCCGGGCGACGAGAATCGTCGTGCCGCGATGGCCCTTGAGGCGAAGCTCGCGAACGCGGTTCTCTGTGCGAAACGATGGATCCGAGCCTTCGGTTTCCTCGCCGATTTCCACGGTGCGGTCGCTGGGGGCCGTCGATTTGAGGAGTTCGCCTTCCTTCAGCCAAATTGCGTAGTAGGGGGCTTCGCCTTTCGGATAGCGATCCATCAGCTTCGGCGGCATTTCGATCGCTTTTTCCCAGTCACGCTTCAGCAGCGGCGGCTTTTTGCCGGGTCCGAACTCGTCGAACTCTCGTTTCGGCTTCCATTTTTTCTTGGGTTTCCCGTCGTCGAAGGGCGGGTCGAATTCGTCGAAGAACTTTTCGAATTCATGATCGTGCTTCATCGGCGGCGGAGCGAACGCGCTTCGAAGCGATCCCTCGAGCAATCGGCCGGTGGCAAGCAGGTCCGCGTCGATTTCGTCGAGCCGTGCTCGGTAGAACTGCACATAGAGAATGATGCCGAAACCCGCGAGAACCGCGGCGAGAATCAGCGAGTGCCAAACCTGTAGCTCGAAACGTAAAGATCGCACGGCAGCGTTTGGTTCCTCTTATATTCCGCTTACGGCTTAGCGTTCGCACGGAGTCAAGCGAACGCTAAGCCGCAAGCGAAAAGACTTACTCCACCACATACCCCAGCCCACGCCGGGTTTGGATGAATTCCTTCCCCAGCTTCTTGCGGACGTTGTGCACATGGACTTCGACGAGGTTCGACATCGAATCGTCGTTTTCGTCGAACAGCTTGTCGTAAATCATCGCTCGCGAAACCAGTTTGCCCCGATGCAGCGCGAGCAGTTCCACAAGTACGTATTCTCGGCTCGTGAGCTGGATCAATTGGCCCGCTCGCGTCACGGTCTTGGCGCCCAGGTCGATGCTGATGTCGCCGATTTCGATCTTGGGCGAGGCGATGCCAGCGGACCGGCGAATGAGCGCGCGAAGGCGAGCCCGCAATTCATTGAGATCGAACGGCTTCACCAGGTAATCGTCGCCGCCGCCGTCAAGGCCGCGAATGCGATCCTGAATCGAATCGCGTGCGGTCAGAATCAGCACCGGGGTCTTTTTCGTCTTGCGAAGCTTTTGCAGCAGGCTCAGGCCATCGAGCTTGGGCAGCATGAGATCGAGGACGATCGCGTCGTAATCCCAAACCTCTGCCTTGTAGAGCCCCTCCATCCCGTCCCCGGCTTCATCGACCGCGTAGTCCTGCTCGCGCAGGGCCTGAGCGATCGCATGCCGCAGGTCCGCTTCGTCTTCCACCACCAGGATTCGCATGGCGACAGGCCTCCGCGAAGAAACATGGCCTCGAAGCCGTGCCACTTCATAATGAACGAATCGGGTTGTGGTTCAAGCCGATGCCTTCAGGATACCGCAACCGACTTAAGGGAACATGAAGGTGGTCCTCACGCTCCGCGTGAGGCCAGCGGGGTCTGGCTCTCCCGTTGGGGAGAGGGGCTGGGGGTGAGGGGAAAAGCCCTGAGCGGCGATTTGTTCTTGATCTGCGAATGCGAACCAGCATCCGCCAAGGGCCACACCCTCGCCCCCAGCCCATCCCCCAACCGGAGAGGGAGCCAGACGGACTGCTGACCACGTCGCCGCTGACTGCACGCGGAGCGTTAGGACCACTCTATTTATCCAGCAATTTCACGAGATCGGTGGCGCGAGCGTCTTCCATCGCCCACAGCGTTTGCAGCATCTTCGTCGCGCGATCCTTGCCGTAGCGGGGTTCGACGAGCGTGCGGAATTTGTGTTCCACCTCGGCGTCGGTCATGGGATTGCGAGCATGGCCGCGCGGAAACTCGACTTCGCGGACCAGCTTTCGCCCATCGTCGAGCGTTGCGGTCAGGCGATTCGGGATACCGGCGGGGTAGCGGGCGGTCATGCCGGCGTCGCGGTGGATTTGCGTGAGATCAATGATTCGCAACAACCGAGGATCGACGAAGCGATTCGCTTCGAACGATGCGAGCGTCACGTCGCCATCAAGCAATGCGGCCGCGACGCAATAGGGGAGGCTATGGTCGGCCGTCTCGCGTGTCTTGGGGCGGCGTTTTTCCGGATCCTTGGCGATGATGTCCACGGCCGCATCGAACGTGTGGATGTCGAGCGAGCGCAATGTTCCGATGTCGCCGATTTCGCTGCGAAGTTGCAACGCCGCGTCGATCGCGCTTTGCGAGTGGTATTCGGCAGGCCAAAACTTGATGTAGGTATCGTTGATCATGAAGGGCCGATCCTTGCCGCCGAGGGGAGCAACCTCGAAGGTGCCGGTCAGCAGTTTCATGAAGCCGAGTTCCCCCTCGAAGATCGGGGCGGGGCCAGTCATGCCGTCGGCGGCGAGGATCGCGGCGAAGACGCCGTTGCGAGCCGCGTTCGCGAAGGCGCATCCCTTCCACATGCTGAGCTCGCCGGACCGCGTTTGACGCAACGCCGTGTTGCAGACCCCCGCAATGCCCAAAGCGTGTGTTGTGCGGATGACATCAAGGCCGAGCAGTTTGCATGCGGCAGCACACGAAGAGATGGCGCCGTACGTGACATGATCGAAGCCATTCTTCCGCAAGCTCGACGCATCGCAAAGCCGGCACTGAATCTCATACGCCAGCACCGCGGCAACAATCAGATCGCGGCCCTTGCGATCCGCCATCTCTCCCGCGGAAAGCACCGCCGCCAGGTTATCGCTCGGATGAGCCGGCTCGAGCGATAGGTAGGTGTCGTTGTAATCGAGGTATCGGATGAGAAGCCCATTGACGAACGTCGCCCACTCCGGGCTCGTGCGTCCCCCCTCGAACATGCCGGCCGACGGCGTTGCGGAGAAGCGTTCGGCACAGCGGCGGGCGATCGGATACGCGTCGCCGTCCATCGCGCCGACGGCGGTGGCGAACGAGTCGATGAATCGCCGCTTCGCCTCATGCACCGCTGGGGCGGGGAGGTCGTCGAACTTCAGATCGAAGGCGTATTGGGCGAAACGTTCGGCGAGCGGCGCAGCCATGCGAAACCTCCAAAAGTCGCTTCCGCGGATTCGGATGGTTTGAGGCTACGGCGACGGGCGAAAGGATGCAAGCTGTCAGCCCGCTTTGCGGAGCGGACTCGGAGTGAGGGCGAAGGTTTCCGCGGCCCGGTTCAGCTCCAGCATGGCTTCCATGGGCGGCGTCAGAAGGTGCTTGCACGCCTTGCCGACCTTTTCTGCGGAGATCGCGAGGTCGAGCAGAGCGAAGTGCTGTGGGGCATGATGGCGGGCGCAGTCGCGGCAGACCGGGCTGCCGCTTTCGAGGACGCACACCCGCGGGCCTTTTTTCCACAATGCCGCCTCGCCGCAGAGCCCGCACGGTCCGTTGCGGGGTTCGGAAGCGAGCGCGATCGCAAAATCGGTCATCTTTCCCTGCCTTCGTCAGTTTGACCCAAACCGCACGCGGCTCAGATCGCACGCTCCCTCCATCGGCAGACGCGGCGTCCAAGTCGACCCGCCTCCGCCAAAAGCGCGAGCCGGACACGTTCGAGCGACGCGACAAGTCGCGACCCGCCATGCGTAACTTCGGCGCGGAATGGAGCATCGGCGGAACGCGGAAGGGGCAGGGGGAGATGTGATGATTTTGCGGATTGTGCCGGCAGTGGTTTTATGAACCAGATTGTCCCGGACGACCGCGATTTGATCGGCGGTTTAGTAACGTGGCACTTCGGGATCGACTTCGCAGGACCAAGCGTCGATGCCGCCGGCTAACGATTTGACGTTGTCGTATCCAAGCTTTTCGAGGTAGCTGGCGGCGGAGAGGCTGCGGATGCCGTGGTGGCAGTAGACGACGATGGTCTCGTCCGGCTGGCGTTTGATTTCGCGGGCGCGGGTGGGCAATTCGTTAAGCGGGATGTGCGTGCTTGCGGGGAGTTTCGCCAGCTGGTTTTCCCAAGGCTGGCGCACGTCCACCAATCGGACTTTTTGGCCATTCTCGATGAAGACGGCCAGTTCGCGTGCGGAGATTTGCTGAATCATGGGAGGGAGTCTCTCCAGTCGGCGACGGCGCCGACGCGTCGGCCTCGACCTTCGGGGATCAGGCCGCTCGGCTGGAGAGAAGCCGAACGGCCTTCCCGAGGTTCGCTTACTTGGCTTCTTCGATCGGCTCCTTCACGGGCTGAACGAAGTGGGTGCTTTTCTTGTCCGCAGTGAGGCGGGCCGCATGGGCGTCGGCTTCCTCTCGCTTCGGATAATCGTAGCTGGCGACCATCTGGCTCGAATTGTTGAAGACGCCCCAGGTTACGCGCATCCGTACTACCTTGGCCGACTTGCGCGGCTTGGCCTTCGGCTTGGGTTCCTTCGCGGGCTTCTTCTTTTTCTTGGGCTTTGGCTCGCCATCTTCATCTTCGTCTTCATCGCCGGAGTCCTCGGCATCTTCGTCTTCGGACTCCTCATCGCCACCGCCTTCTTCGTCGTCGCCTTCTTCATCTTCTTCTTCTTCGAGTTCTTCTTCGTCCGTCGTCGTTTCGTCTTCCTGACGGCGCTCGGCAGCGTCGAAATCGTTACGCATTTCCTTGCGGTTGAGAACGCGGCGACCCATATTCCGGACTCCTTCGTGCAAATCTGGCCTGTGTATGGCTTAGAGTACCGGCCACGTGTGGGCGTTGCAAGAGGCATGCCCAAGGGCTAATCTAGACGCTCGACGTTTGAGGCGATCATGCCGCTGTCTTCATCCACATTCAGCCATTGGGCGACCGTTTGACCGACAACACGCCCAAACTGACGCTTGCTGGCTACCTGCTTCTAGGCGGCATCGTCGCGATGCGCTGTTTCTGCGGTTGGGATATCTGCATCTCGCGACGGATCACTTGCGTGGGCCGGCTGCCCTCGCGGTGCAGGGGGTGGGGCCGAAGCTGGCGCTACAGCATGAGCCGACGGATCTCGAAAATCTCATCGAGAATCGTTCGCAGGACGATGGCTGGTTCGGCGGGCGCGCTCCGCTCGCGACGGAAGAGGAAAAGTCGGCTCATCGGGCGCCGTCCTACCCGTGGCTTCGCAGTATCTTCGTTCGACTCGGCTTTTCCGGCGAACGTGCCGTGCGGATGTTCAACCTCGCCTGCGGCATCGGGGCGGTGGTGTGTTTATTCCTCGCCGCGCGACGTTCCTATGACCTCAGCGCGGCCGTGTGCGTCGGCGTGCTGGCGGCGATCTATCCGTTTTGGATTGTCAATGTCGCGGAGAAAACGGACGGTTCCCTGGTCGTGTTCGGCTTTGCCGCGACGGTGTGGTTGGCGGTCCGAGCGTTGCAAACAGGGGGACCGACAGCGAGCCTTGTGTTCGGCCTCGCCTTGGGTTTCATCGCACTAACGCGTGCTGCCCTGTTGCCGTTCGCCATCGTGGGGATGATCTGGTTCCTGATTCAGTGCCGACGGCGAACATTCGGCTGGTTCGCTTCGCTTCTGGCGACTCTGGGCTTCAGCATCGCCTTGGGGCCCTGGATGGTGCGGTGCTGGCGCGAATACGATCAGATCGTTCCCATCGCCGATTCCGCTTTGCTGCATGCCTATATCGGCAACAATCCCTGGGCGGACGGCGGGCCGATGGATGAATTCAAACTGCGCGCGACCTTCCCGTGCGATCGACTCGATGCCTTGCTCAAGAAGCGAAACCAGGCTCAACGATATGCCATGCTCGCCGAAGAAGTTTCCAGCTTCTGTCGAGATGATCCCCAAGCGGCGATGGCATTGCGAAATTCGGCTTTCCAGCGGTTCCTCTTCGGCGAGCGATTCATCGAACACCGCAAGCTGATCGAACGGGACGAATCCGCGCGCGCGCTGCCCGAATCGCTGGAACGTCGCAGCGAGTTCATCATGCTGACGAGCCTGCTTTCGCTCGTTGCACTGGGCCTGCTCGGTAGGGTGGCGTGCCACGGCAATACCGGATTGCTTACGATCGCACTGTTGATGGTTCCGCTCCCTTATGTGCTGAGCCACGCGGAAACGCTTTCCGGCCCGCGTCTGCCGTGGGACGCGGCGCTCATCGTTTTCGCCGGAGCGGCTCTCGCCAAGCTTTGGCCGGGCCGACCTCGCTAGAATGTCGCATGCCTCCGCACGATCCTTTGTCGCTGTTCCTGCCGCTCGTAGCTCACTGGTTCCGTTCCGCGCTGGGCGAACCGACGGAAGTGCAGCGTCAGGGTTGGCCCGTCATCGCGGCGGGGAAAAACACGCTGCTGCTCGCTCCGACGGGATCGGGGAAAACACTTGCCGCGTTCTTGGCGTGCCTGGATGCGCTTTGGCGTGAACCGGAACTGAAGCCAGGCGTCCGCATACTCTATATCTCGCCGTTGAAGGCGCTCAACAACGACATTCACCGCAATCTGCAGGCTCCGCTGGAAGGCGTGGCCCAATCGGCGGCGACACTCGGCGTTTCCATTCCGCGCATCGAGACGGCGGTTCGCACGGGCGATACGCCGATGGCGGAAAGACAGCGGCTTTCGCGGAAGCCGCCGCAGATTCTGATCACGACGCCGGAATCGCTGAACCTGCTGCTGACCTCCAAGGCACGCGATACGCTGACGGGTGTGACGCACTGCATCGTCGATGAGATTCACGCCCTCTGCCCCAACAAGCGCGGCGTGTTTCTCGCGTTGCTTCTGGAACGGCTCGAAGCGCTCGCCGCGAAACCGTTCGTCCGCATCGGTCTGTCCGCAACGCAGCGGCCATTGGAAGAAGTCGCCCGCTATCTCGGCGGCGCCGTGTGGAACGACGGCGCTCTCACGCCTCGGCCCGTCACCATCGTCGATGCGGGGTTGCGAAAGCATCTCGACCTGAAGATCGAAAGCCCCGTCGAAGCGTTCGGCCCTCTGCCCGAGCAGACGATTTGGCCTTCGATCGATCGCCTCCTAGCCCGCGAGATTCGCCAGCATCGCTCCACGATCGTCTTCGCCAACAATCGCCGGGCGGCGGAACGGCTGACCGCTCGGCTCAACGAAATCCTCTCCCTCGGAGCCGAGGGCGAAGAGGGGGCACCGGCCGATGCGGAGCCGATTCAGGTGCGTGCCCATCATGGCAGCGTGTCGTTGGAGATGCGGCAGCAGACCGAGCAGGCGCTGAAGGAGGGTCGCCTCCGGGCCGTCGTCGCCACCGCGTCGCTGGAACTCGGCATCGACATGGGCGCCGTCGAACTCGTTTGCCAGGTCGAATCGCCGGGCAACGTCGCCCGCGGTTTGCAACGCGTCGGCCGAGCAGGGCATCTCGTCGGACAGCAAAGCAAAGGCAGGCTGATTCCGAAGACGTTGCCGGACCTGGTGAACGAGGCGGTGCTTGCCCGCGAGATGATGGCGGGGCGCGTCGAGAAGATGCGGGTGCCGCGAAATTGCCTCGATATTCTCGCACAGCAAGTCGTCGCAATGACGGCGATGGATGTCTGGAAGGTGGACGAACTCTATCGCAGGCTTCGCCAAGCGTATCCCTATGCGGATCTCACGCCCGCAGCGTTCGATGCGGTGTTGGAGATGGTTTCCGGCCGATATCGCCTCGCGGCTCCGCCCTCAAGCGACGAAAAGCCCTCGGACCCGAAGGTGCAAATGCGGGCGATGCAGCCGCGGATTTCCTGGGACCGCGTGCATCAGAAATTGCATGCTTTGCCTGGCAGCCAAAAGCTCGCGCTCGCTCATGGCGGTACAATTCCTGATATGGGCCACTATGCCGTCGTCACGCGCGGCGGCAATCGCATCGGCGAGTTGGACGAGGAATTCGTCTATGAACGACGCGTCGGCGATGCGTTTCTTTCCGGCACCAGCAGCTCCCGGCGGATCGACCGCATCGATGTGGACCGCGTCGTCGTCTACCCTGCCGAAGGGGCGCCCGCGATGGCCCCGTTTTGGCATGGCGAGCAAACCGGGCGCACGTTCGACCTCGGCCTCGCTCAAGGGCAGTTTTTGCGTGAAATGCAAGATCGCCTCGGGCATCCCGACTGCATGGAGCGCTGCAAGCGCGAGTTTTACCTCGATCGATCCGCCGCCCGTAACCTACGCGAGTTCGCTCAACGCCACTTCCTTCGCACCGGAGCATTGCCGACCGATCGTTGCTTCCAGGTCGAAGCGTCGCGCGATCCGCTGGGCGATTGGCAGGTATTGTTGCTGACGCCGCTCGGCGCTCGCTTCCACCTCACGCTTCGTTTCGCCTTTGAGGCTTTGCTCCGCAAACGGCTCGGCTACCGCCCGCAATGCCTGCATCACGACGACGGCGTGCTCGTTCGCCTCACCGAAAGCGATGAGCCGATCCTGGATGTGTTCGAGGGCATGACGCCCGAGAATCTCGAATCGCTGGTGCTCGAAGAGCTGGCCGACAGCGCTCTCTTTGCACTCCGCTTTCGGCAGAATGCGGCCCGCGCTCTTCTGATGCCGAAAACCGGCACCGGCCAACGTGCTCCGCTTTGGCTGCAACGCCTCCGAGGCCGCGATCTGCTGCAGACGGCGAGACAGTTTCCGGATTTTCCGATCCTCGCCGAGACCTTTCGCGAATGCCTGGAGGACCACTCGCCGCGCGTTCGCGGGGTGTTGGAGCAGATGAAGGCGGGAACATCGAGTTGAAGACCGCCCGCGTGGCGTCGCCGTCCTCGTTCGGCGCCAGCCTGCTGTTCGCGTTTCAGATGGCCTACATGTATGCCTACGACCGGACGGATGCGGAAAATTCCCAGGGCGGTCGAGGGCTGGATGCGAACCTGCTGGATGAACTCGTCGGCGGCCGCGTGCACCTCGATCCGCAGGCGGTCGCCTGTGCCTCGATCGGCGTCTCCGCAATGTCGGAATGCCGCCCTGATCCACGGCCGAGATGGCGGAATGGCTGGGTGAAAGCTCGGCGACGTCGCGGCGAGCGACCTCGAAGGGCCGATGGCGGATTTTCTTCGAGTTGGAGACCGACGGCCGGGCTGTGCGGCTCGATCTGCCCGGCGTCAGCGAAACCACCTGCGCTGGTGTTGGGGCGAAGAGGAAGCGGACTATCGCATCACCTTCCTCGGCGATGCCGCCACCCTGGACGAGAAGCAGCGTGCGGGGACGACGATTCTGCTTCGCTATCTCGAACACACGCCCTCGTCGGCCTCGACGATGTGCTGCATCGATATCCTTTCGATCGGAGTTGGGCGAAGCAGCAATTGCAAGGTTGGACCCGCAGCGGTCGACCGGATGACGGTGCCGGCTTTCGACGGAGGCGGACGAATCGCCCGCTTCGCGACTCCGATCAGCTTTCGCGGGATGACGTAGAACACGCTGGCATTGCGTCGCCGCGAGGTGGTGGCGTGCCCGGATCGGCAGGCTCGTCGATTTCGTGCTCCGCTGGCAGAAGTTGCATCCCGAAACCTACACGCGTGGGCAGGAAGGATTGCTGCAAATCTTGGGCGCCCTCGAAGGCACGACGGCTTCAGGAAATCTCTGGGAAAGCGTCATCCTGCCGCATCGCATCGGCGACTATCAGCCCCGCTGGATCGATGAACTGCTCGCGGGGGGCGAATGGCTGTGGCACGGGCAGCGGCGGCGATCATGGGCCGGGAGATGTCGGCTTCCTTGCGCGCGACTCAATTCCGGAACTTCCCCGCCCCGTATCGCCGACGATGGCATGCCGCGCCCCGAATCGCTTGATGCGGTGCGGCATGAAGCCAGCTCGAACGCCGAGGCCGCTCAATTCGTCACCGACCTCGCCTCGCATCGGACGCTCCGCCTACGGTCGTCCGCACCGACGCGCTGTGGGGTTTGGTCTGCATTTCGTTGGCGACGAACGACCACTTCGACGTCGTTCGCCGAGGCGAGCAACGTCGAAGCCGAGCCCGCATCGCGCGTCGGCCTGCGTTCGCTCCGTGATCTGCTCCTCGCATGCGTGCTCCAACTCGGCCCGAAAGGTCGCTGGTCGCTCTCATTCCCTGGGCTCGGCCCGACATTACGAAACGCAGCTCGCGGCCGCCCGATGCTGCTCGATCGCTACGGCATCGCCTGCCGCGATTTGGCGTTGCTGGATGCGCATGCCGCCATGGAAAAAATTCTGTACGAGGTTCTTAGTCGGCTCGAACTGAGCGACGAAGTCCGGAAGCGCGGCTATTTCGTCGAAGGGTTGAGCGGAGCGCAGTTCGCGTTGCCGGAAGCGAGCCGAATGTTGCAGGAATTGGCGTCACCCTCGCAGGCCGCCGCGCCGCCGGTGCTCGTCCACAGCCTCGATCCCGCGAATCTTTTCGGCAGTGGAGCGTTCTATCCGTTGCCGGACGAACGCCAAGTTTGCGACGTGCCGGCAACTGGCTGGTCGTACAAGCTGGGCAGCCGATTGTTACCATCGAACAACACGGCAAACGCATCGCGAACCTGCCCGGCGTTCGCCCGGAGCAATTGTCAGCCGCTGTCAAACTCCTGTTGCGTCTGCTCGATCGCACGGCCGGCGATCTGCGGGCGAAGTTGGTCGTGGAAGAATGGAACGGAATGCCGGTCGGCACGAGCGAAGGTCGCGAATTGCTGGAATCGGCCGGTTTTGTCCGCGATTATCAAGCGATGACGTTGTACGCCGTCTGGCGTTGACTACCCGAGAGCCGGCGCACGTAGTAAGCGGATCACGAGGCGAGATGCGAACCGCTTACTACGTGCGAGGCTCTATTGGCGAGAATTGCAGGTAGGAGCATTCGATGGAACTGATTCACTGCTCGACGGGAACCGCAGGTCAGGGCGTCGGACCGTACCTCATCGAAACCATCCTTCAGCCATCCGAAGAAGCCGGCGGCACCGCGTAATGCGTCCGCATCGAACCGCATTCGACGACGAGCCGTCAGTTACCACAAGGTCGCCGAGGAGTTTTACTATGTCCTCAGCGGAACCGGCATCGCGATTCTGGACGGCAAGCCGCATCCGCTGAAACCCGGCGACTTCCTCCGCCTCCACTCCGGCACGCACGGCTTCGTCACCGAAGCCGAACCGTCGACATGCTCGACATCCACATCCCGGGATGCCGGCCGGATCATGACGTGTATTTCGTGGGCGAACGCCCTCCGGATTCGTGTCGAAATAGGCCTTCACGATCACTTCGCGCACTTTAGGGGACGCCCTCCGGTAAACCTGCAACTTACGAGCGCTCCGTGGGTGGCACACCCGAGCAACGCGAAGGGTGTGGTCAAGCATCCGGAAACTTCATCCAGCGGATGGAGCTGTTATTCACCACACCCGCGATGCTCAGGGTGTGCCACCCACGGGGCGCTTCTTAGGACGCGTCCGAAGGGATGTGGCCTCCATTCGACGATCATTCTCGTCGATAGCCCGCAACCTATGAAACGCCCGTGGGTGTGGTGAAGCGCCCGCAAGCTCCATCCCAAAGGATGAGGTTTCCGGATACTTGACCACACCCACGGGTGCCTTGCTTCATCTCTTACAGCCGCTCCGGCACTCGGAAGCCTTCGCGGTAGTTGCGCGTCAGCTGCCGATTCGCGTCCTCGGCGCCTTCGCCGGTGAAGCGTTCCGTTCGCGCGTCGAACATCAGCTTCTTGCCCACGCGGAGTTGCAGGTCGGCGAGGCGGAGATTGTTGCCTTGCGCCAGGTGTTCCTCCATGCGACCTAGCGTTTCCAGCACCTCGGCATCCTCGATTGCGCGAGGACGCGGAGCGAAGGGTTGGTTGCTTCCCACGCGATACGAGATATTCGCGAGGTGGCCCAAGGCGCTCGAGTAGTGCCCTTCGAGGATGTCCGCGTTCAGGTCCGCGCGTCGGCCGGAGGCGACGGCGGCGATGAAGTTGGCGAAATGGTCGCCGCCGCCGGGTCGTGCGGCAGGTGCGTTTTCCAATCGCGGCAACGCTTCGCCCTGGTCGCGACCACGCGGGAAGAATCGGCCGCCGGCGAGTGTGCCTTCTTCCATGTGGAAGATGTTGCCGATCGATTCGCCGTGGTATCCGCCGGTCTGCAGGCCGCGGACTTCGAAGACGAGCTTCGTCTCGCCGAAATCCATCACGCTGATTTCCGTATTCGGCGTTTCTCCCTGGTCCGTGTAGCCGTAGCGACCACCGACGGTGAAGACGGAGCGGGGCAGGGTGGCATTCGGAATGGCCCAGCGGGCGATGTCCATCTGATGGACGCCCTGATTGCCGATATCGCCGTTGCCGAAATCCCAGAACCAGTGCCAGTTATAGTGGACGAGATTCGTGTGAAACGCGGTTTGCGCCGCGGGGCCAAGCCACAGGTTGAAGTCGATTTCCGCGGGAGCATTCCCCGTGGGCCGGGTGCCGATCGAATTGCGGCGTTTGTAGCAGAGACCGCGAGAAACAAGGAGTTTGCCGAACTTGCCGGAACGGACGTGAGCGATGGTGGTGTTCCACGCCCCCGATCGGCTCTGGGTTCCATGCTGCACGATGACGTTATGCTTGCGGGCCGCTTCCACCGCGATCCGGCCTTCATGCACATTGTGGCTGCATGGCTTTTCCACGTAGACATGCTTCCCCGCCTGGCACGCCCAGATGGTCATCAGCGAATGCCAATGGTTCGGCGTGGCGATCGAGACGGCATCGAGATTGCGGTCTTCCAGGGCCCGACGGATATCGCGTTCGGTGCGGGGCGGATTGGCTGTGAAACCGTTGAGATGCCGGTTGTAGGTGCGGGTGTCGGGATCCACGAGATAGGTGATTTGGACGTTACGCATTCCCTTGTAGGCGCCGACGTGTGCCGAGCCGCGGCCATTCAGGCCCGCCACTGCGATGCGAATGGTTTCGTTGGCTCCCAAAACCCGGCCCGACGATTTGGTGCCGGCAACAGTCACGGTCGCCGCGGCGGCGAGCGTCTTGAGAAAGGAACGACGCGTAGGTGCGTTCATGGCGAGTCCTTGGGGTGAGAAAAATGGATGACGCCGGTTAGCCGCGACGCGTAGCGGAGCCGCGGACTGTTTGCCTCGCGATCGCGTGCCGTCCCGGCGCTCGCTGCGCGTCGCGGCTAACCGGGGAAGGTCATTCACTTATATCCGTTGCGAAAGCGGCGTGCAACAAGATGAGAATCCGATTAGCGATCCGTGGCGAGCAATCTACGCACCGTCTCTACATTGACATGCGTAAGGCATTCGACCACCAGATCCGCCCCGGCCGCTTCCAGTCGTTCGCGCGAATGATGGCCGACGAAGGTGACTCCGGATCGCTTTCATGCCGGCGGATTTCGCCGCCTGAACGCCGACGGGAGCATCCTCGAAGACGACGCAGCGATTCGGCTCGATGCCAAGTTTTTGGGAGCCTAGCAAAAACACCAATGGATCCGGCTTGCCGCGAGACGTCTTCCATGGCGACGACGGCTTCGAGATACGGCTGCAGTCTCGATTGCTCGATGATCATCTCCACATTCTGCGCGCGGAGCCGCTTGATCCGATTGCCTGCTTAAACCCCGCCTCATGCAGCGAACGCACCAGATTCAACACGCCTGGCAACGGTTCCAAACCTTCGGCTGCGTCTTCGCGGTAGTAGACTTCCTTCCTGCTCGCCGACTGCATCGATTTCCTCGGCGGTGTAATGGTCGCCGAAAACGCGGGGAATGATCTCGGGATTGCGCCAGCCGAAGGTGTTGGCGAAATCCTCGCGGCTGTAGGTTTTGCCGATCTCCGCCGCCAATAGGTTCCACGCCCGAAAATGCTGCTCCGCCGTATCGACGAGCGTTCCGTCCACATCCCAAAGCACCGCGTAATCCGCCGCCTTCATCCGTGGGCTCTCCTGAACCGAGGAAAGGGCATTCTATGCCGAAGAATGGTCGACCCGTACTTGGAACCTCAAACAGACGAGACGCGTGCCATGCTTCGTCGGATCCTTGCGAGGCTCAGCAATGCCTCAGCTTCCACCGACGAAGCATGCTTTCACTCGGGACGCCTGACCGGCCTTGGGGGTCGGTTCTCAGTCTGAGGGCATGCTTCGTCGGTGGAAGCCGAGGCATTCCTGAGCCTCGCAACGATCCGACGAAGCATGGCACGCGACTCGTCGGTTCGAGGTCCGAATGCAACGGCGAAGCAGTTCCACGAAAATCGACGATTCCCTACGTCCGAATCCCCTACGACTGCACAAGCAGCGCGCCTTCCTTCCGAAACCTCATACGGTTAGTTGCTTTCGGCTTGCGGCGTCTGTAACATGCCTTGGTTCTTCGGGAACGCCCTCCTCGCCTGGCGGCGGGTGCGGCGTTTTGTCGGCTTTCCCGCGAACGGATGGGCCGTTCGGCGGTGTCCAGGAGGTGGCCCTTGGCCCTTGTGACGTTTGCTCTCACGCTCTTCGTGAGCGCGTTCCTCTTGTTCCTCGTCCAGCCGATGATCGGCAAGCTCATCCTGCCTCGACTGGGCGGCACCCCCCAGGTTTGGAACACCTGCATGGTGTTTTTCCAGATGGTGCTCCTCGCGGGCTACTTCTACACCCATGCGATCGGCTCCTGGCTGAAGCTTCCGCTTCGCCGACAACTCCTGATTCACGGCATTCTGCTTTTCGTCCCGCTCGCCATCCTGCTCGTCGGCCCCTTCAACATCTCCGGATGGACGCCGCCGCCGGGCGAAAACCCGATCGTCTCGACTTTGCTGCTCCTTTTGAAGATCGTCGGCATTCCGTTCTTCGTGGTCTCGACTAGCGCTCCGCTGCTGCAGAAATGGTTCGTCCACACGGGCGACCCGAGCGCGAAGGATCCTTACTTCCTCTACGGCGCCAGCAACCTCGGCAGTTTGCTTTCGCTGGTCGCGTATCCGTTCCTCGTCGAACCTTCGATTCTTCTCTCGCAGCAAGCATGGGTTTGGACTTTCGGCTACATCGCGTTGGCCGCGTTGATTCTTTATTCGGCTTCACTTGTCTGGACATCCAAGGCTGCCCCGGAGACGCCAGCATCGCCCTCCCCCGTTGGCTCGGCTGAAACCGCAATTCAACCCGCTGCCGCGACTGCTCCAGCCGCGACGGCTATTCAGACTGGTAAGCGCCGATTGCTGAAGCCGTCTACTCCGTCGGCACCTAGCTCGGCTGGACCGGTCAGCGTCGCCAAACCTCTCGACGACACGATGACGTGGGGCCGACGGCTCCGCTGGATTTTGCTCGCAGCAGCGCCTTCGTCGCTCATGCTTGGCGTGACCAGCTACGTGTCGACTGACTTGTCGCCATTCCCGCTCCTGTGGATCATTCCGTTGGCTCTGTATCTCATCACGTTCATCCTCGTCTTCATGAAGCGATGGACGGAGGAGCCCCACCAGGCGGTTCTCTACATTCAGCCGATCTTGCTGGCGACGATGGCCTACTTCGTCGCCGCACGCAACTTTACCGGTAACCCGTTCTGGGCGACGGTCTTCTGCTTCGGCGGTTTCTTTGTCGCAACGCTGACTTGCCATGGCGAACTTGCCAAAGACCGGCCTGGGCCTCGCCACCTGACGGAATTCTTCTTGTGGATGTCGTTCGGCGGCATGGTCGGCGGCATGTTCAACGGCATTTTCGCCCCGCTGCTCTTTACGGGCGTGGCGGAATATCCCTTGGCGATCATAGCCTGTGCGGCCCTTCGCCCGAAGCTGATGCAAAGCGGTTGGATCGACGGCCTCTTCTTGTCGTCGCCGCAGTCGGAAGCCAGCATGATTCGTACCAGCAACGACCTCGCTCTCAGCTGGAACAATTTCAAAAACGGCATCCGTCGCTCGCTTGGCATGGAGCCGCGCGAGTTCGTCCCGCCGAACACGCCCTGGGTTCTGAACATCAGCCTCGATGTTGTGCTTGCTGGCCTGTTTACGCTGCTCTGGTGGGTGAAGGGGAACGTCACCAACTGAATTGTATCGTCTGGACCCGGAAGAAAACGGGTCTTTCGTTCCTTAAGACGCCCGGGCTGCGCGCAATCGCGAGGAGATGTCCGAAACGGTGCAAACCGGCATTCGGCTGGTGCTGTTTATCCTGCCGCTCGCGTTCTGTGTCGGCTTCATGGCGCGCAACCTGCGATTCGCACTCGCATTGGCGGGCCTCATGTTGGTTCATCTCTACCTGAGCGACCGAGAAGATCGTGTTCGCTATGCCACGCGAAGTTATTTCGGCGTCCTCAAGGTTCTCGAAGAGAAGGACGAACTCTTCGGCATCAGCGAGAAGACTGGCGGTCCTGCGCCGCGGGCGATCGAAGCGATCGAACTGCAGAAGGATCCCTCCGTCGCCGCCAAGCTCTCGGAATACGCCAAAGAATTCAACAAGATCATGCGAGACCGGGCGACGAGCGGACTTCAGTAAGGAAATTCAGTCTCTGAACAATCAGTTCAGCGACACCGTGAATGCTAAGTACACTTACCTGATGCACGGAACGACCTATCACGGCCGTAACTACATCGATCCGAAACTCGCCCGTCTGTCGACGACGTACTACCACCGTTTCGGTCCTGTCGGCGCGGTAATGGAACGTTTCAACTACTTCAAAGCAAGCGCAGAATACCTTCCACACGGACGCTCGCATTCCGGCTGCCGTCGCGGGCATGCTGGCTCGATGCAGGGCTTCCGATGATGCGATTTCCCAAGCCTGGTCGGATGCGCTGATCGCCACGATCGGCCTCGGGTCAGGCACCATGGCGTCTTACTGCCGACCTTTCGGGCACATCGCTTACTACGAAATCGACGAGAACATCCGCAACTGCTGCCTCCGAAGGCCGCGAGGCGTACTTCACCTACCTGCTCAATGCCCGCAAGCGTGGCGGTTTGGTCGAAGTCATCATGGGCGACGCTCGTCTTCGCTCGAACGGGAAGAAGCCCGCGAGAAGGAACGCGAGGGTAAGAAAACGTTCAACGAAGCGTTCGGCGACTACAATGCTACGGCGCTTCGCGAGGGGTACTACAAGATTATGGTGGTGCGGATGCTTTTAGCTCCGACGCCATTCCGATCCACCTTCTCACGAAGGAAGCGGTCAACCTGTGTACATGCTGAAGCTCGCGAAGGATGGCGTGCTCTGCTTGCACACCTCGAATCGTCATATGGACCTCATCCTCCCGATCTCGGAAATCGTCTTTGACCATAACAAGGCGAATCCGGACGACCTCTGGTATGTGACCATCGGTCAAGACAATGGCCGTTCGTCGTCGCTCGGCCACTTCGGATCGGAATACGTAATGGTGTCGCGCGTGAAGGATTTGGTGGACGGTCCGGTATTGAGCAAGGCGGTTGAAGGCTCCGAGGTATCTTGGACGAATCAGACCGTCGCTCGCCCAGCCCGCCGCCGCGCAGAGCGCGAACTTTGGTATCCGCCTGCGGAACCAGGCCGCAATCTGTGGACGGACAACTATTCCAACATCATCCGCATTCTCCGCTAGTCGGATTGAGGTGACGAGTCTCCGGCCGAAAGGTCGGAGACTCGCCGCGTTTGCGGGAAGTTGCTAGATCATGCGTGTCTTCGAGCACGCGAAACGAAACTCGACGAAGCATCCCTCGATTGAGCGTCTCTCCGGAGGTGTTCCCTTGGCCCTGATTCAGTTTGCGATCACGTTGTTCGTGAGCGCGTTCATCCTCTTCCTCGTCCAGCCGATCATCGGCAAGCTGGTCCTTCCCAAACTGGGCGGGACGCCGCAGGTCTGGAACACATGCATGGTGTTCTTCCAGACCATGCTGCTCTTGGGGTATTTCTATACCCACTTCGTCACTAACCGCTTGCGGCCCCGCATGCAGCTCATCCTGCATTGCATCCTGCTGGCGGCCCCTCTGCTGATTTCGGACGCCCGGCTTCTTGAACATCAAAGCGTCTGTTCGACTACATTGCCTCGTGGACGCCGCCGCTCGGCAGCAACCCGATTCTGCCGACGCTGACGCTGCTTCTGCGGGGTCGTCGGCCTGCCGTTCCTCGTCGTTTCGACGACGGCTCCGCTGCTTCAGAAGTGGTTCGCCCTCACCGATCATCCGGCCGCAAGGGACCCCTACTTCTACGACAGCAACTTCGGCAGCATGTCGCTGCTCGCCTACCCGTTCTTCATCGAGCCGAACCTGCCGCTCGCGGGTCAGGTGGTTGTATTTCGGCGGCTACCTCGTCCTTGGCTACTTTGGTGCTCGTCTGCGTGTTCATGGTCTTCCCGAAAGCGTCGACCTACAATGCCCTGCGGAGCCGCGGCTTCGGATTCGTCGACTCCGCATTCCACCGCGAAAATTCCTGCCGAGACCGCGATTCAGCGTACGGACGTGAAACAGGGCGTAGCCGCAGGTCCCGCTCCCGCGAAGAGCGCGTCGACGTCCGCCGCTCCCAGCATTCGCATGGACGATCAAGTCGACGGCTTCCGTCGTCTGCGGTGGATCCTGCTCGCCGCTGTGCCTTCGAGCTTGATGTTGGCGGTCACGTCGCACATCACGACCGACCTTTCGCCCATCCCGCTCTTCTGGCTCATTCCGCTCGCGATCTACCTCGCGACCTTCATCTTCGTCTTCGCCCGATGGCCGATCGACTGGATCGAAGCTGTCCACCCCGCCATTGTCTACATTCAACCAGTGGCGATCGCACTCATGGTACTCGCCCTCACCGGGCACATTGATTGGCGTGCCGCGGCGTTCGTCCATACCTTGGGGTTCACGATCACGACATTCCTGTGTCACGGCGAACTCGCGAAAGACAGGCCTTCGCCGAAGCACTTGACCGAGTTCTACCTGATGATGTCCGTCGGGGGCATGCTTGGCGGAATCCTGAACGGCATCATCGCCCCTTTGATTCCGTACGCCTTCGAGTTCTATCTCGCCATCATTATCGCCTGCATGGTGCGGCCTTCGATGCCTTTTGGCGGGTGGCTTGAAGACCTATTTTTCAGCGGCCCCAAGGTTGGAAACCGCGCCTCGGGCGCCGCACCGGCCGAAGAGCAGTCGCAAACGATGTCCTACGCTCTGGACGTAATCATCGGCATCGTCGCCGGAGTGATGGCCCTGGCGATCGGAACGTTCCTCATCAGCAATCGCACGACCCGCGTCGGCACCGATGCCTACGCATGGTCGTTCGCTTTGCCGACGTTCCTTCTGCTCGCGTTCATGGGGCGGCCGCTTCGATTCGGGTTCGGCGTCATGTGCGTTTTGCTCGCGAGCGTGTTCGTCTCCAGTTCGATCGATCCGACGGTCTTCCAGGATCGCAGCTACTTCGGCTTGCTGAAGGTGAAGCAAAGCCGCACCTCGGAAGATTTCGTCTACACTCAACTGGTTCACGGCCACATCCTTCACGGCCAGAACTTCAAGCTGCGGAAGGCTGAAGACCGCGGCAATCCTCGCCTCGATTGGACGCGCTTCGCGACGACCTATTACCACGAGCATGGTCCCGTCGGCCGCATGATGGCGAAGTTCAATTGGTTCAACGATAATTTCGAGAACAATACCTACCATTCCGACTCGCGCATCGTGGCCTGCATGTTGGGTCACATGGCCAGCACGGGGTTGGAAGGTCTGCCGATGACGGCACTCGCGGAAGCCTGGTCTGAACCGCCGTGTGCCACCATCGGTCTCGGCACGGGCACGATGGCTCACTATGGTCGGCCATTCCAGCATGTGCACTTCTACGAGATCGACAACCATGTGCGTAAGCTGTCGTTCCCTTCGAAGGGTCTGAACTATTTCGTCCGAAACGAAACGAACGACAAGGGTACGACCTTCCCGATCGAGAACGAACGTGACAAGGCGTATTTCACCTATCTCCTCGACGCTCCTGACCGTGGTGCGCCGTTCAGGTGTTCATGGGCGACGCCCGGCTCCGCATGGCGTTGGATTATGAGAACTATTACAAGAACCCGAAGACCGGCGGCGGCCCGGTAAACTTCTACAAGATGCTGGTCGTCGATGCGTTCAGCTCGGACGCCATTCCGGCCCACTTGATCACCAAGCAGGCGATCGAGATGTACATGGGGCATATGGCGGAAGACGGCGTCATCTGCTTGCATACATCGAACCGCTACGTCCGGCTGCCGAAGGTCATTGTCGATGTGGCGAACGACCTCGACTATGTTTGGAGCGTCGGTCACGATGCCCCGATCGAAGCGATCGAACAGAAACTGCAAAGCAAGGGACACAGCACCTCGGAATGGGTGATGGTGTCCCGCAAAAAGCTGCAGGAGAACGGCAAGCGTTCGGGACGCGATTACCTATCGCATCTCCGTCTCGCTGCCGAACTACCGCAGTCGCGGCGGCCCGTATTGGAGCGTGCCGTCGCCGTCGGGCAACAACAAGTTCTTGTGGACGGACGACTACTACAGTCTCTGGAACATCATGGCGGCCGCGACGACGATTAGTTCGCAATACAGAAATGTTCGACGAGGAGCCGAAGGCGACGCCTTCGGCTCCTCGCGTTTCGTAAGGACGCGCCGCGCCGTGCAGCAGGGAACGCCACGAGGGGCGTTCTCGCAGCGAGTGACGCGATTCGTGGACATGTTTCAGTCGCGGACGCGGACACGCAGTGTCGATGCCCACTCGTGCGAATCGAGAGTTCGCCTGCCCACAGTTGTCGGCTTCAACGCTTGCAGCGCCATCGCGAGCATCAATTGCGATTTCTTGACGCGGACGCGGCCACCGAGACAGATCCACGGGCTTTGTTTCCCTTCGCCTTCGGGGACGATCGTCATGCGGTGGAAATGTATGCGAAAAGCCGTCATAGCTCACTTGCGGCGGCCACACGCGGACGCGCGGCTTGTCGGCGAGATAGATTTCCGAGGCCCGGCAACACTTCCTCGAGGATCGGGGCTAGGTTGTCCACATCGAAATCCGACGCTTTCCCCGTGGATGCGATCACCAGCAACCGCATTCGCACCGGCACCCCTTCAACCAGCAGCCGGCGGTCGCCTGTGCTCGGCTTCAACGGCGGGTAGGTCGCGAGCTTGCCCTCGAGGCTCTGTTCTGCGGGCTCGAAGCCAGCTTCTTCTTGCGGAAAAGCATCGTCACAGGCCGAGCAGCAGCAGAACGCCGAGGGCGACGACCGCGATGGCGATGATCGTCCACGAATCACGCGCGCCTTGGGGCAGGGCGTTTTCGAGAAATGCGGGCGGCTTGCGGAAGAAATCCATGATCGATGTTCCGATGTGAAAGATGTAGGGCAAGCGTTGGCATTCGCTCCCCTCGTGCTCTTATAATGAGGGCCGCACAATCCGCCAAAGCAAAAACTTCAAGGACCCGCCTCATGAAGTGGACTCTGCTCGCTCTCGCTCTGTTCAGCCGACCTGAAGGCTGAAACTGCCAAAGTCGGAAACGCCGAGCGAATCGCCTTACCTTTCGAACGTGCGCCAAGTGACGCGCGATTTCGCGCGAGCGGGCGAAGGCTACTTTTCGCCTGACGGTTCGAAGATCATATTCCAGGCCGAGGAAAACGGCCGAACCCGTTCTACCAGATGTTCGTGCAGATGGACATGAAGACCGCCGCTTATCGTCGGGTCAGCCCTGAGTGGGAAAAACCACCTGCGGCTATTTCCATCCGACGGAGAACAAAATTCTCTTCGCCAGCACCCACCTGGACCCTGATGCGAAGTCGCATTACGAGGGGGAACGCAAGATCCGCGAAGAGGAGAAGCAGACCAAGAAACGCCGCCGATATGTGTGGGATTTCGATCCCTACATGGATATCTTCACTTCCAATCCGGATGGTTCCAACTTGAAGCAATTGACGGCCTCGAAGGGCTACGACGCGGAAGCGTCGTGGTCATCGGATGGCAAGAAAATCGTCTTCTGCTCGAACCGCACGGGCGAAAAGAACCTTGAGCTGTTTGTGATGGATGCCGACGGCAAAAACGTCCGCCAACTCACGAAGGCGCCGGGTTGCTACAACGGCGGACCGTTCTTTTCGCCGGACGGGACCAAGGTGATTTTCCGCAGCGACCGTAAGAAGAAGGATCATCTGCAGCTTTATGTGATCAACACGGACGGCACCGGCGAAAAGGCGCTGACGGACGACGAGAACTGGGTCTTTTGGGCTCCGTACTGGTATCGCGACGGCAAGCACATCATCTACACGGCCGCCGACCACAGCGACCCTAAAGTCCGGCCTAACTACGACCTTTACTGGATGAGCCTCGAATCCGGCAAGAAGACGCGACTGACGAATGCGCCGGGCGCCGACGTGTTGCCTGTGTTCAGCCCCGACTATCGCCAAGTGATGTGGACTTCGACGCGAGACGGTCGGCAGCCGGCGCAACTCTTCATCGCGGATTTCAAAGCGCCCGAGTGATGCTCCAACGTCGTGGAGCGATTCGTTCGCTCCACGAACTCCAGCGGTTCGCGTTCTTAGGCGGCGTCAGGCACAACTCGCAGCGAGGCAACGGGCGTGAGCCGTTTGATGCGAGTTTCGATCATGCTCGATAGGCGCGGACCCGTTCGATCAGACTGCGGACGAGTGCAGGGGCGAAATCGACGAACGTGGCGCTGATCCCGGTAGCGACCAGGAAGCTATCGGCGTAAGGAAGATACTTGTCGACGTTCGCGGGGGTGATGCCGCTGGCGATAGCAAGGGGAGCGTTGCCTAACGCGTTTCGCATGCGGGAGATCTTGCCGATGTCGGCAGCTTCACCGGTACCGGGTCCGCTTGTCGTCACAACATCCATGTATTGGCTTGCGATATGGCAGGCTTTTTCGAGCTTTTCCACTTCGCGCTGAAACTTGAAGGCTACTCCGCCGAAGTAAAGACACTCCGGATGGTGGATCGCTCGAACCGTGAGCACATGCTCCGGTTCCGATTGCTTCGATTTGTCCTCGTCGATTGCCGCGTTGTCCACCCAAACTCCCGCCACCTGCCGTGAGATTGAACGGAAGACATGCGCCGGCTTCCAGCCGAGGCAGTTGACGCCGATCCACCAATCCGGCTGAGCATTGGCGACGTACCCGTGGATTTCAAGCAGATGTTCCTCGGTGAGGCCATGGTTGATGAGAAACACACCGTCTGCGCCGGCCTCGCGCGCAACGTGCGCATTGCGGTACGCCTGGTCAGCGTCTTCGACGTGGATGACCGGAAAAACCGTGTGGCGCCCGGGAAAGCGTTCCCGATATCGCATGAGTAGAGTCCTTTCTGTCTGCGGCGATCTCTTCATACGCTGCGAGAATCGCCAACGTTGCCGCCGTCTTAAGTTGGGATTTTGAAGTGCACCAGGGTCACTCTTTCCAAATGCGGGAATCCGAATCGATCCGCCATTTCTGCGTTTCCATCCCAATGCGGCGGTCTAGCGTGGCTTCATAGCGTGTCGAGGTCGTTTCGACCTTCGGCGATGGACCGTCCCATTTCAGCCCCAGATCGTTGAATGCCGTCGCCCAGCGGTTGTGGGTCTTTCGGTATTTCGTCTGCGCGTCGTAGACCTGGTGCAGCGCTCGGCGCACCTCGCGGGTTGGGTCGGGGCGGAAGGGGACGGTTCCGGGCATGGCGGTGCTGAAGAGCAGTTCGCCCCATTGCTCGGGCATATGCATGTTGATCGCGCCTTGCGGCGACCAGACCCAGTTGTCCTCGGCTGTGCCTTGCTTCTTTCGGTAGCGGCCTTCGCGGAATTCGCGCTGCCATTGCACGCGCGAGAAATTGATCCGCCAATAATCGCCGTCCTTCGGCGGAATCGGGCACGATGCAATTTGCTTCAGGCCTTTCCAGGGCCAGGCGATTTCGATGGTCCAACCGCGATCCACGTCGCGGTTGTCGTTCATCGTGCCGTCCACATGCACGGCCGTTTTCAGGCCATCGATTTCCCACGCGTCGATCGCCTTGCCGCCATCGCGGTAGGGCTTCGTGAGCAGCAAGTCCCAGGTGGTGTTGAGGGCGTTCATCTCCAGTTCGGCGTAGAGATGGTTGTCGCCGTCGGGATCGAGGAAGACCTCGAAATCGTTGTCTTCGTGGAAGATGTAGGAGTCGTGCTTCGTGTAGATCGCGCCGACATGCGGTTCCTCCAACTCGGCAGCAATGTAGAGGGCTTCGTCGTCCCACAGCATCTTGACGCGCGTTTTCCTCGTGGGCTTGGGCTTCTTGTCCCCCTCGATATCGGCGAACTCATCGCTCCATGGAACATCGGCCCAGCGAGCTTCCAGTTTGCCGTCGATGACGATCGGCTGATCCGAGCGATGGCAGACATATCCCTTCGGAAGCGACCCGGCGTCTGCCTTGCGGTCTTGCATGCCATGTACGGCTTGGTCGCTACGCGGAATGACGAACGGCAATGCAGCCAAAACGACCGGCACCAAACAGGCGGCAACACGAAGCCGGGAGATCATGAACGTCACCTATAAGGTATCTTGCTTGCCAACCGGGAGAGGGAGCGAACTAGGGGCGGCGTGCCATGCTTCGGCGGATCCCTCGTGGGGCTCTCCGGCCCGGCTGCTCCCACCGGCGAAGCATGCCCCCAGCCCGAACCCTGCGTCTCGTCTGGGGGCATGCTTGTGCGGTGGACTCCAGGGAACCCGACTTCAGCAACGACCCGCACAAGCATGGCACGCTGCCGTTCGTGTGAGGTCTTACGGCGATGATGTTGCATGTTGCCGAAGTTCGAGGGGGCGTCCCGATCACTTCAGGTCGATCGCGATTTCCGCGTCGAACATCAGCTTCGGATCGCCGCGACCTGTTAGCGTTTTCAGCATCGTCGCCATGGTGCGCGTGGGCGTTCCTGAGAATCGGGGCTCGCCGCGGACGCTGATTTCGATCGGCTGATCCAGGTCCGCCATCCGATCATCGAGTCGGACGAACAGCTTCGACACCTTCTCGCTGGCGCGGACGATCTCGATCTTTTGGCCCTTCCGCTTCGCCACGATCTCGGCGCCGCCGAATGCGGAATCCGCGGGAACGCCGAGCCAATAGGAGCGATCGTGGACGGCGCCGGACTGCATCCAGACGATGCGGTCGGGGATCGGATTGCGGGTGAATTTCGCCATCCAGGGCAGCGCGGCTTTGTCTTCGAGGTTCATCCAGTGGCCCTTGCCTTCGTGAATCTTGACGAAATGTTCGTAGCCGCCCGGATCGTCCTTGCGGAGTTTCTCGAGCTTTTCGCCATACTCGCGGCCGACTTTGTTGCGGTTGTAAGCGGCGTCGTTGCCGCCGACTTGCAGGGCGAAGGGGACATTGCGTAGCGAAAGCATCGAGACGCCATTCGGGTGTCCCGCCATCATCGCCGCGGCGGCCCAATAGTCCGCCATGCGCGGCGCGATTTGGTACACGCCGTCGCCCCCCGCGGAGTACCCGAGGACATACACGCGATTCGGATCGACGTCTTCCAAAACGATGAGGTCTTCGATGAGTCGAACATGCGATCAATGTGACCCCACAGAGGTTCCACGTGTTGGTCGGGGTTTCGAAGCGCGAGGTAGATGCCTTCCTCGATCGAGTAGAGTCGCTTCTGGTTTTCCCATTGCTGATCGTTGACCTGAGCCGGTCACCACCGCCATGGAGCGAAATCCAAAGGCTGTGGCCCGTTTTCGGCTTCGTGCCGAAGGCGCGGTAGAAGAAGGGCATTTCGAGTTTGCCGTCGCGGATGATGCGTTTCTTCACCTCCTCGGCCCGGTCCTTTGCGATGAAGGCGGCATGGGCCGACCAGATCATCTCGCGGGCCTTGGCGGCATCGGCCTTGGTGAGCGCGACCTTCGCGAAATCCTTGTCGGCGAGCGGCGCGAGCGGGCCTTCGTTTGTCTTCAGCGCATCGCCCAGCCAGTTTCCGCCGCCTCCGCCGATTTGCCCGCCTCCGGTCCCGTGTTTTTCACAGAGAGGTCGGGATGACCCGAGCGATGCCGGCCGCCTTCGTCTTCACGTTCTTCGCGGCATCGCCGACTTTCACGACGTATTCGCGTTCGGAAGCGCGAGGTCGAAGGTGAGCAGGTCGGGCTGCGATCCGCGGCTTCCGCCTCTCGCGACGTTCCGCGATGTTCGTCTTTGACGCTGCCCACGGCGAAAACGGTGACGGCAGTCGCGACACGTTTCCCCGCCTCATCGAGGACGCGAATGGAAAGCGGAGCGACATCGCTCTTGGCTACGATTTTCTCGCATAGCGGTCGGTGACGTTTTCCGCGGGCACGTCCTTGTTGTTCATCGCCCAGACAAGCGGGAAATGGCCCGAGCCTCGCTTGAAGCTGGCGGCGTAGATCGCGTGCTCGAAAGAATCGCGTTTCGCCTGGGACTTCTGCCGACGAACCAACCGCGATCGAGCCCGTCTTCGCATCCGCCTCGCATGCCCCGGTGAATCGCCATCGACCATCCCAGATTTCGACCCAGGTATGGTTCCCCCGCTTATTCGACCAAAGCGGTGTGCCGACCAGGCGAGCCGGCACTCCGACGGCCCGAGCGGCATCGCTCAGGATGATCGATAGGCCAGTGCACGAAGCCTTGCCCTGGTCGATCGATTCCTCTGGGCTTTGGCTGGCAGCTGTGCTCGGTGGAATACTTGACCTTGAGTTTGCCGAAAGCTCGGAGTTGAGTTTGCGCGCCGCCTCGGATGCTGTCTTGCAATCTTGACGATCGGCATGCAAAGATCGAAAAATTCCTTACGCCATTCGTCCCGTGCTTCGTCCACATTCGCGTAGGGCAACACGTCGTTGAGGAAGATTTCTTCGGGTACGAGTTTCCCCAGGCCGTCTCTTGGCGTGCCCTGGAAGGAGAGTTCGACGTTGCAAGGTCAGGAAATCCGCGGAGAGCGAGCGTGGCACATCGCGATCCGCATATTGCGGATCAGAAATTCCATCGCAGTCCGTTGTTCCGCGGGGACGGAGGCGAGCGCCTTGTCGAGTTCCTTGCGATTCCCTTTCGCCCGCACCAACGCGGCTTCGAGGTCGGCCGCATCGCGAGGGACTTTCGGAGCCGGATCCGCGCCCAAGGTAGCGACGGTGAGGACAGCAAGAAGGAGATGTGCGGCCACGCGGGCAGTCCTTCCGGAAAGAAGTCGAAGTCGGTTTCACCGAATTCATCGTGATTTGGCCCAGCGAACAAGTTATCAGGATGCTTTCGATCTCCTCTCCTTTGGGAGAGGGGCCGGGGGTGAGGGCGTGAAACGCAGCTCTGCCAAGAAAGACACTCACCTCAACCTCTCCCAAAGGGCGAGGGAGCAATACCCACCTGGAAAACGCGTCATGAAACGACTGCTGCTCACTCTCTTCCTCGCCGCATCGACCGCCTCCGCTGCCGACGAACCGAAGCAGGATGCGGCTTTGCCGCCGAAGGTATCGAAGGATTCGGTCTTCGCGGGGCGGAAACTCGACACCTCCAAGCATGGCGTCGTGAAGGAGTGGGGCTACGCGAAGCCGCAGCAGGATACGTTTCTTGTGCTGCATCCCAAGGACGCCAAGGCGGAAGCCAAAACCAAGACGCCGCTTTACGTCGTCCTTCACTCGGCCGGCCACGATGTCCACACCTGCCTCGCTTGCACGACGAAGGTCGGCAATCACGACATCTACCACACACCCGAAGGCTTCTTCGGCCTCTATCTCGATTGCCGGGCGAACATGGGCGATTGGTGGTGGGGCATCAATACGTATCCCGGCCCCGAATTCGCACCTACGGAAAAACGCGTAGTCGATACGGTGAAGTGGGTCGTGCAGCAGTATGGCCTCGATGAAAACCGCGTCTACCTCTGCGGCAATTCCATGGGGGGCAGCGGCACGCTCGGCATCGGCATGCGGCATGGCGATCTCTTCGCCGCCATCAAGGCGAATGTCCCCGCAGGCGTAAAGCACGTCGGCAATCGCATGCATTTCACGGAAAAAGTCGGCGAAACCAAGTTCGCCGACCCGCCGGTCGCGATCGACTATTCCGCACCCAACGACGGATGGGCCAAGGGACACGAAGGCTTCGCCAAGGCGATGAACGACCGCAAATATTCCCTCATCCTCTACTGGGGCCCCTTCGGCCACGCCAACGACCACCGCGCGATTCTCAAAGTCAACGATCTGATCGATTCCTTTGATTGGCTGCAGGTGAAGAAGAACGAACTCTACCCCGTCTTCACCAACGCATCGACCAACGACCCGCTCCCTTGGCCTGAAAAGCTCGACGACAAGAAGGCGGGCCAGGTGAACGCGTTCTTCCGATGGAAGCACGTGTCGGATACCCCGGAGAAGGCTGAAGTTTCGCTGCGATTGCTGAGCGAATCGGACGTGAAGACGAAGTTCGCGTTGCCCAAGGAATCGACCGCCGACGTCACGCTCCGCCGATTGCAACGCTTCCAGGTCAAGCCCGGCGAAACGATCCGCTGGACTTTCGGTTCCGTGCGAGGGGAGACGAAAGCGGATGAGCAAGGTTTGGTGACAATCCCACAACTGAGCATTGCGACGGAACCGGCCGTGCTTATCCTGTCCCGATAAACAGCAACCCGCGGACACCGGGGAACAACGCTGGCGTCCGCTGGCACATCGCTTACAATGCGTCGAGCCAGCCAGCTTCCCACTTTTTGGATTCGCCTTCGCACATGTCTGATCCCGCTACGCAGATTCGGGCGATTGCCGAGTCGTATCGCACGCTCACGGATGAGATCGGCAAGGTCGTCGTCGGGCAACAGCAGGTCGTCGAGCAACTGCTGACGGCCATGTTCAGCCGGGGGCATTGCTTGCTCGTCGGCGTGCCAGGGCTTGCGAAGACATTGCTTGTCAGCACCGTTGCGCGCATTCTCGATCTGTCGTTCAAACGGATTCAGTTCACGCCGGACCTGATGCCGAGCGACATCACGGGGACCGACATCTTGCAGGACGATCCGGAAACGGGTCGACGGCGGTTCGTGTTTCTCAAAGGGCCGCTGTTCGCAAATCTGATCCTCGCGGATGAAATCAACCGCACGCCGCCCAAGACTCAGGCCGCGCTGCTCGAAGCGATGCAGGAACACCATGTGACGGCGGGCGCCGAGACGTATCCGCTGCCGGAACCGTTTTTCGTCCTCGCCACGCAGAATCCGATCGAGCAGGAAGGGACCTATCCGCTCCCCGAGGCGCAACTCGATCGCTTCATGTTTCAGGTGATGGTCGGCTATCCGACGCGCGAAGAAGAATTGGCCGTCATGCAGCGGACGACGGGGACGGCGAAGATCGATCTCAAGCCGCTGCTGGATGGCGCTCGCATTCGCGAGATTCAGGAACTCGTGCGCCAAGTCGTCGTCGGCGAGCATGTCTTCCGCTATGTGGCCGACATCGTCCGCGCGACTCGGCCCAAGGAAGTGGAGGCGCCAACGTTCGTGAAGGAACTTGTCTCCTGGGGCGCGGGGCCTCGAGCGAGCCAGTATCTGATCCTCGGCGCCAAGGCCCGCGCGGTTTTGCAAGGGCGATGGCATGCGACGACCGAAGACATCCGCGCTGTCGCGCTCCCCGTGTTGCGGCATCGCCTGCTCACGACGTTCCATGCCGATGCGCAGGGCATGTCGGCGGACGACATCGTACGGAAATTGTTGGACTCGATCCCGCGCCCCGTCGAGTCGCCTCGATGAACCTGCCCCTCGATCCGACGACGCTCGCCAGCTATGGCCGACTCGCGCTGACGGCTCGCGACGTTGTGGAAGGGATGCTCTCGGGGATGCATAAAAGCCCATACAAGGGTTACAGCGTCGAATTCGCGGAGCATCGGCAATACGCTCCGGGGGACGAAATCCGCCACATCGATTGGCGCGTGCTCGGCAAGACGGATCGCTACTTCATCAAGGAATACGAAGAGGAAACCAATCTCCAGGCTCATCTGCTGGTCGATGCCAGCGGCAGCATGGGGTTCGGAAGCCCGACGAAATACGCCTACGCATCGCAAGCGGCGGCAGCCCTTTCCTATCTGATGCTTCGGCAACTCGATCAGGTCGGAATGGTCGTCCACGATCAAGCGATCCGCTCAATGCTTCCGCCCTCCACTGCATCGAAACATTGGTTGCGGATCGTGCAAACGTTGGAAGCCACGAAGCCGGGCGGCGAAACGGCATTGTCGCCCCTATGGCATCAGCTCAGTCGACAGTTTCGCCGGCGTGGTCTGATCGTCATCCTGTCGGACGGCTTCGATCGCATCGACGATCTGGTGCTTGCCTTACGTGATTTCCGCCATGCTGGACATGAAGTGATTTTCTTCCAGGTGCTGGCGCCGGAGGAGATTGAGTTTCCCTATCAGCGGATGACCCAGTTCCGCAGCTTGGAACACACGATCCAAAAACTCGTCGATCCTCGCCAGCTTCGCGAGGACTACCTGCGGAACTTCCAAGCGTTCTGCGATCGATTGCAAACCGAGTGCGGCAAGATGCAAATCGACTTCCACCGCCTCCGCACCGACCAACCCATCGACCAAACGCTCGGCAAATACCTCGCATCGAGACGGTAGCTTAGAGGCCGCGCACGCAGTTTACGCGGTGCGCCGTTAGTCTGGCGAAGCGCTAACAGGTGCCGCGGCTCTTTCGAACCGGTTACCGTCCATAGATCGGTGTGCCTGCTTGGTAGTGGACGCCGGGGATGGCGTAGCCGCTGGGCGTGATGGTGTAGGCGTTGTGGGTGTACGGCAGGTTGTAAGTCGGGCCGCCCGGGTTGCCGTAGGGGGCGTAGCCGCGGATGGCGTAGTTCGAGTAGTTGTCCGCCATACGGCTCCGCGAGACGCTGCCCGCTTGCACGCTCTGCATGTAGCGGCCGAATGCTTGGTTGCCTTCGGTGATCGACTTCGAAATCGTCATCGCGTTGAAGGGGAGTTGGTCGCCGGGTTTCATTTGGCGAGCGAGTTCGACGCTGCGTTGCCAGGCGTATTGCTCGAACCAGCGGTCGAAGGCGAGGTTCGCATTGACGATGTGGCTCATGTCCATGGGCGGAGCCATGTTGTACTGAGCCTGGGCGAAGCGGGGGGCGGCGAGGAAGGCGGCGGCGATCACGGCGAAGCTGGCGAGTTTGCGGATCATGACGATGCACCTGATGGTTCAAGGTTTCTTTTGGTTTCTCATCCCTCGAACCATGTACTCGCCTGTTTTTCGCGTGTGACGCCTTCTTTCGAAAAAAGTGTATGTCGTGCTTACTTCGCCGCATCACCGGCGTCGACACGCCACGGCGTGCGCATGACTTGGATAAGTTCTGCCCCCAGAAAGATGACCTGAGCGGAGAACCAAAGCCAGATTAGTAGGACAACAAGCGAACTAAAGACGCCGAAGGACGTGGCGGTGGCGCTGCGCGACAACCAATAGTTGACGCCGAATTTCCCGACCGTGAAGAGGAATGCCCCGAATGCTGCGCCGCCTATCGAATGCCGCCAAGTCACCCGTCTTCCGGAAAGAACACGATAGAGAAGCGCGAAAATCAGCGTCAGGAACACGAATCCGGCCGCGAATTCGATGAGCGACCAAAGGTTCGCTTCGTACTTCGAGAACCACTCCTTGAGAATGACTCGAACGACGGGTGCGAACAGACTGACGGCAAGTGCGGCCAAGAGCAATGCAACGAAGGTCATGGCGCCGAGAAATGCGATGACATAGTTCATCATGAAGGCGACGATCGAATTGCTTTCAGGCGTCTTCAATTCCCAGATGTCGCAAAAGCTGGTTCGGAGATGCAGGAACGTCCCTAGCGATCCGAAGATGAGCAACGCTGCGCCGAGGATCGCCGCGCCCCCTTCTTGGTGCGTGTGCTCCGCCTGCTCGGCGATTGCTTTCACCGCGGAGGCCGCATCCTTGCTGAAGTTCAGGCTCACATACTGCTCGATCTTCGGCAGCACTTCCTCTTGCTGGAAAAAGGAGCCAGCGACATCGATGGCGATGAGCAGGAAGGGGGCGAGTGAAAAAAGAGTGTAATAGGCGAGCGCAGCCCCCATCGCGGAATCGCGGTGATCGTTCCAGGCGTGGAGCGTGCGGAAGAGGATGCGAAATGCAGCCATGGTTTGGGCCCTACGTAGCCATCTCGCCCCGCGAGAGGTAAGCGGCATGGCGCTATTCCGTCGCGCGACATTCTTCCGTTCTCCTCTCGCGGAGGGAGAGGAAATACGGAAGCGGACATCCGACACGCGTCGGCAGAGGATCGCTCCCCACTCTCACTCCCCAACTCGGAGAGGTGAGCACGACACTTACTCGTCGCGGGTGATGATTTCGACGCCGTTGGCGGTGAGGGCGAGCGTGTGTTCGACGTGGACGCTGGGCATGCCGTCTTTGGTGACGACGGTCCAGTGATCGGAGAGCACGCGGGTATCGCGGCCCCCCATGTTGACCATCGGTTCGACGGCGAGCACCAGACCGGGTTCGAGGCGAAAGTCGTGTTTCTTCATGTCGCGGCTGACGTAGTTCGGCACCTGTGGATTTTCATGCATCACGCGACCGATACCATGCCCGACATATTGATCGACGACGCTGTAGCCTGCGGCCTCGGCATGGCGCTGCATCCGGCCCGCAACTTCCGACCACCACTTGCGTTTGCCGAACTCTTCGATCGCGATTTGCAGGACCTGTTCCGCGACTTCGACCAGACGCCGTCGCTCGGGACGCACTTCGCCGACAGGGAGAGAAACCGCCGCATCCGCGCACCAGCCATTGAGTTTGCAAGCAGTGTCGATCTTCACGATATCGCCTTCGCGGATTTCGCGGGGGCCAGGAATGCCGTGGACGACTTGTTCGTTGATCGAAATGCAAGTGACGGCGGGAAACGGAACCTTGGGGCCGGGGTAGCCTTTGAAGGGGAGTGGCGCCGTACTTCGTATAGAGGGCTTCGACTGCCTGATCGATTTCGATGGTTCGCACGCCGGGTTTGCACATCGCCCGGACATGCGTAGGAGCTTCAGCCACGACCTTGCCGGTCTCGCATGAGGCCGATTTCGCGTCGCGGACTTCAATTCCGGAGCCTTGTTGAAGATGCGCCTAAGCACGTTCGTCTGCCTCGCCTTTCCTTATCGCTTCCGCGACGCCAATGCGTGTTCGACCGCCTTGTAGATCGTTTCGATTTCGCCGATGCCGGGCACTTCGACGAGCAATCCCTGTGTTCGATAATGGTCCAGCAGGGCATTCGTTAGTTGATGGAAAATGCCTAGTCGGCGCTGAATCGTGGCCGGAAGATCGTCCTCGCGCTGCATGAGGACGGAACCGCAATCGTCGCAGGTGCCGGGCTTTTTCGGCACCTTGAATTGGGTGTTGTACGTCGCCTTGCAGGTGGGATTTGGGCAACTCCAGCGAGCACTCAGCCGCTTCACGATCTCCTCGTCCGCGACGTGCAAGAAGATCACGGCATCGAGATCGAGCCGGCATTCCTTTAGGATCGCATCGAACGAGATGGCCTGCGCGAGATTGCGGGGATAGCCGTCCATAACGAACCGATCGGGGCAGTCAGGAGATCTGAAGCGGGCGTTCACCATCGCGTTGATCAGATCGTCCGGCACCAATTTGCCGACTGAAACGTACGGATGGGCTTGGATGCCCTCCGGCGTCTGAAGCCTCATCGCTTCGCGCAGGATATCGCCGGTCGCGAAATGAATCAGTCCGAGACGTCGGCTGAGCAGCTTAGCTTGCGTCCCTTTGCCGCTGCCCGGGGGGCCGATGAAGATCAGTCGCATACGATTCGCGCACCCTTGGGACGAAGCCTTCGTCGAACCATCATTCTCGGAAGAAGGCGACGGATTCGCAAGGGGCGGTCGCCTAGCCAGCGGAGCATCGCCATGCAAGAAATCCGATACCAGTGGACTATGGCCTCCGACGGAATCTTCATGTCCAAGTAAACCATGAGGGTTTTTCCAGAACGAACTCAGGAAAAATGCCGTGTTCGAATGAATCCGTGACGTAAGCTTTCGGAAACATCCCGCCGTGTCCGTCCCGGGCGATTTGCATGCGAACTCCATCGTTAACGTCCATGTGCGGCCACGGACTAGCCTACGCGGCATGGCTGTGGCTCCTCGCTCTCGTCGCAGGAATGTGTTGGCTTACCGACTACTCCGCAAGACCTGGAACCGAAGGGGAATTGCCCGTCGCATGGCCGTTCCAGTCGCAACTTCGCCGGGATGTCGACCGATTCACGCTAGTCGTCGTTGTCCACGCCGAGTGTCCGTGCAGTGCTGCGACTTTGGCCGAATTGGCCGCTGTCCAGGAGCGATGTGGGGCATTACTTGCGGTACAAGTCCTTGCATTGGGCCCCTTGGCAGACAGGCCTAGCTGGCTCGCGGCGGACATGCCTCCTGGGACGACGATCGTGAACGATCCGGAAGGTGTCGAGGCGAGTCTTTTCGGCGCTGAAACCTCCGGACACGTAATGCTGTTCGATCCTTCCGGGCATCGACGTTTTCATGGAGGCATCACAGCATCTCGCGGTCACGCCGGCGAAAACATGGGACGTCAAAAGATCATTGCCATCGTCCGAGGCGAATCGACAGCCCGTGACGAATTCCCGGTGTTCGGTTGTCGACTTCGCTCCTCTTACGCAGAGAATGTACCGTGACCCCGGTTCCTCCCGGCACAGAGATTCCCGACATCGTTCGGCTTAGAGCGGAGGCTTTGGCGGATCTCCATTTGCACGCGATACGCTTCCGCACGGATCGTCTTTTTGCCGGCCTTTTGCTCTTTCAGTGGTTCGCAGCAATCTGCGTCGCGTTGTTTTTCAGTCCACGCGCTTGGGACGGGGAAACGACACGGGTCCATCCGCACGTCTGGGCTGCAATCCTGCTTGGCGGTTTGGCGGCGATCTTTCCCATCTATTTGGCATTTCGGCGTGCCGGCTCGGTGCTTTCGCGGCATGCAGTTGCCGTGGCTCAGATGGCTATCGGCGCGTTGCTGATTCATGTCACTGGCGGCCGTATCGAAACGCATTTTCATGTTTTCGGCTCGCTCGCGTTTCTGGCGTTTTATCGGGACTGGAAAGTGCTCGTCACCGCTTCGTCCGTGGCGATTGCCGATCATGTCCTACGCGGTGCCCTTTGGCCCGCTTCCATCTATGGCATCTCGACGGTCAGCAACCTTCGTTGGGTCGAGCATGGGGGCTGGGTGCTGTTCGAAGACGTCTTCTTAATCTTCGCATGTCTGCGCGGGGTCGAGGAAGTTCGAGGAAACGCGCTGAGGCAGGCGCTGCTGGAAGAAACGCGCGAATCGATCGAACAGACGGTTGAGATGCGAACCGCGGAATTGAAGGAGCAAACGGAAGTGTTGATGGCGACTGCGGAAAAACTCCGCGAAACCCAAAAACGGTTTCATGGGGCCTTCGATTTCGCTGCAAGCGGCATGGCGATTGTCACTTTGGACGGAAACTGGTCGCAAGTCAACCGGGCCTTGTGTCAGATGCTGGGATACACGGAGCCTGAACTGCTGAAGACGGACTGGCAATCACTCACGCATCCCGACGATTTAGCCCAGGATATCGAGAACGTTCGCAAGTTGCTCGCAGGACATATGCTTATTACCGCATGCGGAAACGATTTTGTCCGTAAAGGCGGCGATCTCCTTCACGCGATTCTGAGCGTCTCTCTTGTTCGCGACACTGCGGGAGAACCTCGCTATTTCGTTTCGCAGATTCTCGATATTTCGGCGCAAGAAAAGGCTGAAGATCAGTTGCATCAGTTCTTTTCGACCTCGGAGAATCTCCTTTGCATCGGCGGATTCGACGGATACCAGCGACGCGTCAATCGTGTTTTTCCGCGGCTGTTTGGGTTTGCTGAAGAAGACTTCCTGACTCGGCCCCTACTTGAGTTCGTGCATCCGGACGACCGAGACGCGACAATCGATGCGATTTCCAAACTTGCAACCGGCAGTTCCGTTCTGAGCTTCGAGCATCGCTGTCTTTGCAGTGACGGTTCGTATCGCTGGATCTTGTGGAACGGCACCTCCGACTTGAACGAGCAGATTTTCTACGCGACGGGACACGATATTACGGAGCGTAAGGAAGCTGAGAAGCAACTCGCGGTGTTTCGCCTTTTCGCCGAGGCTTCGCACCAAGGATTCGGAATGGCAACGCTGGACGGCGTGAGCTCGTACATGAACGGCGCCCTTAAGCGTTTCCTTGGCATTGGCGCAGAGGAATCCGCCGTCGGCATGTCGATTCTGGAATCCAGCCGGCCAGCGACGCGCGAACGAATCGAGCAAATCATTCTGCCAACGACTTTCCGCGAAGGACAATGGTCCGGCGAGCTTTCCATTCATTCCCGTGACGGGTCGGAGATGCCGACGTTTGCGAACGTCTTTCTCGTGAGGGATAAGGCCGGAGAGCCGTACTTCCTCGCCTACGTGCTTACCGACATCACGCAGGTGAAAAACGCCGAGCGTGAACTGACCGCGGCGAAGGAAGCAGCGGAGGCTGCGAGCCGTGCCAAGAGCGAGTTTCTCGCGAATATGAGCCATGAAATCCGCACGCCGATGAATGGCGTGATCGGCATGACTGAACTGCTTCTCGATACCGATCTATCCGCCGAGCAACTGGAATACGCCTCCGCCGTGAAGGTTTCTGGCGAATCGCTGCTCACCGTCATCAACGACATCCTTGATTTCTCGAAGATTGAAGCGGGCAAGCTCGACATGGAAGCGATCGACTTCGAGCTTCGTTCCGTCATCGGCACCACTTCCAAGACGCTGTCGGTTCGTGCGTACGAAAAAGGGCTCGAACTTGCCTATCATGTGTTGCAGGAGGTTCCCGACGGGCTTGTCGGCGATCCAGGTCGCCTGAGGCAGGTGCTGGTCAACCTCATCGGCAATGCGATCAAATTCACCGAACGAGGCGAGGTGGTGGTTCGCGTCGAGCGAGTGGAATCCGACAATTCGGATGTCATCCTCAAGTTCTCCGTTGCCGATACCGGTATCGGCATTCCGCACGAAAAGCAGCGGCTGATCTTCGAAGCCTTTTCTCAGGCAGACGGCTCCGTTACCCGCAAATATGGCGGCACGGGCCTTGGTCTCGCCATCTCTTCCCATCTCGTCGAACGCATGGGCGGGCGCATTTGGGTGGAGAGCGATTCGGGCAAAGGGAGCACGTTTTGCTTCACGGCTCGCTTCGGCGCTCAAGTATCGCAGCCGATCCAGGTCGTTCCGCCGGCATTGCAAGGGATGTCGGTACTCGTCGTCGACGATAATGCGACGAATCGCCGCATTCTGCGCGACGTACTCGTCAACTGGGGAATGCTGCCGACGCTTGTGGAAAGCGGCAGTGCGGGCCTGGCTGCCCTCAAGAAAGCCGCATCGCTCGGATCTCCATACGAATTGGTGCTGCTGGACTTGATGATGCCCGAAATGGACGGCTTCGAGGTCGCGGCAACGATTAAATCGCATTCCGATCTGCCGCCGACAGCGATCGTCATACTTTCGTCAAGCCTGCAAAAGGGGGATTCGGCGCGATGCAAGCAGATCGGAGTCGAAATATGCTTGGCGAAACCGATCTTGCAGGCCGAACTGCTCAAAGCCGTCAAGGAGGCACTGAATATTTCGAATCTGAGTCGGCGGCGTTCTGGGATCCGCAAGCTCGAATCAACGGCGCCTGGTCGATCGTTGAGGATTCTGCTTGCCGAGGACAACATCGTCAATCAACGCGTGGCGGTTGGCTTGCTGGAAAAGCGAGGCCATGTCACCAAAGTGGCGGTCACCGGGCGGAGAGTGCTCGAATGGCTCGAGAAGGAAGCGTTCGACGTGGTCCTCATGGACATGCAGATGCCCGAAATGGACGGCTTCGAGGCAACGCGGCGTATCCTCGATCGCGACTTGGCGCGAGGTCGGCGGACGCCGATCATCGCGATGACGGCCCATGTGATGAAGGGGGATCGCGAACGGTGCCTGCAAGCGGGCATGGACGACTACGTAGCCAAGCCGGTCCATCCGCCGGAGCTATTTGCCGCATTGGACCGCATCGCCGGTACTGAGTCAAGTTCGCCGGCTCCGCTCGAAACAGCGCCGGCGCTTGACCGGGAATCGGCTCTTGCCCGCCTTGATGGCGACGAAGCCTTTTTCGCGGAGTTGACGCGGTTGTTTCTCGAAGACGCTCCTGAGCTGCTTCGAAGTATGACCTCTGCGGTCGAGGCGGGCGATGGCGATGGACTTCGTCGTGCAGCGCATGCCATGAAAAGCGCGGCGGGATACTTGGGGGCGGCATCCGTGGTCGCCGCTGCAGGAACTTTGGAGTCGCTTGCTTCCCGAGGCGAGTTGGACCTAGCGCGGGATCGCTTGCAAGAACTCCACCATCAATACGGCCGTCTTTTGGTCGCACTGAAGCCGGTCGGCGTGGCGGCGGATATTACCTACTGATCCAATGCGGCTTAGCCGCCGGGAATCGAGACGAGCGATGCGAATTCTCATTGCCGAGGACGACCGCATGTCGCGGCGCGTGCTTGAAGTGACGTTGCAGCAGTGGGGGCATGAGGTCGTGACCGCCACGAATGGTTCGGAGGCGTGGGAACTCCTTGAGCGGGAAGACGCCCCACCGATGGCAATCCTCGATTGGATGATGCCTGAGATGGACGGTGTCGAAGTCTGCCGTCGCGTTCGCTCCCTGTCAGGTCGCGAATCACTCTACATTTTGCTGCTCACCGCGCGCGGCGTGAAGGAGGATATCGTCAAAGGACTCGAAAGCGGAGCCAATGATTACCTTGTAAAGCCTTTCGACCGTCTTGAACTGAAAGCCCGCCTGCAGGTGGGCGCCCAAATGTGCGAGTTGCATCGAAAGTTGGCCGAGCGTGTCAGGCAACTGGAAATGGCGCTCGCCAGCGTCAAGGAACTTGAAGGCCTGTTGCCCATCTGCAGCTACTGCAAGAAAATTCGGGATGAGGCCAACTACTGGCAACAAGTGGAGGCCTACGTGCAATCGCATTCCAATGCGAAGTTCAGCCATGGAATCTGTCCGGATTGCTGGAACGCGGTAGTGGTGCCGGAACTGCAGTCCGCCGGCCTGAGCGTCCCCACGGTCCCGGCCTGCGCGCGGGGGTGAGGTGAGATGGCTGCCTGTCTGTTCTCGGTTGCGTTGCTAAGGCGGGCAGTTTTTAGGGTCTGCGGGAAGGACTGCCCATCGCATTTCAGCGCTCTCGGCTGATCCATGCAGCCCGTCATGTCATGGCGAATCAAATCGCGCATCCTGTTTTGCCGTCCTATAGAATGGGGGGCTTCGGTTCTGCATTGGGAACATCGATGAGCACATCGCCTGAGTCGACGATCCATCACCAAAGCATGGGATAGCGTTTCGAGAACACTTATGCTCAACTTCCGCCTGTTTTCTTCGCTCCCGCAATGCCGTCGCAAGTGCGATCGCCGAAGATTGCGGTCCTGAATCGAAAGCTCGCCGCCGAACTCGGGCTCAATCTTGATGACATCTCGCCTGAACGGACGGCCGCCATCTTCGCGGGGCAGGAGATCGAACCGGGCTCCATGCCAATCGCCCAGGCGTATGCCGGCCATCAATTCGGCGGATTCACTGTGCTCGGTGACGGCCGCGCAGTAGGCGAACATCAGACGCCGAGCAGGGCGGCCCCAGCCGGACGCCTGACTCAAAGGCGCCGGCCAGACTCCCCTTCTCGCGCCCGGGAGCGGCAACGGGGCTGCGCTGGGTCCCATGCTTCGCGAGTACGTCATCAGCGAAGCGATGGCCGCACTCGGCATTCCCACCACCCGAAGCTTGGCTGTGGTCACAACCGGCGACCGGTCTATCGGGAAAACGCTTCGGGGCGCCATTCTCACGCGTTGCTGCAAGCCATATCCGAGTCAGTACCTTCGAGTATTTGGCCGCGTGGCGATCTGCAGAATCTTCGTTCTGGCAGATTACTCGATCCGTCGCCATTTTGGCGATTTAGCTCCGCGAGGCATCCGTATGTCGAATTGCTGAGGACCGTCGTCGATCGGCAGGCTTCGCTGATTTGCGAAGTGGCAACTCGTGGGCTTCATCCACGGCGTCATGAACACGGACAACATGGCGATTTCCGGCGAAACCATCGACTACGGCCCATGTGCGTTCATGAACGCGTACGATCCGAACACCGTGTTTAGTTCCATCGATCGTGCTGGCCGCTATGCTACGCCAAAATGATGTCGATCGGCCAATGGAACCTTTTACGTTTTGCCGAAACTCTGTTGCCTCTCATCGATCCGGACGAATCACAGGCCATCCGCGTGGCGATGGAGATTTTGGAGGCATATCCTTTGCAGTTCGAACGGTACTGGCTTACTGGCATGCGTAAGAAGCTTGGACTGCAAGCCGCACAGGACGGTGATTCGGACTTGGTGCAGGATCTGCTCAACTGGATGCACCGTACCCGCGCCGATTTCACCAACACCTTCCGCGGTCTCTCCTCCACAGAAGCGACGGAAGCGGATCGACATCAAGATACCGCATTCATGGAGTGGCATGCACGATGGCGCCAGCGGCGTAATTCCGAAGGGCGAGCGAATGCCGATGACGTGATGCGTTCAGCCAATCCAGTAGTGATCCCTCGAAACCATCGAGTTGAAGAAGCGCTAGCCACCGCCGAAGGTCGCGACGATTTTACGCTCGTGCATCGATTGGTGGAAGTCCTGCGGTCCCCCTTTGCCGAGAGACCTGACACACGCGATTACGCCGATCCGCCTGCGGACGAACGCGGCTATCGTACCTTTTGCGGCACCTGAACGATCAACACCCGTGGCCTTTGAAAACAGATCCGCGCGGAGATTCCAATCAGCCTCTTATGGCATTTGCTTTCGCTTCGGGCACAATGCGGCTCGGACGACAGGAGATGCCATGAAGATTCGCGCAATCGAAACTCACGTCTGCCATGCCCGCATGCGGAATTGGGTCTTTGTCAAGGTGTTGACCGACCAAGACGGACTGTGCGGCTGGGGTGAGGCGACGCTGGAATGGCACACGCAGCCCGTCGTGGGCGCCATGCAAGACATCGCGGAACTGCTGATTGGCGAAGACCCGACGCGTATCGAACATCTCTGGCAGATGATGTTTCGCCAACATTTCTGGCATGGGCACGGCATCGTCCGCGCTACTGCCATGGCGGGCATCGATCTCGCTTTGTGGGACATCCTCGGCAAGACATGCGGAGTGCCTTGCTCGAAACTTTGGGGTGGGCCGGTAAGGGATCGGGTGCGAACTTACTGCCACCTCGGCGGCGGCAAGATGGAAGACTTCTACGAAACCGCCACGGAAGATGCGAAGCGATTCGCCGACCTGGCAAAGAAGGCGGTCGAAGATGGCTTCACGGCATTCAAATGCATGGCCGTGCCGCCAACATTGCCGCTCGAGGGACTAAAGCCGATCAAGACGGCCGAAAAGTGCGTGTCCGCGATACGCGAAGCTGTAGGAGATGCGATCGACGTGATGGTCGATTGCCATGCGCGTCGTCGCCGGCGATGGGGCTTCAGTTCGCCAAGGCCTTGGAACCCTTTGGATTGTACTTTCTCGAAGAGCCTTGCTGGCCGAAAGCGTGGATGGATTGGCTCGAATTAATTCGGCAGTGAGCACGCCGATCGCGACTGGGGAGCGGTGACGAATCTAGCCGCCTTCAAAGATCTGTTCAACGTGCCTGCGAAGTATGCCAGGTGGACATTACGCACTGCGGCGGTCTTTCCGAGGCGCGTCGACGCATCGCGGCGATGGCGGAAGCGCATCGCATCGCCTTGGCGCCGCATAACCCGCAAGGTCCGGTCAGTACTGCGGCGAGCTTGGAGTTCAGTTTTCTCCAGCCCAACTACATCATCTGCGAAACGGTGCGTACCGATGTTCCTGGAGACAGGATGTGGTTCAAGAAGGATTCGTCGTCGAACGCAAGGGGCGATTCGTAAAGCCCAACACCCGACCCGGGCTCGGCATCACGATCAATGAGGCCGAAGTGAAAAAGCACCCATTTCAGCAAGAGCTGCCCCAGCGCGTGTTCTATACCGACGGCAGCGTGGGGGATTGGTAAACATGAAGCCGCTTCATGGCGTTTTGGCGATTATCCACACGCCCTTTACCGATACCGACGAGATTGACGGCCCCACCTTGCATCGAGCGATCAATTGGGCATACTCCGTCGGAGCGGACGGGCTCGGCACCGGAATGGTGTCGGAAACGATGAAACTGACGAGCGAGGAGCGACATGCTCTCACCGGCATGCTCGTGGAATTCAGCGAGGGCAGGGGCCCGACATTCGCTGCAGTCGGGGAGCGAAAGCACGAAAACAGCCGTTGGATTTGCCGTGGCGGCGGAACGGGCCGGGTGCGATGCGGTGTGGCTGTTCCGCCGCTGACTTCGCGATTGGCCGAATCACCCGAGCACGGATCATTTCCGGGCGATTGCCGATTCGTGAACGACTCCCCGTGATCGTGCAAGACGCTTCAGGATATGTCGGCCAATCGATCCCCATCTCGGTGTGCGTCAAACTCCTCGGTACATACGGGAACCAGAAGATTCTCTTCAAGCCCGAAGCCGCGCCCAACGGACCGACGCTCTCTGCCTTGCGGGACGCAACCGGCGGCCATGCGAGATTGTTCGAGGGGTCCGGGGGCGTGTTTCTCATCGACAGTTTCCGACGCGGCATTGCCGGGACGATGCCTGGACTCGACTTGCTTGACGGCATCGTCCGCATTTGGAGGGCATTGAAGTCAGGAGACGATGCGGCGGCTATCGGGTTTATTTTCCCATCTGCGTCCGTCGCACTCGAACTGCAGGCGGGGCTCGATGGATTCTTGGCCATCGAGAAACATTTGATGATGAAGCGTGGCCTCTTCCCTTTGCACGCCGACGCAGACCGTATGGCTGGGAACTCGATGCGGAGACCGCTGAAGAAGTGGATCGATTGTTCGACCATCTTTGCAGTGCTTTGCGTCAAGGGTAAACCGACCATCCGGCGGTTTCCATGCGATACCTTTTGCTCGGCTTCCTTTGTCTGAACAGTCATCGCCTATATGCAACGCCTCGCCCTATCTTCCCCAACCAAGCTCATCGAGGCCGATCTCGAATTCAGCCCCGAAGACATGGGAATGGTGATGGCCGCTTGGTTCTGGGGCTACGCTTTATTTCAATTACCTGCCGGTTCGTTTGCGGACAGATACGGGCAGGTCGATCGCTCGTTGCTTTTGCGGCTCGCATGTCGGCATTCACAGCAATCAGCTTATTCGTAACATGGACTTGCTTAGTTTGTCGGTGCTGTGGTGCATGATGGGCTGTTCTCAGGCTGGACACAGCCCGCACACGGCCACCAAAATGATCGGCGCGACATTTCCCTCGACTTGCAGCAGGCATTCGCATCCGGAGCGGCTGGGCGGATGCATGTCATGGGGCGGCATTGAGTCATTGGATCGCCACGCCTTTTGGAATCCATGAATTGGCGAGACTTCCTCTTGCTGTATGCATTGCCTGGCGACTTGGGCGATGATGGTCCCTCTGTTCGCCTCCGTTTTCACATTCTCGTAGCGATTCGCCTAGCACACCTCGTTCATCCGCGAATTGGCTGCGACTGCTGACGGATCGTTCCGTAAGGGCTGCTTTGCGGCACAGCGGTTTCTGAGAGCCGCGGCGATGGCGTTCTTCTTCACATGGTTTCCGCGGTATCTCCTCAAACCCGGGATTACCGCCCTTCACGCCGGCGAACTCGCTTTTTGGCCGCTGATCGCGGGCATGTTCGGGGGTTTTGTCGGTGGAATGATCTCCGATGGTTTGCTGCGTTGGACACGCAATGCATGGATAGCACGGCAGGGATTTGCGTGCTTTTGCATGGCGGTCTGCGGGGCAACAGCGTTCGCGGCGTACTTCGTGGTCGAGACTTACTCCGTCATCGCGCTGCTTTGTCTCGGCGCTTTCTGGGGAACCGCGGGAGGCGTCAGCGGTTATTCGATCTCCATCGCGTATGGCGGCAAACAGGTCGCCAGCGTCTTCGCCGCGATGAACATGAGCGGCAACATCGGCGCGGGCTTGTTTCCGCTTGTGGTCGGATGGATTGTCTCCGTTACTCGGAATTGGAATCTCGCGCTGCTGGTGTTCGCCGTTCTTTTCGTGCTCTCGGGCGTATGTTGGTTGTTTCTGAGCCCCCAAGGGACGCTGTTTGCCGAGTCGGAGGAGACCTCATGACGACCGTGGTGCATACGCCGCAAGCACGAGGCCGCATCGGAGTCGCTCGTGCGGACATCACCCCTCCCGTGGGCATCTATCATCGGATGTGGGGCGCTGCCCTTCATGACCGCGCTACTGGCGTTCATCGTCCGCTCACCGCATCGGCATTGTGGATGCAATCGACCGTCGAAGGCGAAGCGGCCGTCCTGTTGGCATTGGACCACTGCCTACTGGATCCTGCCGAGTTTGCAGCCATCCGGGAAGCGGTTGCCGAAATAGTCGGGCTTCGCATCGATGATGTTTTCGTGTCCATGTCCCATACTCATGGCTCGGCATGGATGTCCCGTTCGCGATCCCATCTGCCGGGAGGCGATCTCATCGCACCGTATCTCGACGCCGCCATCGCTGCGTGTGCGAATCTCGCTTTCGAAGCAAAACAACATGCCGTGCTGGGCTCCATGGTGTTTGGTGCGGGTAGATGCTCCTTGGCCGCGCACCGTGATTTCTACGACGCATCTGCGAACCGATACGTCTGCGGGTTTCATCCCGATGGATCCGCCGACCAAACGGTGATGGTCGCAAAAGCGGTGAGCGATGATGGACGGTTGCTTGGTTCGGTCGTCAACTACGCTTGCCATCCGACGACCCTCGCCTGGCAGAATACTCTCATCAGTCCTGACTACGTCGGCGCCATGCGTGAAATTGTGGAGACTCATTCTGGCGTGCCCTGTACTTTTCTCCAAGGAGCGTCGGGCGACTTGGGACCGCGCGAGGGATTCGTCGGAGATGTTTCTGTTGCCGATCGCAACGGTCGGCAACTGGGATTCTCCGCGCTCTCCGCTTTGGAAGCCATTCCACACGCTGGAACTCGATTCGAGTATGCTGGGGCGGTTGTTTCGGGGGCCACCCTTGGCATCTGGGAACATCGCCAAGATCCGCGTGACTTCGCCGCGTGGCGAAGGGAAACGGTCGTCGTTCCGTTGCCGTATCGACTGGAATTGCCGACGGAGGATGAGACACGAAGCGATCTTCGCAAATGGGAAGCGGAAGAGGCCGAAGCACGCAGCCGAAATGATTCAGCCCGCGTCTCCGAGTGTCGGGCTCATGTCGAACGCATGACCCGACAACTTGCCCGGCTTGCCGCCTTGACTCCTGGATCCGCCTATCGCATGACTGTGTCGTTGCTTCGATGGGGACACACTCTGTGGGTCTTTTCTCCCGGAGAGCTATACCAAGTGTTTCAAATCGAACTTCGGCGACGATTTCCCGAGGTCGCCGTCGTCGTCGCGACGATGACGAACGATTGGCAACCCGGTTATCTGCCGAATGCATCCAGCTATGGATACGGCGTCTATCAAGACGTCATCGCCGCAGTCTCGCCAGGAAGCTTGGAAACGCTTCTCGAAGAGGTGACGCGACGAGCACGTCGCTTGTTCGATTGACGAGATGCTCATTGGAGGGAGTGGCGATGCGATTGCACGTGAGCTTTCCTGAGCTGTACGCTGTAAAAGAAGCACTTCGTTTCATTTCTGCGTCTAAAGTGTAAACTCAAGTAAGATGAAGCAAACGGCCGCGGTTTCTTTCGCTGCATCAAAAGAATGTCCATTCCGCTTTTCCGAACCGTTGCGAAAGTCTTGTCTAGGATTGCCGCTGCCCTCGGCGGCGACGGCAGATGAAACGCTGTCAGCGTTTCTTCGTGACGCTTGCTTGCCGGTTACCCCGAAAACGAGTTCGCCTGCGGAACTCGTCCGTGAAATGGAATCCGCTGCGGCGATTGATAGCGTTCGTGCCGCGCTCGCCGAACAAGAAATTCATCACTGGGATTGATCCAGGAGTTGCCTGCAGGCACACGTGAGCAGTTGGTGGGCTTTACCGTCCCGACTCCCTCTGGCGATACGAATCCGCTTTCGGCGACCGCAGGACCCTGGCGGCAAGACGGCGCCCAAAGGCTTCGTTTTCAAGTCGTCGAATGACTTGGGCGAATTCTTTCCCCATCCGCTGCATCTTGCTTGGTACGCTCACCTGGACATGCCGGTGGCTTCACCGCTTGGCTTGACCGAAGGCTCGGAAGAACGGCCGGATCTGGATGGCGGGTGCTCTCTTGTCGTTCTTGGTGGTCGGAACCGGCGTGGGTGTTGCAATATGGCCGATCGCACGCGGTAAAGTTGCCGCTTTCGTCCCATATCGCGGGAGATGCCAGGAGAAAAGCAAAGGACAAGATTCGTTGGTGTTTCTTCCGAAGTTCCGCCAAGCAACCCGATGAAGAGGCAGCAATTACTAGAGCCGAAGCCGCCGGAAGACTCGAAACCGAAGTCGCAACCCAAGGTCGCCGCCACGGAACAGGAGAGACGGGAGGTCGTCCAAGCGATCGTTGCCGAGTGGAAACTCCTTCCTCCGACCAGAGGGCCGAAACATGGGGCACTTCAAACTCGTGCCTCGCTGCCGCCTTCTTCGTCCCTCGCTTCGTTGAAGGCCTACCGGGCCCCCAATGAGCCTTTGGATGCCGTACGAAAGAAATCCGAGGCGAAACCTGCGAACTTTCCGTTACGCAAGGCATATTTCGATGCCGCGAAGGCGCTTGAATCCAGCGCCGCCTTCACGATGCCGGAGGACTTTGGTCCGAAGGATAAGGCACGCTTTGCCAAACTGCAGAAAGACGTCGGCCTAGCGATCTTCGAACTCGAGAAGGCGGTCGATGCATTGGAGTTGTCAGTCTCCAAGAAGGAAACCGAAACCAGCAAACGTTGGCAGGCTCATTTCGACTATGCCCGGGCGAGAATGCTTGCCCGCTTGGCTTTTCTGTACGAATACAACGCCATCGTCGCCCAAACTCGTGGAGACAGCTTGCCGGACGCCGACAAGAACAAAATTGGTTGGAAACTTCAATCCGCGCCGAAGCTGTCGTGCCCCGAACGTCGCGCACGCGATTCGGCGAAAGCCGCCACGCAATTGTTTCGGCAGATCGCAGAAACCTATCCGGACACTCCCTGGTCGTGGTTTGCTTCGCGCGAAATCGAGGAACCCCTCGGCCTCGTATGGCGAAGCAAAGAGAAGTAAGGGGCCTCATCTCAGGTATTCATCTCGTGTCTCGCTGCTGCCGACCGCGATGAGCGACGATACGAATGTGCCCACGGCGACTACATTCGAGTTTGCCGCAATTTGAATCGTTTTCTGCCAAGCCGTTCTCAAATATCGTCGTGATGCCGTCTTACGATCCATGGCGGCCACCGGTCGCTTTCGAGATCGCGACTCGCGACTTGGGCAATCAACGGGTTGCCCGAATTCCGGCTCGGGCCCCCAGACGCGTCGTCCGCTACGGACGCATTTCCATCGCCGATCGATCGGCGTTTCGCAGCGGAACTTGAACCTTCCTTCAACAACGTCTAAGCTGCGCGGCAACGTCGCGCGCCGACTCCAAAAAACAGGTTGCATTGCTCCTCGAGGCGCAGGATATTTTCTGTTGGTGCGGTCTCATTACGGAGCTATCGTCGTGACGTCGCGATCCTCTCCCGCGTCGTCCTCTGCCGAGGCGCTTCCTCGCCTCTTTGCCGAGGCGTATCCCAAGTTGCTCGCACTTGTGCGCTGGCGTTCAACTCCCGGACTTGCCGCGAAGCGGGATCCTGAGGATATTCTTCAAGCGTCCTACTTGACAGCTCAGAAGCGGTGGGAAGACTTCCAGCGCTCCGGCATGAGTCTTTATTCATGGTTCTGCCGAATCGTCCTCAATACGCTGTTCGACGATTATGACTTCCATGCCCGCCACCGTCGTGATTATCGCGATGAACAAGCGTGGCCCGATGGTTCGTCCGTGCAGGCGGACTTGGGGTTGAAGAGCCCTGGCACATCTCCCAGCGAGGCTGCACATCGGAACGAATTGGAGCAACGTATCGAATCCACTCTTGCAACGCTTTCGCCGGAACATCAGGAGATCATGACACTGGTTCATTTCGGCGGACTCAGCAGAGAGCAGGCTGCCGAGACATTAGGAATCGAAGGAGCGACGGCGCGACAACGTTATGCTCGCGCGCGAGTGAAGTTTCGAGAGGTTTGGAAAGCGCAATTCGGCGAGGGCGGATTCGAGAAATGAGCGAGCACACAGATCTGCCGGACGATGCCGCGGAAATCCTTGCTGAGTTTTTGGATGCGATTGAGGGAACGGACGATCCGGAGCTGCTGGCCGCTTCATTTTCGGATCGGCGACCGGACCTCGCTTGGCATTTCCGAGAAGAAGTAAAGTTCAGCCGTTTGCTTCGCACTTGGCCGGAATCGGAGAGACCGTTCAATGATCGAGAAGAGTTTCCTGACTTCCGTATCATTCGGTGGATCGCGACGGGAGGCATGGGGGTCGTCTACGAAGCGGAGCAAATATCGTTAGGCAGACGCGTTGCCCTGAAAGTTCGATTCGGAACTCCCTCACCCGAACAATTGGAGCGATTTCTTCGCGAACAGAAAGTGCTTGCTCGGCTGCATCAATCGCACATCGTGCCTATCCACGTGTCCGGACAGCACGGCGGTCGCCACTATTTCGCCATGTCGTTTATCGACGGCGTAACATTGCGATGCCTGGTACGCGAGATTCGCCGCCGGTTTCGGAAGGATCGTACGACATCACCGCCCACGCTTCCCGACCTCGTGCGGCAAATTCGGCAAACGTCCGCCGTGGCAACAGCACCTTCCACCATGGAAGTGCTTGCGGAATCGTTGATCGAGCGTCCTCTGCGCTTTTCCGATCGGTACTTTCGTTCGGTGGCCGCCGTGATGGCCGATGCGGCCGAGGCATTGGATTTCGCTCACGGGGCGGATGTGGTGCATCGCGACGTCAAGCCTTCCAATATTTTGCTCGATGTCGGCGGTCACTGTTGGCTGATTGATTTTGGGTTGGCGTTCACATCCGGCCCGGTCGCCGAGGCGACTGAGGTCGATCCTGTTGTTCCGACGAATTCGCTGACATGCGGCCCGATGGGCACTCCCGGATACATGGCGCCGGAGCAGCATCTGCGGAGCGATTCCAGTGGAGCAATGGCCGATCTGCGAACGGACATTTGGGGACTTGGGGCCACGCTCTTTGAGTTGCTGACGCTGGAGCGGCCATTTCCGGGCCGCACGATCGAGGAAATCCGTGTACTGACTTTGGATAGCCCGCCCCAGTCTTTCGGCAAACTCGTCGACAACGTGCCTTCCGACCTCGCTGCAATCTGCCTCAAGGCACTGAAGAAGAAGAAGGAACATCGGTATCGAAGCGCGGCCGATTTCGCCGCGGATTTGCGGCGTTGGCTGCGCGGCGAGCCGACTAGCGCTCGGCCGGCGAGTGCGATCCGCGCCGCGGCGATGTGGTCGCAGCGGAACAAAGGCTGGGCTGCTGCGATTGGCGCATCGGTGCTGGTCGCTTTGGTGATGGTCGCTTCATGGATCACGTCGGCCCACGCGTATTCTCGAGAGGAAAAGTTGCGTGCGGATGCAGCCGAGCAACGCATTGTTGAAGAACAATGGAAAGCGAAACTGCAGGAGCGTGAGTCGCTGATCCATTCGGTTCAGCGGATGCAACTGACGGAGCTTGGCTCCGGATGGTCACGGCAAGCGTGGGACCTGATCAGCAAGGCGAGCCGAATTCGAAAGGACGATCGCTTGCGGGATTTGGCTATTGCAACTCTACAAGAGTTCGACATGCCGCTTGCGAAGCGAGTCGCCGTGCCGGGTTCGTCGATTGCTTTCGATGCGAACGGGCGAAGACTGGCCGTTGGTGGGGTGGATGCGTCAACGGGCCGGCCCTCGTCGCCGGCCTTTTTGTGGGACGGCGATTCGAAGCGAGATGCCAAGGTGAGCTTCTTTGGCCCCGTGGCATTTCGATCCGGGTCTGAGCCGGTTCAACTTGTCGTTTCCAAGGGAAAGTTCGAGTTATGGGACTTGGATCGAGATATCTCCGCATGCGCCATTTCATGGAAAGCGCTAACCGAGCCAGCCGCTGCCGCTCTCTCGAAGGACGGCGAAAGTATTGCAGCTGTTTGGTCGAACCCACCGCAAGTATGCGTTTGGAAGGTGGCGACTGGCGTAAAGGTCGCTTCGTTCGAACTGAGTGGTGAAATCATCGCTTTCTCGGAAGATGGCGCCCACTTGGCGGCGGCAGACTCGCAGCGACGTGAGATCGTCGTCTGGGAACTGACGTCAGGCAAGCTTGTCGCATGTTTGCCCGGCAGTGCGCTACCTGTTCGAAGTCTGGCGTTCGGGCGAAATCCGCGCTACGAGCGTTCGGGGCTCCTGCTCGCCGTGGGCCAAACGGGGGGTGCGATCGAGGTGTGGGACCTCGCATCCCGATCGCTGGTCAATCGATATCGCGGTTCGCCGAGAGACATTACCGCACTAGCATTTAGCCCAGATGGCGCCATGCTTTGCTCGGGCGGTCGCGAGGAAGTGCGCCTTTGGGATGTGGCCACCGGACGCCTGATCGTTCGCTCCTTTGGCGCCGTGGGGATGGATTACATCACGGGGATTGTCTTTCGATCCGACGGTCGGCAAATTGCCGTCAGCTCCCTTGGCAGTGCCTACCCGCCCGGCGTCACCTTGTGGAACCTGAACCCAAATGCCGTATCGTGCCGGTTGCTTGGACTCTCGGGGCAGATCGAATTGATCGCATTGTCTCCAGACGGCAAGCATGTTGCCGCTCTCGCTCAAAACTGGGAGGTAGGCGTATGGAACCTCGAGGAGCAACGCCTTTGCGGCATTCACATCGTGCCGCCGGGCGGCCATGCCGATAATGGGTGCCTGCGATTCAGCCCCAATGGAGCCTCATTGGTTTATTCATGTGCATCGGTCGATTCGACGAATGTCCGCCTTTGGAACGTAGCGACGGGAAAGGAACTCCGCCGATGGCAGCTTCCGTCGGGATTGCAAAACAAGATGGCGTTCGATTCCTCTGGGGACTTATGGCATGCCCAAGTCGAATTGCTGAACGGTGAACCGCTCCTAGGCAAGCAATCGTTCCCGTGGAGGGGATTTCCTCGGGTTTGCCGCGTCCGAAAACTGTCCGCAGAAAATCCCGCCAACGTCTGCGGAGAAATCGCTGATTTCAATCGCTATGTCTTTCGTGTGGAAATGACGCCGGACGCCGGGCGCCTGGCGATTGAAGGGCGAGGAGGGCCAGAGGGTGACGGGAGATGGCTGAAAGTCTTCTCCAGAGAGACATGCCGTCCGGAATGGACCTATGCCACACGTAACACGATGCCATTCGCTAACTTCACCTTTGATGCTTCTGGGAGTTGCCTGAGCTACTGTCCCGACAATGACGCTGCCCGATCTTTCATTGCGGAGGTCCCTTCCGGATCGGTGCGAGGCAAAACTGCAGGCACACCCATGGCGGTCAGCACGGACTGCGAGTGGAGCCTGATTCCGATCTGGAACAATCGTGTAGGCTGTTTTGTGATGCAACGCGGGCAAGCGGAGCCGTTGGCGAACTTAGCGCTCGACTCCGCGATACTTGGCGCCGCCATCGATCCTCGTGGTCGTTTGATGGCGTGCGGAAGCCGACAAGGGCGTCTGGATGTTTGCGATTTCCGGGCAATTCTTAAACGGCTGGAATCCGTGGGGTTGGATTCACTGCCGAACTCTACTTGCGTTCCCTGATACGGATGTTGCGGAATTCGAATTTTCCGGTCTCTGCTTGAAGCCCGATCCCGTTAGGTGATTTGCTTGGCACCGGCATGTCTTCGAGAAACTCACCGTTTACAAGGCAATGGGCAAATGCCGTCTGAACGATCTCCAGTTTCGAAATCGACGTCTCTTTTCCATCGACTTTGGCAGCGACTTTTGCCGTCCTTTACCTGAAGATCTAGCGGCCGGATCGCGCGATTTGCCGTTCACACTTTGGCGAGGAGCTGATCGTTCTGCACGCTGATATCCAGTTCGTTCCAGCCGTCGGTTTTTTCTTGAGATGTTTCTGTTCGCCGCGACGAATGAAATCGCGGACTTGGAGTTGCGGGCCGCGGATGTAGACGCCGCTATCCGCTTTTGCTGCGGCTCGGAATTGCAGCTTGAGCTGAAACTCCGCGTCGAAGGATCGATTCGTGTAGAGGTCTTTGATGCCGTTTCCAGGCTCGGCGATGGTGACGCCGTCTCGGACGACGAAACGCTTGTCGGCGGTTTCCGTTTTGCCTGTCAGATCTTCTTTGCCGTACCGCCAGCCCGATAGGTCTTTGCCATTGAAGAGCACCTTCCAGCCATCGTCATCGGCATAAGCGAAGTTGACGGCGAAAAGCACCATGAGGGCGGCGAGGGAAGGGCTTATGAGTCGCACGGGAACTCGCGGCAAGATGAATTTCAGTGGAATCGACGCAAGCGGCGTCTGCGACAATCTTGCCCAAAATGCGATCCGGTTGCAACGATTTCTGGGGAAACTTATACGGTGCGGCGATTCGTTGATCGAATCGCCGCACCTTGAGGTATGCGACGGCAGATGTCGAAAGCCTAGACGTTTACGCGGCGATCGCCGAGGCCTGCATTCGGGCCAGCCTCGATAGCGTTGCGTACGGCGTGTATGATTCCGGGTACGTCCAGTCCGAGATCCGCGAGCAATTCATGACGTTCGCCGTGTTCGACGAAGCGGTCAGGAAGGCCCAAGCGGATGACGTTGCGCGTATCAACGCCATTGGAGTTGGCTGCTTCTAGAACGGCACTGCCGAAGCCGCCTTCCAGAGTACCTTCTTCGACTGTCAGCACCACGGTTGCGTCTTCGATGGCGCGCAAGATCGTTGTCTTATCGATGGGTTTCGCGAAGCGAGCGTTGATGACGCCCACATCAAGGCCTTCTCGCTTAAGCAATTGTGCTGCTTTGACGCATGCGGGGAACAGAGTGCCGAACGCGACGATCATCGCATCGGCGCCCCACTCGTAGACTTCCGCCTGGCCGACTTCGATCGGCTGATAAGTGCGATCCACCTTCTCGAGATTCGCTTTCGGATAGCGAATCGAAACCGGCGCCTCATGAGTCAGCGAGAAACGAACCATGGGACCGACGTCGGCCTCGTCGCCCGGAGCCATCACGACCATGTTCGGGAAAAGCCGCATGTAGGGAATGTCGTAGGTGCCGTGATGGGTTGGCCCATCGGGGCCGGTCAAGCCGGCGCGGTCGAGGAAGAAGGCGACCGGCAGGTTCTGCAGCGACACTTCTTGGAAAATCTGATCGAAGGACCGTTGCAGGAACGTCGAATAGATGTCCACCACGGGACGCATCCCGGCTTTCGCCTGGCCGGCGGCGAAGGCCACCGCGTGCGATTCGCAAATGCCGACGTCGAAGAACCGAGCCGGAAAATCCTCGCGGACTTTCTCCAGCTTGTTCCCTTGGCACATCGCCGCAGTCATCACCGACACGCGGCTATCGTCCTGCATCGCTTTGTACAGGGCGGTGCTGACGGCATCGGTATACGCCTTCGATCCGCCGCGTCTAAGCGAGACGATCGAGCGATCGGGGCCGACTTTTTCAAAGACCGGGGGAGTGTGGAAGGTAACTGGGTCCTTGCTCGCTTCCGGAACGCCTTGCCCTTTGACGGTCAGTACGTGGAGGAGAACAGGCCCAGGATGGTCCTTGACCTGATTGAGCCAGTAACGCAGTCCCTTGATGTCGTGCCCGTCAATGGGGCCGACGTAGTGGAATCCCATTTCTTCGAACAGCATGCCGCCGGTGAGCAGGGCCTTGAGCGCGTCGCGGACTTGATCGATCGCTTGATTCGCCATGCCGCCGACGAGCGGCACTTTGGAAATCAGCTTTTGCAGGTTGCGTTTCGATCCCTGATAGATGTTCGTGAGCCGGGCGCGATCCAAGCACGTCGCAAGAGCGCCGACGCGCGGGCAGATCGACATCTGATTGTCGTTGAGGATCGTCAGGAAACGGCGGTTGAGGCTGCCGGCATTGTTCATCGCCTCGAAAACGATGCCGGAGGGCAGGGCGCCGTCGCCGATGACCGCCACGCTATAGCGATCCGGATGGCCCATCAATTCGTCGCCGAGTTTGAGACCGAGTGCGGTTGAAACGGAACAGCCGGCGTGGCCAGTCATGAAGAGGTCGTAGGGGCTTTCTGCCGGGTTGGGGTAGCCCATCAGGCCCCCCTTGGTGCGGATTCCACCGAAATCGTTGAAGCGGCCAGTAATCAGCTTCTGCGGATAAATTTGGTGGCCAGTATCCCAGATGAGCCGATCTTGTGTGAAGTCGAAGGTCAGATGTAAGGCCAGGCACAGTTCGACCACGCCGAGGTTGCTGGCGAAATGCGCCGGACGAATGCTGAGGACGCGAACCAGTTCGTCGCGCATCTCATGGGCGAGCGTTTCGAGCTGCTCGTCGGACAGGCCTTTGAGATCGGCAGGGGATTGAATGCCCGGAAGAATTTGGCTCATGGTGCGTCCCCTTTCGGCAAAATTCCTTCACACCTTGGCTCCGCCAAGGTGGTCCATACAACGCTCCACGTCGGCGGCCTCATGTTCCGGATCGCGCGCCTTGAGGGCGCGCGCCGACCGCCGCGAAAGGGCCGCTAGAACCCTATCCGCACTGATTTATTGAAGATAACGGCTTTCGGAAAACGGGGAAACGGGAAAACCCAGCCGACCGGGGCGATTTTCATAAGAACCTTGGCCCGGAGCGAAATATCAACACGATTTCAAGGGACTTTCGAGTCGTTACTTGCTCGATACGGGGGTCACGCGAAGCGTCCAAACCAGCTGACCCTGCTGAAGTGATTGGGAGATCGTGACGCGATCGAACAGCGCGAGCGTCGTCCGCAAAGCATCTAGCTTTTCTCGTGCTGCCTGTTCACCTAAACCTTGGCGTTCCATCAATGCCGCCATGGCTGCATCCTTGTGGTGTTTCAAGAGGTCGGCGACGAGGGCAGGACAGAGACGAGCAACGGGAACCTCGTCGGAGGGAGACTTCGCTGTCGGCGCAAAACGTGCGAACGCTTCGGGAGCGGTCGCCAAGATCAAGTAGCCGTCTTTCAGTCCGAACGAAGGTTGGAAGCCAGGCGGAAATTGCTTGTCGTGCGAAAGAAAATGAATCTCCGCGCCGTCTTGCTTCTTGGTGCGAAGGCGAATCGGCGTCTTGGACTTGCGGTTCCAGTCGAAGAGCGAAAACCCGATGAAGACTTGGAGCGATTTGACCAGGGCTTGATCGACGGCGGGTTCCCCTTTGTTTCGTTCCATCCGAAGCGCAAATAGCGCTTGCGGCGGAAGTCGCGGCTCCTTGGCGGCGACGACCGCGAATCCCAGATCGGGGCCGATCGCAGGCAAAATCTCTTTGAAGATATCCAGGCCGAGCATCGATCCTAATTGTCGCTGGATCGCGTCTTTTGCTTCCTTCGAGTCTTTTTCAGCGACGAGGTCCGAAAGGGTCCGAGCCGTCTCGGCGAAGTCGAGCTTGCCGCCGAATGCAAACAATGCATCTTCCGGCAACCGCTCCCAGACGGCCGAGGCGAGCGGCTTCTTGTCGAACCACTTTTTCGTCGGTTCCGCCAGGTTTTCGACAGGTTGCACGACCAGGCGAACTTCGCCATGGTCCGTCCAATCGGCAGCGACAACGGCAGAGTCGATGCTTTTCCAGGTTTTCAGCAGAGTTTTGAAGATTGGATTGCTGGCGGCATCCGCGGGAGCATTTTCCAATTCCTTGTCGAAGACGCGCGGATTGATCCACATCGTGAGAAACGCTTTGTCCTGACCGGCTCGCTTCAAGTTGCGAGCAAATGCGGAACTGTTTCTGGACTTCCGTTCCAGCACCGATTGGATGGTTGATTCGCGATTGGAGACGGCCAAAAACGGGCCTTCGATGGCAATCCAATGGTCCGACTTTTGGGTTCGCTTCCAGTACGTTTGGCCTTGATGTTTCCGCTCTTCCAACGACTTGAGTTCGCCGTTACCTTCTTGCAGTTCGTTAAGCTTGTCGAACATCCGTTGCCATAGGTCGGCGCGGCGCGAATGAACGAGAAGAAGGCCTTCCTCTTCATCCTGCTTGCCAGTCGGCGAGGGCTTAAATGCGAAGATGACCTGACCGCCGAGCAGATCGTCGCGGACAGTTCCCCAATTCAAGTCGAAGGCAGCTTGGAGGTCGGCCTCGAATTTCTTCAAACTTCGGATTTCGGGAGCATCGAGAATTGCTTTGCCTAATGGGCTTTCCGCAGCTTTGGCGAGCCATGCGTCATTCTGCCAACGCTGCCAATGCTCTCGCAGATTCTGCACCGTGACGCACAGAGCGAATCCCTCAGGGACTCGATCGACCAAGTCGGGGGCCGGCTGAGCGTGCATCGCCTGCCAAGGAAGCAGCGTCAGAAAAAGTGCGGCGATCACACGCTTCGGCATGGATGGGATTCCTGAAGACTACTGCGGCGAACGATCGAGTACTGCGAACTCCCGGGCCAAAAAGCCAAATGCTTGACGCGCGGTGCGCGTCACCGGCTCGAACCCATCCCTTACTTGACGCCCCGTCTCAAGAAGCGTTTCGGCCGCCGGTTCGATCGGATCGAATTCCATGTTCGGGATCGGATCGATGGCAGCCAGATTGGGCGGCGTTGCCACGCTGAGCAGCAATCTTGCTTGCTCGCGCGTTTCGTCCGCGAGCCGCTCCGTCAGACCTGCGACCGCTTGGCGTGCTTCTTCAGCCCTCGGAGCGATCGGCATCGGCGACGACGGCTCCTTCTCCTTGGGGTGGTTCTGTGCGAACGGCGGGACTGGTTGCGGTTGATCCGGCGTCTTCGCGGGACGGGAAAGGATTTGAGCGCCCAGCACCAATAGCATGACGCTCGCGGCAAGCCCGATGATTGCTGTCCAACGGGTTCGGCTCCGATGCCGACGTTTCTCCCTGTCGGATATGGCGAAGGTGACCAACCGTTCCGCCTCGAAGACGACGGCACGACGACAGGCGGTTTGGCCGCGAGGCCTTCATCAGCACCTCGGCACCGGTAAACAGTCTGCGGCAGGTCGGGCAAGCCGCCAGATGCGTCTGGGCCGAGTCAGACAGCGGCCGCATCGCCATCCGCGCGGCGCGCTGCAACAGTTCTCGGGTTTCAAGGCAGTTCATGCTCAACCTCGGGGGACCATCCCCCGGCTTCGTAATCGTTCCAGTATTTCCAGTTGAGTGCGTGCAACCAGGTCTTCACGGTGCCGATGGGTTTGGAAACCGCTTGAGCGATCTCGTCGTACGGCATGTTTTGCTCGTGAAACATCACGAACACCACGCGATACTCCGCCCGCAACCTTCCGACTGCGTCCTGAATCTCGCGCACCATCTCGCCCGAATCGTCGGTCGGCCGACCCTCGGCGGTCTCGTGCAAGTAATCGACCAACTCGGGCCGCTTCGTTCGCTGCGTCATCCAGGTTCGGCAGCGATTGACGGCGATGCCCATAATCCAGGGCTTCAGGGGACGATTCGAGGACAGTTCATTTCCGAGGTTTCGGAAAACCCGAAGAAACGTCTCTTGGACGACATCCTCAGCATCCTGGCGATGGTGCAATAGGCGGACGCAAAGACCGAACACGTCGGCCTGGAATCGCTCGACCAACGACCGTACGGCTTCAACGTCGCCCTTCAGGCATCGTCGGACCAGGGCTGGATCGTCGGCTTGCACGTCCGGCGTCTCGCCTTTGCTGACGGAAGTGATACCCGCCTACAACGGCACGGGTTTCAGAGGGAAAGTTCTTTGAATTTTAGGCTTTAAGAACTTGGGAGACAGGTGCATTGTTGCGACGAAAGGGCATCACTAGCGATCCATCGCCCGCTGCAGGAGATCGATAACTTCGGGAAGCGAAGTATCCTTGAAGGCGTTTGCCGCGGTTTTGCAGCGATTCGTTGAAGCGTGAATGGCCAATCCCGCATGCGCTCGTAAGTAGGTCAGCCGAGTCGCCGACCAAGAGTGTCGTCTGCTCGCGTAATCCGTTGCTGCCCGTCCCTCCGCATCCAAGCCGACGCCTACCAAAGCGTTTACCTTCGGTTCCTTGCGAGTCTTTTTCGCCACAGCGGACCTCGGGAAGAGCAGCAATGTCGTTCCTCAAACTATGCATCGGTCAGTCCACGGTCAAATACGAGTATCTCCGTCGCCACATCAAGGAAGCTGCTGCATTTCGATCTGAACATGCGTCCATAGCAAGCAGCCAGCAGCAAAGGCTGCTGGCTGCTAATGTCTGCTTCGTGGACATTTAGTCACGCGCAGGGCGAGACCCATTTGGCGGAGGCGCTCGCGAACTTCGTTGAGCGAAGTCATGCCGAAGTTCTTGGACTCCAGCAATTCGTCCGCCGTTCGCTGCATGAGTTCGCCGACCGTATTGATGCCGAGTCGGTTCATGCATTTGCGGGCGCGAACCGGAAGATTCAACTCGCTCACCGACATGTTCACCTTCGCCTGCTCCTGATCGCTCAGCGGCTGCTGGTTCACATAGCGGCGCTCGTAGTGGCTGCCTTCTTCCAACGCCTGGCCAAGTCGAAGGTTTTTAGCGCCGAGAATTGCCTTGATTTCGTTCAACGACGTTTCGCCGAAGTTTTTGCTGCTGAGAAGTTGTTGCTCGCTGATCCGGGTGAGGTCGCCAAGCGTACGGATATTCATCTTCTTGAGGCAATTGCGGCTGCGAACCGACAGTTCGAAATCGGTGACCGGAATTTCGAGCACTTGGTTGAATCGGCTGCTCGCGGCGTCCGCGTCCGGATTGTAGTACATCGTCAGCGACGCTTCCGAATCCTTGAGGAACAAACGCGCCTGTTCATGGTTTGGATCGGCATGCAAAATGCGCCGGAAGCAATCGACCGCCTTGTCGTAGCGTTCGGAATCCTCGTAGAGCACGCCTAAGTTCATCAGCAAACCGACATGCAACGGCGGATGGGTCAGGCATCGCTCGTAGAAATTGATGGCATCGTCGTCGTTTCCAGCCAGGTCGTTCGCGTGGCCCAGTTGGAATAGAGCCCCGGTGTGTGCAGGGTCGAGTTCGACGGCTCGTTCGAGGTGCTTCAAACCTTGGAGTCGATTTCCGTCGGCGAGTTGAGCCGACGCCAGCTGGAAGTGGTATTCCGCATTGTGGCTGGCCTGATCTTCCATCTTGGAGAGGATGGCCTTGGCCTGTTGCAGTTCGCCCTTCATGCGGTGAATGCCGGCCTTCTGGAGTTGCACCTGAGCGCTGGTGTATCCCGCCTTTTCTGCCTTTTCGAAAGCCTTGAACGCTTCGTCGAGATCATGGCGTTCGAGATAGGCCTTGCCAAGGTAGAAGGAAGCGAGGGCGCCCTCGGCGTTCTTCAGGTTTTCGACGGCGGCTCCCAGATGACCCATGAAGTAGGACGCGATACCGAGCTTGAGTTCGACTTTCTTTTGTGCTGATCCGGTTGTCGTTTCCAGCTTTTTCCGCAGCGCATCGACAGCTTCACGCAAAGCGCGGTATTGGGTCTTTCCTTGAGCCAACCCGTCGCGCAACCGCTGCACGGTGCCGGCGTCGCAGTCTTCGCGCTCCACCAGCAACGCCTTCAGATCGATCAGCATCGTATCGGCCATGTGTCGCATCTCCCTTATTGCTGGATGCCCGACCGCCTTCGGCTCGCGAACGTCGTTAGAAACGACAAAGTCCCCCCAGCCCCTCGGTCGCCCGAAAGGTTGCGGAGCTTATTCGCCTGTGGCGGTCCTTAGCATCTTACGCGCCGCGCCCTGCGAAAACGATAATATAGCGGCTTGAAAGCGACCCGCAAATCCTCCAACCCAAGCCCAGGGGCGACCGTAGGAAGCCCTGGGATCCAAAGTGACGAAGCAATCCCAGAGCTTCCTACGGTCGCCCCTGGCTTGGATGTTCATGAAACGGTTAACGTGGCAAAATCAAAGCAACAACCTGAAGATCCCGCTTGCTGGGCGATTGTCCATCCCGGTTTGGAGGACATCGTCGCGGATGAGATCCTGCGCGACTTCGGCGGCGAGGTGAAGAAGAAGTCGAAGGGAATCGTCGTTTTCCGCCCGAAACGCCTCGACCGCGATATTTTGCAGCTTCGCACGACGGAAGATGTTTTTCTCTACGCCTGGGGAACCGACCAGCTGAGCTACCGCTCGAGCGATCTCGACAGCATCCGCAAATGGACGGCCCTGGAGGCCGATTGGGCCAATCTCCTCCGTATCCACCACAGCATTCGGCCCAAGCCCAAGGGGAAAACGACTTGGCGCATGGTGGTGCAGATGACGGGCGAGCATGGCTATCGACGCTATGACGCCACCAAGGCGCTGGCAAAGGGGCTTGTCGGCAAGTTTCCGGCAAGTTGGCCGGAGGCGGAGGAAAATGCGAGCGTTGAGTTTTGGCTCACCATCCACGGCGCCACCGGTATCTGCGGCATACGCATCTCCGACCGCACGATGCGCCATCGCACGTGGAAGGTCGAGCATTTCCCCGCATCGCTCCGCCCTACGGTCGCCGCCTGCATGGCCCGTGTGGCTGAATTGAAGCCGAACCAAGTCGTCGTCGATCCGATGTGCGGAGCCGGGACCATCCTCGGCGAATGTTGGACCCTGGCGAAACGCAAAGCGCGCGGCGATATGGCGGCGTGGAACAGCACGTTCCTCGGCGGCGACATCGACGCACATCACGTGAAATTCGCCGACACGAATCTCCGCGACCTCGGTCAATTCGACCTGAAGCCATGGGACGCGCGGCAACTCCCACTGGACGACGAATCGGTCGATCGAATCGTCTGCAACCCGCCCTTCGGCAAGCAGATGTCTACGCCGGAAGACATCGGCCCCCTCTACCGCCAAGTCGTCCGCGAGATGAACCGCGTCCTCAAACCGGGCGGCATTGCAGTCCTGCTCGTGGCCGAGGCTCCGGTTATGAAGGAAGCGATCCAAAAGCACCCCTGGACCCAACTCCGCTACGTCCCCATGCGAGTGCTGGGCCAGCCCGCGGTGATCATGTCGTATCGCAAAGATGCGGAATAACGCGGCTGACGACTGGACGCGAGCCCGTCGTTGGATTCCAATCTCCGTGATCGTATCGCACACGGAGTTCTCCCATGACGTTCGCCTCTCTCGCCGTCGTGTTCGTTCTCGCCGCCCCGCCGGAACCGGGTTTCAAGGTCACTGAGGATGCGGATCGCATTCGCATCGTCGGTTCGGCGCTTGAGGCGTCGATCAAGAAAAGGGCTACGTCTCGGGCATCGAAGCCCAGACGTTGCTCGACAAGAAGACTGGTTTCCGCGACCTCGGTTTCGGCCTCGATATCGTCGATTGGCTCATGGAGCCCGGCAGCGATGAGGCGTATCGCGACAAGCTCGACCCAGAGCTTCGCTACGAGTTCAACAACCCCTGGCACGGCAAAAAAGGGCGCAAAAGCATCGAAGGTCCGCAGATTTGCACCAAGGCTCGCGAGCTGAAGCCGACATCGATTCAGGGGAAGGATTTCGTTGCCATCAAACAGGACTTTGCCTACACGCTTGCCGTTCCCGGCAAGAAGGCGGGGTCGAAATGGGAGCAGACAATCGTCTTTCCGGAAGGCAAACGCTGGTTCGTTTCGAGCGACAAGATCACGAGCGTCAACGACGCCGACGCTCTTACGCTTCGCATCGATTTGCCGGGGCACATCAAACACAAGGAAGGGGATAGCTTCAGCGAAGTCTATCTCAGCTATCTGGGTAAGATACCTTCCAAGGAGCTTGCGAAGAGCTTCGCTCCGGATGAGCGATTCCAGTATGTGCGGGATGACGCCAAGATTCCGAAACGGATGATTCGTGCCTACCGCATCCGCGATCCGAAGACGGGTGCCGACGGGCCTTGGCTTGCCGGCATGACCCTGGATCCGTCGATCGTCTCCGAAGCTTGGTGCCATCAACGCGGCTATGTCTGCATGATCGAGGAATTCGGCGGACGACCGATCAAGGCGGGCGAATCCTTCAGCGCGGCGTTCATCATCGGCTTCTTCGATTCGATCGAAGAGATGGAAAGCGTCTACGATCAGTATGCTGGATCGAATCTGCTCGAAGCGGATGCCCTAGGTTGGAAGCTGGTTCGGCGAGAGAAACGATGAGCGAGCCGATCGCGACGATGGAGGAATTGCGAAGGCAACTGGAAGCCCACCTTCGCACGCTGCGTTCAGCGGGCGTCGAATGGGCGCCGCAGGGGCCGAGGATTCAAGCGAAGGTCGTTGCCGTCGCGTCGGTACCCGAATCGGTTTCAGTTGGATCGACGCCGTCTGACTCGGAAGTTCCGCATGTCCAAATGGAAGAGACGGACAACCGCCGACAGGAACTAAGCGTGCTCGCGGCGGAGGTGGCGAAATGCGTTCGCTGTCCCAGCCTCGCATCGACGCGAACGCAGACGGTTTTCTCCGACGGAGATCCTTACGCAGAGTTGCTCTTCGTCGGCGAAGCCCCCGGCGCGGATGAAGACGCGCAGGGCAAGCCTTTCGTCGGAGCCGCGGGGCAACTGCTCAACAAGATCATCGCCGCCTGCGGCCTGAAACGGGAAGACGTGTTCATCTGCAACGTCCTCAAGTGTCGGCCTCCCGGTAATCGCACGCCGTTGCCGGATGAGGCGGACAACTGCAAAGGATATCTCGAACGGCAGATCGAATTGGTGAAGCCCAAGTTCATCGTCTGCTTCGGCTCATCCGCGGCGACGCATCTGTTGGGAACGAACAAGTCGCTCGGTCAAATGCGCGGGCGGTTCCACGACTACAAGGGAACGCCGGTGATGGTGACGTATCATCCCGCCTACCTCCTGCCGCATCGCAGCCCGGAGAAGAAGCGGGACGTGTGGGAGGACATGAAGATGCTGATGGCGAAACTCGGAAGGCCGATCCCCGAGAAGGGTTCGGCAAGTTCGGAGTGAGGTTGCGTAGCGACAAATCTATCTAACTTATCGGACTTGGATTGCAGGATTGTTCCATTCGAGGCGATGATGCCGATTCGGTTTACATGCCAATGCGGACGGGTACTTCAGGTAGCCGATCATTTCGGCGGCGCTTTGGTCCGCTGTCCCGAATGCAAGCGGACGCTGACGGCTCCCGATGCCGTGGTTGCGATTCAGTCGGGCGCAAAACCCCCGCCGTTGCCGCCGCAACCCGTGGATGACGATGAGCCGGTCGAACTTGAGGAATACGATCCGGCAGCGGAACGCAAGCGCCGGCTCAATCCCTTCAAAGACGACACGCCGCCGCGACGCTCCTACTACGACCGCCGTCGCGACGACGATTCGCGTGTGCCTGAGGTGGACGAGCGTGACCTCCGCCTACCGCCGCCTAAGCCGAAAGAACTGGGCGGTTCCAGCGGTTCGGTGATCGGCGGCATCCTCATGATGGTGGGGGCGTTGGTCTGGTTCGTACTCGGCTTGTTCGCCGACAGGATCTTCATTTACCCGGTTATCCTCTTCATCGCCGGCATCGTGGCGCTGGTGAAAGGCCTCACTCAGTCGGATTAATCCTTAAAAAGCCGTTGGATTCCGTCTCCCGTCTTGGTAGAGACGCGGTGGTCTACTACGCAAGCTCTGAGGCGGCGATGGCGATTCGGATCTCGTGCGACTGCGGCAAGACGATGGCAGTGAAAGACGAACTCGCTGGCCGCAAGATTCGCTGTCCGCAGTGCCAGGATCTGATTCCTGTGCCCACGGGGCCTTCTGCGGTGCGTGCGAAGCCGTCGCCGTTGCGTCCGGTCGAAGTCGACGACGACGACCCGTCTTCGCCGCGTCGCCGATCTGCTTGTCCGCGTGATGACGAAGAAGACGATGATCGCCCGCGCCGATCTTCCGCTTCAGACGATGATGACGATGAATCGGCGAGGAAGAACAAAAA
>JAXMAT010000015.1:0-87146 GCA_046350235.1 Gemmataceae bacterium | reverse complement strand
TGTCGAAGTCGTTCTGAATGGTCAACCTGAGTTTTTTGCGTCGGGTTCAGGCGGGTACCTTTTGCCCCGTCAAATCGATAGATTAGTCGAGCTTGGGATCAAGAGAGAGAACATTTTTTCCGGAGCCGAATTCTACTCGGGGTTCACTGCCGCGGAAAATCACGCAGAAAGAGTCATCTTAAGAAACCTCCCATCTGGGGCGGTAGTGTCGAGGTGGGGGATATCATGGGGCGGTCGTCAACGAGGAATACCGTGCGATGTTTGTAGGCCGTTCGTCGAGCAAGCAGGGGGTATCATCGAATGATCGTTTTTCCTGGCAGAGAGTTCGTCGTGAGTCGATATGTTGCTGAGCTCCAGACGATGCTTGACCCGCTCTCGCACCGCGCCAAGATCGCATTCTCACTTTGGTGCGCTGAGCATCTCGTCAATTTAGCCCGTGGAGTTTTGACGGATCTAGGAGAAATGGACAAGATATCAGGTGTCATTGAATTCCTAAAGTGTAGAGAAGCCGATGGAAAAGAGGCTGATGCCGAGTCCTTTCGTCAGCTATCGGGGCGATTAGAGAGTATTGATTTCTCCAAGTGTGATGCAATTTTTTCATGCAATTTCGGTTACGATGTGGTTGCAATCCAAGCAACAGCATCGCTCTTTTTTTCGCTTCAAGTATGGCAAGATAATTCAGCGGAGTGCGCAGCAAGAGCCGCCGAGGCTGTTCTTAACGCCTACGACAGAGTTCTAAGCGAAAGAATCGGTTCAAACAGCAATTCAGTCGAAGTGTTGAATCTCAAGGAGATGCACATGGAGGTAAAGAAGCAGATTGAGGCAGTGGCTCAGTTGCAGAGTGGCTTTGTCCCGTCATCCGTGTTGCCCGCCAGGGCATTGCTATAGGCTGCGAATGAACTGCTGCAGTTGGCTTGATCGCTAAGAGGGTTTGGAAAGAATCGGTCATGACGTGGTGCTTGCTGCGGCAATTATCTGGCTCTTACCGACCGTCTGGTGCAGCCTCGCCCTTTTCTCGCCGGCGCCAGACAATTCGTCGAAAACGCTTCGCTGGCGAAACCGCCTTGGTAGACTCAGCCACGCTTTGAAAAGCAGACATGATGGATGCTCAAAAGGGATCTTATCCTAAAATGGTGCGTTTCGGCCACATTCCGTAGCCATCTATTCCGAAATCAAAAAAGCGGTCGGAGCGATCGAAAATCCGGCCGAAAGCTTGTCGAAGGAATGTTTGATAGATCGCCACAAAGGCAGGCCGACATGCGTAGACCTTGTTTGGGGAGGTTGCGAATGGCACTGTTCGTGGTTGCTCTGCCAGATGGCGGGCGTATGCAGTCACGACCGCGGGCCAGGTGGAATTGAAAACATCATCCAGGATCAGCACCCCGTGATCCGCGATGACTTCCTCCGCGAGTTGCAAGTCGTGACGAACGCACTCTTCCGTGTGCCCCCCGTCGATCGACATCAACCGAACCGGCCCGACCTGAGATCGAAGATGGTTGCCTTGGATTTCGCGGCTATCACCCGTCAACATTGTCACGGACTCCGGCGAAACTCCATGGCCACGAAGATTTTCCAGGAAATGAGCCCGACTGCCGTTGCCTGACCTATCCAGGTTGAGCTCCTGCTTTTCGAAGACATCGATGGCGAAAAGTTGCTCGTGCGCATCCCGGGTCAGCCCAAGAATGATGAAAAGCCGCCCGTGATGAACACCGATCTCGCCGACGGAGCCGGAGAGGCGTTGGTGTTGCTGAAAAAGCGAAAGCCCAGCAATCATTCGCGCGCTGTGTTCGTCTAGCCATCCCTCGACTTTTCGGTGTCCCCCGCCAAGATAGGCAGCAAGCACGGGTGAGATCGCAAGTTTCATGACTTCATCATATTCAACCCGACCTTAGAAATTTGAAAACGACGGACGCGGGCGAAACTCTTGGCGAAGGGTGCGCGCAGCTTCGTTGTTCTGCCACCTTCCGATTCCCGGTCTCGGCGTCATACGCGGTAAATATGCCTTGGATGCCGAACAAGAGCAGCCGCTTGCCGGCAACCATCGGCATGGCGCTCGGCCGGTGTTGAGGGCGCTCTAGGCATAATAGCGTACAGATGTCGAAAAAAAGCAGCTCAGAGGCTAAGGGCCAATTCGAGCGGAGCCGAACGATCGCAGTGCGATGGCGATCGCCTCCATTGTGAACGAACGGGGAATTGGACCAAGCGATGGAATTCTGATGCAGGTCGTCACCCCGTCGCCTCCGACGGCTTTAGGATCCTTAAAAAGCAATTGCGTGAAACAGATGGTCGAGAATCGCGAACATTTTGGGATGCAGAAGGATCTCCTAACACGATGGCCACAGAGCCAGTGAGATTGCATTTTTGACGCAAGCGTCAATCTCGCGTTGCCGCGTTGTTCGACGTTCAGTGGAAGGTCGCCTACTGCGTCCAGTGCTGCCTACGCGATCTACTTAGGCTTGCATACATAAGCCAACGCAGTAATTTGAGCGATGGACACATGAAGGTGCTGCGAGAGTCACAAATGCAACTGAGCCAGCCAACCTCTCTCCGCCTGCTTGATGTACGTCTTGCCGAAGGACTGCACAAAGCTGCTGTTGCGGGGAAGTTCAAGAATGTCGCAGCAGTCTTAACCACCGTCGAGGAGGCCACACTTCCTGGGCTTCTTGAATATCTCTGTCTACGGCATACGCGCGGCCAGGATCTTCAGCTTCCACCTTTGCCAGATCGGATCGTGAAATCTCCCCTTGGGCGTTCCCTCCAACAGGTCGTTTGCCCCTTTGGGCTACGTACAAGTGGGGCATTCTCCCCTAGCTCCAGCGTCAACCCATTTGGCAGCGAGTTCTTCGCACTTCGTAACTCGGCAGACTATCTCGCCCAAGAATACAAACTATTCGAGACGCGTTGGGCGAGGGCGTGCGAGCGACTTGGCTTTCGCGAACGAAGTTCAGCTTTGCTTCTGGCTTTGACAGCAATGGTGGAAAACGCAATTCTCCACGCAAACTCACCGGCTGGGGTTCTCGTTGGCTATCAGCAAACTCAGAACGCGGCAGCCTTCACTGTCGCCGATGTAGGTATAGGCGTTCTTGCCAGCCTTCGCTCGAACTGCGATTTCATCCACCTTCGGCACCACCGCGACGCTTTACGCCTCGCACTTCAGGATGGCGTTAGCTGCCTCGGGGTTGGGAACGGATTCGGCTTTCATCAACTTTTCAAGGCATTGGCCAACCAATATGGCACGATCCGGCTTCGTACCGGCGATGTCTGCGTCACCATGGATGGCCAAGATTTCGATGCAGACATCGGACAGGAAACCTTCCCTGAAGCCATTCAGGGCATGGTGGTTACCGTGTGCTGCCGAAAAGACTCATCTGCGCCAGGAGAATCGAGGATTTGACCCCAAAACTCGGGAAGACCTTGACAACCGGAACGACGCCGTCAATAATGTCACTGTCAACAGTGAGGGTATGTGAATGCCAAGCGTCCTAGATATTCAACGCATTGTCGGACCGTCGCTGCGGGGCAAGATTGACGGAAGACAGCACTTTGGCCCTCTCTGCGCAGCCATGAGCAGCATTCCTGGTGGGGCGGTCGTTTATTTGAATTTTAATGGTGTCGAAGAGCTTTCTGCATCATGGATCGCTGCGGCGATCCTGCCTCTCATTCCTTGGTCCGCAAGCCCGGACCACGACCTCTATCCAGTCATCGCCGGCCTTCAGCCTGGAGCTTGCTGGGAGGACGAATTCGAACTCGTTGCGAATCGGTCGGGCGAAGTTTTTGTTGTTGAGGCGGAATACCCGGCTCACAGACTCCGAGTTGTTGGCCGCTTGGACGTCGCTCTACAGACCACTCTTCGATTGATCGTCCAGCACGGTGAAGGCACCGGTGCGGGTCTAAAGCGCCTCTGCCCATCGGAGCCGATACTCGCGACGGGTTGGAGCAACAGGCTGAAAGATCTTCACTTGAAAAGACTGCTCCGCCGAACGAGCCGCGGTCGTGAGCAAGTGTACGCGTTGGCGATGGAGGTTGACTTCGATGGGGCAGCAAGTGCAGGACTCCCAGATTGCAATCTATCGGCGACGAATGCAACGCGAAGCACCGGCATGTCGCCTCCGTAGCCTGTTTGAACAGAATGACGTCGTCAACCAGGTATTCTCCGTGGTTGTCGTCGATGGCGTCGAATTGTCGTCGGGCGACAATTTGCACGCCATCGTCGATGCGGACAACCCCGAGCGATTTGTCGTCATCAATCTTGATGGGCGCCAAGTAGGTATGATCGCGGGCGAGAATGGTCGCGTCCTTGCACTGATGCTGAGTGAGAATCAGCTAACCACGGTCAAAATCGGTGTTGAGGATATTCTGCCCGTCTGCGGCGACGCACAAGTAAAGATTCTTTCGGAGTAGCCGATGGGCAAAACATCCACCGTGTCTCGTTCGCTGGCGCTGCCAATGGTTGCATCATGCTTCGATTGCAACTGGCATCCCTCGTGCGGCGGAGTCAGGGACGATCAGGGCTATCTCTTCGGAGACTCATGCTTCGCCCGACATTGCTGCGGAGGCAAGGCCAACTGCAACTACCTTTGCCCATCAAACCCACATTTCGCACGAATGATGAATGAGGTCGAAGGGCTGAACTTCGCAAACCTGCCGGTGCTGATGCAGCGGAAAGTAAGGCTACCCCTTTATGTGCCATCCATTCTTCATGCCTCTGGAAGAGATCGTGCGCTCGGGATCCCGTTCGCGGCTATTCCCGTGGAGGAAGTCTTTCGGCGAGATCGCAGTGGATTGCGAGCAAAAGCCACCGACCCGATCGGCTTCCGGCTTGCGCTTGGCCTTGCCCCCTCGACCCGCATCATCATTAACTGTGTGAGGCCAGACGCTGATATCGAACGCCTCTGGGAATACTGGCGCCAAGACGATTTGCCTGCTCAGCTTGTAAAGCTGGATATCGAAGCTGTGATCGCTCCAAACTATTCGCACCTTCAAGGAGTGCCGAAACTTGAGATCGTCGGCAACCGGATGCGGCAACTCATCTGCGTTCGTGACCTTGCGAATGCTGGGCTCCTTCCCGTGCCCCACCTCAGCGTTATCGATCCGGCGAACTGGGATTGGTGGAAAAGATATTTGCAACGGAACGACAACGTCAGTTATGTCGCATTTGAGTTCGAGACGGGATACAAGAGGCGGGTCGAAGGAGAAGATGCGATCGAGCGATTAGCAGCCGTGCAAGCAGAGTTGGGCCGTAGCTTGCATCTCATTGTGGTGGGCGGGACGCAGTATCGAGTTATGATTCAGTCTCATTTTCGATCTACCACCTTCATCGATGCATCACCGTTCTGGAAAACGGTCAATCGATATCGTGCGAGGATCGATGGCACGAAGATGGAGTGGGATAAATCGCCACTTCCAAAGGGAGTTCCGCTTGACGAGATGATGGCTCAGAATCTGAGTACTTACACGGAATGGATGGTGTCGCCGCTCCGGAACATAGTAGGGCATCAGAGCTGACCAGAGAATCGATAAATTGGCGTAAGAATCTGTGGAATTTTCAGGAAGGTTCGGAGTGCAGTTCATGGCGGATCTTGGTGCGCTGGATCGGAGAAGGCTCGAAGAGTTGTTTGCAATGGGAGGCGGGTACGTCCTCCGATTCTCGGATAGAACGTTCCGAGAGTTCTTCGCTGAGACACTGGATCTTGATATCGACGATGAAAAATACCGAGGGCAAGGCAGCTCAAAAGCCAAGCGGCTACGAGCGTTTTGGAAGTTGGAGTCGAATTCTGCTGTCGGAAAACTTCTTCATGCTCTCATTGACCTTGTGGAATCCGACCAGGAACAAGCGAACCCGAAGCTTGTGACCGAATGCCGTAAGGTCGCAGAGCGGTTGGTTTCAATCCAGAAGCCGTCGGCAGAGCTTTCGCCGGAAACCTACTCGCCGAAGTCTCCTCTTTGTGCATTCATTTCATACTCGTGGGATAGCGATGACCACAAAGGGTGGGTGCGTAAACTCAGCGAACATCTGGCTGCGGCGGGCGTAGAAGTCATTCTTGACCAATACGAGCTTAAGCTAGGCCATGACCGTTTCGCGTTCATGGAGCACTCGGTACGCCAAGCAGACGTGGTCCTTTGCGTCTGCACTCCGGCTTATGTACGTAAGGCGAACGATAGAGCTTCGGGCGTTGGAGTGGAAACGAGCCTTATGACGCCCAAATTCTTCAACCGCGAGAAAATCGCGAAACAGTTCATTCCTATCATTCGGGCAGCCCCAGCAGACGTTCCATTCATGCCCGACCACCTAGATGCACTTATTTATGTGGACTTTCAGGATGACACCAAGTTCGCTCTCCAGATGGAAGAACTCCTCCGGCATTTATGGAATGAGCCTAAGCACCGAAAACCAGCGTTAGGCAACAAGCCGAGCTTTGGAATGTGAAACGCATCTGCCGGCCAACTCAGCGAAGCTTCGCTTTCATCCGTCGAACCGTTGAATCCGCACAGCCCAGTTCACGAACGATGTCGCTCACGGCAATCCCGGCGATCACCCGGGATTGGATCTTCGCGACAAGCTCGGGTTCGATGCGATGATAAAGCCCACGGATCGGTTTAGTTCCTCGCTCAGCTGCCGCAATCGCTGCCGCAGGATTGCATTGATCATACGCTTTGGTCACTCTGACTCGCGAAACGCCCAGTTTGTGGGCGATCAACTTGAAGGACATCTTGCAAACGTCTCGAAGACGAACGACCTCGGCAGCGTCGATCTCGCGTTTTTGATGACCTTGGCCTGTGCCACGTCCTGCCGCTTTACTCTTGGGCCGGATGCCTGTTCTGGCGAACCGAAGTGCATCTTCTATCGTCCGCCGGTCCTCGCCCAGAGCTGCGGCGATTCCGGTAACTGTCGCACCGCGATCTTTGAGTTCGCTGACGCGCGACGACAGCCCCTCGTACTTGGGAAGGTGATCGATAGGGGCACTAAGGCTTGGCGGCGTTGTCCAGATTCGCGAACTCAGGAACTCCAAAGTCACGGAATCTGGACAACCCTTCTCCTTCGCGGTCTTCGCCAGCCAAGCCGTGAGGTCAGGGGCGAGCTTGGCGATCCACACTCCTCCCCGCTTGCCCGGTTTTTTCTGGTGGTCGATGTCGATTCGGCCGGTCAGTTGGCGGATCGCGCTGGCCGCGGCGGGGATATCCTGGTTCAGAAGCTTCGGCAAATCTTCGAGCAGTGCTTCGAGGTTGCCCGAATCGAGTGGCGGGGGCGTTGGAGCGTTGGCTCGTTCAGCGTCGCGAAGCGATTCTTTCAGGCGATTCAGTTCCTTTTGAGCCTCCGCGATGCGTGCCTCGTAAGCTTGCACGAGCGACGCGTTTCCAGTAGCCGATTCCATTCGAGCGAAGTGTTTATCGATCGTGCCGGTCAACTGGCGGATCTTGGCCTGAATGGGTTTAGTGTCGATCCTTGGCTTGGCCGCCTCAATCGCAAGGAATTGGTTCGCCTTCTCCACCAAATCTGCGATCACCTCCCTTGAGATCAGCTTCTCTCGGAGAAACCGAAGTAGCGACGACTCGATGATCGTCACGCTTTTGAACGTCGAGAGCTTGCAGCCATGCGCCCCTTTCATCCCGTTGGAACAGCCGAGCGATCGGTACTTGCCCGCCCGCATCAGCGTCAGTTCCTTGCCGCAGTAGCTGCAGAACAGCGTCCCGCTGAAGAGGGTCGAGGCGCACTTCTCGTTTCTGCTCGGCTTCCGCCCTGTAAGCGGGCTTGCACGCCGCACGTCCTTGAGCCGCTTGCGTGCCTTGATCCAAAGATCGAGCGGCACGATCGCAAGAGCTGGATCGTAGTGGACAACCCAATCTCTACGCGGATTGGGTTCACGAACCATGCGTTTTCGTTCGTGGTCGTACTCGTTGCGGTACTTGTTCCAAATGAATACTCCGACCGCGGACGCGCTCCACAGCATCTTCTTGATGCCGGACTCGTTCCACCCGCTCCAGTCGTCGATCTTGAGTTCGTTGAACTTCTTGGCAATTTTGTAGAACGACAGGCCTTGCACCACATAGAGCTCGTACATGAGCCTTCGGAATTCCGCTGCTTCCGGATCGACGGCATAGACGTATTGTGGAAGTCCGTTCGGGTCTCGAACCACTTGTCCCGACTCGTCCAGTCGAGCGGTCCGGGTGAAACCGAGCGGAGGCTTGCCCAAGCAACCGCCTCGCCGTGCGGCGCCATGCATGCCGCGGCGAACCTTCTCCCGGATGCCCTTGATGAGCAGGCGAGAGACGAGGCCGAACACCGTGATCATGATTTCCGAGTTCGGATTCAAAAGATCGAAACCATCGGAAGCGCCGATCATCTGCTTGTTCAGTCGTCGCGAGAGGTGCGCGAGGCGCCACCATTCGACTTCGTCGCGTGAAGCACGCGTGAAGTCGTCGATGAACGTAGTGTCGATCCGATGCTTCGGATCCTGAAGCACAGCCTTATAGGACGTATAGCCCTGTCGCGCCGGCGATAGCCCGCTCGACGAGTAGTCCGCGAACACGTAGGCCCACGGCACGAAGCGGTCGCACTTCTTGGCTTGCTCCAGCACCTTGACGAGTTGGTCGGCGATTGACTTCGGGTTGCTGTTGTCGCAACTGTATCGGCCGTAGAAACCGCCGAGGCGTTGGGGGAGCTTTGACGCGTCGCTTTTCGGCAGAGGCTCGATGTTTCCCTGTCGATGCCGAGCTTTAAAGTCTTCGACAAGACAAGTTATGGTTTCGTCGGTGGCGGCCGGGATCAGCGCCGTGTCCGCCAGGCCCGGCCACAATCGACGCTGCGTGGCGAGAAAGTCGATTGCGAGTTGCTGAAGTTCTCGATCGGGAGCCAGGCCCCTCTCCGATTTGTTGCGGCGTCGTTCTTTCTTCGCTCGCGGAAGGCGCTGCTCGCACCGCGCGGTCGATTCGATGTCCGAGTCGCCTTTTCCGGGGTTGGCATTTGGCGCATTCAGAGCCTTTTCGTTCATCGTTCGTACTCCCAACCGGAGGTAATCCGATGAGGAGGGCTGAGTCTTGCCTACGGGCTAATCCGTTTTCAACGTCACAGCTTCCGCTGCGCGGTAGAACGAATCTGCCGTGAACACTTCGACTTGCGCAATCGCAAGCGAAAAGAGCCTAGGCGTCGTCAGCTCGTCAGGAAATGTGAATCGCCGGTCGCCCCGACTTGATTTAAGTCCTGTCTGCTGAAGCGGTTACGCCTTACCCCCCCGACGTTCGGGAGTGCGGCAAGAAGCCAGGATTCCTTGGAAGGTTCCAAAAAACCTCGAGGAAGCCATGCCGCGTCCGCGCAAGTCCGTCCCTACCTATCTTCGCCACAAGCAAACCGGACGAGCCAGAATCGTGGTTTCGGACCACCTTGGCCGTTCAAAAGAGGTTCTCCTTCCCGGCCTCTTCAACTCCTCGGAAAGCCCGCCGAGTATGAGCGTCTGCTTGCCCTGCTCCGTACCAACGGCGGCAAGCTGCCCATACCCGGTGGCGGCGCGGATGTTACGGTCAACGAACTGGTCGTCTCGTTCACGGAAAAGAAGCTCGAAGCGGATTACGTTGATCACGACGGTTCACCGACCACGGAACAGCGGAACTTCAAAGTTGCTCTCGCTCCGTTTCTCCGCCTTTACGGCGGAACGCTTGCGAGCAGCTTCGGCCCACTCGAATTGAAAGCAGTCCAACGCGCCATGGTTACTGGATCGTGGCTTACCGCGAAGGAACGCGACGCACGAACCAAGAACCAAAAAGCGATCGGTTGGTGCCGCCGACTCGTGAACCAGCATGTCTCTCGAATTCGGTCTCTGTTCAAATGGGCGGTCAGCGAGAAGCTCGCCCCCCCATGCAGTTCGTCGAACTGCAATCGGTCGCACCGATAAAGCGAGGCCGGGGGGCGAGGGAAGCCGAACCGGTTCTGCCCGTCGATCCAAATGTGGTGCAGAAGACGCTCGAAGAACTGCCCCCGCATATCCACGACATGGTCCTCTTTCAACTGCGAACGGGAGCCAGGCCCGGAGAGGTATGTGCCATGCGGCCGTGCGACATCGAGCGAACGCAAGAGATTTGGATCTACCGGCCCTCCAGCCACAAGACTGCCCACCACGGCCATGTGCGAGCCATCGCTGTCGGGCCCAAGGCTCAGGCTGCCCTCCTTCGCCACCTCGATGCGGTTACGGCACAGGAATACGTCTTTAGCCCGGCTCGCCAGGACGCCGAGATCAAAGCGGCAAAGCGGGCCGCCCGCAAGACGCCGGTGCAGCCCTCGCAACTCTACCGAAGCAAGCGGGGCGCGGTACGAAAGCCTAAGGCGAAATTCGGTCCCACCGCTTACGCCCGCGCGATTGCCCGTGCGTGCAAGAAGGCTGGTGCGGCTCACTAGCACCCTCACCAACTCCGCCACACCGCGGCGTTGCTTATCGAGCGGGAGCAAGGAGCCGAGGCAGCACGGGCAACGCTGGGGCATCGAACGCTGAACATGACGCTGCATTACGCGGGCATAGATCTGCGGCGGGCGGCCGAAGTGGCGGCGAAGATGGGGTAGCCGCCGTTAACCAAAGACAACCCTCGGAGCATGGTGCTTCGAGGCTGTCTTTCTTTCGTGCTGAGCAAGCTTGGTGTAGAGCCTATGGGAATCGAACCACCCCATCATTCCTCGGGAAACAGCGAAAGTTTGGGGCCAAGCGGCGCAGAATCCGGCGCACAGCGCAACCGCGTGTTCTCCGACCCTCGTTTGGCTATGATCGCTGATTTGTGGCCAGCGCTCCCTGAACCCATCCGAGCCGCTATCACGGCAATGGTTCGGTCAGCCACAAGCTGAGCGCTATCTGCCCTCGTGTCTACGGTCTACGGTACTCGAAGCTGAATTTGAAAAGCCGCAACCAAACCGAGAGCGGCTGTGGGCTGCTTCCCAAGAGAATTGCCGAACCAGTCGCGATTGTTCTTTCCGCGTTTGGAAGCCAGCAGAACAGTGAGCCGCCGCTTTTTGGTTGCCTCCATTGCCGCAACAGTATAACATCTGGGCAGATGTCATATCATCGAGGTCTTCTCGTGATTGCAGCCGCCCCTGCATCGAACTCCGTCACCATCAACGTCCGCCGATTCGCGGAGGACGGCTTTCTCGTCGTTCGCGGCGTCTTTGATGCTGACGAGATCGCGAATGTGGCGGCCGACGCGGAAGGGCTCGTTGTACGCAAGGACCTGATCGATACCCGCAACCTTCGGTGCCGTTGGCAGAATCGCTGCACCGACGGCGAATGCGTGTTCGAGACGTTTGATCCGGTCATCGATCTGTCGCCAGCGTGCCGGGAGATTGCCCTGCATCCCAAGTTGTTTGCGATTCTCGAACAGCTTTACGGCGAACCAGCCAAGCTCTTCAAGGACAAGCTCATCTTCAAGCCGCCGGGGGCGACGGGGTACGACCTGCATCAGGATTTCATCTCTTGGCCTAACTTTCCCCGCTCGTTCATGACTGCGGCGATCGCGATCGATCCGTGCTCGCTGGAGAACGGCTGCACCATCGCATATCCCGGGTATCACCTGAAGGGCTGCCTGACGCCGGAGGATGGCGAATACCATCCGTTGCCGCGCGAGACGGTGGATGAGGCGAAGGCAGTTCCGCTCGAACTCGAACCGGGCGACGTGGCGTTTTTCGGATGCTTCACGCCGCATCGCTCGGAGCCCAATCGGTCGTCGAACTGGCGGCGTTTGCTCTATGCGAGCTACAACGCGGCTTCGGATGGGGACCTTCGAGATATTCACTACGGCGAGTTTATTCCCTGGCTTCGCAAGAAGTATGCGGAGTACGGTAAGACCAACACGTACTTCGCCTGAGGATTCGCCATGAAACTTCGATTATTGCTCGCGCTCGCGGTCACCACCTGCTTTACGCCTCAAGGCTGGGCCGCGGACTGGCCGCAATGGCTCGGTCTCAAGCGGGACGGCGCGACCGCCGAGACTGTGGCACCGTGGAAGGGAGATCTCAAAGTCGTCTGGAAAGCGGAGGTCGGCAACGGCTTCAGCATGCCGATCGTCGCGAATGGCCGAGTCTATCTGCACACTCGCAGCAAAGACGCCAGCAAGGAAGAGGAAGAAGTCGTCGCCTATTCGCTCGAAGACGGCAAGGTACTGTGGAGCGACAGCTACGCTCGGCCAGCCTACAAGAGCGTGCTCGGCACCGGGCCCCGCGCCACACCGACGGTGGCCGGCAAACGGCTCTTCACGATGGGCATCAACGGCGTGCTCACTGTCTATGACGCCGACACCGGAAAACGACGCTGGCAGAAAGACCTCTACAAGGAGTTCAAGGCGGATCTGCCGAACTTCGCCGTCTGCGGCTCGCCGCTTGTCGTGGGCAATCGCGTGATCGTGAGCGTGGGCGGCAAAGGGCGCTGCGTCATCGGGCTCGATGTCGAAAGCGGCGATGTCGCCTGGCAAGCGCTCGACGACGCGGCAAGCACGTCCTCGCCGGTCCTTTTCCGGAGCAAGGGAACGCTCCCCGATGTCGTCTTCATGACGCCGTTGCGGCTGGTCGGCCTCAATCCGATCGATGGCACGCTCCGCTGGGAGCATGCGATGGCGTTCCAAACTGCCGGCACTTCGCCGACGCCCTGCATCGTCGGCAACCATGTCGTCGCGAGCACGCAGGCTCATGGCGCAGTGGCCGTCAGCGTGAAAGAGACCAACGGCGACCACCTCGAAACTCGCGAGGAATGGCAGAACAAGGGAGCGAAAAGTTACTTCTCGTCGGGCGTCGCGGCAGGGAAAAACCTGTTCCTCGTGACGAACGCCGTCGAGCCGATTCCGAATGCATTCATCACCGCAGTGGAAGCGGAATCCGGGAAAAAGCTGTGGAGCAAAAGCGTGGGCTATTTCCATGTCGGTCTCATCAAGACCGGCGACGGCAAGCTGCTCGCGCTCAACGATTCAGGACGACTGTTTCTGTACGAGGCGGATGCCTCCGGCGCCAAGGAACTGGCGCGTGCCAAAGTCTGCAACGGCACACTCGTCAATCCCGCCCTCGCCCAGGGTCGGCTGCTTGTTCGCGACGACAAGGAGCTGATCTGCCTCGAACTCCCTCCTGCCCGCTAGTCGCCTGTTTCGATCCCGCCTGTTCACGCTTTTGGAGCCAACCATGGCCCGCTTCCTGTCCCGCGCTCGTCGCGGATTCACGCTCATCGAATTGCTCGTCGTCATCGCGATCATTGCGATCCTTATCGCCCTCTTGGTGCCCGCGGTGCAGAAGGTCCGCGACGCCGCGGCACGGGCACAGTGCCAAAACAATCTCAAGCAATTCGGCGTCGCCTACCACGGCTACGCGTCGAGCAACAAATCGATGTTCCCACCGATTTCCACTCAACCCCCGACCAGTTCCGTTTCCACTGGCTGGGGGCTTTTCCTGCTTCCGCACATCGAGCAGACTGCACTCTACAACAACTACGACGTTAAGAAAAACTACTATGACACGACCGGAACTGCGCCGGCGACGAACGCCACGGTTTCCGCGACGAAGATTCCGGTGATGCGTTGCCCCTCTTCGCTTTCGCCCGACACGTACACGGAAACCTACGACTACAGCATGTTCGGCGTGCCCGGGCCCTTCCCCACCGTGACTTGCTCCATCGCCGACTATATCCCTCTTAAGGCTGTGGGTTCCTCCTTGAACGCGTCTTTGACCACGCCAACCGCCACCGGGTCGCTCAGCGGCGCTCTGCAGCCGGATGTCAAAACATCGATCCTTGCGATCACTGACGGAACTAGCAACACGTTCCTTCTCGTGGAATCCGCCGGTCGCCACATGCTTTATAAGGGCGCGGCCAACACGAACACCAAGATCAGCTACCTGCAATTCGCACTCGGCGGATGGGCTGATGCGTTGAGCGGCAACCAATCCTTCTACGGTTCGGCGGGCGATGGGTCCGGAAGCTTCGGCACCGTCGGCATCAACGCCAATAACGCACAAGGCCTCTATTCGTTTCACGCAGGCGGAGCGAATGTGCTCTTCTGCGACGGTTCCGTCCGCTTCGTCACCTCCGGCACGGACATCAATGTCCTCGCCGCCATGGTGACCAAAGCAGGTGGCGAAGTGCGGGCCTCCGAATAACCGAAATGCAAATAGGAAATCCGAAACCATGAATCCAACATGGAAATCCCGTGCGCCGTTTCTCGCGAACGGCGCCCTCCTGCTGACGTGGGTTGCATGTGCGCTGCTCTCGGGTTGTTCCGACGGCAAGCATGCCACGGTGCAGGTAAAGGGTCAGGTCGTTTCCGGCAAGGACAAGAAACCCGCTGCCGGTGCCGCGGTGATTTTTCACCCTGCGAAGACCGAACCTGGCGATTCGCACAAGCCGATCGGCATCACCGATGAATCGGGCCGCTATTCGCTCACGACCTACCGCGAAGGGGACGGAGCCCCCGAAGGCGAGTATGTCGTGACCGTGCGTTGGCCAATGGCGAAGAAGAGCCCGCTCGATACCGATCCACGAGATCGACTCAATGAGGCGTTCTCGAACGTCAAGAACTCGAAGATTCGCATGGAAGTGAAGAGCGGAAAAGATCTGCCGCCGATCGAATTGCCTTGAGCGAAACGACATGTCTACCGCAATTCAGACGAGCCCGGTCTGGAAGGCTTCAAACGCTCCGGCATTGCCGGCGGTGTTTCGCTGGCTCAACGTCGTCATTGCCGCGACGGCGATGACGGCGACCTTGCCGGGGCGGACGCATGGGCTCGGGATGATCACCAAGCCGGTGATCGATGATGCCGGTCTCGGCATCTCCGAATCGGATTTCGCCGTCTACAACTTATTGGCGATTCTCATCGGCTCGACGATGGTCGTTCCGGTCGGTTGGCTGCTCGACCGGATCGGCCCACGTTTCGTGACCGGTGCGATCTCTCTCGGCCTCGGGCTCGCCGTGCTGGCGATGGGATTCGCACCTTCCGCCGTCGTCTTTCTGGCTGCGCTCATCCTCGTCCGCGGCTTGGGTCAGGGATCGCTTTCCGTCGCCAGTATCGCCCTTGTCGGCAAGTCGTTCTCGCGACGCGTAGGCATCGCCATGGGCGTCTTCACCATCCTCCTCTCGATCGGCTTCATGGCGAGCACGCTCGGCCTCGGGTATGCCGTCGGCGAGATGGGATGGCGACATGCTTGGAGCGGCCTGGGCTGGCTTCTCATCGCCGGGATGGCGCCGCTCGCGTGGCTCCTCTCTCGCAACGATGCGAAGGAATCGGCCGACATTGCCGACGAACGCGACCCGGATCGTCTCGTCGCGGATGCGACGCTCGGTCAGGCGCTCGCCACTCCCGCTTTCTGGGTCTGGGCGTTTGGCGTCGGTCTGTTCAACCTCGTTTGGTCCGCGGTGACGCTGTTCAACGAAACGCTGCTGCTCGATCACGGCCTGAGCCGAAGCGTGTTCATCCTGGTGATGGGCGTGCTCGTCTTCACCGGCCTGCCTGCCAACATCTTCGCGGGCTGGCTTTCGCAGCGATGGTCCATGAGCAAGCTGCTCGGCATCGGCATGGCGGTCCTCGCGACCTCGTTGGCGGGTTTCCCCTAGATCCTGACGCAAGCGGGTGCGGTCGCTTACGGCGCGGCGATGGGCATCTCGGGGGGCGTCATCACCGTCGTCTTCTTCGCCATCTTCCGCCATGCGTTCGGCAAGAAACACATGGGATCGATCCAGGGGACGGTGCAGGTGATCTCCGTCCTCTTTTCCGCGGTCGGCCCATGGCTCCTGGTACAATCGCGGCTGCTAACCGACTCGCCCGATCCGTTCTTCTTCGTATGCGGCCTTGCGGCAGTCGTCTTGGCGGTGTTGTGTTGGTTCGTGCGCGAGCCGCATGCCCCGGACGTGTCCGCTCCCGAGTCAACCGTTTCGTGAGGAGAATGCCATGAACGTTCCCGCGGAACCGGAAGTCTCGAAGTTCCACCTTTCGCTCAACGTCTCCAGTCTGGAGATGGCGATTGCGTACTACCGCACGTTGTTCGGCATCGATCCGGCGAAATGCCATGCGGACTATGCGAAGTTCGAGTTGGAAGATCCGCCGGTCGTGTTTTCGCTCACCCCGCGTCCGCCGAGCCAGGGTGGATCGCTCAGCCATCTCGGGTTTCGCGTCGGCAGCCGTGATGCGGTCACCGCCTTCGGCGAACGACTGAACGCGGCCGGCATCTGCACCGAAAGGTAGAACGGCACCGTGTGCAGCTTCGCCCGCAAAGACAAAATCTGGACCCGCGATCCGGACGGCAATTTCTGGGAAGTCTACTGGGTCGAAGAGGAAGTCGATCCCGTCGTCGTCCGCCGTTCGCTCGAAGGCGTGGTCGCGCAGGCGACGACCCCGATCGCAGCGCCTCGCATCTGGGAACATTCGCTAGTCAACGCCGACGCGATCCCGGCGCCGTATGCCGATGCGTCGCTCGATGAGGTGTGGCTGACGGGCACGTTCAACGCCGGAAGCGATGCGGCTCACATCGATGCCGTACTCGCCGAGGCGAAGCGCGTCCTCAAGCCGGCGGGCAAGGTGACGGTACACGGTCTCATCAGCGACGCTCCGCTCACGACGCAACCGAAGCTGCCCGGCCTCGCCTCGATGGTGTCGTTCGTCCCCGCGCGGATCGTCGTCTATGAACAGCTTGCGAAGGCGGGTTTCGTCAACTTGCATGCGACGAAGCTCACGGAGAAGCCGTGGTTCACTCACGAAACCATCGGCCTGCGCGAAATGAAGTTCGCCGCGTGGAAACAGCCGGATGCCGCGGGCGAAGCGGATCGCATGGTGCTCTACAAAGGTCCCTTCGCCCAGGTGTGGATCGAAGGGGCCCGCGTTTTCCGCCGAGGCGAGCGGACGACGGTTCCCGCGAGCGTATGGCGCCAACTCCGCCATGGACCATCCGCCGAGCAGTTCCTGTTCTTCAGGCCAGCGAAGCCGCGTGCGGAGGAGCCGCGCACGCAGTAAGCGGTTGCGAGGCGTTAAGAGCATCCGCTTACTGCGTGCGCGACTCTTGTTGGTCGCAGCCAGGAGACACGACATGACGAGCACAGCGACTGCGACTACCGCGTTTCACATCGGCCTGCATACGTCCGACATTGCGCGGGCAGTTCGCTTCTATCGCACGCTCTTCGGCATCGAACCGAAGCGCGATCATCCGGAAGTCGCGAAATTTGAGATCGCATCTCCGCCGCTGGTCCTCGTCCTCTATCCCGCGCCGCGGCAACCGGGAGGGGCCCTCAACCATGTCGGCGTGCGCGTCCCCGATACCGAGACGCTCGTCGCCATGCAGCGCCGCCTGGAAGAAGCGGGGATCGCGACCCAACGCCAGGAAGGCGTCGAGTGCTGCTACTCGCGGCAAACCAAGTTTTGGGTCACCGATCCCGACCAGGTGATGTCGGACTCTACACGCTCCACGAAGACATCGAACACTCCGGCTTCGACGATGCTCCTCGACAGCCGCCCCGACGCCACCGGCGCATGCATGGGAGCACAAGATCGCCGACGCCTGGCCGGATCGCCTCGAGTTCAGGACGGGGCTCTCGACGAAGTGCGGCTCGAAGGTTCGTTCAATGCCACGATCGCCGCGACACGGATGCCGGAGTTGCTCCGCGAAGTGTTGCGCGTGCTGCAACCAGGCGGGCGACTCGCGGTACACGCCCTCGTGGGCGACAAGCCACCGGCACGCCGAAGCTGCCGGGTATGGCGTCGATCGTGCAACGCATCCCTGTCGAGACGGAACCGCTTCTCTTATTGCGCGGCCGGGTTCGCGGGCGTCTTCTGCGACAAGCTGGGCGACATCCATTGCTTCAGCGTGGGCGGCGTCGAGCTGCACGAGATGCAGATGGTCGCGTGGAAACCGTCCGGCGGAGCGTGGCCATTCGTGAAGGTCGTCTACAAAGGTCCGTATGAGGAAATCACGGACGACGACGGCATGACCTATCGACGCGGCGAGCAGATTGCGGTCTCGCCGAGCAGGCGGAACAGATTCGCCTCGGCCCCGCCGCCGACCAATTCGCCTTCATCGCCTGAGGGACGCCATGCGGAACATTGCAGTCGTCCTCCTGATCCTGTCGCATGCGGCTCGCGCCTCGGCCGAGCCGCCCGACGTGCAGTGTCGTCGCCCAAGCGGATCGATGCGGCACTGGAACATATATGGAAGGCGGAGAAAATCACTCCGGCCCCGAAGGCGGACGATGCGGAGTTTCTGCGCCCGCGCCCTACCTCGATCTCGCGGGCCGCATCCCGCGCATTCGGAAGGCATGCGTTTCTCGAAGATCGTTCGCCCGACGAGCGCACTCGCCTCATTGGTAACCTGTTGCGTGAGCCGCGTTTCGCGGGACATTTCGCGCAGGTCTGGCGTGCGGAGCTTGTGCCGGAGACGACCAGCGATCCGCAGGCGGGAATTCTGCGACAAGGATTCGAAGCGTGGCTGACCGAGCGGCTCGCTCGGGCGTCGGTTACGATCGCATCGTTGGGTCGCGAGTTGCTTTCGGTTCCGCTGCCCACGCAATCGTCGTCGGCTGTCGCCGTGTTGCGCGATCACCGCGCGCCCCAACCCGCGCTGGCGTTTACGCGGCAAAGGATGCGAAGCCGGAAAATCTCGCCGCCGCGGTCACGCGATCGTTTCTGGGCGTTCGCCTCGAATGCGCCCAGTGCCATGATCATCCTTTCGCCGCGTGGACGCAGGAACAATTCTGGAACCAGGCTGCATTCTTCGCGAGCATCGATCGGCAGGGGGGCAATCGGATCTTCGCGCCGCTGAGCGAAACCGTTTCGCGGCGCGACATCGTCGATCCAGGCTCGAAGAAATCGCGCTCGGCCATCTTCCTCGACAAAGCAACACCCGCCTGGCGACAAGACTCCGCCGCGCGCATTGTTCAGCGGAGTGGATGACGTCGCCGAAGAATCCCTTCTTCGCGAAAGCGACGGCGAATCGCATCTGGGAACGCCTGTTCGGCCGAGGCATCGTGAGCCCCGCGGACGATTTCCGCGACGACAATCCGCCGTCGCATCCCGAGTTGCTCGATTACCTCGCCGAGACGTTGATTGCCGCGGACTTCGATCTGCGATTTCTCATCCGCGCCCCTCGCCGGGACCGGAGCGTATCAACGCTCCAGCGGCCGCACGCACCCAAGCCAGGATGAGACGAAGCTGCCGGCTCGCATGGCGGTCAAGGCCCTCTCCGGCGAGCAATGGTTCGATAGTCTCGCCCTCGCCACCGGCTATCGCGACGACCAGGATAAGGGCGGATTTCGTCGGCAGTTCCTCGCTCGCTTCGCGCTGACCAGCCCGCTGGATGAACCGGAAACTTCGGTCCAGCAGGCGCTCACGCTGCAGAATGGACGGTTCGTCGGCTGGGCGACGGACCCGGAAAACTCGCCTACGATGATCGCCGCGACGAAGACGCCCGGCCTCTCGCTCGCGGAGCGTATCGGGACGCTTTATCTCGCCACGCTGACCCGCAAACCGTCCGCGGACGAGGCAGCCCGGCTCGAAGCGTTCGTTCGTCTCGGCGGCACTGACCGCGAAGCCGAACGGCTGGCCGACATTTTCTGGACCCTGCTCAACAGTGCGGAATTTCGCCTCAACCACTAACGCATGGACCCGGCAATGAACACGGCTCGCTCTTGGACACGGCGCGGTTGGCTCGGTTCGATGCTCGGCATGGGCGGAGCCTCGCTGTTCGCGCCGCTCGCTGCCCATGCCGTCGGCGATGCATCGCGCCGTCGCTCTTGCATCCTCCTCTGGATGTCGGGCGGGCCGAGCCAAACGGATACCTTCGATCTCAAGCCGAACCACGCCAACGGCGGCCCCTTTCGCGAAATCGCGACCGCGGTTCCCGGCATCCGCATCTCCGAACATCTCCCGCAAGTCGCTCGACAGATGTCGCATCTTGCGGTCGTGCGGTCGATGAAGACGAAGGAGGGGGACCACGGCCGAGCGACCGCCCACCTTCGCACGGGGTACGTCACCCAGGGCCCGATCCGCTATCCCACGCTCGGCTCGCTGGTGGCGAACGAATGCGAATCGGCCGAGCGCGATCTGCCCGGCTTCGTCAGCGTCATGCCGGGCGGAGCATTCGCATCGCCCTCGGTGGCTGCGGGTTTTCTCGGCCCCCGCTCCGCTCCGGTCATCGTTAATGCGTCGGGCGGGAACCTCGCGGTCGAAGACCTGAAGCCGCTCGCCGCGTCCGCCGATCGCATGGCCGACCGTCGTTCGCTGCTCCGCGAGATGGAGGCGCCTTTTCTCGCCAGCCGCCCCGGCATCGGCACCGCGAGCCATGTCACGGCCTACGATCGTGCGTCGCGCCTGGGCAGCCCCGCAGCCGCGCAGGCGTTCGACTTGTCGCGCGAGTCCGCGTCGCTCCGCGATCGCTATGGCCGCAACGCCTTCGGCCAAGGTTGCCTCATGGCTCGGCGACTCGTCGAGCGCGGCACGCCTTTCATCGAAGTGAACCTCGGCGGATGGGACACGCACGACAACAACTTCGAGCAAGTGCAAACACTGAGCAACACGCTTGATCCTGCATGGGGCACGCTGATGGCGGACCTCGCCGAGCGCGGACTGCTCGACGATACGCTCATCGTCTGGATGGGCGAATTCGGCCGCACGCCGGGGATCAATCCGCGTAATGGCCGCGACCATTATCCAGCGGCGTGGAGCGTGGTGCTCGGAGGCGGTGGCATCCGCGGCGGACAGGTCGTGGGCCGCACCGGCGCCAGCGGCATCGCGGTAGAAGATCGCCCAGTGCATGTCCCCGACCTCTTCGCCACCATCCTGCTCGCGATGGGCCTCGATCCGCGCAAGCAAAACATGTCGCAAGTCAATCGCCCCATCCGCCTCGCCGATCCGGACGCCCAACCCATCCGGGAGGTGCTCGCATGATGCGTGGGGCCGTCGCAGTTTGCTTGTTGATGGCCGCGAACGCGGCAGGTCAGGATGTCGCGTTAGAGTTCGCCGGTTCGCCTGGCCCCTTCCGTGTCGCCGTGCGTCTGCCTCACGATGCGTCGTTGCCCCAGTCGCGATGGGCTGCATTTCTCGACAAGTGGTTCGTCCAATTCGACCGTAACCAAGACGGCCTACTCGATGTGGAAGAAGCCGCGCGTATGCCGCCGCTTCCGCTCCCCAGCGGCAAATACCGTGCTTCCGCAAAAGCAGCCAAGCTCACGCCCGAGACATTCAAGAAGCAGGTGTATGACGCAGGGTTTCGCCCGCTTCTGGTGCGAATCAGCGGACCTTCGACCGAGGACGTCGGCACGGCGGAATGGTTGCGAAAAAACGCTCAACGCGATGGAAAGTGGGATCTATCCCGTGTCATGCGACTTCTGGACTCGGACGACAACGAAACGATTGACGAAGCCGAATGGAAGGCGGTACGTGCCGCGGGGAAATCTGCGGAAAAGGCGAAGATCGTCGAGACCGTTCACGACTCATCGTTGCCGATGTTGAGCCTCGATGCTGCCGGCGTTCGGATCGAACCGAAGCTGGAAGGTATTTCCTTTCGGCAAGGCTGCGCGGTACTTGCGGGCGGCGAGTGGGTCGTCGCCTTGCGTCGACAGTCGCCTCGCGACGCCTCCAAGAGTGGACGCGGGTTCCTGTTGTCGCAGTTCGAGGAGGCAGCGAAAGACGGCAGCCAGGTGGCGATCCGGGATTTGGAAAACGACGTCGATCAAAGCGCGCTGGCGGCCATCACCAACTATGCGGATCGGAATGGCGATGGAGTGCTGACTCGCCGCGAATTGGAAGAGTACTTCGACCTTGCTCGGCTTGCCGCGAATTCGCAGACGGCGATCGCGGTGAACGATCACGGCTTGAATTTCTTCCCAGTGCTCGATGCAAACCAAGACGGCCGATGGACTGCTTCCGAGATGCTCGCGGGGCGAGGCTTGGTTGCTTCCACCCCTGGCGGTCGGGCGCCTCGATTTGCAGTCCTTCAGATGGAACAGCCCCGATGGGCGGACTTCGGCGGCGTCCCGCTGTCCAAAAACGTCCGCTCCACGCCGCAGGCAAAGCATGCGGAACAAGCTCCCGAATGGTTCCGCGCCATGGACGCAAATGGAGATGGCATGGTGAGCGAGCGGGAGTTTCTTGGTCCTCTAAGCCTCTTCCGGTCCATGGACGCCGACAAAAACGGACTGATTTCCCCTTCGGAATCCACCGCGTTTCGCCCGCGATGAGTTTCCGCTTGAGGTTGAGCGCTATGGCTCGAATCAACGATTTTCACACCGCCTGGGCGGAAACGTTCAAGGCGCTCTCCGCCCCAGAGCGACTTCATATCGTTGAGATCGTCAGCGCCAGCCCCTGCACGCCTTCCGAGTTGGCTGAGCAGATTGGTACGAATCCGATCAACGTATTTCATCACCTTGGCATCCTTTGCAAGGCTCGCATTCTGGTGAAGAAGAAGTCCGGGCGATTCGTTTATTACTCCCTGAGCCCAACCGTCAGACACGATTCGGATAAAACAGGGACGACTCTTCGCATTCCTGAGTGCGGCCTCCGGGTTTCGTTTGACTGACTCTCTCGCTGACTGCACTTCTCCATCCTCATCGATGCAAATTTCCAGCAGAGCAAGGGACCGTCTGCCATGGATTCGTTTTCGACGGATCGGAGGAAACTTCTCAAAGGAGCAGTGATCGGCGGCGGTTTGTTCGCTCGGTGTTCCGGAAGCCTCCTGCGCCCAAATCTCCGGCCGGCTCCTTCCCGGCCCTCGCCATGTTCGCCTCCATCACCGGCCGCCCGGCGGCGGGTGCAACTTCATGCACAACACCTGGCCCGGGGCAGGCTTGCCGGTTGGCCCCATTGTCGCCGAATCGATTCTGGATGCGCCCTTAGGGGCCTGACGTAAAATCGCTGCACCAGGCCAACACCCAGTCAACCGCCGTTCCGCATCCGCAATGCCGCAACGGCGGCTCGGCGATTGTTGTTGCGTAGAGGATTTGGGATCAGAAGCCCTTGACCAGAACGAAGGTGTAACGCTCGTCATACTGCTTCAGCCCCGTCACTGGGACTGCGATGCCGGCGAGAAAGAACCAGTTGCGGCCAAGATGGGTACGAATGCCGGGAGTCAGACTGAGTTGGGCATTGTGGTTGTTTCCCGTCCCGAAGTCCTGCACGATGTTGGCGCAGAGATAATACGTGAAGTCGCCCACGATCGGCGTGTCGTGCGGCGTCAAGGTCTGGCCCGCGGCGAGACTGCCGAAGATCGACGAAGTGCGTCCATCGGGCCGGTCATCCACCGGAACGTCGGCTCCGCCGGCGCCGCGGAACGAGAAACCACGCTGCAGATCCTTGTAGAACGCGACGTAGGGAATTACCGAAGTCCGCTGGTTGCCGTAGGCGCGCGATCCGGTCGGAGCGAGCACGTTGCAGTTGAAGGAGACCGAAAGGTCTGCCGTTTCATGGACAAGGAAACGGTTGAAGAACAACGTATCGCCGACTCCCGTATTCTGCTGGCCCGCTTTGTCAGAAATCGAATCCGCGAAGGGGACCAGTACGCCGAAGTCGTAGCGTCGGTTCATCGGAGATTCGAGAATGGTCCCGCCTATCGTTTCGTTTGTCCCGCCGTTCACGCCGTGCTTCTGGCTGTAGATGCCTACAATCTGCCGATTGAAGAACGCTTCCGGCACTCCGATCCAGCCCTGCCGTACCGACCCGCCGGTGCCGGGAGGAGGCCCGATGTGCGGTTCGAACCACCCCTCCGAAAAGAATGTGTCCGCGTAGAGCGGCGTCCATTCCCGCTTGGGGGCACGCTTGTTGAAGATCGACAGCGCGATGGTTTCAAGGAGAGAGTACCGCGCACGCTCAGGCGTCGCTTCCACCGCAATCGCTGGGATTTCATCAGGAGCGGTCTGTGCCTGGGCGATCCCTTGAGCAATTCCCAACGTCAAAACCACTGCCGTCGCCCCACGTACGAGGATCCATCGGCAGACTTTCATCGGAGTTCCATTCCGGTAAACATCGGGCGACGTTCGGTGTTGTTCGAATATCGGAGTGTTTTCCCAACTCCATTCGGCGAGATTTGCTCTGTTCAAACGTAAAATCCGATAGAAAGCCGCATAAACCAAATGATCGGAAGTTGAATTGTTCCTTAGGAATCCGTCAACTGAGCCACAATCTTCTTGATTCTGAACGCATGTTGTGAAATACTCGAAACTTACGCAAACAGTTGCCCAGATGTCATGATGTCGTGCCTCCATGAACGTGGAGGCTCTCCTACTCATTGCTTCGGCGGTATGTCGATATGAGCTCCACTTCCTCCGCTCCGAATCGCCGCGATGTCATTCAGGGAGTCGCTCTGGGAAGCAGCGTGGCGGTACTCGGCATGATGCCCGGCACCGGTCACGGCGCTGATCCGGCTCCCGCCGCCGCCGAATCGGCGCGTATCGATTTCACGCAGCAGTCGGCCGCATTGCAGCCGGATCGCGTCGTCACCAGTGCCTGTCAGTTCTGCAATTCCTCTGCGGTCTGCGGGTACATCTTCGCGGGCCGTGTTATTGATGTACGCGGCGAGCCGAACGATCCGGTGCAGGCGGGGGAACTCTGCGTCAAGGCGGGCATGATGCCGCAGTTGGTCTACAACCGCTTCCGCCTGACCCGGCCCCTCAAGCGGATCGGCGGCGACAAGGGAGATCCGCAGTCCCGATTCGAACCCATCACATGGGATGAAGCCCTCGAACGGATCGCGCGGAAAATGTTGGAGCTGCGCGAGGCGGGCGATGCGAAGGCGATCGTCAGCCGAACCTCCGGCCGACTGCCGCGCGGGACAGGGTCGCTGATCCACCGCATGTTCACGTTGCTCGGCAGCCCCAACGACACGGATGTCGGCCCCGTGTGCAACGACGCCGGCGGCAATGCGCTTGCGACCACTTTCGGACTCGGCAATTTCACGAACGGCTATGGCGTCGATCCTGCCACGGGGCGCGAGGACCTCGGCAGCGCCCGGTACTTCCTCTTCTTCGGAACGAATCAGGCCGAGACGCATCCGGTGACGTTCGCGCATCTTCTGCGATGCCGATCGCGCACCAAGGCGAAGCTCGTCGTCATCGACCCGCGGCGGACGCCGACCGGAGCGCAGGCGGATCAGTGGATCGCCCCCAAACCGCACACGGATCTCGCCCTCGTCTTGGGCATGCTTTACCACATCATCGATCGCAAGTTGCATGACCCGGCTTTCGTCCGCGATTGGGTGGTCGGTTTCGACGAACTCGCGGAGCATCTGCGAAAGAACGCCTACACGCCCGCGTGGGCCGCCCGCATGTGCGATGTGCCTGCTCGGCAGATCGAAACTTTGGCGGAAGAGTATGCTCGCGCGAAACCCGCCGCCATCTTCTGCAACGCCGGCATCTCGCATCAGATGAACGCCTTCGACACCTACCGCGCCCTCGCCATGCTCGCCGCCATCACCGGCAACATCGGCGTGCCCGGCGGCGGGTGCAACTTCATGCACAACACCTGGCCCGGCGACTTGCATCTCCCACGCCTCGCGGCTCAGGTTCCGGAAAAGGGACAGGCATTGCCCGTCGGCCCGGATTGGTTTGCCGAATCGATCCTGAATGCTCGCCCCTATCGCATGCGAGCGCTGGTCACGATGGGCAACCCGCTTCTGAGCAGCGCGAATACGACACGCGTCCGCCAAGCGTATCGCGCTCTGGAGTTCTACGCCTACACCGGCCTCTTCATGGAGGAAAGTGCGTACTACGCAGACATCATTCTTCCGGTGTGCAGCGGGCTGGAGATGGACGGCGTCTACATGCGGCGCGACGATCGCGGCATCCGCTGGCAGAATGCGGCCGTGCCTCGCGTGGGACAATCGAAGCCCGACTGGGAAATCTGGATCGACCTCGCTCATGCACTTGGAAGGCTGGACCGCACGCGCGGAGCCGCGACCTGGACCGATGCCTTTCCCGCGGCCTGGCGAAACTATCGCAACCTCTGGGCGACCTTCGTCGCCAACACGCCCGGCATGGCGGGCATGACGCAGGACCGGATGTCGCGTCGTTCGGAGCCGCTGCGTTGGCCTTGCCCCACCGAAAAGCATGCCGGCGTCAGCACGCTTTATCTCGATCATCCGAGTTGGCGCGAAGCGGCGGCCGCTCTGGGCCACGCGGGGAAGCGGTTCCTCACACCAAGCGGGAAATCCGAGGTGTTCACCGCCGACATCGAAAAACGCCTTGCGACCGCGGGGCACGCTGCATTGCCGACGTACTACACGCATCCTGAAGTCACCGGCCGCAATCCGACGGTCGAGCATGCGAACGAGTTGGTGACGAATCCGATCAACCCCGGCGCCGCCACACCCCGCGCCCGTATCGGCGGCGCCTCGACCGGTGCGGTCCACGCCGAGTATCCGCTGATGGGCATGACGGGACGCCCGAGCGTCGTTCATTTCGCCGGGATGACGCAATGGACCTACTCAGGGAAACAACTCAACGGGAACTGATCCAAGTCCACCCGCAGACGGCGATGAAAGCCAACATCCGCGAAGGGGACGAAATCATCGTCGAAAGCCCGGCAAGGATCCATCCAGAAACTTCGCCGCCCTCTGGGAAGGCATCCGCCAAGATACGATTCGTCCCCAGCACCTTCGGCCCGATGCAGCAAATGGGCTAAGAGTTTGGTGCGCCGATGTACGAATCGACGAATGACCGCTACTTCGACAACCTCTCCGGCCAGCAAGCCTACAAATGCTTCGCATGCCGCATCCGACGCGTTTGAAACTCTCGCTTACATGGAGTTAGCATTGCCACTGCTCGGGAACTAACGCTGAACACCACAACTCGGGGCCCTCGCAATGCCAATTCTGCGGAGAACCTGCTTTCTTCGGCGCCGATCACCACTACTGCCGCGGAAGGTGATTTCACCGGACGGATACCATCCTAAATGCCGCGAACGGCTCCCTCGGCCATCAACCGCCGCACGCCATTCGCCTGGACTTTCCGACATGCGTCGCCCGGATGGTTACGCTTGATTTGGGAGCGAAGCGATGTCGCCAACGACGGCGTGCACCCGAGCGAAAGCGGCTACAAGGCCGCGGAGCAGCTGCTGCGATTCTTCAAGAGAGACGCGACTGCCAAGATGCGGTTCGTAGGGAACCGATAAAGCCGATGCGAGCGAAGACGCGTGTTTCGCTTGCGCGCTCCGGAGCTCCCGGTCAAATCGGACACTCACATTCCGAAATCGATTTCGAGCTTGGGGGCAACGGGTCAAAACGTGTCCAGCGACGGGCCTAGCCGGTCAGCCGCCGCCGATCACCAACGGCCCGCCTGAACCCAATTGCCCATCGACCCTGTGGCGAATGTACTCGTCCGGGAGCTGCCCGCGACTTCATCGGCTGCTGGGATCGAGCGGTCGCAGCTCCTCGGGGTAAGCCCGGGCTCCAGCCGCTGCTTTCGGCTTCGATCACCAGCAGGATGCTAGCACGTCATCTTGATTAACCGAGGTACGCAGCAGCAAGCAACGTTATCATCGAAGACCAGCACGCTTAGCGTAGCGACTAGTTGGTTCGTGCTGCAAGCTTCCCGCAGCGTCCTATCGGCGGAGATGAAGTACCACTGGTTGCTGCGGTCCTGAAACCACTAAGCCGCCGCCCGAGACGAAGCCATACGCAAGCCGCAACTGGGCTAGTTGAGTCTGCTCGACATTCGTCAGCGTCACAGGAGCACGTCAGCAAGGTTGGATCGTCAAGCAAGCACGCTCACGGTCGCGACAAGCTGATTCGTGCCGTACTTCCGCAACGTTCCATCGGCGGAGATGAAGTACCACTGGTTGCCGCGGTCCTGGAACCACTTGCCGCCGCCGGAGACGAAGCCATGCGCAAGCCGCAACTGGCTCAGCGCGGCTTTGTTTGTTTTCAGTCAGCGAGACGGGAGCCTTGAGAAGCGTCGGATCGTCGAAGACCAGGCACGCCAAGCGTGGCGACAAGCTGATTCGTGCCGTACTTCCGCAGCGTGCCGTCCACGTTGATGAAGTGCCATTGGTTGCTGCGGTCCTGGAACCATTTGCCGCCGCCCGAAACGAAACCGTGTGCAGCACGCAGTTGGCTGAGTTGACTTGCTCTGCGTTCGACAGCGACACTGGCTGCTCGACAGAGCGTCGGGTCGTCGAAGACCAGCGGGCTCAATGTCGCGACAAGCTGATTCGTGCCGTACTTCCGCAACGTCCCATCGGCGGAGATGAAGTGCCACCGCTGCTGCGGTCCTGAAACTATTTGCCGCCGCCGGAGACGAAGCCATGCGTCGCGCGAAGCTGGCCCAAGCGCGCCTTCCCCACATCGCCGAGCGACAGGCTACTTTGGAAAGCAACGACGGATCATCGAATACCAGGGCTAAGCGAAGCGACGAGCGTATTGCTTCCGTACTTCCGCAGTTCGCCGTCCGCTTCGATGAACAGCCACTTCGGTTGGAGCGATCGAGGAACCACTTGCCGCCGCCTGAGATCGCCTTCATGCGTCGCGCGAAGCTGGCCCAGCGTGCTCTTCCGCATCGCTCAGGAGCGACGGGTGTTCGGCAGCAGCGATGGATCGTCGTAGACCAGCACGCTCACCGTAGCGACCAACTGATTCGTGCTGCGGGCTTGCGGAGCGTTCCATCCGGGTTGATCAGGTGCCATTGATTGTTGCGGTCCTGGAACCATTTGCCGCCGCCTGAGACGAATCCGTGAGCAAGCGCGAAGTTGGCTGAGCTGTGTCTTCTAAGCATCCGTGAGCGACCATGGCCAGTGGTAAGCAAACTCGGGTCGTCGAACACCAACGGGCTCAACGTCGCGATCAGCGTGTTGACGCCGTACTTCCGCAACTCGCCGTTGGCGGAGATCGAATACCACTGGCCGCTGCGATCCAGGAACCATTTCCCGCCCCCGGAGACGAATCCGTATTGCAGGCGGAGGGCACTGAGTTGTTCGATGTCTACCGCGCTCCAGGCTGCATTCGGCTTCAACTGGAACGAACCATCGAGCTTCGGCAGGTAGCGGACGCCGGCAGTGATGTCGCTGGCCAGCAAGTCAGGCGACATGCTCGGCGGAACGCCTAGGGTTTTCGCCATCTCGCGGAGCACGACGGTTTCCAGATCGAGTAACTCGGCCGCAGCGGTTCCCTCCTGAGCGAGCAGCTTCGCCGCCGAAGATGTCGCGCCGAACTCTTCGTCGAGCAGCGGCGTCGAGTCCACGAACCAAAGCTGCCCATCCGCGTCGCGATCCAGCAAGATGGTGTTGCCCAGAACCTTGGCGAGCGCGTCGCCGTCCAAGTCGGCGAAGGCAAAACTCTTGGTCCGCAGATAGTCGATGCCTGCGGCGGAAAGGCCGGCTGCCGCAAAGCGTTGGATTGCGGCATCGACGGTGCTGCTCAGGATGGCAGCCTGATTGCTCGCTGTGGGTTGAGCCGCTACGGTCACCCGGACCGTGCCGGTCGCCGAGCCGCCCTGGCCGTCGCTGAGGAGGTAGGTGAAGCTGTCCGACCCCGAGTAGCCGGCGCTCGGCGTATAGGTAACGATTCCGCCCACGAACTGCACAGAACCATGACTTGGCTGCGTGACGGAGGTCACGCTCAACGTTCCTCCATCGGAATCGTAATCGTTCGCAAGTACGGGAACGACTTTGCCGAGATGGTCCTGCACCATGGCGATTCGATCGAGGGCGGCAACCGGGAGTCGATTGACATGCGTGACGGAAACGGTCAGGTTCTGCTCGAACGCCAGGCCTTCCGTATCCGTCGCCCGCACTCGGATGACATGCGCAGTGCCTGACACATAGCTCAAGTCGGCGCCATCGGCGACGAGCACGGTCGATCCGTCGAGATAAAACCGTCCGTCCGCGTCGTCGAGCAATTCGAAGTCATGCGAGTCGCTAGCGTCCGGATCGATTGCTTTGAGGACGCCGACGACGGTTTCGGCAGGGCTGTCTTCAGGGATCGACCCGCCCGTCAGAAACTCGATGGCGGTCGGCTGGCGATTGGGCGGCGGGGGGGCCGGGAACCGGAAGTTAGCGAGCGAACTGACCTCTCCAGCCGCAAGACCTTCGGCCGCGGCGCCGCGGAAGCCGTGCGGACCGACCAGTTCCTCCACCGCCGCCACCGCAGCAGCGCGGGTTTCGGCAACGATCGTGAAAGTCGCGAGCCGGAGCACGGCGCCGCTTGCGACCGTGAAGGAGTACGTCCAAGTGACATTGTCTCCGACGACCATCACCGACGAGGAGCGGACACCGAGCGGGGTGCCGATCAGGTGCAGCACGGCCGGCGATCCGGTTCCGTCGCCGTCGTCGGTGAGGAACCAGGTGTCGGTCGTTTCCAGCACCGCATCGCCATCCGAGGTGGAGACAATGGATTGGCCCGCCCCGAGGTTGCTCGTATAAGTCGCCGCAACGTCGCGGGGCTGCCACCCGCCAGGCACATCGAAGGTGTCCACGGTGCGGGCGAAATCCACGTCTCCGATCAGCGGGACTGATACGTTGCGCTGTGCGTAAAGCTGGCTGACATAGTTCGTGTACGATTGCCAACTATGAGGTCGGATCGATTCCGAGCCGTAATACGTGTCGAGCGCAGTGCCATTGATCGTCAGGCGGTTCAGCCCATCGAACGCGTCTCGTGTTCCGTGAACCAATTGCCCGCTTCCGATACCGTATCGTTGCACATCGAACCGATAGCCACCTGGCGTGAGCAACTCCTTGACAGGGGGTTCGTTGGTGAACGGATCAGGGACGGCGACGAAGTCGAACGTTCGCGCGCCGCCGAGGGCAACTCCGAACTGATCCGCGATCGCATCGCGGATCATGAGCCGGTAGATGTCCTCGACAAGGAAGTCGAACGTCAACGTTGCGGTTCGTGCGGCGGAGTCGTAAGCGACGCTCACGGGCAGCAGTGCGTCGTCGGCTTCGAGCAGTCCGTTGGAGCCAGCACGACGCAGTTCGTAGTTGGCGGCCGTCCCAGCGCCCACGACGTCGCGGCTGAACAGCAGACGGAGCGTTGAGGTTCCAACGTTCAGCCTGCCGAAATCGAGTCCGGTCGCGAGGCCGTCTGCGGCGACGACCGTGGGGGCAGTCGCGGGAAGCACGGTGACGTGGAAAGTCGCCTCGGCGAACGCGCCGTTGGCGTCCGCGGCGCGAACCACCACCGTTGCGGATCCGGTCTTCCCGGCCGCGGGAGTAAGGACGAGTCGCCGGCTCGCATCGACGGTGACGGCGGAGAACAGCCCATTCGTACCGGTCACGCTGACCAGACTGTAGGTCAACGCCGCGACAGCCGTCTCACGGTCACTAAAGTAGGCGGTCAGATCGACGGTCGTGGTCCCGCCATCCTGCCGCAGGGCCAGCGGCGGCACGGTCGCTGCGACCGGTCGGTCGTTGCGTCGAAGTACCTGCGTGTACAGGTCGTAGCCGGGTACGGTCTGGTACACGAACGCGACCGTATCGCCGGCGGCCGCGATCTGCGGGGCGTAGCCGAACTTGGCCACGTCGAACGCCGGGCCGGCGGGGACGAGGTCCGGGGAATACTGCCGCGCCCGTGCGTACGACTGGTTGTCCTCGCCTCGCTCCTCCCAGGCGAACCAGAGGTTGCCGTCGGCCAGCCGCGTCACCGACGGCCGCGGATCGTACCGGAACGTCTGCAGCTGATCGTCGACGACCGCCGTAAGCAGCCGGGTCCCGTTGGCGCTGAACCGCACGGCGTAGAGCGACTGTCCCACGATGGATGCGAGGACGAACCCGCCGTCGGGCAACCGCGGCCGGCCGGTCGATCAAGTACCCGAGGTCGAGGCGGCTCCCCACCGGGTTGCCGGCCGCGTCGTATCGCTGGGCATCCTGCGGGCTTTCGTTGTCTTGCCAAGTCAGGACGAAGTCCCCGGCGGGGCATGGGACGAGCGGGTGCTCCCGACTCAAATCCCACTGCCCGGGGGCGCGGATCAAATCGCCCTGCGGCGCGCCATCGAGCCGCTGCGCGGATGTCGGCGTACGGGCTGGCTCCCACCCAGGCGACGACGAAGTTACCCGCTGCGTCCTCCCCACGGAGTCCACCAGGTACTGGTCCGCGACGAGGAACTCGTCGCCTGCGGCGTCCCGTCGGCGGCGAACCGCCGGGCGTGCAGCCGCGGGGCGAACGATGCGCCCCCTCGTCGTAGACGAAGGTGTGCGACCAGATCACCACGAAGTTCCCGGCCGCGTCCATCGCGATCCGGGGGTCGTACTGGTCGTGCCCGCTGGCCGCGTGGACGAGGAACGCCGGCCCGAGTGGCGCGCCCGTCGCACTGAACCGCCGGGCGAACACGTCGTCCCGGCTCTGGTGGTCCTGCCGCCGCTCCCAGACGACGACGTACGACCCGTCGGTGTGGCGCGCAATGGCCATCTCCGGGGAGAACTGGCTCAGTCCGATGTCGTTCACCTGCACCGCGGAGCCGACAGGGGCAGTGGATGCGACCGTCGGCTCGACCACCACGGTGTGCGTCGCCTCCGGACTTTCCTGGTAGGTATCCTTATTGCGAGCCCACATGCGGATGGTGTAGGTGCCCGGCGTCGCAAACGTCCGAGTGATGCTTAGTCGGTCGAACCCGCGGACACTTTCCGCACCGTTCCCGTCGAATAGGTCGTACTCAAATTCTCCTCGTTGGTCTTGTGGGTTGACGTCCGTTGCGGAGAGGTGAAAGGTCAGCGGCTGGCCGACAACGCCGCGCACCGGACCTGCAATTGCCGCGATCGGGGCAACGTTGAGCACCTCAAAACCACGCTCGTCGGATCCGACCGCACCTTCGCTGTCGGCCACCTCGAAGCGGACTGAATACGTTCCGCGGCCCGGCGGAGTGAACGTGAACGACGCTCCGCTTCCGACCGCGAGGATCACCCCGGACCCGCGGAGCGTCCACCGCATCCAGGGGTGCGTGTCCTCCGGGTTCGCGTCGGTAAACTCCCCGCGTATCGTGATCGGCTCGCCTTCAGCCACCTGGTATGGAGTGTCCCGGATTCTCGGCTGTGGAGTCGCGTTCTGGACGGTGATGCTGATGGTCGCCGGTTCGCTGGTGAGGGCCGAGCCGCCGGCCGAAGCGTCGTCGGTGGCGGTGTAGGTGAATTGGTCTGTTCCCTTGTAACCCGGGTTGGGCGTGTAGTACGCCCAACCGTTCTCGATCCGAACGGCGCCATGCGATGGACCGGTGACGATCGCATACGTGAACCCTTGGACGACTTCCGGATTGCGGTCGTCCGCGCCGAGGACATGGCTCATCACGGCACCAGTTGCCGTCTGACGTGTCGCCGGGACGGCCACCGGTCGATAGTTGACTCGCACGGTTCGCGTGACCGTGTAACTCAGCCCGTTGGCATCCGTCACCGTGATCCGGACAAGGTTCTGCTGCGGCCCGTTGAACGTGTGCGTGACGGAGTAATTCGCCGACTTGCCGGCGTCGGTTTGGTCCACGACGCCGTCGCCGTTCCAGTCGAAGCGGTAGGTGAAGGATGTGTTATTCGCGACCGGGCTGACGGTGTTCATTACGAACGTGACGGGCGAGCCTTGCGTGCCGCCGCCGGTGCTCACGGTCATGGTCGGCGGCCCGCCGCCGAAGACGCGGACCAGGAAGAAGTCGTTGGCGTCATTGTCGGTGGTGAGATAGTCCGTGGTCCCCGCGACGACGATTCGGCCATCGGACTGCAGCATCACATCGACTGCCTGCTCCGCGCCGTTGCCGACGAGCAGGCGGTTAGCGCCGTTCGCGTTGAAGAGGAGATGTTCCGTCGGGCGAACCGTTGGTGTTCAGTCGGGCGACGAAGGGCCAGTGCTGGCTCGCCCGGCCAGAACGATCTTGCCGTCAGTTGGAGTGCGACCCCGAGAGCCATGGTGGATCCGTTGAATCCAATCATGTCGCGGACCATCTCGCCGCCGGTGCCGAACGACGTGTCCACCGCGGCGTTGAACCACAGGCGGACGACTGCCGTCTTGACGATCCGCCGTCCACCGCCCAGCCAGCGGCGATCGCATTGTCCGACGCGTCGATGACTACTCAAGATGCGCGACTCGCCGGTGCCGACATCGAGGACGCGGAAGCCGTTGAGCGTACGAAGTGTCGAGGGTGCCGTTGGTGCGGAAGCGGGCGACAGCGAACTGGGCGTCGACGCCGTTTCTCGCGCTGGAGCAGAACTCGGCTCTGGCTATCGACGAGGACCTTATAAGCGACGTCCGCGCCGCCGTAGACGTCCTGCCGTACGACGCCGCCGCTTCGAAGCCTTCGTCCAACGCGCCGGCGGCGATGAGCGGATCATGGCGAAGTCGGTGGTAAGTTCAAGGACTTCGCCGAGCGGCAACGATCTTGCCGTCCGCCTGGAACGTCACGCTCCGCGCGACGGCGTCTGGCCGCCGAAATCGTACGTGAACAGGCCATCGCCGGAAAAGGTGGTGTCGAGGCGCCGCCGGCCGGCAGACCCGCGGCGGCGAATTTCGTTCCGCTGGTCCCGCGACGCGATCCGCCCGTTCGGATCAACGGCGATGCTCGTCAGGCGATCGACGTCTCCGAAATCGACCAGCGTGCTGCCGAAGTTGATGAACGTGTCGTCGAAAGTTCCGTTATCAGGCAAATAACGGGCGATGGCAAAGTCGTCGTTTTGAACGTTCACCACCGTCCCGCCGACCAGGAACTTGCCGTCAGCTTGTTGGGCTGCGGCGGTGGCCGTGTTCGTCGTGGGGACAAGCGTCACGCCGAAAGACGTTCGCACCCAGCCAGACGTGCCGGCCTGGGTCCGGTAGCCGCCCGGCAAAAGCGATGCAAGCCCCAGTCGTATCCGTTGCTGGCCGGAACGTAGACGCAACCGGCGAGTACGATTGAGCCATCGTCCTGCGTCCGCCGCGAAGGCTCCGTCGCGGCCGTAGGCGTAGTCGGCGACACCCACCGAAATGTAGCGAAAGGAGGGCATAATCAAAGGTCACGACTTGGTATTTGCCGGCTAGCATCCACTCGCCGTTCTCCCGGTAGCTTTCATAGAAATCCAGCAACGACGATTCGATCACGCCGCTCAGCACCTTCAGCGACGAAATGTGCAATAGGCCGTTAGATTCTCACGACGGGTGTTGTCCCATGCACTGAGATTGCTGCCATGAGCGAAGTTCCCCCATTGGTCGAAGAATTCGAGGGAACCGTAGGAGTACGATCCGCAACAGCGATGATCCCATCCGACATCACACCAACGGCAGGAGGTGCTGTCCCATAGGACCAGCACCAACTTCTTCTTCGACAATCTTGCCATCTCCGCTGAAGGAAAAGATCAATGCCCGCCCGTTGCGGTCAAGCGAACGATGCCCCAGCGGTTTCCCTTAATCGGAGAGGCTGTCAGGTCCCCAAGTACTGTGACCACCAATCGTAGCCAGCCCGTATGTGTCGCCGACCAGAATGATCACTTCGCGCGTCAGGCTGAACGGCCACGGCATTGGCGACTGCCGACTCGCGGTTCGAGAAATACTGTCCTGGCGTAGAAATTGACGGTCTGCATGCCGTCGCCATCGAAGGTCGTGTCGAGCCGTCCGTTGGCGAGCAAGCGCGCGACGGCGAACTCGTTCGCTCCGTTCACCTCCGCGGCTCCGACCGCGAGAATGCGGCCGTCAGCATATAGGTGGAGTGCGTTCACCCAGCCTGCCGACCAGACGTAAGTCAGCCCGCCGAAACCGAATGATTCGTCCAGAGAGCCGTCGGAGCTATACCGCCATACGACGAACGCCCGCTTTCCGTTCTCCGGCCGCTCGTAGTAGCCGCCGACCAGGATCTTGTCGTCGGGCTGGATGACGACGGCGAGGGCACCGCTGTTTGTGGCGAAGGCTGCGCCCAGGTCGTGGATTAGCAGCCCGTCCTGGCTGAAGCTGGTGTCCAGCGCTCCGGACGGCAGGTAGCGAGCGATGGATGCCTGGTAGCGGCCGTCCCGGTAAGTTTCCCCAACCGCCACAATCTTGCCGTTCCGTGCGTCCACCGCCCGGGCCGCTTCGTTATCCGGCGCGGCGATCGACCAGTTGGTCCGCACGATGCCCTGCGCGCCGAACGTATAGTCCTGCTCGCCGGCGGCCATATTCGTCTGATGCAGACGGGCCACTACGAAGGTGCTGTTCCCGGACCCGCCCGCGCCGGCCACCACGATCGCGTGATTGGACTGAATCGCAACGGCCGAGGCCGAATCCTCAGGGCCTCCCGGCCAGACGGTCGCCGTACCACCTGCGGCGAAGGTCGGATCGAGCTGGCCGTCCTTTAGGAATCGTGCGACCGCGAACTCGGAATAGCTGCCCGACATCGCGCGGCCAACCACCATGACGCGGTCATCGGGCAGGACAAACACGTCCGAAGCTCGGCTCGACAACGCTCCCGGCATTTGGGCGGCCACTTTGCCGTCTAGGTCGAACGACTGAGACATGGCGCCGCTGCTCGTCAGACGCGCCAGCCCGATTTGCGTGGCGCCGCCGACCGTAACCTCACCGGCGACGACGTAGCCGCCAAGGCGGTCGCCCGCGATGGCAAATGCCTGGTCGGCGCCCCCCGCGAAGTCGATGCGCCGAATGCCGCCGGCGCCGAAGGACGTGTCGAGCGTGTTGTCGGCGTTGTAACGCACCACGGCGAAATCCGCCGCGGCCCAGGAACCGGAAGTGCCTGCGACGACGATCTTGCCGTCCGCCTGGATGAACACGTCGTGAGCGATGTCGGCTGAGGTACCGAGCGAAGTCGCGGTCACGAAGCCTGTTGGGCCGGCGGTGTCGTAGTACCCGTCCGCCCGGTAGTACCAGAGGGCGAACAGGTAACCGTTGGGGCTCTCCAACGCCCCGGCGATGACGATCCGGCCATCGGGTCGGATGGCCACGGCATTGCCGAACTCGTCGCTGGAACTGTAGTAGGATTGGATGCCGTTGCCGTTGAAGCTGGTGTCGAGCGCGCCGGACGCGGTCAGTTGGACAACGACCATGTCGCGGTTGCCGTCGAGTGTCGCGGCGCCGGCCACCACGATGTTCCCAGTCGGCGTGACCGCGACCCCGCGCGCTTCCGCGTCACCCGCGATCGGGACGACAACTTTTCCGCCGATGCCGAAGCTGGTGTCAAGGGAGCCATCGCGGTGGTACTTGGCGACGGCGAAGTCGCGGTCCGCGCCGTTGTGCATTGAGCCGACCACGATGATTTTGTCGTCGGGCAAGGTCACGACGTCGTTGGCTCGGCCTTCGATTCCGGATCCGAACGCGGTTCACACCTGGCCGGTGGAGCCGAACGAGTAGTCGAGAATCGAGGCGGCCAGGACCACTCGATCCTCCAACCGCTCGGCAAGCAGGCCCGGCATGAAGCGGGGTGGTTGGAGGGCGGAGCGAACTGGGCGTTTGACAGGCTTCAGCCACCGGCGGAGCATTCTCAAGAAGGTATTCAAGAAACACTCCAAAATGTTTTGCCGGCGAAACCAAGCTCTTTTCCGCGTCGCCTCGACTTGCCGTTGGCGGTGCCATCTCGAAAGCGATGATTCAGGGCTACGCATCAGCCTTAATTTTGATCACGAAATCTTAATCTTTCGCGAAGAAAGTACAATGAAAAAACTTTGGCGGCGTGGCTGCCGCTCATTCGCCGTGTTTCTGATTTCCCGCACATCGCATGACGACCGCGGCCGATGTTGTCGATCATGCAGCCAGGGCCTGGCGAGCACCATCCCTCTAAACAGGTGGTGTGGCTCTGACCGGCTAGTCGCAGCAGGCAGATGGTGCATCAAGCCCAACCCAGCGACCAGCACGGAGTACATCCGCTATGTTCTTGCGAACCTATCCCCTCGCCCGCCGCTGAACGAATACATCGAGCGATTCTGGTATTGCTCGAATTCGCCCTCGCATGCCCGAGAGCAAACTGTGCCAAGCGGCACCCTCGAACTGGTGTGCAGTTTGACCAGCGACGAGATACGGGTTACGACCCCTCGGAACCTAGCCGCGTGAGGCGGTATCCCGCAGCCGTTGCGTCGGGGCCTTACAGCAAGTACTTTTTGATCGAACCGAGCGTGCATGCGTCGATGTTAGGCGTGCATTTTCGGCCGGGCTGTCCCAGTCCTCGGCGTACCGGCGGATGAACTGGTCGATACGCACGTCGCTCTTGACATTCTCTGGGGAAGGCAAGCTACCGAACTTCGAGAAAAGCACTGTGGGTCAAAGGTGAACGTTAAGGTTCTATGCGGCATGTTCCACGGGCCAGGGCTTGACGCGGCAGACGGTTTGCGTTGGGTGGAGCATGCCGCATCGAATCGCGTGAGCTGAACCGCGGATTCTCCGGCTGACGTCCATGGATCTTCGATCGAGCCCTCGGTTCCGCGAGCGACTTCTATCGAATCGCCTCGACGAAAGCCGCAAAGGCTTTCCGTTGGCGATCGGCACCGATCCTCTCTTTCCGCAGACCAACGATACGCGGGGCACCGCCTTTTGCATTCGATACGCATGCGGCCGCGACGCATAGCGCCAGCGAGGCGATGCCCAAGCCGAGCAGCCAATGCCAGCGGGTTGGATGTTGCCTTGAGAATATCTCGCGTATGCACCAGCGAGAAGATCAGGGCGACCATTCCGCCGGCGCCCAGGAGAAACGTGAGCGCGTTGATCCAAAAGCCCCCTGCACTGTCTCGCCAACTCGAACATGTGTTGCTGGAAATATCCGCAAGCCGGACACGGCACCACGCGGATCGTGGTCGCGAGTTTGGTCGCCAAGTCCTGCTTCGCACGTTAACGCGCCCAGTCAACGATTCGACGTTCCGTGCCCGTTAAGACTTTCGGGGGTTGCTTCTACGCTGACTCGCTTCGATGAACAGCCCTACCTCAATGAAACGCGAGCGATTCCTAATCAGTACGGCAGACTTCCATAGAAGTTGAAGTCGGACAAATCTGTTCACATTTCGGATTCAGACGATCAGGGTGACGGTTAAAGGCCGTCTATCAATGCTTCCATTCCATGGTTGCCGGCGGGTTCCTCGCCCGTCGGAGGAGGCGGCAGCATCGGCACCGCGGACGGCGGAGCCTCCACGGGCGGCGGAGGGGTGACGGGCGACGGGGTGACTGGAGGCGGAGGCGCCGCAGCGGGCGGAAGCGTGGTCGCGGTATCAGGCGACGGGGGCGGCGATGTTTTCGGCGGCGGTGCGACTGGAGCGGACGTATCCGGTTTGGCCTGGACCGTCCCTTCCTTGCGGAAGAAGACCAGCGCGATCACGAGCACTAGGCTCATGCCCACTACCAGACCCAGCTTCGCATCGTTCGTCATTGCGGTTTGCTCCACCCGCAATCATGCCCGGTCCATGCGAAACGTGAAGCGATCGTCGTCCGAAACTTGAGCGAATCGCAGATCGCGTCTTGATTCGACTCGCATGCATGGCGCAACCTTCGCGCCAATCGTCGTCCGCAGACCCGTTGCAATCCGCGCGACCGCTTGACTTTGACGGGCTCGGGCAGGAAGCTGGGCGCATCTTTCGGAGGACACGCCATGTCGGACAACGCCTACCGCCCCCGTTGCATGTTCCTTTGCTGCAAGTCGATGCAGGTTTACGGCGAAGACTTCGAGAATGATCCGGAGTTTCAGGCGGGCATGGTCGAGTTCTGGTGCACCCAGACATTTCGCAATATCGGCCCCGACGGCGGCGAAGCGGCAATTGATCCGTGTCGCGACGAAAAACGAAGTTGCTTCCGCGAATTTTGAACGACGCGTGGCCCAGGATTGGCTTACCGCGACTCATTGAATTGTGATCGAACGAAGCCAATCGGTTTCGCGTTTGAGTTCTTCTTCCGATAGTCCGCTTTGGCGGTGAATCTCCGTGCGGACGGATTTGCCGCTGGTTTGGTCGATCGCCGTCACTTCGATCATGCCGTTGGACGCGACGCTGCATTTAACCTGGATCGGCGAGCCTTTCGGCAACTGGGGCGGCAGCCCTTGCACCCAGCACTCGCCAATCTGAATGCATGCTTCCGATTGCTTCGCTTCCCCCTGCAGCACCTTAACGCGGACCCGCTGCTGATTCTCAGCGGCGGTGCGATAGGTGCGAACGGCGCTCGTCGGCAGCTGGGTGTTTTTCGGGATCAGAATGTCGTTGTTGCGGTCGGCTCCGACTTTCACTTCGATTCCGAGGCTGTGCGAATTGACGTTGATCTCGACGATGTCGCCGAGCACGTCGGCCACCTCGCCTTCCATCGGTTCGCCCATTCTTGCGGCGACGATTCCCGCATGGATCGCGGCTCCGCGGGCGACGACCTCGCTGACAGCGAGCGATTTGTCCGGGATCTTGCCGCTCAACTCCTGCAGCATCTGCCCCGTCATCGGCATGTGCGTCGATCCGCCGACGAGAAGGACGCGATCGACTTTGTCCCAGCTCATGCCGGCTTGCCGCAACAACGATTGCGTGGTGAGGCGAGTGCGGGTCAGAAGGTCGAGCGTCATCGTCTCGAAATCTTGCCGGGTGATTGGCAGCGACATCACTTTGCCGGCATGCGTGCAGACGATGGTCGTCTTCATCAGCTTGCTCAGCGTCCGCTTCGCACGCTCGGCCGAGGCGACCAGATTGACATGCGACAGCGGATCTTTGCGGGGGTCTTCGCCGTATTGGGCGATGAATTTTTCCGCGACGAAATCGACGATGCGGTCGTCCCAATCCTTGCCGCCGAGGCGCACATCGCCCTCGATGGCAAGCGACTCGAAACGGCGAGGCGAAAGGCGAACCAGCGTAACGTCGAACGTGCCGCCGCCGAGATCGTAGACGAGAACGGTCTGCTCCGGGATCGGCAACGCCTCCGCCGCCGTCACGCTTGGGCTCGCCGACGATGTGGCGTGAAAGCTGTAAGCGAGGGCGGCCGCGGTCGGCTCATCGAGAATGTCGAGTACATCCAGCCCCGCGATGCGCCCTGCATCCTTCGTCGCCTTGCGACGCGTGTCGTCGAAATACGCGGGCACCGTGATGACCGCCCGTTTCACCGGCCCGATGCGGCGTTCCGCATCTTGCAGCAGCTTGCGAAGAATGATGGCCGACAGCGTCTCAGGTCGAAATTCGCGACCCGAGACCGGATGCGGAAGTTTCGGCTGCCCCATCGAACGCTTGACGAACAGGGCAACTTGGTCCGGCTGTTCGAGCGACACATCACGCGCCGCCTGACCGACGATCGCCGTGCCGTCCTGAATCAGCACTGCGCTCGGCGTCAGCAGTTCGCCTTCGACATTGGGCAACGTCACCGGTTGGCCATGCTGATCGAGCGTGGCGATCGCGGAGAACGTGGTGCCCAGGTCAATGCCGACCAGCTTGCCGAGCGAAGACGCCATATCAAACGATTCCCGTAGGGTGTGTCGAGCGGAGCGAGACGCACCGTTCCAGGCTGCGTCGATTCGAGAATCCAATGTGGAACGACCGAAACTTGGATACATCGTCAGCCGGCAACACGCAACAGTGCGTCTCGCTTCGCTCGACACACCCTACAGCGATGGGTCAGTCCGTCGAGAGCACGTAGCCGTTCCAGATGTTGCCGGCGTTCCGAACGCGGACGGTGTAGGGGCCGTTGATGTTGGGCTCGAAGACGAGTTCATAATAGTCGGTCTTGTCGGCTCCGCGGGCGACGACATTGCCTTGCGGGTCAAGGATTTCAACGGCGAGGTCCGTATCGCCGTCGCCGCGTACGGTGATGCGAGCTTTACCCTTGTTGGCTTGATACTCGAATTTCGCTTCGTCCGTCCCGTTGGCGGCCAACCGGCGGAAGTAGGCGAATGGAGCAACCGGGCGATCGGACCAACGGACAGCGAGAACATATTCGTTGCCCGCTTTGAAATCGACGTTCTGCACCTGCACCAGCGCCTGGCCGGTGTGGCCGGTGACGATAGCGGACTGCTCCTGATCGGTCGCCCCCGTCTTCAAATCGAGATTTTTGAAGTCGAGGAACTCGCGTTGGCCGAAGTTCGCCTTCTGCCGGCCTTCCAGGTCCTTCACGAACAAATCGAGGTCCGATTTGCCCGCACCTTTGAGCTGGCAAGTAAGCTGCTGGCCTCGCTTCACCGGCAGATAGAAACTGTCGAATCCGGGGCTATCGAGCATCGCCTTGATCTCGAAGCTGTTGCCCGTGGGTTGCTGCATGCCCTGCAGCATGCGGCGAATTTCGCGGACATGAACGCTGTGATCGACGACCTGCTGCTTCTCGCCGCCGCCGCCCGTGGTTCCTTGGGAAATGATGCCGACGAGCTTCCCCGCGTTGTCCACGACGGGCCCGCCGCTATCGCCCTGGTTGCTCGGCGCGTGATGCGACAGCGAATAGAAGACGCGTTCGGAGAGTCCCTGGCCAAGAATCGCTACGGCGGCCTTGTCGTAATAGTGCTGATTGCGGACGGTGCCGGTTGAATAGCCGAAGGCTCCGCCGTCTGCGAGGGTGGAATTGCCGATGACGTGGACAGGGTCGCCCGGCGACGGATCGCCCTGAGCGAGCGGAATGGCGACAGCCCCCTCGGGCACGCGTTCGAGGCGGATCAACGCGAGGTCCTTGGTCCGATCAAAGTAAATGATTTCTCCCGGAATCTGCAGCGTCAATCGGCGTTTCTTGTAATAGGTCCCGTTGGTGAGGATGCGGTTGTCCTTGTCGCGTTGCGGAAAGATCACATGGACCTTCGTGCTCCCCTTGCGAAGGTGGGCATCGATCACATGCTCCGCGGTGACGACCAACTTCTGCTTGACGTCGATCAAGACGCCGCTGCCCCACCCCGATTCGTCGAGAAAGAGGACTGTGCCTGGAGCGACCTGCGTGTAGATTTCGTTGGACCGAGCAGGCACGACGCTGCCCGCAAGAACGACCGCAGCCAGCACGAACGGCGACAGACGCATGGGAGCCTCCAATAGTCAAGACTCAAGAGCCGAAGCGGCCCGATTGTAACGGAACCGCTAGCGAAAACGAGTGCGAAATGCGAGCTGGTTAGCCTCGACGCAGCGGAGCGAGGAATGAATTCCATGCGATCGCGAAATTCACTGCCCACGCCCGCTGCGCGTCGAGGCTAACCAGCTCGCGGCCGTAGACATCGCTTGCGAAAACTGGTGTAATGCCGACACCTCACCCTCGCTCGCTGCCGTCGATTTCGCGGAGAAATCATGGTCCGCTGTTCGCTGATCGCCGCCTTCTGCTTGGCGATGCCGTCGTTCGCTTTCGCGGGCGAGCCGACGTATCGGAATGAGGTGATGGCGGTCCTTTCGCGCGGCGGCTGCAACCTCGGCACCTGCCATGGCAATCTCAACGGCAAGGGCGGTCTCAAGCTCAGCCTTCGCGGCGAAAATCCCGACTTCGATTATCGCGCTCTCACTCGCGACGTCGGCGCCCGCCGTCTTCTCATCAACGATCCGGATGCCAGCCTGATTTTGCTCAAAGCCGCGGGCAAAGTGCCGCATGAGGGGGGCGTCCGATTCTCGGTGACGAGCCCCGAATATCGCATCCTGCAATCCTGGATCGCGCGTGGAGCGGCCAACGATGGCGACAACGGCCCGAAGTTGGTCGGCCTCAAAGCCACACCCGGAAATGCCATCCTTCCGCTGTCGAAGGGAACGATGCGCGTCGCCGCTCAAGCGATTTTCGCCGATGGCTCCAAACGCGACGTATCCGGCTTGGCCGTCTTTGAATCAACGAACTTCAAAGCCGACGTCACGCGCGACGGCGAAGTGACGGTGAAGGAAGCGGGCGAAACGACGATCATCGTCCGCTATCTCGATCAGCAGACCACTGCACGGCTCGCATTCGTCCTCGATCGCCCCGGCTTTCGATGGAACGAACCGGCCGCGACGAACGACATCGACCGCCACATCGGCGATCGGCTGCGTGCCCTCAAGATGAATCCTTCCGAACTCTGCACCGACAGCGAGTTCATCCGCCGACTGTATCTCGACGTGCTCGGCATGCTTCCAAGGCCGGAGGAAACGCAAGCCTTCTTGGCCGATAAGGCCGCCGACAAGCGAGCGAAGCTGATCGATGCAGTCCTCGCTCGTCCCGAGTATGCCGACTGGTGGGCGCTGAAGTGGTCGGATGTGCTGCGCGTCGAGGAAAAGTCGCTCGATGCGAAGGGTGTGAAGGTTTTCCATGCCTGGATCCGCAAAGCGATGGCGGAGAATCGCCCGCTCAACGAGTTCGCCCGCGAGATTCTCTCCGCCCAGGGAAGCACCTATCAGGTGGCACCTGCGAATTACTACCAGGTGCCGCGCGAGCCGAACCTTCGAGCCGAGGCGACGCGCGCGCAGGTTTTTCTCGGCGTCCGCATGCAATGCGCGAAGTGCCACAATCATCCGTTCGATCGCTGGACGCAGGATGACTATCACCATTTGGCCGCGTTCTTCGCTCGGGTCAAATACCGCATCGTCGAAAACAATCGCCGCGACAAGCTCGATTCGCATGAGTTCATCGGCGAACAGGTCGTGCATCAGAACGACGCTGCGGAAGTAAAGCATCCCGTCACCGGAGCGACGCTGAAGCCGCGAGCCCTGGGCGAAACGAAAGCGTCGGCGAAGGAAAAAGAAGACCGTCTGAAACGCGTCGCGGATTGGGTGGCCGACGGCAATCCGCTGTTCGCCAAGGCTCAAGCGAATCGCATTTGGGCCCACATGATGGGGAAAGGCCTCGTCGATCCGATCGATGATTTCCGCCTGACGAATCCGCCGACCAATGAGGCGTTGCTCGATACGCTCGCCGGCGATTTCGTCGGGCATCGCTACGACATGAAGCACCTGATCCGCAGCATCGCCAACTCGCGGGCCTATCAGCGTTCCTCCCGTCCTAACGAGACGAATGCGGACGATGAAGACCATGGCTCGCATGCACTCGTTCGCCCGATGCAAGCCGAGGCGTTGCTTGATGCGATCGCACAGGTTGCGGAGGTGCCGAACGTGTTTCCCGATCAACCGGCCGGCACGCGTGCGGTGCAGATTCCGTCGCTGCCAAGCTTGCGCCGCGGGGCCAAGGCACAAGAAGCGGTTCGGTTTCTCCGCACATTCGGCAAACCGGAGCGGTTGCTCACCTGCGAATGCGAACGCCAGCAAGACACGACCCTGAACCAGACGCTGACGCTCATCTCCGGCGAGGTGATGAATCGCGCGATCTCGGCCGAGAAGAACCGCGTCGGTCGATTGCTGGAAGCGAAGACGTCGCCGAACGCGATGCTCGATGAGCTGTTCCTCGCCGGCCTGTCGCGGCTGCCGACCGACAGCGAACGCCAGGTGCTCGCCAGTCGGCTCGCATCGGCAGAAGATAAACGCACCGCCGCGGAAGACATCCTCTGGGGCATCCTGAATTCCAAGGAATTCCTGCTGCGGCGTTAGCTTGGTCTCGCTCCCCTCTCCCTCCGGGAGAGGGGTTGGGGGTGAGGGGAAGGCCTTCACCCCAATTGGAACCAGGATTCTGTCAGCTTTGACGTTACAGCCGTGCGTGAAGATTTGCCCTCACCCTCGGCCCTCTCCCGGAGTGGAGAGGAGCATGAAATGTGAGAAGGTCCATGTCCTCGCTAACGCATCGCCTGGATCGACGTGCCTTCCTCAGCATTGGGGGACTCTGGCGCTGCCGCGTCGCTGTTGCCGGCTAGCGAATCGCCCGCGCGCGGCTCTCGCGTCAAGTCGATCATTTTCCTGCATCAGTTCGGCGGCCCGTCGCATGTCGATACCTTCGACATGAAACCCGATATGCCCGACCAAATTCGCGGCATTTATCGGCCCATGGCGAGTTCGCCCTGTCGGAACGCCGATCTGCGATCGCTTGCCGCGGATGGCGAAGGTGATGGACAAGGTCTGTCTCATCCGCTCGATGCGGCATGAGATGAAGAACCACAATTCCGCAGGCTACTACAGCCTGACCGGCCAGGCTCCGCCGACCGACGATCAACGTCTGCGCGATTCGCGTGAGCTGTACCCCGCCTACGGTTCCGTCATCGATCGCTTCTCGACGGATCCCGATGGCGTGGCGAGTTTCGTCTCCTATCCGCACACCATTGCCGATGGTTCGATCACGCCGGGCCAGCATGCGAGTTTTCTCGGACCCGCGCATGATCCGTTTTTCATCAGCCAAGATCCGAACTCGTCCGATTTCCGCCTGCCGGAACTGAGCCTCCCCGCGAACCTCAATGTGCAGCGTCTGCATGATCGCCGTGAGGTGCAGCGGCTGATCGATGCGACCGCCGCCGTCGCGGAACCTTCGCCGCGTGCTCGCGGGATCGAAACCTATTATCAGCGGGGCGCTGAGCCTGCTCGCGTCGCCTCGTTTTCGGCAGGCATTCGACCTGTCGCGCGAACCGGCGGCCGCGCGCGATCGCTACGGCCGAACGACCTACGGCCAGGGTTGCTTGCTCGCGCGTCGGTTGGTCGAAACGGGCGTGAAGTGCGTCACGGTTTACTTCGCGGCGCAGATCGGCGGGCGTCGCAACGAAGGGGGATGGGACACGCACGGGTTCGACAACAACCCGATGTATCCCATCATGAACGACTACCTGCTGCCGATCACCGACCAGACCCTGCCGACCTTGATCGAAGACCTCGACCACCGCGGCCTGCTGGACACGACCTTGGTCGTATGGGCCGGTGAGTTCGGTCGATCGCCTCGGATCAACAACATGGCCGGCCGCGACCATTGGCCGCAATGCTATACGGTGTTGCTCGCCGGAGCCGGGGTGAAACGCGGCTTCGTCTTCGGTTCCTCCGACACGCGTGGCGCCTATCCTTCGACCAACGCCGTCCGCCCCGAAGATTTATCGGCTACGATGTTTCACCTGATGGGCATCGACCCGCACACCCTGGTCCGCGACCCCCTCGACCGCCCTGTGCCGCTCTCCACGGGTTCGGTCATCCAGGGAATTCTCGCTTGATCGTTCGCCGCTTGCGGCTTAGCGATCGTATCTTGAACGCTAAGCCGCAAGCGAAAGTCACTCCCAAGGATGCTCCATGGATTCGCTGCTCGATCGCTTCTGCCGTTACGTCCGCATCGACACGCAGGCCAACGAGAAATCGACCACCTACCCGAGCACGCCGGGCCAACTCGAATTGGGCCGAATGCTGGCGGAGGAGTTGCGTGCCCTCGGCATCGGCGATGCGTCGCAGGATGAACATGGCATCGTCCTCGGCACGCTCCCCGCGACGAAGGGGCGCGAAAAGGCCCCGGTGATCGCGTGGATCGCCCATGTGGACACGTCCCCCGAAACTTCCGGCAAAGGCGTGAATCCCATCATCTGGCGGAACTACGACGGCAACAACCTCGTGCTTCCCGGCGACAAATCCAAGGTCATCCGCGTGGCCGACAGCCCTGAGTTGACGGAACTCAAGGGGAAGACGCTCGTCACCACCGATGGCACGACGCTGCTCGGCGCCGACGACAAGGCGGGCGTGGCCGTCATCATGGAGACGGTCGCGTTTCTGCAGGCCCATCCCGAAATCCCGCATGGCCCGATCCGTATTTGCTTCACCTGCGATGAGGAAATCGGCCGAGGCGTCGATCATCTTGAGTTGAAGACGCTCGGCGCCGTCGTCGGCTACACGCTCGACGGCGGAGCGACAGGTGAAATCGACTACGAAACATTTTCCGCGGACCTCGCGATCGTGAAAATCACGGGCGTCAACCTCCATCCCGCGATCGCGAAGGGGGCGATGGTCAATGCCGTCCGCATCGCCGGCGACTTCATCGCTCGCATGCCCTGGCTCACCCTGTCGCCGGAAACGACGGCCGACCGCGATGGTTTCCTGCATCCGTACACGATCGAAGGGGGCGTCGCTTCCGTCACGCTTCGCATTCTTCTCCGCGACTTCGATACGGCCAAGCTCAAGGAGAAAGCGGACCTGCTCGAGACGATCGCCGTCAGCCTTCGCGCGGAGCATCCGAAGGCGAAGATCGAGGTGGAGGTGAAGGCCCAATACCGCAACATGGCCGATGGGTTGCGGAAGGAGCCTCGCTCCCTCGATCTCGCGGAAGAAGCGATGAAACGCGTCGGTCTGAAGCCGAAGCGAACCATCGTCCGCGGCGGAACGGACGGATCCCGCCTGACCGAACTCGGCCTGCCGACGCCGAACCTCTCCACTGGCGAACACAACCTGCATTCGCCGCTCGAGTTCACCTGCCTCGAAGAGATGGACATCGCCCGGCGCGTGCTGGTGGAATTGGCCCAGCTCTGGGGCGACCAGAAATGACGCTTCCCCTCATTAGGCCCGATGACGATGACGAACATCGACTCGCGCATCTCCGCCTGAAAGAACTCGCGGAGGAATTGACGCAACAATCGCCCGAACTCGCCGTCGTTGCGCAGCAAGACGAAAGCGGCATGCCACATCTCGAAGTATCCCTCGGCGACCGCCCCATCGCGGAGGTCCACCTCGTCGCCGACTCGCTCGAAGACCCGGCGGTTCGCCTCTACGGCATCATCGGCGATTTCGAGGAAGTGACCGCGGAGGACTACGCCGGGACGCGAAGCGAGATCATCACGAGGTTGCTCGAAATCGCCGCGATAGACAGCGAATAGAGATCACAAGTCGTCCGCAAGTTCAGGCTTGTCGTACCCTGATCGCTTCACTTCGTTCGTCGAAACGAATTGCTCGATCGCTTGCTCTGAGATTTTTGACGGCGTTCCAACGGGCGCTGAAGCGATCATCATGGAATTGATGATCCGGCGCCGAGATGGATCGGGCGTGAGGATCGTTGCGGTGTGCAAGACCCCCTGCCATCGAGGATTTTCTGCGGTGGATTCAGCCATGCTGTTGTTGACGACGACCAACTGAAAGTGATCGTTGCGAAAACTTTCGAGGGCGCAGGCGTATTCCGTCAAAAGGTCCTCGCCGGCGCGGAACATTGGGTTGTGGCGATCCAGAAACTCCGCTGCAGTGATGCCGAGTTTGGCCGCACATCGCGAGTAATCCGCCACGCGCAACTGAGAGCGAATCACCGTCGGCTCATATCCCAGCAGCAAGAGCGATTCGTCCGGCCCACCGTCGCGGTGCAGTTTCGTCGTCACCTGCTGGTCGAAACGAGCCGCGGAAATCGCGATCAAATCGCGATAGGTATCGGCAAGGTGGATCGCACGCAACGCTCGAAACATCGCGACCTGATATTTCCGAAACGCCTGCGATGACAGCGTCGCCCCCAAGTCGATCACGCAGAATCCCGGCATATCGAGATCCGAACGGCAGACAAGGCGATGGACCTCGGCGACGACCGAGGCGTTGGGCTCCGCGCTTGGATTTGCATCGGCGAGGCAAAACGAAACTTCGGGCCAAGCGGTCGTCGTCGGCATCATCCGTTCCTCGTGGAAGAATGCGCTGCAGTTGCTGGAGCAATCTCGGACACACATCCGCGGGCCCGTCAGCCGTGACCTCATTCAGCGCTTCCGTCAGCGTACGGCCTTCGGCCCGCGCGATTCCTGCGGTTGCCAGGCTCGAGCATCGCCTCACTGGCGTTGTGCGTCGTCGCGATCGCCTATCGAGCCATCTCCAACGCCCGCTTCAACCCCAACTCAACGCCTGCGAAAAACCGAATCGCGCTCGAGAAAAAGGAAGGCTTCCTCCTCCGCGTGCAAGAGAACAAACTGGTCAAAGTAGGCCTGGATCTGGTCATAGGAGGGCATTAAAGCACCTCTTGGTGTGAATTTAGTTCAAAACCTAGCAATTCGGACATCCAAACTCTAGTCGTACTGAATCCGTTGGCGGGAAGACTTTCTTGGTGAAGTAGATGGCTGATGTCGGGAAACGCAGAGTCGTCAGTCAGGACCGATGAAGGTACGACCAAATCGATGTCTGACGGGACGTGAACAAGCCCACTTGAATCGAATGTCGCGTCCAGATGCCGAACCGTATCGACAAAGCGACGTGCGAATTGGGTCACGTGAAAATACAGCTTGGTCTCGGAATCCTTGAACAAGAATTGAGAGTATGTCGGCCTATAACCGAAGCCGCTGTGGGTTTGGCACACAAAAAAGAGGACGCCGCTTTTCGGGCCGCCTTCATGTGCGACTCCACACCGAACCGTCTTGTAAATAAACTTTGCTAGGTCGGCTTCGAGATTCATCTTCTCCGTCATAAAGCGGCAAGAACGCATCTCGCTTTGTCCATGGAAGCCATTCAGCATGCCTCCGCAAAGGTCGATTCCATTGACGACACATGCCAGCAAAGGCCCTGCATGCCGGAATGACGCGTCGATGAGCCATTCCAAATCGCCCACGCAGTATTTAAGCACTGCCCGGTCGAAAAACGTTTTTGCATTGTTGCTCATGATCATCCTTGTACTGTTCTGTGTGGTGTCAGAGAACGTTTCGTGCCCACGCAAAAGACGAGGCGATTCCTCATTTGGTTATTGAGCGCGGCGGCGTAGAGCTATTCGGTCTGCGGGCGAATTTCTTTCCGGAATTCGCGGTGATTTATCGCTTATGCGGCATCGAGTCGCAACTTCCGTTCCCCCTTTCCCGTTGCGGTCCGGCTTCCGGTCACTTATCCTCAAGTTCGGCTGATCGTTCCCGCCTTGTTCTTGCTTCGCCTCCCCATGGAGCCGGCTATGGCTGTTGGTTTGCGAACGCTGTTGGCGTCCTTGCTCGTCGTCGCTTGCGTGCGGCCGGCTTTGGCTCAGACGTTGGATTTCAATCGCGATATTCGGCCCATTCTTTCCAATAACTGCTTCCTCTGCCATGGGCCGGACAAGGCGCATCGCAAGGGGGATTTGCGGCTCGATACGGAGAAGGATGCGTTTGCCGAACGCGAGGGCACGACGACACTAGTCCCCGGCAAACCGGGCCAGAGCGAGCTTTTCCTGCGGCTCATCACGAAAGATCCGGCCAAGAAGATGCCGCCGGAAAAGACCAATAAACATCTCAAGCCGGAAGAGATCGCGAAGCTGAAGCAGTGGATCGAGCAGGGCGCGAAGTATCAGCCGTTTTGGTCGCTGATTTCGGTTCGCAAGCCGGAGTCGCCTCTGCTGAAAAATCCGGAGTGGGTCAACAATCCGATCGATGCGTTCGTCCTGGCGAGGCTGAAGCAGGAAGGTCTGGCGCCGGCTCCGGAAGCGGATCGACGGACGTTGATTCGCCGACTGTCGTTCGACCTGACGGGGATGCCGCCCAAGGCGGAGGACGTCGATGCGTTTCTCGCGGATACCACGCCGAATGCCTACGAAAAACTGACCGATCGGTTGCTCGCCACGAAGCACTATGGCGAGCGGATGGCGATGCATTGGCTCGATCAGGTGCGCTATGCCGACACGGGCGGATACCACAGCGACAATCACCGCGATGTGGCTCCGTATCGCGATTGGGTGATCGATGCGTTCAACAACAACATGCCCTTCGATCGCTTCTCCATCGAACAACTCGCTGGCGATTTGCTGCCGAATGCGACCGCGAGCCAGCGAATCGCTTCGGGCTACAACCGGCTTCTGCAGACGACAGAGGAAGGCGGAGCCCAGGCGAAGGAATACCTCGCGAAGTATTTCGCCGACCGAGTCCGCAACGTCTCCACCGTTTGGCTCGGCCTGACGCTCGGCTGCACCGAATGCCACAACCATCCGTATGATCCGTTCAGCAGCAAGGAATTTTACCAATTCGGCGCCTTCTTCGCCGACATCCAGGAAGCGGCCGTCGGCCGGCAGGGGCAGACCCCGCTGCCGAGCAAGGAACAGGAAGCGAAGCTGAAGCAACTCGAAGCGGACATCGCCGCCCTCAAAGCGAAAGTCGCCGGGCCAGAAGCCGTCAAGCTGCAGCAGACCTGGGAAGCTGCCGCGAAGGCGGGGCAGGTCAAGGGGTTGCCGAAGGAGATCGAAGACCTCGTCAAGCTCGATGCCGCCAAGCGGAATCCGAAGCAGAAGGAAGCAGTGACGAGTTACTTCCTGAAGAACGAACCTTCGCTGAAGGACGAAGCAGGTAAACTCGCGAAGACGACGCAAGAGAAGGATGCTCTCGTCAAGTCGTTCCCGCAGACGCTGGTGAGTACGTCGGTCGCGCCGCGTCCGATCCGCGTGCTTCCTCGCGGCAATTGGCTCGACGACAGCGGCGAACTTGTGATGCCGACCACGCCCGCATCGTTGCATCCGATCAAAGTCGAGGATCCGAAGAAACGCCTCACCCGGCTCGATTTCGCCCAGTGGATGGTGAGCCGCGACAATCCGCTCGCCGCCCGCGTGTTCGTCAATCGCATCTGGATGCTGATGTTCGGGCAAGGCATCGTGAAGACGCCGGACGATTTCGGCTCCGTCGGCGCGGCTCCCACGCATCCCGAGTTGCTCGATTGGCTTTCCGCCGAGTTCCAGAAGGATTGGGACGTCAAACGGCTGTTCAAGCTGATCGCATCGTCGAACGCGTATCGCCAATCGTCGGTCGCCTCGAAGGAACTTCGGCAACGCGACCCGTACAACCAATGGCTCGCGCGCCAGGGCCGATTTCGCCTCGATGCGGAGATGATCCGCGACAACGCCCTCGCCGTCTCTGGCCTACTCGTCGATCGCCTCGGCGGGCCGAGCGTGAAGCCTTACCAACCGGCAGGTTATTGGAAGTATCTTAATTTCCCGACCCGCGAATGGGCGAACGACAAGGGAGACAATCAGTATCGCCGCGGGCTTTACACCTACTGGCAGCGAACCTTCCTCCATCCCAGCCTGCTCGCCTTCGATGCGCCGACGCGTGAGGAATGCACCGCCGAGCGTCCACGCTCCAACACGCCGCAACAGGCCTTGGTGCTGCTGAATGATCCCACCTACGTGGAAGCATCGCGATTGCTGGCGGAAAAGATCGTCCGCGAAAGCCCCGATCCCGAAGCCCGCATCGTCGCCGCGTATCGCACCGTGCTGCAACGCAAGCCATCGCCCGAGGAAACGAAAATCCTCACCGATCTCGCGAAACAGCATGTGACGCATTACCAGACGAACGCAAACGAAGCCGCCGCGTTGCTCACGGTGGGCCAACGCCCCGCCCCCCGCGACATCCCCGCCGCCGAGCTCGCCGCATGGTCCTCCGTCGCGCGAGCGATCCTGAACTTGCACGAGACGATCACGAGAAACTGATCTGCCTATGTAGCCCTCTCGCTCCGCGAGAGGTAAGCGGAGGGATGCCGCGCGATCGCACGGCGAACTGCCGCTTACCTCTCGCGGAGCGAGAGGGCTACATAGGATCCCCACCGTGCGCTGCGCTTACGGTGGGGCTTGGTTGGGATCGATTCCAATAAGGATCATTCATGCGTCCTCTCTCCGCATTCCTCGGCCTTCTCCTCCTCACCGCCTGCGGCTGGGCGCAGGATCTGCCGAAGTATCCGCCGCCTGCGGAGGTGAAGGCTGCATTCCTCAAGATGCTCGATCGTCCCAAGGTGCCCGCCGATCCGACGACGCAAGAGACTTCGAAGCACGCCTCCGGTTGGACGCTTGAGAAGCTCACCATCGCCAGTGAGAAGAAACCGAACGGCGCCATCGAACGCGTGCCCATGCTGATCCTTCGGCCTGAGAAATCCGACAAGAAGCTGCCCGCCGTCATCGTGCTGCACGGCACCGGTGGATCGATGCAGGGGATGCTGGGCCATCTCGGCGAACTTGCGAAACGAAACATCATCGGCGTCGCCATCGATGCCCGTTACCACGGCGCTCGCGGCGAGAAGGGTTCGTCGGCGTATGTGCAGGCGATCGCCACGGCGTGGAAGACGGCGGACGACAAAACCCGCGAGCATCCGTTCTATTACGACACCTGCTGGGATCTGTGGCGCGTCGTCGATTACCTCGCGACCCGATCTGATATCGATGCGGAACGCATCGGCATGGTCGGCATCAGTATGGGCGGAATTCAAACCTGGCTCGCCGCCGCCGTCGATGATCGCGTGAAGGTGATCGTCCCTTCGATCGCCGTGCAGAGCTTCCGCTGGAGTCTGGAAAACGACGAATGGGGCGGACGAGCACGGACGATCGCGGCTGCTCACGACATCGCAGCGAAGGATCTGGGAGAAGCCAAGGTCAACCAGAAGGTGTGCCGCGAGCTGTGGAACAAGGTGATTCCCGGCATGCTCGACCAGTTCGACTGCCCCAGCATGCTTCGCCTGATGGCGGGCCGACCGCTGCTGATCGTGTCGGGGACGAAGGATGCGAATTGCCCCTACCCAGGCGCCAAGATCGCCATCGCTTTTGCCGAGAAGGCGTATGCGGATGCGGGGAAGAGCGATCGCTTGAAGGTATCCAGTGCCGAGGTGGGGCACACGATCACGCCGGCCCAGTGGCAGGAGACGTGGGCATGGTTCGAGAAATGGCTGGAGCCGCGTCGATGACGCTCCCCTGTTTTGGCCTACGTTGAACGTGTCCCCCTTCCGAGGTTTCTCGCCATGGCGCGACCGTTCCTGCTTGCGTGCTACGTTCTTGCGTTCGCCGTCGTTCTCCTCCGCGCCGATGAGCCGAAGGCGAGGCCTGTCCCCGGCGACGTGCATCTTTCGCTCGGCAATCCCAGCGGCGCGAAGGCGGATACGAAAGAACCGGATGCGATCGACTATCTCATGGTGAAGGACGAATACGCCCTCTCCTATAACTCGAAAAAAGGCACCCCCAACTGGGTGAGCTATCGGCTTCGCAAAGGCGACATGGGCCGGGCCGCGCGATCGCTGACGTTTTTCCCCGACCCCGACCTGCCCAAGCATTTTTACCAAGTGAAGCCGTTCGATTATCACTTCAACGCGACCGGCATGACCCGTGGCCACATGTGCCCCAACAGCCACCGCAACAACACCGAGGAAGCGGCCCGCGAAACGTTTTGCATGACCAACATGGTCCCACAGACGGAAGAGCTGAACGCCGGCTCATGGAATAACTTGGAGATCTGGTGCCGCGACGTCTGCTTTCGGCAGAACAAGGAACTCTACATCGTCTGCGGCCCGCACGGCCAAGGCGGCAAAAGCGAGCATGGCCTGATCAAGACGGTGGGCAACGGCAAGGTGGTGGTGCCGAAGAGTTGCTGGAAGGTGATCGCGATGCTCGACGCCGGCTCGACGAAATCCCCCGCCACGCGCGTGAACGCCAAGACGCCGCTGATCGCCGTGATCATGCCGAACGACCGCACGCCGACGAAGGAAACGCCCTGGGAGAAATACGCGGTCTCCGTCGCCGACATTGAATCGTTGACCGGCTACCGCTTCTTCGACCGCGTCGCCCCTGAGGTAATCGGGCCGCTAAAGAAGAAGGTGTATGTGACGGATTGAAGTTCGGAGTGGGGGTTCAGGCTGCCGGATGGTCGTCGGCAAAAGGCGAGTCCAGGTTGTCGCCAAGCAACTGAACGTCGGGATCCGCCGTGAAGATCGCTAGCAAATCTCGGTGTAACTGCTCTGCCGCTTGCCCGGTGCTGACGAATCGGAATCGTCGCCAACTCCACTGGCGTGCTGCAGCCGCCCCATCGGTCACGTAAAGATCGATTTGGCCGTCTTCGAGCTGCGTGCCGTAAATGCAAACGCCGAAAGCAAACGGGAAGCCGTGCAGTTCGACCCACCAGCCCCAGTCTTCGCAACACAAAAAGGGCACGTCGTACCCGCGGAGCCGCAACTTTTCGACAAGATACTCCGCCAACGCCTTGCCGTACAACCCGTCGTTGACCAGTTCCTCGGCTTCACCAGGCAGGACGGCGAACTTCGACGACTGGACTCGAATGTACTGCCCCATGTCCCCTCGCTGCGATTTTTGGCCAATCAACAGTATCAACCCCGGCTCGGCTCTGCGATCCAACTAGACGACTTCGCTCCTCAAAATCTTCTCGATCGCCTTCCCCTTGGCCAGTTCGTCCACCAGTTTATCCAGATACCGAATTTCTCGCATCAGCGGCTCTTCGATCTCTTCGATCCTCACTCCGCAGATCACGCCTTGGATCAGTCGCCGAGCAGGATTGAGCGCCGGGGCTTCATGAAAGAAGCTCTCGAAGTCCACCTGATTCTTGACTTGCTTTTCCAGGTCGCGCTGGCAGTAGCCTGTCAGCCAACGAATGACAGCATCGACCTCCGCTTTGGTCCGCCCCTTCTTTTCCGCCTTGGCGACGTAGAGAGGATAGACGCTCGCAAAGCTCATCGTGTAGATGCGATGTTTCGCCGCCATGGGTTTTCCATTTCGGATGGTGCTTCACTTCACATGCGCTGCGAGGGGAGAAACTACGAATGCTCCGGCCGAAGTCGCCCCAGTGGGACAGGGCAGTCGGAAAAGACTCGGTGACGCGTGTAGGCAGGCTATGAACCTTCGCGGCCGCTGTGGACTCAGCGGAATGAGACGGCGCTGGCTCCATTTCGTTTTCGCGCTGCCAAGGCCATCTGCCTTCCAACTCGACCTGCAAGGCCATGCTCAGGAAAGTCCGAATCAGCACGATCACGCCCAAGACTAGAACGCCCTCTAGCGTCGGCACCACGGCCACCGTTCGGATGATGTCTGCCGCCACCAGGAATTCGAGTCCGAGCAGGATACCGCGCCCGAGGTCTTGGCGAAACCGGCGGTAACTCCAACCATTCTTCGAACCGACGAAAGCGTAGCGGGTCGGCAAACAGTAGTCCGAGAACGATCGCGAAGACGCCGGCACCGTCGATCGTGAGTCCGATCCCTTCCACCACCTCTTTGAATGTCGGCATGGTTTCACCCGTCGCGCACTCGATTCCGACTCTCAGCATCAGAAACTATTGCGAGAGTCGCGTTAGTGGCTTTCCTTGCCGGCTTTCTCGTCGTTGTGTTTGATCCACTCCTGCAATTCCGCAATCGCTCGGCGGGCGGCGGGGACGTCGGCGTCTGCGGCCAGGGCAGGGCCGAACACGACGCGGATGGTAGCGGTGGCTTGCGGGTGGGACGAGTCCAAGGGACCGCAGTAGACCGGCACGATCGGCAACGGGTCAGCGACGCACTTTCGCAGATCACCGACAAAGCGATCGACTTCGCCGTTTGTTCCGTTTTCCGCCACGGTCAACGCCAGCAAGTTGCCGTCTTTGAGCGAAGCCTCGGCGTGCCTGCGAGCATTGTCCCATGCTTGCTGCGTTAGCTCGCCGGAAGCCAGAGTCATCACGCTGCTCGCTTGAGCCAATCGGCGAATAATGCCGGTTCCATTTGCTAAACCCCTCTCGACCAGCACGAACGTCGTGGAGCGGTCGGTAGCGGAGACGAGTTGCAATCCGCTTTCCATCTGATCCGCATTGGTTGCGAGCAATACCGGGCCTTTCGTCGGCAAATGCTGCATGCCGACCGCCTTGATCTTCCACCGCCCCAAGCTGCGGAGCCAAAACAGGGTGCGGACGAAAAAGTCCGGCAGCTTTCGCACCAAGAGGATCAGGATGCCGAACGTCATCGCCGCGGCGCCGAGGAACAGGTAACGCGGCAACACTTCGTTGTCGAACACGGATGGCAGCGGCTGCGAGGCGAGACGCACCATGTATCGGCGTTTGCCGCGCAGATCGTACTCGCTGACGATGACATCCGCGTCTTTGGCCACGCCGCTGCCGAAGATGCTGAGGAATCCGCTGTCTGCGACTTCAATTGGCGTGAATTGGCCTTCGTCGAGTTTTTCGAGCGTGGCGAAAATCGCTTCCTCTTCCGCGTCGATGCCACTCGTGAAGATCTTCTCCGTGCCATCCTTCGTCAGCACACGCAGTTCGCGCACATGGCCATGCGTGTCTCGTTCTTCGCTGACTAATTTTCCCTCAGCCACGCGATCATTCTGCGCTACACGCGGCGTAATGCCGGTGATCTGCCCAAGTTGCACCAGGATGTAGAAGAGGACCGATGCGGAAATCGCTCCGGTGACGTTGATGAAGTTGCTGGTCGCGACGAGGTCGCCCTTGCTGGCCTTCGGCGCACGATGCTGAAGCAGCGTGTAGAGCGGCACCATGTAGAAGCCGCTGAAGAAGCCGATCGTCACCAGAGCGACGACGAGCATGCCAGTGTGTTCGATCTCGATGCCGGCGAGGATGGTGGCCGCGATCATGCCAATGCAGCCGAGCGGGACGAGGCCCAGTTCGATTTTGCCGCCCGACAGGTTGCCCGCGAGCGGACTGCCAATGCCGACGCCGAGGGCGACGGTGGCGACGATGACGCTGGTATAAAACTCGCCCCACGGCGGATTGCGCGTCTGTCCGTGCATGTACATGGTGGATCGCATGTACGCCACCATGAAGATGAAGAACGCGATGCCCAGCACCGACAGCGCCAACGGCTTCGCGCTCATCAGCACGCGCAGGTTGTCCCAGAGCGGCTTGAACAGGTTGTAGGGGAAAAGTCGCGATGGGTTGCTGGCGGGCAGATACGCGATCACCAAGCTCGCGAAGGCGCCGATGAGCGACAACACGAGGAGGATAACGCCGATCCACACCTCATTTCCCTTGAAAAGAAACGAGGACGACAGCAAACCGCCCGTGACCGTCCCGAGGATCGCCGCGAGGAATGTCGTCGATTCGAGGATGCCGTTACCCTTGGACAGGACATGCGGCTGAAGAATCTCGGGCATCGCGCCGTATTTCGCGGGAGCGAAGAAAGCCGCATGCGTCCCCATCATGAACACGGTGGAAAGGACGATCCACGCACCAAGATTCATGTGATGTACGGTGCCCAGGTAAAAGCCCAGCAGCAACACCAGCGAGATGACGACTTCCGCCCACTTCCACACGCGGAGGGCCGTCGTCTTGCTGTAGCGGTCGGCGAGGTAGCCGGAGAGCGTCGAGAAAATCGCCCAGGGGGCGTAGAAGAGGATCGGCATCAATGAGATGGCCTGCGCCTCAGTGAGAATCCCTTGATGCAGCGCGTAGAACATGGCCGCCGCATGGATCGCCTGATCGTTGAAGCCGGCCAAAAACTGGGCGAAGATCAGGCCGACGAACGTGCGATTCTTCAGCGAATCCGCAGGTTGAAACGCCATGGCGGGAAAATCCTTTCCAAGCGGCGAGCGACGCCGGCGCAGTCCGGCGTGGAGCTTACTATAGGAATCGCAAGCAACCGCCGGGAGGCGCGGCTCCAGGTGCGCGTACGGTGCGTCGAGCGATCGGCTACTTGCTGCCAGCAGGTTCCATCGCTTTGCGGAAGACAGTGAGAATCGTCGGGCGTCGGCGGTTCATCACGGATGGCCCCTGCGGCAACGGATGAGCGGCAACAGCATTTCATGTGAAGTGAGGCAGAAGAAATGCAGCCATATCGACTTATGTACGTTCGTTGAGTGGCGTCTCCGTTTCCCAGCACCGGCACGTGTCCTTGTTTCGATCGGCTCGGAAGCCCTCCTCCACGTCCTGCGATCGCAAGGGGCCATCCGCGTCGTCCGCATCTTGAATGCGGAGGATGAACCCGTCTTTTTTGCCGAGCGCCATCCGACCTTCCACGTGGGTCGAATTGGGGGCGAAGCGTGTGTTGGCGAGTAACCGTTAGACGATCGTGGCGACGCGCAGCAGTAACGAGGCCATGCCCAAGCCGAGCAGCCATTGCCTGCGGATCGGATGGGCTTTGAGAACATTCACATACGCGCCCAGTGAGAAGAGCGAGAACTCCAATCCAAAAGAGCCTACTTTGTCTCGCCAGCTCGACCATGTGTTGCTGATATGCCCGCAAGCCGGACGCGGCACCACCCGGATCTCGGTCGCGAGCTTAGCCGCCAAGTCCTGCTTCGCGCGCTGATGCGCCCGCTGATCCGCCGCCTGATTGTCGAGGAACAACAAGATCGCTCCGTCGCCGACGACCTGACCGATCGGGATTCCCATGCTGCGCGTCTCGTCGGTGTTGTCAGTATTCCACGGCTTGGGCCGTGGGATACCGTGAGACGCCGCTACCGCGGTTGGGTGGGTTCAGACATTTCGACGCGCGGCGACGGGGACCCAAACGGAGCCGAAATGGAACCATGGGGAGTCGCAACTCATTTCGATACCAAACCTTCGGGCCGGATCAGGTTCGCGATGCGTGAGCAAAATGGAACCGGGATGGGTTACTTGAAGAGCCAGCTCAGGTCGCGATGGTAGTACATGGTTTCGCCCTGGCTCATCAGCAGGTTTCCAAGTTTCTTCAGCGAGGCAAATTCTTGGTCGAAGCCGAAGAGCTTCGTCGATTTGGCGGCTTTGAAGAGGCGGATAGGCCAGTGTTGCCAGGCTTGGCCGGGCTGGGGGTTGGCGATTTCCGAAGCGGCGGCGAGGTCCCAACCCCAGGAGGTCGCGAGGATCCGGACGCCGCGGAGGTATCGTTCGAGATAGGCGGCGTCGGTTTTCAGGTCGGCGATATCGCCTTCATAGACGGTCCATGCTAGGCCGAAGCCGCTGGGTTCGTCGGTCGGGAACATCCACCAATCATAGTGTTCTTCATGAATGCGCATCCAATCGCCTTTGTCGGCGGATGATTCGAAGAGGGCGAGCGTCTTCGCCTGCGCGTCCTTGATCGCTTGCACGCCCTTGAACGCGGGGTCGGTGTTGTGCTTCATGAACTTGCCCCTATTCCAGGCGCCTGAGGGTTCGCATGCTTCGTCGGTGGAATCGGAAGCTCGCGCGGCCCAGCAGAGGACCCGACGAAGCATGGCACGCGCCGTCGCAAGGATGCTCGCAAAGGGCGAAGGTTGCCCGTTGGCAGGGTCGGACCTATTGTAACGCCAGCCCATGTACGGCGATCGTGCCGAACTTGAAGCAACCTCTCCAGGATCGTGCTTGCATGGTCCCTAGGGTTGCTTTTTTTCGTTTTCTGCCGAGGTGATGCATGCCTTCGCGTCCGTTGCGGACTTTCACAGTGCTTCCTCATCTCCCCGAACGCCTGCAAGGGCTGCAGCGCCTCGCCTACAACTTGTGGTGGTGCTGGAACCACGAGGCGGTTTCGCTCTTTCGCCGCATCGACGATGAACTTTTCGAAAAGCTCGAAAACAGCCCTGTCAAGCTGCTCGCGAATATCGGCCAAGAGCGCCTGGCCGAGCTTTGCAACGATGAGGGCTTCCTCGCGCACCTCGACCGCGTGCTTGAGGGACTCGACGAGTACATGAGCCGATCGACGTGGTTCTCCGAAACTTACTCGAAGCAGGGGAACCTCGAAGACGCGATCGCCAAGTATCGCATGGCCTATTTCTCCGCCGAGTTCGGCCTGCATGAGAGCGTGCCCGTTTACTCCGGCGGCCTCGGCCTGCTGGCGGGCGATCATCTGAAATCCGCGTCGGACCTTGGCCTGCCGCTTATCGGCGTGGGCCTGATGTACCGCGAGGGGTACTTCCGGCAGTATCTGAATGTCGATGGCTGGCAGCAGGAACGTTATCCGGAAAACGACTTCCACAATCTGCCGCTGATCGCGGAGTTGGATGCGGAAGGCAAACCGCTGGCGATCTCGGTGCCGATGCCGGGCCGCGATGTGTGGGCCCAGGTGTGGCGCATCCAGGTCGGCCGAGTACCGCTGCTGTTGCTCGATACGAACATCCCGCAAAACAGCCCGGAAGACCGCGTCATCACCGCCCGTCTCTACGGCGGCGATCATGACATGCGCGTTCGCCAGGAGATGATCCTCGGCATCGGCGGCATCCGCGCCCTCGTCGCCATGGGGAAGAAGCCGGCCGTCTGCCATATGAACGAAGGGCATTCGGCATTCTGCGGACTGGAACGCATCCGCATCCTGATGGAGGAGAACAACCTCGATTTCGCCGCCGCCCGCGAAGCGGTGATCGCCGGCACGTGCTTCACGACGCACACGCCCGTTCCCGCCGGCAACGACATCTTCGCCATCAACCTGATGCAGCATTACTTCGCGAATTATCTGCCGAAGTTGAAGATCGATTGGAACGAGTTCCTCGGCCTCGGTCGAATGAACCCGAAGGACCACCACGAAAACTACTGCATGACGGTGCTCGCGATTCGCCTCTCCAACAGCAGCAACGGCGTGAGCAAGCTGCATGGCGAAGTCAGTCGCAAGATGTGGAAATCGATTTGGCCCGAGCTGCCCGATCCGGAAATCCCGATCACTTCGATCACCAATGGCGTCCACACCCGCACCTGGTTGGCGCCGGAAATGTCGCACCTGTTCGACCGCTACCTTGGCATCCAATGGGACGATCGGCCTACCGATCACTCCATCTGGAAACGCGTCGAGATGATTCCGAATGCCGAGCTTTGGCGAACGCATGAGCGACGTCGCGAACGGTTGGTGGTGTTCGCACGTCAGCGTTTGCGCCAGCAGTTGATTCGCCGCGGCGCTCCGCCTGCCGAAGTCACGCGTTCGGAAGAGGTGCTCGATCCCGAGGCACTGACCATCGGTTTCGCTCGCCGCTTCGCGACTTACAAACGCGGCACGCTGATTTTCCGCGACCTCGAGCGCCTCACGAACATCATCAACAACAAGGATCGACCGGTACAGTTCGTCTTCGCCGGCAAGGCGCATCCGCGCGATCATGGCGGGAAGGAACTGATCGCCGAGATCGTCCACATCTGCCGTCGCGCGGAGCTTCGTCGCCGCGTCGTGTTCATCGAAGATTACGACATCAACATCGCCCGCCATCTCGTGCAGGGCGTGGATGTGTGGCTCAACAACCCGCGTCGTCCGCTCGAAGCATCGGGCACCAGCGGCATGAAGGTGTGCGTCAATGGCGCCATCAACCTGTCCGTGCTCGATGGCTGGTGGTGCGAATCCTACAACGGCGAAAACGGCTGGGCGATCGGCGCCGGCGAGGAATACACCGACCTCACCTACCAGGACGACATCGAAAGCCGTGCGGTGTACGACCTTCTCGAGCAGGAGATCGCCCCGCTCTTCTACAACCGCGGAGCCGATGGCTTGCCGCGCGGTTGGATCCGCACGATGAAGCGTTCGATGGAGACGGTGTCGGCCGTGTTCAACACGCATCGCATGGTGCAGGAGTACATGGAACGCTGCTACGCTCCGTCCGCGAAGCGCTTCGCAGTGCTCTCGCACAATCGGTTGTCGCCCGCGATCGAGCTTTCCGATTGGCGCCGCAAGCTGCACAGCCAGTGGAATCAAATCCGCGTGGAGCATGTGGAAGCCGAGGGCGGCGATCCGATGCATGTCGGCGCCACCATGGAAGTGCGGGCTCGCATCAACCTCGGCAACCTCAGCCCGGACGATGTCGATGTGCAGCTCTTCCACGGCGTGGTGGACAACCTCGGCGACATCCCCGCACCCTACGCCGCCGCGATGCAGCATGATGGATCGATCCACGGCTCCGTCTGGACCTACCGCGGCACGATCCCCTGCAAAGCGAGCGGCCGCTACGGCTACGCCGTCCGCGTGTTGCCCAAGCATGCGAACCTGGCGAATTCGTTCGAGCCCGGATTGATCTGCTGGGGTTGATCGGAGCCCCCAAGCCCAGGGGCGAGCGCAGCGAGCCCCTGGGATAAGAAGTGTCCAGTCGAATCCCAGGGGCTCCCTCCGGTCGCCCCTGGGCTTGGTTGTCATCACCCATGAGCAACGATCCCACGTCCCCGCCGAAAACTGGTTTCCCCTGGGCGATCGTGCTCATCGTGGGGGCGTTGTTGCTCATGGTCGGCGGGATCATCGTCGCCCTGAATCTGCCTGCCCCAAAGCTCGACAAGTGACGTGTTGCGGTAGCGTGGTTTGATTTCTTGTGATGAAATAGCGAGCATCCGGCGCATTCTCTCCGAGGCTCTCCGCATGAACCTCCGCATGGCCCTGGTCCCCCTCGACGGAGGCGATCCGTTCGAGGTCGGCAAGGACATGGTCGTCGTCGGACGCCAAGAGGAATGCGACCTCCGCCTCGACCACAAGAGCGTGTCGAAAGCCCATTGCGTCCTCGTCAAAACCGATGGCCTTCTTGTGCTGCGAGATCTGGGCAGCACCAACGGCACCCGCGTCAACGGCACCCGCGTCCGCCGAGCCGCGTTGCTTCCCAACGACAAGGTGAGCTTCGCCAACTGCCACTATCAGGTGCACATCGGCCCGCGCGAGGCGCCGATCATCGACGCCAACGAGCGGACGATGGGAGCGGATGCTCTCGACGGCATGGTAGACGGCGAGGACTCGGACGAAGAACCGTCCGTCGGCATTCAGCGCAACGAATTGCCCGATGTGTACCCCGAAGAATCGCCCAAGAAGAAACGCAAACGCTAGCCCGCTCTGCGAGGATGCCATGCGCTACGCGATCCTTGGAATGTGCTTCGCCCTCTCGTCTTTGGCCTTCGCCCAGCAGGAAATATCGAACCCGCTGCCCCCTGGTTCGACGCTAACGGTGACTGCCAAGGCCGGCCAGCGTTTCGCCTTCGACCTCGCCATGGGCCGGCGCGGCACATTCACGATGGTGAAGGCCCCGACCGGCATGACGATCAGCCGCGAGGGTCAGCTGCAATGGACGCCCAATGCGGAGCAGGTGGGCACGCATGAGTTTCAGGTAAAACTCGCGTTCGACAAAGATGCGACGGAACTGCACCGCTACCGCATTGCCGTCGAGAAAAGCCCGGAGAAGTCCGTCGCCCTCCCGAAAAGGGGAGCCACCACTTGCGGCCAAAATTACGGCGGAGCATTGCCGAAAGACCTCGACAAGCTGCCGATCCTACGTCAGTTCCTGCCGCAGAAAAAGACGCCGATGCCGCAACGTCAGCCGATGCCTTAGACAACGTGAACCATCAGGCCGGCGTGCATGACGCGTCACCGAATGGTCATGCGGAAGTGCTGTTCTTCCTCGATCTCGACGGGCGTTTGCAGACTCAGCAGACTCATCTGCATGGCGCCCGCTACGCGGAAGGTTTCCTCTGCACCTCTGACACGCCCCTTCGCCACGTCGTAGTAGATGATTCCTGCAGCGAGAGGCGTGCGGAAGGCGGCGCCGACGACGCGGAAACCGAGGCCGTTCGCGGCGACGGCGGGAGGCTGATAGACCATTTGCCTCGCAAACGATCTTTGTCGCACGCCGTTCAGCGTCTCGTCGCATCGGTAATTCACCTGCCCGCGCCAGCTTCCGAGCGGGCCCCATTGATGCGTGAGCGGACGGGACCAGGTTTGTCCTTTTTGGAGATTCGCGGGCAACTTCATTGCGGCGATTTGAGTGAGTTCGCGTGCCAGTGTCGTCGTCGAGCAACGAAGCGAGTTGCAGCGAGGCCCCGCCTAGACCGCCCTGAGCCAGCACTTGCAGCTTGTTGCCGTCGCCAACGATTCTTGTCGCGAGCCCGTTGTCGTCGATGCGCCAGTTGAACTTCTTGCCGTTCAATTGCTTCACGGATTCGGCCAGCAATCCGCGCGTCAGGTCATCGGCTTGCACAATCTTGGCGTCCTTCGCGGTCTGTTCCAACGCCATCGCTTCGCCTTGTTTTTCGATGAATTCGAGGTCCGATACGATGCGGTATTGCAACAGCGATCGCACCACGCTTCCCTGGATGCGATACGCCGGCTTTTGGGTGACGATGATCTCTTGCTCGACCTTGCGATTCCGCTGCACAGCGGGGGCAGGAATCGCCGGCAAAGCCGGTTTCGGCACGACAGGCAGGATGACCTTCTTCGCCTCCGGTTCCGCGGCCGTCTTCGGAATCAACGGCTTGGCGGGCACTTCGACGGGAACAATGACGGGAGTTTCCGGCCGATTCGGTTCGCTTCGGGTCGGATCGATTGCGGGCAGATTTGGTTCCGTTGTCCGTTCCGGAGGCGGTTCATTGCGTTGAACGATTGGCGCTTCGGCCTGCCGCGCAACGATCTTCGCCGCCGTCTTCGTGGGTTCGCTTGGGCGAGTAAATGCGTAGACGCCGATTGCGGCTACTACGCCAAGGACGCATGCTGACGCCAACGCGGGAACGGAAACCAAACGCCGCATTGCGGGTACGGAGGTCGAATTCGCCGAGCCGCGCGGCGGTTCCAACACACCCATCGCCGGCACACGGCGCGATTCACCGCAGGCCTGGCAGGCGACGGTGTTTCCCGCTTGGTTGGGCGATGCCGAAATGCGTGCTCCGCAGTCGCAGGGGATTTCGATCCTCACGGCGCATCCGTTCTCAAAAGGTGAGCGAACGACACCTCACCATATCAGATGCATGAACGATTCCTCGCCCGCCGAGCGACCGAACAAGAAAAGGCGGCGGACGAGTATCGCTACGCTTGGAGCATCCGTCATTCGCCGGCATCAGCCCTTGCAGATGCCGTGGACGACTTCGCCATGCACATCCGTCAGGCGATATTGTCGGCCCTGGTAGCGGAAGGTGAGGCGGGTGTGATCGATGCCGCACAAGTGAAGGATCGTAGCCTGCATGTCATGGACATGGACGGCGTCGGCGGTGATGTTCCAGCCAAAGTCATCGGTTTCGCCGTAGGTCATGCCGGGCTTCACGCCGCCGCCAGCGAGCCACCATGTGAAGGCTCGGCCGAAATGATCGCGGCCTCGCGGCGCCGCGGGATCGCCCTGGCCGAATGGCGTTCGGCCGAATTCGCAGGCCCAGATGACGAGCGTGTCGTCGAGCAGACCGCGTTCCTTCAGGTCGAGGACGAGGGCAGCGGCAGGGCCTTCGGTGTCCTGACATTGTGCTTCAAGCTGGGTGAACAGGTTGCTGTGCTGATCCCAGCCGGAATGCATCAGTTGCACGAAGCGCACGCCGCGTTCCAAAAGCCGGCGTGCGACGAGGCAGTTGTTGGCGAACGTTCCCTTCGACAGTGCATCGGGACCGTATCGATTCAGCGTGCGGCGAGTTTCGTTCGAGAAGTCCACCAAGTCCGGCACGCTCGTCTGCATGCGAAACGCCATCTCATACTGAGCGATGCGCGTTTCGATCTCCGGATCGCCCGTCTCCGCGAGGCGGGCGGCATTCATCGCGCTGATGTCGTCGAGCAACGCACGCCGCGATTCGGGGCTGACGCCTTGCGGATTGGCAAGGTACGGCACCAGATCGCCCGTATTGCGGAAACGCACGCCCTGATAGCGGCTCGGCAGAAATCCCGAACCCCAATAATAATCGAAGAAAAGTTGGCCGCAGGTTCGCCCGCGGTCGCTTGACGTCATGACGACGAAGCTTGGCAGGTTGTCGGTTTCGCTGCCGAGGCCATACGACAGCCAGGCGCCGAGGCTGGGTCGGCCAGGGACTTGGGCGCCGGTCATGAAGAACGTGACGCCCGGCGCGTGATTCACCGCTTCGGTGTTCATGCTGCGGACGAAGCAGATGTCGTCCGCGATGCCGCCGACGTTCGGCAGCATAGTGCTGAGCGAAATGCCGCTGTTGCCGTAGCGGCGATGCGGTTTGATGGCGGGGACGCAGGGCCATTTCGCATAGCCGCTCGACATGGTCGAAAGGCGGGTACTACCACGAACGGAGCCAGGAATATCTTGCCCCGCCATCCGGCGAAGCATCGGCTTGTCGTCGAAGAGATCGACATGCGACGGGCCACCGCCTTGCCAGAGGACAACGACGCGTTTCGCTTTCGGCGCGAAGTGCGGCAGACCTGGGAGGCCCGCTTCGCCGCGGCGCTCTTGGGCGCTAACGCCATCGGCATTCAACAGCGATGCAAGCGCGGCGAGGCCCACGCCGCCGCCGGTGGTGGACAGAAACTGCCGTCGGCTGAATGGGGCGAATTGCAACATATCGCGCATCATCATCTACCTGCTGCGTCGCCGATCGTGGAGAGTTTCCCGAATTCTAACCGATCCGATTCCCAGTTTACATGGCGAGAACATCGCCTGCGAAAGGAATTTGCGATGATCTACGCCGTTCTGACTTGCGCGTACGGACGCGAAACGTCCATGTTCTTTCGCATGCAGTGGAACGCTCCTTGCAGCTTACTTCACTCGCGACGGCTCAATCGCCGTCGTCACGACAAGGATTCTCAAGAGGTGGCAACTCATGAAAAGCACATCGTTCCTCGCTCCCGCTGCCCTTGCCGCTTGCGCGACGATCGCGGCCTTCCCCGCCGAGAGCAGCGCTCAATATTTCGGCCGACGCTACAACGTCTATAACGCTCCGCCGTACACGACGCCGTATGTCTCGAACTACTACACGTCGCCAGGCTGGAACACGTATTCGCCAGGATGGAACACGTACTCGCCCGGTTGGAACGTCTACTCGCCCGCTTGGAGCAATTACTCCGGCAGCTACTACCAGACGCCCACCTATCAGTACTACACCCCCTACACCTACCCCATGCCGTACGCTGGCTACACGTACCCGAGCACGTCGGGATACTACTATTCCCGCTGGTACTAATGGCTCGTTACCGAAGAGTCCGCTTGGGCTTCTGTTTGGGACGCGAAGACTGCCGGGCAGCGGTCTTCGCTTTTGGCGACGTAAGTTCGTTCGGCACCTTGGCGGTCGGAACGACTGATGACGCAGGGCCGACATGAACGTCTTGATCGTCGAAAAAGATGTGCGGGCTGAATGCTTCCAGCACCTTCGTCTTCTCGACGCCGCCCATGAAGAACGCCTCGTCGATATGCACTTCCCACGCAAGGAGTGTGCGGATCACGCGCTCGTGTGCGGGCATGTTGCGCGCGGTGACTAGCGCGAGGCGGACGGGGCGTTCGTCGAATTCTTCATCCTTCTGCAGCGCGGAGAGCGTTCGCAGCAATTTTGCGAACGGTCCTTCCGGCAACGGTTGACGGGCGTTCTGTTCCTCATGTTGCAGGAACGCTTCCAAACCAAATTCCTGATAAATGCGCTCCGCTTCATCGGAAAACACCACCGCATCGGCATCGAACGCAATGCGAATCGGATCGATTCGCTCCTTCCGTCCCTGCACATTCGGCCCACCCACAATAAGGCCTGCCGCGAATCCCGCGGCGAGAGCCGACTTCACGTCGTCTTCCGAACTCGTCAAAAACAGATCGACATCGAATGCCCGAAGATACGGAGTCAGCGCTCTGCCGCCGGAAAGCGCGGCCCTGCGGATGTCGAGCCCGTAATGCTTGATCGATTGAAACATCCGCAAACTGGTGGCCGGGTCGTTGCGCGACATGACAACCACTTCAGCCTTCCGAATCGGCACCCCCTTGCGTGGCTTGCGACTTGCGGCCTGCAAATTGAGGTGGAGCAACGCCTGAACCAGCGCGAAGCCCGCACCAGGCGGAAGGATCTCATCAACATGTTCCATCTGATATTGGGCATACGCCTGCACGCCCTTCGTCTCATAGATGCGATTCGCCTCTTCCATGTCGAACAGCGCCCGCGACGATACACCGACGACCAGGGTTTGCGACAAATCGACCGGCATAAGTGATCCCGCGTGGCGCCGTCCGCGATGCCCCACCGTAAGCCGCAGCACGGTGGGGATTGGAGTGTGCTGATCTATCCCCACCGGCGCGCTTACGGTGGGGCTTGATCCATGTTCCAACTTACGCGTGGCGATGGGTGTGTTCGTCCGCGTGTTCCGCGTCGATGTGCCAGCCGCAGTCGCTGCATGGGGGGGCTTTGCCGAAGCACGGGTCGCAATAAAGCGGGCCGCCGTGGAAATGTTGCTCCAGGCGGGATTGGTCGACGGGGGAAAGATCGCCAGCATCACGCGGCAGATGCAGGTCGTCGCCGCAGCCGTCGCATTTCTTCTCGTTCCACGATGCGATCAAGGGCGCGTAGTGATCGTGCATCCAACGGCTGACCTGCCCGGAGCCGTTGCAGAGGGGACACGCCATGCTCATTTGGGCGGCGATTGCTTTGCGGATAAAAGCGCTTTTGTTCGGCAGTTTATTGAGGAACTCGGCCAATTCCTCTTCGACTTTGAACGCGACGACGGCCGTCTTGGGATTCTTGCGACTCATGCCGTCAATCTATCGCCCGCGCCCCACTCTCGCAACGGCGGCGATTTGCACGCGATTTCGTTTGGGATGCTTTTCGTCCGTTGAGTAGAATCCCTGTGTGTCCCCGAGATCTCTCCCGAGGATTTTCGCGTGTCGTTCCTGCGGCTCATCTATTGGAGCGCCATAATCGGCGGTTGGTCGGCGTTCGTCGGCTGGCTGATCGCCGAGATCCTGATGGGTCGATGGATCCACCAGAGTGCGATGCTCGCTGTCCTCATGGCGAGCCTTGTCGCCTGCTTTCTCGGCGCCGGCATTGCCATGGTTTCCGGTTTGCTCGCCTTCCGCTGGAGCATGATCCTCGTCCGCGGCGGCCCCGGCTTGCTCGGTGGTTTCGTCGCGGGATTTCTCGGCAGTCTCGTCGGCAACGGCCTGACGTACCTCATGGGCTCGATCGGCCTCATCCTTGGCTGGACCATCATGGGGACGGCCATCGGCGCCGTGGAAGGCATCGTCGATCAATCGGTTCGCAAAATCCGCAACGGCCTCATCGGCGGTGCGCTGGGCGGACTGTTGGGGGGGCTGCTCTTCATTCCGATTAGCAGAGTTTTCGGCAGTCCGATGTCGAGCCGAGCGTTTGGTTTCGTCATCCTCGGCATGTTCATCGGACTCTTCATCGGCCTCGTTCAAGTCATTCTCAAAGATGCCTGGCTTACGGTGCAAGAAGGCTTTCGCCCCGGCAGGCAGCTGATCCTCGGCACGAAGGAGATCGCGATGGGAACTTCCGAAAAATCGGACCTCATCTTCATCGCCATGGGCGCTCGCGGCGTCGAACCGCTCCACCTTCGCATCCGCAAAGAGAAGGATGGATCGTTCACCGTCGAGGACAACCAATCGCGCACCGGCACCACGATCAACGGCGAACGCATTATGCAACCGACGACGCTCGCCGACGGCGACGTGATCCAGTTCGGCGTCAACAAGGTGCAGTTCCGCGAAACGTATCGGCAAGCGACGGCTGGAGACAAACGCTCGCGCCGCGACCTCAGTCAAGCGACAGCCGCGGGCCCGCCGCCGTTGCCGATGGGGTCACGTTCGTAGGCGACAAGCCGGTTGGAATCAGGAAAGCATGCCAAGCCCCGCCGTAAGCGCAGCGCACGGCGGGGATCACTCGCGCCGGTCGTCTGGATTCTCACCGTGCGCTGCGCTTACGGTGGGGCTTAGGGTTCGCTCATGAGCCTAGTGTGCAGGCAGTGTTCGCGAAATCAGCCAGAGCAGGCCCAGTTCTGCTGGTTCGATGGTGCGCCGCTTGGCGGATCGAAAGGGCCGCTGAATCCCGGACAAGTCCCCTTCCCTGCGCCGTTCGTTTTCGACCTCGCGATGTCCTGCAACAATTTCGATCAGCTCGCTCTCGCCTGCCAATCAAATTGGAAGAAGGCTGTCGACCATTTGAAAGAAGGTACGTTCCTCCCCTTCTTCCGCAACATGGGCCGGGCCGACTTAGCGTTCGCGGCGAAGGAAGCCGCCAACTTTCCGGACCTTGAACGCGGCCTCGATCAGCTGCTCGAAAAACTCCCAACGCAGGCATTGCAAGGACCGCAACTCCGCGTGCAGCCGACGGAATTGAACCTCGGGCTCATGCAGGTCGGTGTCGATCGCACGCTCGATGTGCATCTCGAAAACCTCGGCATGCGTCTTGTCTACGGCACTGTGTCATCGAATGTGCCGTGGATGGTCGTCGGCGATGGGCGTGCGGAACGCATTGTTCAGTTCAACTCCGAAATGCATGTGCCGGTGACGATTCGTGGCGCTAACCTCCGTGCGGGCCTCAAGCCGCTGGAAGGCCGCATTACGATCGACACGAACGCGGGGCAGGTGGTCGTCTCGGTAAAACTCGAGGTGCCCTGCACGCCGTTTTCCGAGCCTGGCGTCTTGCAGGGCTCGCTCACGCCTCGCCAAGTTGCCGAAAAGGCGAAGGCGAATCCGAAGGCGGCGATGCCGTTTTTCGAGAACGGCAGCGTCAAGAAATGGTTCGGCAAAAACGGCTGGACCTACCCCGTCCAAGGCCCTTCGATGCCCGGCCTCGCAGGCATCCAGCAGTTCTTCGAAGCCCTCGGCCTCGCCAAGCCGCCGAAGATTCGTTGCGCCACGTCGTCGATCCAACTCCGCGGCGATCCGGGCACGACGGTCACGCATGAGATTCAGGTGACCACCGACGAAAGTCGGCCAGTATACGCATATGCCACGTCGGATCAGGATTGGATCGACGGAAGCGAATGCAAGCCCACGGGCCGCACCGCGACGATCTTTCTGAAAGCGAAAGTTCCGATTCGGCCCGGCGAAACACTGACCTCATACGTCGTCGTGCATGCCAACGGTAATCAACGATTCCCCATGCCTTTAACGCTCGCGATTTCGCGTAAGGCGCCGCCGCCGATGCCGGAATATGCGGCCGCACGGGCGCCGATGCCGGAAACGACGTTCACCGCTGTCGAACCGATTTTCACGCCGACGCTCGCATCGACCGCGCCGCCGCCGCCGCCGATGCCCACTGCGATCACTGCGGCACCGCCATCTCCGATGCCGCTAACGCCAGTGCTCGTGGACGACGAAGATGCCGTAAACCGCAAGCCGGGCGGAATGCCGTCATGGCTGCTCGATGCCATGGTCGGCGGAACCTTGGCGTTCGCGTTGCTGATGGTCCTTGTCGTGGACCTGTTGACAAAGCCACGCGAGGCGGCGGCCGGTCCTAACACGCTCGAAGTCAAAATCGTTCGCGACGATACACGTTCCAAAGGGACGGCAAGGCTCAAGATCGCCATGGTTCCCACGCATCGGGAATTTGTGCAGAAAACAGGGGAAACCGTCGCGTGGGACGACATGGGCCTACTGCTTCGCGAGATGGGCGAAGGCTTTCAGTACAAGGAAATCACCGTCCCAGAGATCCTGCAAAATCCCCGAATCCTTGATGGATATCAAGTATTATTCCTTACTTGCGCACCAGGCGGCGAAGAACTGAGCGACGTCTTGAAGCAATACGTCGCACAAGGCGGAACGCTCTACGCTTCCGATTGGCGTTTCGACGCAGTCGCTCGTGCATTCCCCGAACGCGTCAACTTCCAAGCTCAAGGCAGCGGCACGAAACAGAAATTGCAGGCCGACGTCGTCGATCCGGGACTCCGCGAAGTCATGGGCAATCACATCCTCCTCAATTTCGATCTCCCTCGCTGGAAGACTGCGGCATTCGGCGGTCCAGGCGCGAGCATTCTTGTCCAAGGCAACTACCGCAAACAGCGACACCAACAAGATGCCATCGGCGTGCCTGACACGGCCCCGCTTCTCGTGAAGTTCGGATTCGGAAAAGGCACGGTGATCTTCACCTCGTTCCATTACGAGAAAGCGAACTCGGAAGTCGAAAAGAAACTGCTGCAATACCTCATCTTCCGCCTGGTCACCGCCGATGTCGAAAACGCCGTGAATGCGGCCATTTCCGAAGGCGGGTTCTCTCCAGCGAAGTCGAACTTATTGAGCACTCCGAAGGAAAATCCTTCGGTGACGAAGACATTCAAGCTCGAACGGCCCGGTTCGCTCGTCTTCGCGCTCGGCTTCCGCAACGAGGGGGCCAAGCTTGCCATGCACATCCGTTCGCCCCAGGGGAAGGACTATACGTGGGAAGGCGAATCGACGGTCGTGCTCGAAGTGCCGAACGCGGCCGTCGGCGAATGGACCTACACCGTGACGGCGAAGCAGCTTCCTTACGAGAATTTCCCTTTCAACGTCACCGTCGGCGAGAAGCGATGATGTGTCTTGCTGCCTGTGTAGCCCTCGCGCTCCGCGAGAGGTAAGGTCAATGCGTCATGCGATCGCGTAACGTTTTTCCGCTATCTCTCGCGGATCGAGAGGGCTTCATCGGGTCGGATATCACATTTCGTCGCGGACGCTACGGAGAATTTCGCGTTTCCAGCCCCCGGAATGGACAGGCCAGCCTTGGATCGTCCATTCGCCGGCGCGGACCTGATGCGGTTCGCCGCGGTCATGGATGCGCTGCTGGCATTTCGCTTCGGCGGGGTTCAATTCGCGTTTGGTCAGCCAGGCATTGCTGCGTCGGCGATGAATGACACCGTTGTCGAGAATGGTGACGACGCACGGCTCCGGCAGGTCGAGCCAACGCCAGGCAAGCACTTCGTGGCTGGATGTGCTGTACCGCTGCTTCAATGCGAGCAGATCGAACTCCATGTTTCGCGAATCCGATGCGAACCAACGGGTGGGGACCAGAAGGCGATAGGCGAACAGGTTGGCCAGCGATTCGCCCGCCATCGCCTTCGCTTCCGTTGGTTCCACGCCGAGGCGTTGCAGGAGTTCGGGTTTCAGATGTTCACCGATCTCGTGGGCGACGGTCCACTGGTGGCGTTCCTCGGTCGGTTCGGGCCGCAAATAGATCTGTTTCTTGCCCCCTGCCCGCTGGGCCCGGCCTCGTGCCGTCTGCCGGCGATCAAGGCATATCACCATGCCGAGGTGCTCTTGGGCGAGGGCGATGCAATCGACGGGGGGCTGCTGGATCTGGGCGTCATCCAGCAGCCCGTCGATCATGCGATCCACGATCGCCGTCACATCGTCTCGAACAAGGTCTTCCATTCCGGAAGTGTACGTTCGTTCAATTCAGGATGCAAGCCGGCTAATAGTTTTCCGTCACCATTTCTCCGCCGCCACGGGTGGAAAGAGCGCCGAGGGCATAGAGAGAGACGCCTTCGGAGATGAAGCGAACCGAGCCGTCGCCAAAGCAGAAGTTCGTACCGCCGTCGTGGAAGCCGAAATAGAGGTAGCCCGATTCGTTGCTCGCATTCAGCTTCATTGGAGAAGGCTGGGCCGAGGTCAGGCCGCCGGTCGTGCACCACGCCTTGAGCTGTGCGGCGCCAAGGGCGTAGGGATTATCGTTCGTGGCCCAGGCGCCGCCTTGGGCGCGGGCGCATGAGGGATCGTTCTTGTCCGCCTTCGCAGCCGTCATGGTCAGGGCGCCGGTGGCCGGGTCTCGACGCCATACGTCTTCGCGTCCCGCGCATTCGCCGACCATGATCGTGTTGGAGGTTCCGTCCGGAATCTTAACTAGCGTCGATTTGTTGGGAAACGCCTCCATCATGCCGCGAAGGTCGCCGGCGAGTTGTTGCGTCGCAGGGAGCTGGCTGTTGAGGAACGTGTGGACGCCTTCGGGGACGAAGTAGTCGCCGCAAGCGCCGATCTTGTTCTGCTCGGGAGCGGTTTCAGCCTTGTTTTGCGTTCGCTGCGGGTTCGGCGTCGAAGGGCAGATGAAGATCGAGAGGAACATCCGCGACGTATTGCCGTTGGGAATCGCAGTCGCGCTGAGCGTCAGGGGCGATTCGCTGGTCGCGGCGAAGGTGCGCCACCAGTTGTCGTTGAGGTCGTAGCTCGCTCCGCTCACCATGCTCGCTTGTTCAAGGTACGGCAAGGTGTCGAGGCCTAGCTGCCGCCGGCTTCGAGGTTCGTTTCGAGTAGGGCAAATACTTGTACGTGTCGTGATGATTGTGCATCGCAAGGCCGATCTGCTTTAGGTTGTTTTGGCAGTGCGTTCGGGCCGCAGCCGCTCGGACCTTCTGCACGGCTGGGACCAAGAGTGCGATCAGTACCGCAATGATGGCGATGACGACCAGCAGTTCGATCAACGTGAATCCCGATCGGCGATGACGCATGCGGCACACCCCTTCATAACCATGGAAGTGCCCGAAGACTAATCATTTGCCATGCCAACTTGGCTGAAAAACAATGCCCCCTTTAGTGTCGATTGGAAAAGGAGTTAGGACTCGCTTGGGAAACGCGTCGATCAAAACTATCCAACGGCGCGGCAAAGCCGTGTGCAACGGCGATCAAGGCATTGTCGCGCCCATCAGTTTTTACCGGCGAAATCTGCCGCCTTCGAGCACCGTCATCCGACCATAGCCCGTGGGCCACGCGGAGCGGACCTCGACTTGGCCCACGAATGCTCCCGGTGGGGCCACGGCATCGGCGACGAGATAGGCTTTGGCGAGATAACGCCCTTCCGGCAACACCGCCGGCCCAGCCGACCAGCGCTTCGCGAGGTCGGAGCCTTTGTCGGCCGAGAGCGTGAGCGTGTGCTGCCAAAGCTTGCCTTTACCCCAGACCGTGCGGTCCGAAGTGGCAATGGGAGCGTCATCCCACGATTCCGTCTTGGCGTTCCACGCGTGCAGATCGACCTGCAGCAAGCGATCGCCCCACTCTGCCGGCGTGTTGGCGATCTTCAGCCAGCTCTCGGAGCCGAACTGCTGTCGGCGATCCGCGACTTTCGGCAACGAAGCGGCATCCGGATACGCATCTTTCTTGATACGCGAATAGTCTTGGACGAACTCCAGAAACGCCCGATGTCCCTGGTCGCCGCGGACGAATTTCTTGCCGCCGCCATGTTCGACGTCGTTGAGCGGTTTCGTCAGCAGCAGGCTTTTTTCGGGTTGATCGATGTCGATCAGACCAGATGCGACGATAAAATCGAGCGCCGCCTCCGGGCCTTCCTTCTTGAACCACGCGACCTTTTTGCCATGCTTCGCGACGAGCTTGCGATTCTCGTCCGTCCCTTCGATATGGCAGCTCATGCAGCGAAATCGCATCGCCCAGATGTTGTTTTCGAACGACTCCAGAATGCGGTCCTTGCGTGCATGCCGCACCACTTCCAGAGGCCGCTTCGGACCGGATCGCTCGTCCTCGGCTGCCTTCGGCAGATCGCGCAACTTCGGATCGGCGGCGCTCGCCTTTATCCATGCGGCAAACGCGTCGTACTCCGCCGTGCGGTTCTTCTGATGAATGAGGGCCGCCCCCGCGTTCTTTTCGCCCATCGAAATGAGCTGAAGGATTTTGGATTTCTCGGGTTGTTGCAGATCGATCAAACTTTGATCGCGGAGCGAAACGAACGTCTGCTCATGAGATGGCCGAATGTAATCCTTGAGATCGACCCCCGCGAGATGGCACTGCACGCAACTCGATGGATTCGGCGACTTGAAGATCGGCATGAGCCGTTTTTCAAACACCGACTTCGCGTCCGCATCTTGGCTGTAGGCGACCGATGCGGCGAAGAAGCAGTACGCCGCCAGGAGGCAGGAGAGGAGCTTGCCCACGCTTCACCTCAGAATCGATTTAACGTTCGGAATGCCGGCGACGAGTCGCTGGTAACTGAATTCGGGACTCGCCTCGGGGCGGGGGGCGAGATCCCAGAGCCACTCGTCGCCCTTCCAGGGTAACTCGACGCCATAGAGCGCGTCGAGCGATTCGATCAGTTTCCCGTTGCGATCCAGCGTTCGGCGTTTGAGGTCGCAAATCAAAGCGACCACGCCCGGCAGCCGCGCCAGATACTCGACATGCGCCTGGATCAATTGCTTGCCGAAAGCCGTGATGAGCGGATCAGGCCGATTCTTGCGGGCCGACATGTAGGTGCAAGGGATGTACGGCAACTGCGACAGAAGGTTTACCGAGGCGACCAAATCGACGTCCGGGTCGTCGCAAAAACGATCGGGCTTCGAAATCGGCAACGGCTTGTCCGGATGATCGGCGACATGATAAACCGCCTGCGCGGCACCGGTCACATCCCACGCGACCTTCGTCAAATTGCGATGGAAAAAGCCCTTGAACGGAGGATGGACGACGTCCACCAGGATCACTTCCTCGAACATCTCGCACAGCTTGTCGAGCGGAATGTCCAGCAGCATGCCGGAGCCGAAGAGTACCGCCTTGCGTCGTTGGGTGCAGAGTTTGGCCGCATCTAGAATGAGGTTCTTGGTGCGATCGAGGTGCGGCTTCCACGCGTCCTTGACGCGGTCGAAGCGATTCTTGATGGCGATCTGCTCGCTCAAATAGCCCATCGCCCGAACATGACCGGGACACGGCGTGAAGACGAAGCGAGCGATGTCGAGCAGCATGCGGAAAGGTTATGGATTCCGCAATGTTGTGGTCTCCCCCGTGCAGTTGTGGGATGGTCTCCGACCGCCTCACAGCAACAAACTGACTTTCCGTTCACTCCAAAGGCGGAAAAAGAATTCTCTCTGAACCAGCCGATATACCATGGCATTTTGCCGCCAATTCAGCCACCGGCTTTGCGGTGCGGAAGACGACGGGGTAGCTGGGCGATAGTGGGTCATCCACACCGCGAGGATTCTCGGTTCCGAGGCTACCTCTGCCTGCCGTCGACGTGAAACGAAAACAAGCAAGGAATGCCCCTGCGGCATCCCTTGCTTTGTCTCTGCGAATGCGGCCTACGTCTTAATTCTTTGCCGCAATATTACCGAACCCGCGAGGAAGGAAATCGGAAAAACCCCACGGAGAAACCGATTTTCCGCTTTCCATTTCCGATTCCCTTCCTCTCAGGTTCGGCGAAATAAGAGAATGCAATCACGATGCCAATTCGATTACGCATCTCGCGAATCGCTGCAAATGTCGATTTTCGTGCGGTTTGAGCAACGCGCGATTTTTCGGCGCGATTCTGCGGATGGATCTGCTGCCTTGCTTGTAAGCAAAACGTGTCGCTGGTCTCAGCAACCATGCCGCCAGATCGGGCAATTCGAACAATGTTGGCATCGTTCAATGACGCAGGGCTCCCGATCCGGCGTTGCGGACCTGGAGCCCTGAGTATGTCGTGTCGTTGCGAATTCGATTAGACGACGACGGCAACCTGGAAGTCGAGGTAACCGCTCCAGTCGCTCGTAACGGTTCCCGTGCTGTCGATCGCCCGGACCCACCAGCGGTACGAATCGCCCGCCGTCAATGCGACGGCCGGCGTCCAGGTCGTGCCGACTACATTCGACGTGCGGATCACCTGGGCCTGGCCTGTCGTGAGGTCGTTGACCCACACATCGTAAGTCGAGGCTCCCGCGACGGCGTTCCAGGTGAACGTCGGCAGCGCATTCGAATTGGACGACGGACTGGTCAACGTCGGCGTCGCCAGCGCGGTGACTTTGAAGTTGGCGGCGGCGCTCCACTCGCCGGCGACGTTGTTCGTCGCATCGATCGCGCGGACCCACCATCGGTACGACTGGTCCTTCACCAAGGCGGTGGGTGGCGTCCAGCTAGTGCCGACGACGGCTTGGTCGCGAAAGAGTTCCGATTTGCCGGTGGTCACGTTGTTGACCCAGATGTCGTACTTCGTGGCTCCAGCGACGGCGGTCCAGGTGAAGGTCGGTGCTCCGCCGGGCGTGTCGCCGGTCGGGCCGAGCAAGGTGGCCACGCCGATCGAGGAGACTTTGAAATCCTGGTAGGCGCTCCAACCGCTCTTGTTGGTGCCTGTCGCGTCCGTGCCGCGGACCCACCAACGGTAGGTGTTTCCTTCGGTCAGCGTGATTCCTGGCGTCCACGAAGTGCCTGCGACATTTTGGTTGCGCAGAACCTGCGATTGGCCCGTCGTGAGGTTGTCCACCCACACGTCGTACTTGTCCGCGCCGACGGCCGCGTTCCACGAGAACGTCAGGCCAGCGCTGACGGTGGCGCCGATCGGCCCGATGGGAGTCGGCGTGGCGACGGCGGATACGGTGAAGTCAAGCGACGCACTCCATGTGCCTCGATTGGTCTCGGAGCTGTCGATGCCGCGTACCCACCAGCGATAGGTATGGCCCGATACGAGCGTGCCGCTCGGCGTCCACGAGGTGCCGTTGCCGCTCTGATTGCGCAAGACCGCGGATTGCCCGGTCGTCACGTCGTCGACCCACACGTCGTATTTGTCCGCTCCGACGACGGCATTCCAACTGAACGTCGGTTGCGCCGTGGTCGTCGAGCCGCTCGGATTGTTCAACGTCGGGGCAGCGATTCCGCCGATGGTGAAGTCTTGGCTCGTGCTCCAGGGACCGTATTGGGCGCCCGAAGCATCCGAGGCGCGGACCCACCAGCGATAGGTATTTCCGCCCTCGAAGGCGAATGTCGAAGCCCACGAGTTGGTCGTCACGTTTTGGCTGCGGACGATCATCGACTTGCCGGTGGTCAGATTGTCCACCCACAGGTCGTAGTACATCGCTCCCGCGACAGCAGTCCAAGTGAAGGTCGGCTTCGCGTTGTAGCTGGAACCGGAAGGAGCATTCGGCGTCGGCGTGCCGATCGGATCGATCGCGAAATCGCCGGCATCGCTCCATTCGCTGGGATTGGTGCTGCTCGCGTCGTATGCTTGCACCCACCATCGGTAGGAATGTCCCGGCGTCAGGGCGGTCGAAGGGGTCCATGAGTTGGTCGTGACGTTCTGATTGCGGAGCACCTGGGACTTGCCGGTGGTCATGTCGTTGACCCAGATGTCGTACTTAGTCGCTCCGGCAACCACATCCCATGTGAAGGTCGGCTTCGTGGACGCGATGCCGTTGCCGAGCGGAGCGGTCAGGTTCGGTTTGGCAAGCGTGGCAATCGAAAAATCGAGCGGATTGCTCCACGCGCCGATGTTGGTCTTCGTGCTGTCGAGGGCGCGGATCCACCACCGATAACTGTCGCCGGCGTCGAACACATACGTGGAAGTCCATGAGGTGCCGGTGGCGGTCTGATTGCGGACGACCTGCGATTCGCCGGTGGTGACGTTATCGACCCAAATGTCGTAATACGCGGCGCCCTGAATGCCGGTCCAACTGAAGGTGGGCGACCCGCTCGAGGTGGAACCGGAAGGCGCGATCGGCGTCACCTGCGACATGGCGGAGACGGTGAAGTCGGTCTGCGTGCTCCAATCGCTGCCGATGGTGTGCGTGAGATTCCACCCGCGGACCCACCAGCGATAATCATGGCCAACGGTCAGCGAGATATTGCTGTCCCAGGAAGTGCCTACGACCGCGAGAACGCGAACGGCCGCGCTGGTATTGCTGGTGAGGTCATCGACCCACACTTCGTAATGGTCAGCGCCCGCGATCGGATTCCAACTGAAGGAAGGTCGGACGGCAACGGTGTCGCCGAGAGGGCCGATGCCAAGGGCGGCCGCCATCACATCGCGTGCTTCCAGCGATTCCATCCGCGGACGAAACGAGTTGGACCGGCGCGACTGCGTCGATCGAACCGGCTTCGGCTGAAACAGGGTGCTGAACCATCCCATGGCAATCTCCAAGAACCTCAACAAGCAGCGGCAGGGAGATAGCCGATTCGGAAATCAGGGTCAAGGCGGACGCCTTGGGTCGCGTTGGTGCGGAAGTCCGCGAGTGATGATCGAAGTCCGATAGGCCGTTCACAATGCAGTATCTAGGCAAGGTCCAATCTGTTAAGATGGTCCCATCCTGCCTCGCCCTCCGCCTCGCCGTAGGCTCGCCATGCTGAAACATGCCCCACTCGATCGCCGTGCCTTTCTTCAAGTTGGGGCGAGCAGTTTCGTCGGTTTGAATCTTCCGGGGCTGCTGTCGGCTCGCGCGAGCAATTCCGAGAGCCATCCCCGACAGAAGTCGGTGATCCTGGTGCTCCTCACCGGCGGCGCCAGTCATCTCGACATGCTCGACATGAAGCCGGACGCTCCCGCGGAGATTCGCGGCGAGTTTTCGCCGATCGCGACGACGCTGCCGGGTTTTCATGTGTGTGAGCATCTGCCTCGCCTCGCGATGCGGATGGATCGATGGGCGGTGGTGCGTTCGCTTTCGCATGGCGAGAATGGGCACCTGCCGGCCACGCATCGCATCCTCACCGGCTCGCCGATGCCGAACCAGCGCGGCAGCGACCTCGACAATGTTCTTTCGCGTCGCGATTGGCCTTGCTATGCAGCCGGCTTGAACGCCGCCTTGCCTCGACACGACGGCATCCCCAGCGGCGTCACCCTGCCGCATTCGCTCATCGAAGGGCCGCTTACTTGGCCGGGCCAGCATGGCGGATTTCTCGGTCCTGCACACGATCCGCTTCTGGTCACTCAGGATCCCAATTCGCCGAATTTCCGCATGGATTCGCTGGCGCTCTTGCCCGACTTGCAGGACGCCCGACTGCGCGAGCGAGTGCGATTGATGGATCATGTCGGGACATCGAACTCGACCAGTTTTCGCCATCATCAGGCGAAAGCCGTCGAAATGCTGACTTCCGGTCAGGCGGCCGCCGCATTCCGCCTCGATCGCGAACCCAACCCGGTTCGCGATCGTTACGGCCGACATTCGTTCGGCCAAACTCTGCTTCTCGCTCGGCGTTTGGTGCAAGCGGGCGTGCCGATGATTCAGGCGAACATGGGCATCGTGCAGACGTGGGACACCCACTCCGAAAACTGGGAACGCCTCAAGCATCGCCTCCTGCCGCAACTTGACCAGGCGCTGGCCGCCTTGATTGACGACTTGACTGCATCAGGCCTGCTCGGGGAGACGCTGGTGGCAGTCCTCGGCGAGTTCGGCCGCACGCCGAGAATCTCGAATCTTCCGGGCAGCGACAAGCCAGGCCGTGACCACTGGGCTGCGGTGTACAGTGGGATGTTCGCGGGAGCCGGCGTCCGCGGAGGTCGCGTCATCGGCCGCTCCGACCGCACGGGAGCGTTCCCCGTCGATTCGCCGTTCACCCCCTACGATGTGGGCGCCACGATCTATCAAATCCTCGGCCTCGACCCCGACGCCGAAGTCCGCGACACGCTCAACCGCCCCTGGCGCCTCAACGCGGGCCAACCGATTCGCCCTCTGTTCGCGTAAGCATTCGAGTCGGAGCAGGTCTCATGTTCCGATAAACTTGGCGCCTCGTTCGACAATTCTCAAGAGATGGTGCATGTCGTCGCCGTGCCCGTCTTCACTGTCGCACGCCTGAGCAAAGGAAAGCTACCCCGTTTTCCTCAAATCGGATTTGAAAAGAAATTCGTTCTCCCATGCGTTAGTCTCTGGACGAACTGGAGCCCTATCAGAAGTGGAAACGCACCGGCTTTCGCCCTACCGATGCTGCCGCAGGTTCTGGAAAGCAGGTAATCATGAGCATCGTGGGATCGGTCGTGATTTGTGCGATCATGACGTGTGTCTTTCTTGGGGCGTTGGCCGCATGCCGAAACGAAGAACGCGGGCTCGGGCGTGAGTTCGTGGAAGGCATCTATGCCATCGGCTACATCTTTCTTCCCGTCGCAGGGATCATGGCGTCGGCGCCCTACTTAGCCGCTCTCGTACGGCGGTTGGTGGGGCCGGTGTTTGCTGCCATCGGTGCGGACCCGGCCATGGCGGCAACTATGTTCATCGCATCCGATATGGGCGGATTTCATCTGGCGCGAGACCTGAAGCAGTCGAACGAGAGTTGGATCACCGCGCTAGCCGCTGGTTTCATGGCCGGCTCGACGATCGTTTTTTCGATTCCGGTCGGATTGGCGATGCTCGACAAACGCGATCACAAGTACATGGCGCTTGGCGTCATGGCGGGACTGCTTTCCATTCCCATTGGCGTTCTTGTCGCCGATCTCCTTCTCTGGGCAACCGGCCCGGCCATTCGGGACTTCATCGGAACCAAGGGGGCGCCGAACCACACGTTGCAAATGTCGCTTACGCAAATTCTGCGAGACTTGTCCCCGCTTGCAGTCGTCGTGGGGGTACTTGCGGTCGGACTCCGCGCCGCACCCAATCTGATGATCCGCGGATTCATGGCGTTCGGCCGTATCGTGGGCATTGGAGTGAAGCTGGTGCTGGCGGGGTGCATTATCGAGTACTTTACCGCCGCAACCTTCGGGACTGGAATCTTGACCCAGTTGCTTGGCAAATGGGAGTTCGAGCCAGTGATTGCGGATGCGGATCAGATCAAGGCTTTGGCCGAGACGACCGGCAAAGTGACGGACGAAAAGATTGTTCGCGCTCTGGAGGTGGCAGGCTATATCGGCATCATGTTGGCGGGAGCGTTTCCCATGGTCTACCTGATTCGGACTTATCTTGCGACGCCGGTGGCGGCTTTAGGACGCAGGGTTGGGCTTGAATCGGCCGGCGCAGCGGGCCTGCTTGCCGCGGCTGCGAATATCCTCGCCATGTTTCGTCTCGTTAAGGACATGCGGGCGAAAGACAAAGTGCTTGTTATTGCCTTTTCTGTCTGTGCGGCGTTTGCCTTCGGCGACCACCTGGCCTTCACGACCAACTTTCAACCGACGGTGTTGCCCGCGATTCTGCTGGGAAAGCTTGCGGGCGGTGCAGCGGGCTTTGTGCTCGCCGCTTGGCTCTGCGTGCCGCAGGCTGAACGGATGGAACGCGAGGATCGTCTCGCCGAGACGGCGGCAGCATGAGGGGCGGCATGACGAATCAAGTCCGATTAGTGGGATTGGATTTCGGCACCACGACCAGCAGTGCCGTCGTCGCACTCGCATCGCTGCAACGCACCGCAACAGGCCGCATGGAACTTGAAGGCATTCAAGAGCAGTTTCGATCGGAGATGGAATTCACGCCCCTCCTCGACGATGATTCCGTGGATCTGCAGCGGGTCGACGGTTTACTGGACCAATGGCTAGGCAATGGTCATGCACGTCTCCCAGACATTTTCGGTGGCGGCGCTTTGCTGACAGGACTGACGGCCCAGAAGAAGAATGCTGCGGGTTTGGTGCGTCTCATCCGCGAGCGATTAGGTGATTCCTTGGTGGCGACTGCGGGCGATCCTTGCTTGGAATCATGGCTCGCGTTCATGGGAAACTGCGCCAGCCTTTCCAAATCTCGTCCGGATGTACCCGTGCTGAATCTCGATATCGGGGGAGGGACAACCAATCTTGCGTTGGGCAAGAACGGAGAGGTGAGCCGATGCGGCTGCCTATTCGTCGGCGCTCGCCATATCCAAGTGACTCCTGGCACTTATCGTATCGTTGGTCTTTCCTCCTTCGCTCAGTGTATCTTCAAAAAATTGGGCATCACGCGCCAGGTGGGCGACGATCTGGCCCCTTCCGAACGCGGTGCCTTCCTCGACTGTTGCATCGCGGTGTTGGAACACGTCTGCGGCGGCAATCCGACACCGAAGGTGCAGGGACTATTGCCGTCACTTACGCAGGCGTCGTTTCTTATGCCGCCCGAAGTGTCGGCATTTGCAATCACGTTTTCGGGAGGGGTTGGGGAACTCATTTACGACCATGTTCGCGGGAAAGTTTGGCCCGGCCAAACGGCCTATGGCGACCTCGGTATCGATCTCGCTCGGCGCATTCTTGAATCCCCCCTTCTCAACCGATCGACCATGGACTTTCAGCCCCAGTCCGGCGGTCGAGCCACGGTCTTCGGGCTCCTGAGGTATGCCACAGAAGTCTCCGGCTCAACATTGTATCTGCCGATAACCGACATATTGCCTTTGAACGATGTGCCAATCTTCGGCTCCATTGACCCGAGCGATAGCGATGAAAGGACGTCGGCAAGTTCTTTTCAGTCTGTCCGCAAGGAGGCTGCATTCAGGTGCGATTAGGGGATGCCGGGGCGGCCACGGTGCGAGCCTTAGGTCGTCGCCTGGCCGACCTTCTGGAGCAAATCGATTTCCCGAACGACACGCCTTTGGTTCTGCTGATCGAGGAGAATGTCGGCAGAGTGCTGGGACAGTACGCCTCGCGATGGGGCGATTCCCGCCGCACCTTGTTGTCGATCGATGAAGTGCCGTTCCGCTCCGGCCAATATGTGCGGATTGGTTCGCCCCGAGGTCAGGTCGTTCCCGTTTCCATCTATGGACTGACTGCGGAGATGCTCTCGTGACCAAAAAGCTGCTTGCAGTGGGTGACATCCCTGTTCCTGTTCCGAGGCAGGACGAAACGTATCGCCGAACCTGCTTTGATCAAGAGTTCACGTTTGCCGGACTCAAACGATTGCTTGGCGCGGCGGACGTCAGCAAGGCGGGAGATCGGAATGCGGGGCTGGCCGCATCCAGCGACATCGAACGAGAGACAGCTCGCGCGATCTTGTCTGACCTCACGTTGCAGCACCTTTACGACCGACCGCTCGTCGATGTTCAGGGACAGGCAGACGCAGTCATGCGAGTCAACTACGACATCGATTTCCAGGTGTTTTCGACCATCGCCAGTTGGACCGTCGGGCAACTCAGGGATCGGCTTCTTGCGGCGGAACCTGCTGAGATTCAGCGCATCGGCGGTGCGCTAACCGGAGTGATGGCCGCAGCGGTCGCCAAGCTGTGCGACGTGCATGAACTCATTTACGTGGCGAAGAAGATCAGCAAGCCGACGAAGGCTCGTACCCATCTGGGCCAACGCGGGACTCTCTCTTCACGCCTGCAGCCGAATCATCCGACTGACGATTTGCGCGGCGTGACCTTTCTCTTTTACTGGGGCCTTTCGCTCGGCACGGGAGACGCGCTCATCGGGCTGAATCCGGCAATCGATACCGTCGAAAACATCTCCGGCATCCTCCGACATCTCGACAAGCTGCGGCAACGAGTCGGAGTACCTTCGCAAATCTGCGTTCTTGCTCACATCAAAACTCAGCTCGCATGCTTGGAGCAGGGCGCTCCGGTCGAGATTCTCTTCCAGAGCTTGGCAGGAACCGACGGCGCCAACAATGAGTTCGGCATCACGATCGACTTGCTCGACCGAGCCTATCGCACGATGGCGGAACGCGGGCCGCTCCGAGGACTGGCCGAGCAGTTCATGTATTTCGAGACGGGCCAAGGAAGTGAATTCACTTACGGCAGACACAACGGCATCGACATGACCACCACGGAGGCTCTGTGCTACGGTCTTGCCCGTCGCTACGACCCATTCATGGTCAACAATGTGACAGGCTTCATCGGTCCGGAGACTCACCTCGACGGTTTGGAGATGGTCCTGGGAAATCTGCAGGACCACTTCATGGGCAAACTGATGGGACTGCCGATGGGCATGGCACCCTGTTACACCCTTCATTCCAACATCACGCACGAGGGCCAACAAATCGCGACGCAGCTTTTGTCCGCCGCAGGAGCTAACTTTTTCATGGATGTCGGTTTGAATACAGACCGCATGCTCGCCTATTTCGATACGAGCGGCCATGACGATCAAACCTTGCGTGAAGTGCATCATCGTAGGCCGGCGCCTGAATATCTCGAATGGGGGCTGCAACGAGGCATCTTTGCCCTACGAGCCGACGGCGAGGTTCTGCGTGGGCCGCGCTGGGGAGACCCTCGCACCTTCTGCGAATCGGAGGCGGAATTTCAAGAATTGCTCGCTGCCACGCCTTCGCTGTATGGACTCGATTCAGCGGGACCCCGCCCCGCGAACCATGTTGTCCGCCAAGTGCGCCTCAATCAAGGCGTGGGCCGCGAAGCGATTCACGCAGAGCTGCGCATTGACGATCTGCAGAAGATAGCACCATTTCGCGTCGTCGTTACCGAAGCGGGCGACAAGCATTCGCACCTGGGCTCGCCGGATCTTGGTGCGCGATTGTCCTCCCAAAGCCGGAGTTGGCTGGCGCCCGAACATCGCCAAGTGCAATTGGTCGTTTCCGACGGCCTCAGCGCCGAAGCCGTACATCATAACATGAACGATCTAATCCCCGTGCTGCTCGACGGGCTTGCGGGGAAACAGTTCTCTACCGGCCAGCCGATCGCTGTCCGCTACGGTCGCGTGAAGTTGGCCGAACCGCTCGCGGACGCACTTCAGTGCGACGTGGTAGTTTATCTCATCGGGGAACGGCCAGGCGGCGACGCACTCGCGTCGCGTAGCCTCTCCGCATACCTTGTCTACCGCATTAGCAACAACGAGATCCAAACGGCCGCCTCCCGTTTCAGTGGGAATCCAGCGATCCGTTTCGAGTACA
>JAXMAT010000014.1:0-87835 GCA_046350235.1 Gemmataceae bacterium | reverse complement strand
CACCTGCAGAAAGTCAGGCAGATTTGTCCTCAGCCAGACGCCCGGCGCGTGGAAGAGCGACGCTTCCCGCAGCACCCCTTTCTCGCCTTGCACCGTTTCTTCGACCGATTGCCGCATGACGGCTCGGAATATGGGATCGATTTGCTTCACAGTATCGGATGTGAACTGCCACATGCCTTTGCCGGGATCATCCGTCTTACGTGCAAGGACGATACGGCCATATTCGCCGCGATACGCGATGAATCGAGCCCCGTTCGGTTCGTCGGGAATCTCCTGAACATACAGTCGACCGAGCCGATCGAGCGAGTATTTGAGCTTGTATGCCAGGGCCGACCCGATGTCGTCCCGTGCCGCTGCGGGCAGCCAATGCAGATCAAGGCATTCCGCGGCTTGTTCGAAATCAGAAGCGTTGACTGCATTCAAGAAAGTAACGACCGCATCGCGTGCACTTTCGAGGCGGTAGCTTCGGTCCTTGTCGCTTCGTTCCTTCGCCGCAATTTGATCGAACGCCGCTTGGATGCGGGCCACAGTGGCATCGCTGAAACGCCAGCAACCGTCATATTGGCGAGTGATCTCGATATGCGTGGCCGCCTCGCCGATGCTGTAGGGAGAGGCGTTCCAATCGTCCGGCACCGCGCTGAGGTCGAGCCTCACTTTTCGCAGGACCGCTTCGAGCTTTTGCGCAAGCTTGGGGCCCAGAGCGATGCGGTCGGTCGCGGGGATGCTGCGAAGATCCATGAACTCGAGGGCTTCGACAATCCGCGAATCGTTCGATTCCGAACTGTCCATGGCCCGGAAGAACCCCTTCAGAACCGTCCGCGGCGAAGCGAGGTGCGGGGGAACATTCTCATGCCGTTTCTGCTTCATCACCGACGTCCCCGTCGGCGGCAGCGGAGGAACAATGATCCCCATGCGTTGATATCGCGAGTCCAAAGGCTGCTCTTTCGACGCCTCATACATCCGATCGAGCTTCGTCACCGTCTTGCGGCTGAAGAGCCACGCATCTTTGCCATCCGGTTGCCGGACCTTCTCCAACGCGATGCGGCCCACCCGATCCGCATTCCATGTATACATGGCGCCCGGCGCCTGCGTCGGCACCTCCGCAAAAAACACGTAGCCTCGATGCTGAATAACGAATGCAAGTTGCTGTGCGAGCACCGGGCCTTTCTGCGTGCGTTGATCGTTGCTGAACGAACTAAGGTCCAAGGCGCGAGCCGCGCTGTAGAAATCGCCGTTCAGCGAATCGATGACAAATTGCCGCATCGTTTCGCGGGGGTTAGCGAATCCCTCGCGGCATTGATTTTTGTCGCCCGGGGCCTTCGGCTTCTCGGCGAGCGACTTCCGCATAGCAGGGACGCGGCGCAGCGTTTCGCGATCGAACTGCCAGCCGCCGGTTTCGTCCTGCTGCACCGCGATGCGTATCGTCGGTGTCTCATGAATCACGACCCGTCGCTCATGACCTTCGACTGCATCCGGCACGCTGATCAGCGGAATCTCGAGGTCGCGAAGCAGTGCCTCCATTTCGATCGCCAGTTGCGTCCCTTCACCGCCATAAATCTGCTCACGATCGAGGTCCAGGCATAGGAGCGCATCCTCGATCATGCCAGGGAAAGAGTCGTAGAGTGCGACCGCGAAGAAGAAAGTCTTCATCATCTCGCGCGGCGATCGGAGCTTTTCTTCACGCGTTTGCGCGTTGGGATCGAGCTTGTTCATCTTCTCGATCAACGAGGGCCGCTGCACAGGTAGATTGAGATTCAGCGCAGGCAGTTTCTTGGGTTCGAGCTTGGGTTGAGCGAATGCGAAGACCGGCAGGAAAAGACAGATACCGAAAGCCAATGCGAGACGTCGTGCATCCATGGTGTCGTCGCTCGAGATGATCGAGGAGCCCGCCAATCCGTCGGCGCAGAAGCATCCTCGAACCAAGCTGACGAACTACCAGAATCGCCAAACGCGATCAACGGCGGGAAAGATAAGGAAACTGCGCGAGGCACGCACCCTACACGTTTACGGCTCGATCTTCGCCGCGACCGGGTCGATCCAGTACTTCAGTTCCGGCTGATAGTACAGGTATGACCTGCTCGCGGGTCCCTTGTATTCGCCAGGGAGGCGGCAGACGAGATCGAGGTCGAGTTGGATCTCGGCGTTCGGCGTGAGTTGGCGCCAGTAGAGCACCAACTCGCGTCCCCGGACTTCATAGAAGCTGATTTCGCTTTCCTTCGTTCCGCCATCGCGGAGCTTGGAAAGGTTCTTCAATTGCTCGTGGTTCTCCGGCAACGCCAAGCCCGCCGGGAAGCCGACAACGGCGACGGCCATGCCCTGCCCTTTACCCGTCGTGTTCTTAACGCAGACGTTCATCTTCACCGTATCGCCTTCATGCAGGTCCTCGCGGTCCAGCTTCGCGGTCATGGTGACCGGGACATTGGCCGGGTTCAAGGGGCGATCGATGCGATAGTTCCAGGTCGCGGAGAAGGGGAACGCATTCTTGCCGGTGAGTTCCATCTTTACGCGGTTCTTTCCCTTCTTGAGGGCGTTGGCCGGGATCGACACCTCGAGCGGATCGACGGCACCGGCGGCGAACGTCTTCGTGAACGTCAGCGGTTGGCCGCCATCCGATTCGACGACCACGATCAGCGAACCGGATTCCGTCGTCTTGCGGCTCGCCTTCGCATGAGCGACCAACGCCTTCAGGGCGAGAATCGTTGATTGCGTTTGGCCGAACCCGCCCCCCTGACGCTGCGTGGTCATCCACTGCATCGTCTTCTGGATCGGCGCCTGGAATTCTTCAGGCCGATTCGCCTTGAGCCAGCCGAGCATCGCGAGTGCAGAGGTCTCCACCTCGAGGCTCACACCCATCGAACCGGTAATGCTGGTCGTGGCGCCGGGGATATTTCCCTTCTCCGTCTGCAAAGCCTTGACCTGCTTCATCAGTTCCACGCCTTCCTTGCTCTGGCCTCGGTTGAGGTGAGCGAGGCCGACGAGCGAAACGAAGTACGGATCCTTCGCATACTGCTTACTCGCCTGCGTGTAGAGCAACTTCAGTTCGGCGTCGAGGTTCTCCTCGATCTCCGCCTCGGTCAGCGACCAGACGATGTAGGCGTTGGTGATGTGGTCCGGGGCTCGGCCGAACGTATCGATAGCCTGTGGATTGCGTTTGAATCCCCCCTTGCCGTCGCGTTGAGCGAGCAGGTACTTCTTCGTGCGTTCCACCATGGCCTGATCGACCGGATGCACCTTGCCCATGTCCTTGAACTGCAGAAGGCCGTAAGCGGTAAGGGCTTCGTGCGGCGGTGCCGTTTGGCCGAACCATTCGTAACCCCGCTTGATCTTGCCCGTGGCCGGTTCGATGCACTCGAACGAGGTCAGTTGCTGATAGCCGCGACCCAGAAGGTCGCGAGCTCGCTTCTCGACGTCGGGCCGAATCGTGTCGGTTTCCTTGAGGTAGCTCAGGATCATCACGTTCGGGTAGTTGCTCGACGACGATTGCTCGAAGCATCCGCCCGGTTCCTGCAGCATCGCTTCCATGCCGCTCTGGATTTGGGCGAGCGTGGAGGGGAACACTTCGATCTTGGCCGAAAGCGTGCCCGCAATCCACTTCTCGTTGATGTCCAACGTCGTCTCGGCGAACTTCTCGAGCATGCCGCTGTTGCTGCCTGTTCGCGGCAGACCATCGGGCACGATGCGGAAGCTGCGTTCCACCGTGTCCTGCCCGCCCTGGTTGAATCGGCCCTGAACTCGGAACTTGCCGAGCGACGCGCTGCCGTCCACCGTCAACGCGATCGGCAACACCGTCTGCTTCTTGGCAGGAACCGAAGCCTCGAAGTGCCGATCCGTCGCCAACGCGGCCGGCGGAGCGGGCTGATCGGGATCGAAGGCTGGCTGCTGATCCAGCTTCGGCTCATCCTTCAGACGAAGCCCGGTAAGCGTCGTCTTGAGCGTCACGTTGCCTTCGTTGTCCGTTTCGTTCTTGATGGTGACCGGGACGACGATCTTGTCGCTCGCGGTCACCTCGAAGGGCGTTTTCGGATCCAAGCTGAACGGCAGCTTGGAGACGATCTCGATCTTGTCCTCGCCTAGCTGACCCGCCAGCGAGTGGCCGGCGACCGTCACCTGGAATCGGGTGATCGATTCGGAGAGGTCGAACGACACCTCCGCCTTGCCGTCTTTGTCGAAGACGACGACAGGATTCCAGAACAGCGTTTCCGTGAAGTCGGTGCGGACTTGTTCGATGCCGCCCGGAGCACCACCGGGCGGCATGTCGTGCGTTTCATGCTTATGGGCGTAGACGCGAACCACGGAGGACGGCAGTTCGACCGGCACGTTCACCGGCCGACCGAGGCGTGCCTGAATCAGTTGACGGAACTGACCCTGGCGGCGAAGCGTCGTTTCATCGAAATGAGGAGCCATATCCCCAGCCATGGGCCCGCCCATTGGGAACCCGCCACCGCCGAAACCGGCGCCCGGCATCGCGGGAACGCCCATCATCGGCTCTGCAGGCATCGCCATGCCAGCACCGGCAAACGGAGGTCGCCCGAATCCACCCGGTCCCCCTGGCATCGGCGGAGGACCGCCAGCGCCTAGCTTCGGGGGAGGCAGGTTGCCAGGCGCCGGCATCGCTGGAGGCGCTGGAGCAATCATCGGCACGCCTGGAGCTAGATTTTGGAATACCGGAGGAACCATCGGCGCGATTGGAACGGCGACGCCGACCGGATTATTCGGATTCATCAAACCGGGAACTGCATCCGGCATGGCGCCGACTCCGCCTTGGCCGTGCCGGCATGGCCTGAGGCAGCCCTCGAGTTCTTCGGCATCGCCGCGTCCTTGGCGGCGAATTCACGCTCTATCGCCGCCTCATGCTTGGCCATCACCGCTTCCTGCCGAGAGCTGATGGTCACACTGAACAGAACAAGCGGAACTGCGAGGAACAACATGCCGAGCAAGCCGCCGCCGAATGCCAGGTGCAATGTCGCGGGTCGACCGTCGCGTTGGCGAAGCATGCCGAACACGAGCAGCAAGATGCCGCCGACGAATCCCAGGAAGATCGTGAGCCCAATCGCGAAGACGATTGCCTTGGCGAAGAATTCGCTGAGGCGATTCTGTGCCATGCGGGCCTGCTGTTCGGCATCGCGAGCCAGCGCGACCATCGCCTGAGCCTGCGCCTGCGCTTGCTGCAAGTCGCCCGCCCTACCCTCTTCCGTCGCGAGTTGCTTCTGCATCTCGACGAACTGGGCGGCGAAGCCTTGATCGATCTTCTCCGCGATCGCTCGCTGAGCCGTGTCGATCGCACGCGGAGCGGCCATCGCCAGCCGCGGGGCCTCGGCCGGATGCTCCTTCCGGAACTTCGCCGGAGTCTGCTCCGCGAAGCGGCGCCAGCCTTGCGTGCCGAGCAACAAATCAACGGCCTGTCCCGACTTTGGATGATCGCCGAGCAGTACATCGACGTTTTCCAGATCGTCCGGCTTTTGGATTTCGCTGGTCAACAGGAAGCTCGTCGGCATCGTGCGGAGCGTCTTGTCGTCCGCCAGCTTGAACACGCTGAGATCGACGACGGAGACGAGAGCGACCGCGGGAACTGCTTCCTTCTTGTCGGACTTCGCGTGAATCGTGATCTTCGCCGTCTGGCCGGGCAGATAGCCCTTCTTGTCGGCTTCGATCGCGAAGTGGATCTTCTCCGAACCCTTGCGGCAGGTGAGCCGTTCGGCGACCGGGGTGAACTTGGCGACGCCCTTTTCGGTCGTTCGCTCGAAGACCGTCACGCGGTAGACGCCGGTGATGTTCGGCGTGGTCCGCAGCGTGACCTTTTCGCTTTTGCCGTCCTCCACCGTGGCTTGCACATGGTCGAGCAGTCGGCCTCGGCAGTAGGCGCCGATGAGCAGGTTGCGTTGCTTGCCGACGTTGCGGACTTCGACCTCGAACGCTTCGCCGACGACCGCTTCCGGAATCCGCATGGCCACGCCTTCGGCCTTCGCTTCCGGCAGGTGGTGCTTGCCTTCGGTCTTGGCGGGCGTTTCGATCTTCAACTCATACGTACGGCCCTTTTCCGGAGTGAACTCGAAGCGTCCCATGCCCTGGTTGATGCCAGGCTCCTTGGCGTCGGTCAGGGTGTCGATCGATTCGACGACGACTTTGCCCTGATCATCCACGAGCTTCGCCTGGAGGTCGGCCGGTTTGCCGATGGCGGTTTTCGCGGAGAAGTAGACCCGGTTCGGCACGCCCTGGATCAGCTCGCCGCCTTCGGGATAGAAATCGACGAGCAGCTTTTTCAGAAGGATCGGAATGGGGCGAACGATCGTTTCCACGCCGGCGGGGTCGAGGATCTTCAGCGACAGCGACCCGCTTCCTCGTTCCAACACCTCGGCCTTCGGCAACTCGAAGGAGACTTCGACGCGGCCTTCGGGCGTAACGGGGACGTTGGCGGAATAGACTTCCTTGCCGTCCACATTCGCCTTGGCTTGAACGAGCAGATTCGCGGGCAACGCGCCCCCTTCGACGCGGGCGATCTTCAGTTGGGCACCGACCTTCTCGCCGGGGCCAAACGAACTGCGGGTGAAATCGAGTTCCTTGTTGAAGCGAGGCGTCTGCCACACATTGACGAGGAAGGGACGTTTTTCCGCGGGGAAGCGATCGTTCGCTTCTTTGATGTGAAGCACATACTGACCACCCGGAGCTTCCGGCGGCAGCATGAAGTGCCCCGCCGCGATGCCGACGACCGCTTTGCCGTCAGGGCCTTCAATGGCCTTCCCCGCTTGCGGGATGTCTTGCATCATCAGCATCGGCACGGGACCGCCCGGCATGCCCGGCGGAGCCATTTCGCCGCCCGGAATCATTCCGGCCCCGCCCGCTTGCATGTCCGCGGTTGCGGGCTTCAAACCGGATTCCTGCTTGTACAGCTCCTGACCATTCGGCGCCGCGATGACGAACGTGACCTTCAGGTCCTCGGCCGTCGGCTTCAGCGTGAAGCGGTCCAGCGTCAGCGAACGGAAGCGGACGGTTTCGCCCGGACGATACATTGGGCGATCGGTCGCGACATGTGTCATGTATTCGGGAACGACCAGAGCGAGGTGCTCGCGGACCTGGGCTGGCATGCCGTCCTGGCCTTCGGTGTGGATCACGAGGGCGAGGTCCATGCCCGGCTTGATGGCCAAATCGAGCGGCAAATCAAGCTGAACCTTGTCCGTCTCGAAGTTTTGGCTGAGCAGCACCTTCTTCGATTTCTCATCGACGATCTGCACCTCGGCCTTCTTCGGCCCCTTGCCTTGGCGGCGCATCTCGATGGCGAACTCGTTCTTCGCTCCCGCCTGCACACTCTGCGGGGCGACGATTTTGAACTGGGCGTCCTGCTGCTGGACGACCTTTTCCGTCTTCGTCCGTTCGCGGTTCCAGTCGCCGACGAGGCGGTTGATCTGTTCCTGGATCGCGCGAATTTCTTCTTGGTTCTTCTCGCGGTCCTTGCGGGCCTGCTCCTGGGCGTTTCGCTGCTGAGCCGCCAAATCCTGAGCGCGACCCTGAGCGAGTTGGGCATCGCGGCTATGAGCGAACCAAGTGAATCCGCCGATGGAGCCAAGGCCGAGGATCATGAGGCCGACGCAGGCCGCGATCGCCCATTTCCACGCTCCGCCGCCCCCCGCGGGAACCACCTGACGCGGACGCGGTTGGGCCGGTTCTGCAGGACGAGGCCGGGAAACAGCCGGGGCCTGGAAGCGAACTTCCGGGGCCGACGTTTTCGCAGCCTGCGCCATCAGCGATTTCGCGCTTTTGGCTTCTTCAAGCTTCGCCTTGCATTCGCCGCACTCGGCGAGATGCGATTCGAGCTGCCGAGCCTCGTCGGCTTCGAGCAAATCGAACAGGTAGGCGAGCAAACTTCTTTGCGTGCGGTTGCAGTCGAACATCGAGCGCTTCCCCCATATCGTTTAGCCGCCGCTCTCGGAGCGCGTGGCCTTGGCGTCCTGCAATCGCATAGCGTGCAGTCCGCGCCGCTCCGAGAGCGGCGGCTAAACGTTGAAACTTAGTTCAGCACACGCCGCAGCTTTTCGATGGCGCGCATTTGAGTTTTGATCGTGCTTACCGGGCATCCGCGCGCATCAGCGCGATTTCGTCGTAGGTCAGATCGCCGTTCTGCCGCAGGAGGAAACCTCCTTCTCCTCGTCGCGAAGATCGAGGATGGCGACGCGAAGGCGTTCGAGCGATTCCGTTCGTTCGAGTACTACCATGGGTGCAGACTCCGTGCGACCATGACGTGCTGCTCCGCTTGCAAGGGCCTGGACCGGCGATGCCAGCGCCGCGTTGCATGTCCTTGGCCGTGTTGAAGCAGACGCGGAAGATCCAGGCCTTCAGGTTCGCCACGCGCGGCACTTGCTCCCGCGCGTTCCAACACTTCACGAAGGCTTCCTGCGCCGCGTCGCGAGCGTCCTCGCGGTTTCCCAGAACGAAGGTCAGCGTGCCGATCAATTCGTCGCGCAATCGTTGAACAGCGCACCAAGTCCTCGGCCGAAGACGCTGCCTCGCCGTTCGAATCGACGACCGCCACCGCTGGGACCTGCTGGGTCATACGTCACCGAAAAGACGAGATGCAGAGCAAATAGTTTGGACGTGTCCCACCATGCAGCCGATTTCGCCCCGGAGGACCGGAAGACGTCGGCGAGGTGAGTGTATTCGATTTGCTCGCCCGCTGCCGAAGGTTACGATGCTTGCAACCCCAAATCCCATCCCTCGACGAACGAAAAGTCTCCAGATACTCTCAGGAGCGAAAGCGATGAACGTCGATCAACTGATATTCGTCGGCCTCAACGGCTACGCCGTGGCCTTGGACCGCGACACGGGCGAAATCGTGTGGTCCAACAACGAAATGAAATCGGGATACGTGACCCTGCTGCTCGACGGCGACCGTCTCATCGTCTCGACCAACGGTTACATCTACTGTCTGGATCCGCTCACCGGGAAAATCGTTTGGAACAACCCCATGCGAGGCTACGGCGCCGGCACGCCGACCTCATTATTGTCCTGCGCGGCCAAAGCTCGCAAACGCAAGTCCAGCAATCCGCCGATGCCATCGCAGCCGCCTCGCGGCATTCGGCGACGCATTATCCAGATCATGAGAAAAGAGCCGCGGACGAAGGAAGCGGATCGCCTGGCGCCATGCGATCCGCTTCCTTCGTCCGCGGCTCTTTTTCGCTCGACCGAAGCCGCCCGCGAGGTAACCGCGGAGTTCGCAAAAGATTTGACTGCAACGTTCGCGCCAGCCGCTGTGGCTTTGCGCCTTGCGGTCGGGCGACGTCATGATCGCAGTGATGGCGAGGTGCGTGGAGTTTTTCGGGTCTTTCCGTTCCATCCTCAGTTCAAGGTCTATGTCCGCATACTTGCGGCGTAAGCCGAACCAGGAGAATTGGATCCAGGACCAATACGAACGACGATCCGGCCTGGAACGCTTTCGAGCACCGTTCCGGACACATCCTGCACAAAGTAGCGGAGCTTGTGCGTCGCGATCGCGTCCGGCATCCACGCTTCCATACGGAAGACGACGGAATTCGGATCGACAGGATCATGGTCCGCCGGCGTTTCCGGGAGGTCTTGCTCGAGGGGCGTATCAAGCGTTTCGCGAAGCGGGCGATACTCGCCCGTATCCAACGTAGCGTGCATCGCTTCGCGGAACGCCAAGGCAAGGTCGCGAGCGCATCCGGGACGCTCATTCGGCACCTTTGCCAGACAACTCATGACCACCTGCTCGACTTCGGGCGATACCGAATCCGCGATCCCCATCTCTTCGAACGTCGGAGGCGGCTCGGTGGCATGAGCGATCAACACGTCCATCGCGTCTTCGCGAATGAACGGCAATCGCCCCGTCAGCAGTTCGAAAAGTATAACGCCCACGCTGTAAATGTCGCACGCGTAAGTGACTTCCTCGCCGCGAATTTGCTCGGGCGAAATGTACCCTGGCGTGCCGACGGCGAAGTCCGTGCCGGTGTCCGTCGTCTTGTGATACATCGCCATGCCGGTCGAATCATCGAGCAGTTTGGCGAGCCCGAAGTCCATGACCTTGATTTTTTCGTACGGCGTCTCGGGATCCACCACCATCAGGTTGGATGGCTTCAGGTCGCGATGAACAATGCCCTGATCATGGGCAGCCTGCAACGCCTCGCACAGCTGATCGAGCAGGCGTCCAATGCGGGGCGGGTTGAGACGCTTGTTCTTCTTGAGCAGATCATCGAGGGTGATGCCCTTGATGTACTCCATGACGATGCAAGGGCCGTGCGGATCGTTGAGCGAGGCGTCGTAAAGGGTGACGGCGTAAGGGTGTTGGAAGCGGGCCATCAGCAACGTTTCGCGCTGAAACCGCTCATGGAACTTGGGATCGGCCGCGATGTGGTCGTGCATGACCTTGACGACGACTTGGCGTCCAAGGTCGATCTGTCGAGCAAGATAAACGCGCCCCATGCCCCCTTCGCCAAGGAGCCGGAGCGGTTCATACCTACCCAGGAATATACGGCCTGCCATGAGCGACCTTCCACGTCGGAAAGCGCGTAAATTACGAAACCTCGACCAAGTCTAGTTCACGAAGAGCACACAGGCGGGGAATCTGACGCGAATTTTTCTGAAGAGGCGTACACGCACCATACGGAACGGTTAGGAAACAATCCCGCTCGAGTGCGGGCGAAAAAGAACTAGGCGTGTTCTAGACCGAGGGCCGACAAGACCAAGTTGCGCAAGAAAGGTTGGCCGATCTCGCCTTGCGGCGGTTGCGGACCGTCCGCGATGAACACGGGTGCATTTTGCGGGCTGGCGACCCGAAGACCGTGGCTGCCTTTCACGAGGGATGCATCAAGAGGCGTTAGGTCGAAGCGAGTGCGGAACCCCATCTTCTTCGCCGCCAACCGGCGAGCGGCACGTAGTTTCGGAAAGCGGATCGCTGGATCGAAGACCAGTTCGCACGGATCGTATCCCGGCTTGCGATGGATATCGACCGTCCGGGCGTAATCGGGGGCGCGGGCGTCGTCGAGCCAAAAGGGATACGCGAACCATGCGTTCGGCTTCGACAGCGCGACCAGATCGCCCGCCCGCGGATGATTTAGGCCTAGCTCCATGCGTTGCAATCCGCTGAACACGCGGCCCACGCCGGGCATTGCTTCGACGATGTCGCGTACACGCTGCACATCGTCCGCGGTTCGCACGTAGATGTGCGCTAGCTGGTGATCGCAGACGGCGAATGCGGTGCTGCCGAAGGTGTCGAGCTGATCGCCGAAAGGGCCAGGGCGCGATTGCAGCAGGCCTGCCTTGGCGAGGATTCGGTTGATGTAGATCGGCGTGTCCACATCAAGATGCGTGTATTCGTTGACCAGCCACACGCGGGCGCCGACGGCAGCGGCCGCATCGAGAAGCGGAGCGCAGGCGGCGTCGAGTTCGCCGACGAGGCGTTTCCAATCGCATCCGCTGGGGCCGAAACGTTGCGTGTCGTAATCGAGATGCGGCAGATAGACGAACGTCAAATCCGGCGGCCCGCCTTCGGTCGTCTTCAGTACCTCGGCGGCACATTGGGCGATCCACTTCGTGCAACCCAGCCCGGCCATCGGTCCCCAGAAGGTCGGGAAGGGAAAACTGCCGAGCCGTTTCTTCAGATTGTCGGCTAACTCGGGCGGCGAAGTTTGGATGTCGAATCGCTTGTCGCCGTCGCTGCCGTAATGCGGCTTCGGCGTCACCGAAAGATCGACGTCGGCACCCTGATTGAACCACCAGAAGAGTTTGGCGCAGCGAAACGGCCTGCCTTGTTTTTCGGCCCTTCGGCGGGCCGTCGTGTAGACAGGTTCGGCCTGGACGAGGCGATTCGATTGCTGCCAGAAGCGGACTTCCATGGTGTCGCGGAACAGCCAACCGTTGCCGACGATACCGTGATTCTCCGGCAATTCCCCCGTGAGCATAGTCGCCTGCGCGGTACAAGTGACCGCGGGGTAGACCTCCTGCATCGGCCGACTCCACCCCTTCGCTGCAAGGGCGGACAGACGCGGAGCGAGTGCCAGGTGGCGGACGGGCAAAGCGACGGTGTTGATGACGATAAGCGGAGCGGGCATAGGCGCCTCATGCGTAGGATACCCCTTCGTTCTACGACCGCCCGGCTTGGCTTTCGCCGCTCATACAATTGGATGGAGATCGAATCGCACGAGGCAGCATCATGGATCGATTGTGGGCGCCGTGGCGGATGGCGTATGTGTCGGCCCCGAAGCCGCCGGGGGAAACGGACGAGTGTTTCATCTGCCGCGGCCTGCGAGAGACGAAGGACGCGGAAAACCTGATCGTCGCGCGCGGCGAACGGACGGTCGTGGTCGTCAACCGTTTTCCTTACAACAACGGCCATCTGCTGGTCGCCCCGCAAGCCCACAAGGCCCATCTCGCGGAACTAGATGACGCGGAGGTCTTCGAGATTCATCGCATGCTTGTCCGCATGCAATCGCTGCTGCAAGAGAAGATGAAGCCGGAAGGGTTCAACGTGGGGCTGAATCTCGGCAAAGTCGCTGGGGCCGGATTACCGGGGCATTTGCATTATCACATCGTGCCGCGTTGGAATGGGGACACGAACTTCATGCCGGTGTTGGGCGATGCGCGGGTGATCGTGCAGTCGCTGGACGCGGTGCGCGAACTGCTGGCGGATGCGTTTGCGGCGACGTAATCATTCCGCAAGCCCCACCGTGCGCTGCGATTACGGTGGGGCTTGCGAACGACGATGAAGTTGGTGCATGGGCGAGGGGGGGGGGGGGGGGGGGGGACCCCTCCCCTACCCCTCTCCCCCAACGGGAGAGGGGGCCAGAGCAATCAGGAGCATTCACTTGTTCGAGCCGCCGGATTGGTTGGATCGGGAGGACGAAGTCCTCGCTTCTTATGCGATGAAGACGCGGAATAGCCGGGGGCGGAAGCATCCGGAGGCGACAGAGACGGCGCGCACGCTCTATCAGCGCGACCGCGATCGCATCGTCCACAGCACCGCGTTTCGCCGGCTCATGTACAAGACGCAGGTGCTGGTCAATCAGGTCGGCGACCATCATCGCACGCGTCTGACCCACACGCTCGAAGTCGCGCAGATCAGCCGAACGATCGCGCGGCAGCTTGGCCTCAACGAGGATTTGACCGAAGCGATCGCCCTCATGCATGACCTTGGCCATCCGCCGTTCGGCCATGCGGGAGAGACGACGCTGGCGGACTGCATGAAGTCGCACGGCGGCTATGAGCACAACCTGCATGGCCTGCGGATCGTCGAGGAACTCGAATACCGCTATCCCGATTTCCCTGGGCTTAATCTGTCATGGGAAGTGCTCGAAGCCCAGGCGATGCACAGCAAGGCGAAAGATGCACCGGAGGTGGCCGCGTATCTGAATGTCGGCCAGCCGTTGCTCGAAGCGCAGGTCGTCGATGCGGCCGACAGTTTGGCCTACGACTCGCATGACGTGGATGATGCCCTTTCGGTCGGCCTGATCACGCTCGAGGATCTGAACCAGGTGACGTTTTGGCGGCGGACGGTCGAGCGGGTTCAGCAGAAGCATCGCAATTTGTCGCCGCTAAATTTCCAACCCACCGTCGTCCGCGCGCTGATTGCCTGGCAAGTGACCGACCTGCTGGAAAACACCCGGAAAAATCTGCGGCGACACGAGATCGCCGTCATCGAAGATGTCCGCCAGGCCCCGCTATTGGTGACGCCGGGGCCCGAAGTGCTCGAGCTGAAGCGCGAGCTGGAAGAGTTCCTGCGGCGATGCGTTTACCGCGACTATCGCGTGCTCCGCATGGTCCGCAAAGGCCAGCGAATGTTGCGGGCGATGTTCGACGAGTTCGTCGGCGACACCGCCCTTTTGCAGGATCGATACCAGCAGCGCGCCCGGCAAACGTCGCTGCATCGCACCGTGTGCGATTACTTAGCAGGAATGACGGACCGCTTCGCGCAAGACGAATATTTAAGGCTGTTCCACCCGTCGAGCCACGCATAAGATACCGGTCAGGCGGAAAGAGTCGAGCAAGCCGAATCGACCTTCCTTGAGGAAGCTCCGGCCCCCCTTCACCCGGAGCGATAATGCCTTAGGGCGTTTCACTTCCTTCTCCTTTGGCTTGCTCCCCTCGCTCGTTTCCGCGCAAACGACGGTTTCTCGATGCTCCCTGATGTGCTTCACGCGGAGGTCCGGCTACAGCCGGCAGCGTAAATGAGCGATAGCGTTCCCCCAACCCCGGGTTTCGGCAGCGACCGAAACAAGCTGATTCTGCTGATTGTGCGGGCCGTCTTCATCTTCCTGAGCGTCGGTATCGCCAGCAGCATTCTGTTCTTCCTCTTCGATCGCCAGGCATATGTCCTAGGTACGATCAGCTTCGTCATCGTGATGGCGATTGCAATCGCCGTCCTCGTGGGCGACATTTCGGCGAAGAACAAGCAGATCACGTCCATCTCGTCGGTCTTTTTCGGCCTTTTGATGGGGTTCCTGCTCGCTTCCCTCTTTTGGCAAGCATTGCAGCCGATCGTTCGCGAATACCTCGGCGTGCAGGCCGTCGCGTCCACTCGGCCCGAACAGATGATCCAGCTGCTGCTTACGATCGTCACCTGCTACATTTCGGTGTCGATCTTGTTCCAGACGAAGGACGATTTCCGGTTCATTATCCCCTATGTCGAATTTTCCAAGCAACTCAAGGGGGCGAAGCCGTTGGTTCTCGACACGAGCGTAATTATCGACGGTCGAATTGCCGATATATGCGATACGGGAATTATCGACACGAAGCTGATCGTTCCCCGGTTCGTGCTGCAAGAGCTGCAAGGCATTGCCGACAGCAGCGACAAGATCAAGCGAAACCGCGGCCGCCGCGGGTTGGATGTGCTCAAGAAGATGCAGTCCAACACCAAGGTGGAAGTGCAGATGCACGAGGCGAATCTCGCCGAACTTCGCGAAGTGGCCAAGGTGGATGAACGGCTCGTGGTGCTCGCCAAGGTACTGAGCGCCCGGGTCGTGACCAACGACTTCAACCTGAACAAGATTGCTCAGATTCAAGGCGTGGACGTCATCAACCTCAATGAATTGGCCAACTCGATGAAGTTGGTCGCACTGCCCGGCGAAGCGCTGCCGGTGAAGATCGTGAAGCAAGGCGATCAAATCGGCCAAGGCGTCGGTTACCTCGACGACGGCACGATGGTGGTGGTGGAGCAAGGGCGCCCCTATATCGGGCAGGAAGTCAGCATCACCGTGACGAGCGTCTTGCAGACCCCTGCGGGACGCATGATTTTCGGCCGCGTCGAACCGCGGCCATTCGTATCGACTGCGGTCGCCGCCGGCTCCGCGCCCGCTCAGCCTCCTGCATGATGCATGGGCACCCCGGGCGAGGCGAAGCCAAAGCGCTCCGCCTGGGAGATCTGCCCGTGCAAACTCGCCTTTCTCTCCTCGCCTTCTGCATCGGCGGTCTTGGATTGCTCGGCGCCGCATCCCTTCCAGCTCAACCGTCCCCTCCCGTCGGCAAGGTAAACGACCTTGAAACCGTGGAGAAGCTTTTGGCTGCGCGGAAGGAATATCAGAAACAACTCGAACAGCTTCGCTCAATCTACGTCAACGCCGGAGACCTCGAACGCGCGAAATGGGCGGAAGAAGAATTGCGTCAGTGGCATCGCATCCCAAAGTATCCTTTTCGCCTCGAACTCGACGTGCCCCCGCCCAGCTTGACCGGGAATGCCAGCGTGCCCGAAGCGACGAAGCTCTTGGCTCGTGCGATGCTCTACAAGGACAAGGGTTTCGGCACCGATCTCATAGACAATCAGAGGCGCGCAGAAATCCTGCTCCAAGAACTGCTTTCCAAGTACCCGGAAAGCGACAAGATTTCCGACGCGGCATTCTTTTTGGGCGACATTTACGAGGGTCGTATCTACAAGATGCCGCGTCGCGCCGCGTTGTACTATGAGCGTTGCTTTCAATGGAACAAGAAGACGCAATTCGATGCCCGACTGCGAGCTGCCCGCCTTTACGATCGCCAGGTCGGAGACAAGCAACGGGCACTCGAACTTTACCGCGAAGTCGTCAGCGAAGAGTATGACCAACGCCGCAAAGACGAAGCGACGAAGCGTATACAGGAACTGACTGGCGTCTCCGCGAAACGCTGACGACGGGACGCGGATGGAGCGTCTCACGAATCGCTACTTCGTCGACTTCAAAGCAAACTCGAACGCGTTTGGCCCCGGCTTTACCTCGGCAGTCAGTTCGGTTTTCGTGTTGTAGCGGTCGGGGATCAATTCCTTGGTGATGTCTTTCACCGGGCTGTCCGGGGTGTCGTAGACTTTTTTCTTGCCGACGACTTTCTGGGCGGAGACAAGCACCTTCATGGGGCCCACGTAGGCCTCCCCCATGAATTCGCCGTCTTTAATCGTGAACGCAGACGATGGAACTTTGTTCTCGGCCGACATGAATTGCATGCTGCCGGATTCGAGTTTCGTGCCGTCCAGTGTTACCGTCCCCTTCACCGGCGCCTTCTGCGGGCCGGACTCCGGACAACCAAGCAAAGCCAGCATCGACGCGAGACACCCGAATGTCGCAATCGCTTTCGTGGAACGAGTCATGCAAAGCTCGGAGTGGAAGTGGTGGGATGCAGTTCATTGCACGCTGCGCAAGCAATCGCTCGCAGGCTCCCTGAGTTATATGCTTCAGCATTCAGGGATGGCTTACCCGATTGGTGCCTGCGCATTGTGCCAATTGGCCTTACGGATTGCTGTCGCTTTCGCCGCCATTCATGGTGCTGGCGGCTTGCCAGACAGAGAGCGTCGCTCCGTTGGTCACGAAGCGGATGCCGCCGTCCCCAAAGAGGACATTGACGCCACCGGTATGCCGGCTGCGGGCGGCTTGATGCATGTTGCCGCCGGCGACGCACGGAGCCGGCATGGTGGCGTTAGCGCAAACATTCACGTCAGTGCCGCCGTTTGGTGGGTTGACAGTCATAAATTCGAAATTGACGAACTGTCCGTCGTCATTCATGAAGTCGCCTCGACCATCCCATGCGACATCTTCGGCCATAAGAGTTTCCGACATCAGCATGGTGTTCGAGGTACCGTCGGTGATGTCGGTGAGCCGGGTCTTCCACGGCGCCGAGGGATTGTCGTTGGTCCAGCCGAACACCGCCTTGAATGGCGGCGGATTCGTCGAATAAGGTCGAGTGTAGGGCCCCCAGGAAACGACGTAGTTGCCGCGAGCCCGCCAATAAGTGTCGCCTTTCCAAAGGGCGCCCGGTCGATCGGACGGGCAGTAGTAGAGAGGCACAGTCTGAGCGAGGAGACCGGTGGTGGCATTCTGATCGATCTTGCCTCCCAAGTAAAAATGATTGCCGGCAAGATCAGCCGCGCCATACTTGTTGGCGATCGGCGATTGTTCGATGAACGGCCAAAGATAGACGACCCAAGTATGCCGCGGAGAGTTGGTGGCGGCGGCAGGGAGCGTCTTGAACGTATCGTGGCAGGCATGCATCGCAAGCCCCCACTGCTTCAGATTGTTCTGGCACTGCGAGCGAGCGGCCGCTTCGCGCACCTTCTGGACGGCGGGAACCAGCAAGGCGATCAACACCGCAATGATGGCAATGACCACCAACAATTCGATCAGCGTAAACCCGCGACGACTGCGTGGCGACATGGAAGCGACTCCAGCGAGAAATGGCCGAAAGAAAGGATGTTCCAACCGTAACCGCTACCGGATCGGCATACAAGTAGAGAAATCGAGATGCTGACGTTTCAACGCTGACGCTGCTTTGTTGAACCTGACGAGCCGCAACGCTTTTCGCATTGCGGGCTAATTGCCAGGCGAATGCGTCACTTCCCTGTCGCGCTCCGCTGCAAGTCTTGGCTGACTAACCACCCCTGCGGTATGTGCGAAATCGAATTGCAGAGCGTACCGGTTCCGTTTACAATTCGCTTACCCCCCCGGATCACTCCAAACTTGCGGAGAGGCAATGCTTCGAATCCTTGGTTCTCCCAAGCGATTGTGCGATGGCTTGACCCGGCGGGACATGCTCCAAGCCGGATCATTAAGCCTGCTGGGATTGGGGCTTGACTCCTTCCTTCGCGCGACCGCGGCCCAGGCCTCTCCCTCGCCGGCCGCCCTCAACGCCCACTTCGGCAGGGCCAAATCCTGCATCCTACTTTTCCTTTATGGATCGCCCAGTCAGCTTGAATGGGCTGACATGAAATACGACGCTCCAGTTGAAATTCGCGGCGAACTCGGCGGCATTCGCTCGTCGCTCCCGGGATGCGACGTCTGCGAACTCTTCCCGAACATGTCGCGAATCATGGACCGCATGACCGTCGTGCGTTCCATGAGCCACCCCTATCCTCTTCACGGCGTCGCCTACGCCACCACGGGCGTCGAAGCGATCGACGTGCCCATGGAACTCAACCCGCGTGACGGGAGGCATTGGCCCTATATCGGATCGGTCGTCGAGTATCTCGAACGCACGGATTCCGAGCGACGTAGACGCCGTCGCGAATTGCCTGCCAACATCGCTCTCCCGTGGCCTTTCAGTACGCGCCGACGAGGCGAAGTTCCCCGTGCGGGCCCGTATGCCGCCTTCCTCGGCAACGCTTACAACCCGCTTTGGACCGAATTCCGCGGCGAAGCAACCGCGACGGTCCCCAAGACGCTCAACGGCGAAAATCTCGACTTCAAGGAACCCTACGTCGGCATTGCCCCGGATGGGCGTTTCGTGTTGGCTGAAGGCTCGCGTGTCGAAGGCGACCTGACCCTTGATCGACTCGACCAACGTCGGTCGCTGCTGCAGCAATTCGATCAGGCTCGCTCAAAGGTCAACGCCAGCGGGGCTGAACGCAATTTTGATCGCTATCGTTCCATGGCCTACGACTTGATGGGCTCCGATCGCATCCACCGGGCTTTGGATCTCGAACACGAACCACGCGCCTTGCGCGAATCATACGGCATGACTGTGTTCGGCCAAGCCTCCCTTGCCGCGCGTCGACTGGTCGAGGCCGGTTCGAAGTTCGTCAGCGTGTTCTGGGACGAGTTCGGCCTCGCGGGCTCCGGTTGGGACACGCACTGGGAACATTACCCTCGCATGAAGAATGAACTCTGCCCCGGCCTCGACCGGGCGTTGTTCGGCCTCATCAACGATCTCGATCAGCGCGGCATGCTCGATGAAACACTCGTCATGGTCCTCAGCGAGCATGGGCGTACTCCTCGACTCAACAATGCCAAAGGTGCTGGCCGCGATCATTGGTCGCAAGCCTACACCTGCATGTTTGCCGGCGGCGGCGTCGCGCGCGGCAAGGTGATTGGCCGCACCGACAAACAAGGCGGAACCGTCACCGACCGCCCTGTCTCGCCGAAGGACATTCTCGCCACAGCCTACTGGCTTCTGGGCATCGACCCCCACACCACACTCACCGATCGCGCGGGCCGCGATCTCTTCCTCACGTATGGCAATGTCGTCCACGACATGCTCGCGTGACCGATAGAGAAGCCCAAAAGAATGGGGAGAGAGGCTTTAGGTTTTGTTGGAGGTCCTGTCCCCATTCTTTTTGGAACTCTTTGCATTGCTTGCAGAATGATCTCCGATACGATGGCGGACGCATGCTGCGGTTCGCTACCTTGGAGACGTCATGGACCCTCGCTATCATGTGCGCGGCGCCGAAAAGCTGCTGTCCCCCTCGTTACTTTTCTTCAAAGAACTGATCCAACACAACATCGACCGGATGATCGCCAGGGCCGGTTCGCCCGATCGCCTTCGGCCACATGTCAAAACACACAAGACGCGTGAAATCGTCCGCATGCAGATCGCGGCGGGGGTCACCAAGCATAAATGCGCGACGATCGCCGAGGCGGAAATGCTCGCCCAAGCAGGAGCGGCGGATATTCTCATCGCGTATCCGATGGTGGGGCCGAACATCGAGCGTTTCGCGAAGCTGATCCGCACTTATCCTGATTCGAAGTTTTCCTGCCTCGTCGATCACCCGAAGCCGCTTGAGCAGATTTCTGCCGCCCTGCATGCAGCCGGCCTCTCCGCCGAGGTGCTCGTCGATATCGACATCGGGCAGCATCGCACCGGCATCGGCGTGGGACCGGAAGCGACGAAACTGTACGAGAAACTCGCCAAGTCTCCGGGGCTGAAACCGGGCGGGTTGCATGCGTATGACGGGCACAATCACCAGGAAAAGCTCGAAGACCGCGAAAATGCCGTCGTCGGCCCATTCGATGCCGTGCTCGAGATGCGCGTCGCGCTGATGGACCGCGGCATGGCGGTCCCGCGCATCGTCGCCGGCGGAACCCCGACGTTCCCCGTATATCACGAGATGCACCACGATTGCGTCGAGTTCTCCCCCGGCACCTGCGTGCTGAACGATCACGGCTACGGTTCCAAGTACGCGGACCTCAGCGACTTTACCCCCGCCGCAGTGATGCTGACGCGCGTGGTCAGCCGCCCCGCCGCCAATCGCATCACATTGGATTTGGGTCACAAGGCCGTCGCGGGCGATCCGCCGGCGGGCCGACGTGTTCGCATGCTGAACCTCGGCGAATACCGTGAAGCGACGCACAACGAGGAGCACCTAGTGCTCGAAACGCCGGAACCCTCGAACGCAGAGCCGGGCGACGAGTTCTACGCGATCCCAACGCACATCTGCCCGACCTGTGCCCTACACAAGTTCGCGTATGTGGTCAGCGAAGGCGAAGTTCGCGAGCAATGGATCATCGCATCCCGCGACCGCGTGATCACGATTTGATCGTGCTCGTTTAGCGGGGAGCCGAAGGCGACCGGTCGCCTTCGGCTCCCCGCTAAACGCGCTCGCCACGCCGTTATCGCTTGGATAGAATGCCCGCAGCGCTCGACCTTTTCTCGCCGGATGCACACGCCATGGACGAATCGTCGGACCCGTTGACACCCCAGTATCGTCGTGTCATCCTCAAACTGAGCGGCGAGGTGTTCGGGCACTCCGGCGGCAAGAGCGGCATCTCGATCGACGAAACCCTTAATATCGCTCGCCAGGTTCACACCGTCGTTCAGCGCGGCGTCGAACTCGGCGTCGTCATCGGCGCGGGCAACATCCTCCGCGGCGCCCAGTTTTCCGCGGGCGGTTCCGTCATCCGCGAAACCTCCGCGCACTACATGGGCATGCTCGCAACCATCCTTAACGGCATGGCCCTTCAGGAAGCGCTCGAAAGTCTCGGCTGCGCCACGCGTCTGCAGACGGCGATCCGCATGGAATCAATCGCCGAACCCTACATCCGCCGTCGCGCGATGCGGCATCTCGAAAAGAAACGCGTCGTCATCCTCGCGGGCGGCACCGGCAATCCGTTCGTGACGACCGACACGGCCGCCGCGTTGCGTGCACGCGAACTCGAAGCAAATATCCTCCTCAAAGCGACCAAGGTGGACGGCGTCTACACCGACGACCCGGAAGTGAATCCGCATGCCGTCCGCTACGAACGCCTCACGCACGCCCAAGTGCTGCGAGACAACCTCAAAGTCATGGATGCATCCGCGATCGATCTTTGCAAGTCGGGCAAGGTGCCGATCCTTGTATTCGATTTCAAGAAGACCGGCAACATCGAACGCGCCATCGCGGGACATCCGATTGGAACCTTGGTCGAGTAACTGCTTCTAGGCAGCCCTCTCGCTCCGCGAGAGGTAGGCGGCTGAGCGCCGTGCGATCGCATGTGACGCTTCCGCCATCCTCTCGCGGAGCGAGAGGGCTACATGGAAGCAAACCGGAGAAAGTCATGACTGCTGATCAAATTTTGAAGGACGCCGAACAGCGGATGGAGAAGGCGTTGAGCGTGTTTCGCGACGAGCTGCGCGGGCTTCGCACCGGGCGGTCGTCGCCGGCGATGGTCGAGAACATCCGCGCGGACTACTTCGGCCAGCCGACACCGTTGAAGCAGCTAGCGCAAATCAACACCCCTGATCCGCAGTCGATCGTGATCCGTCCATTCGATGCGAGTGCCCTCAAGGAAATCGAGAAGGCGATCCGCTCGAGCGACCTTGGAATGTCGCCGAACAACGACGGCAAGATGATTCGCTTGCAGGTTCCCGCGATGAGCGGCGACCAACGCAAGAAGATGGTGCAGAACATCAAGAAATCGAGCGAAGACGCGAAGGTCTCCTGCCGCAACATCCGCCGCGACGGCAATAAACACTTCGATACGGCCGAGAAAGAAAAGACGATGACCGAGGACGAACGGGACAAGGGCAAGGAAAAGATGCAGGCCCTTCTGAAGGGCTACGAAGACAAGATCGGCGAAACGGCCGATAAGAAGTCCAAAGAGATCATGGAACAATAACTACGCTCGCCGACGAAACAAAGCCACGAAGACGCACCCGCGCTTCGTGGCTTTTCTCTTGAGAATCCAGCATGCGAACGGCAGCACAAACGTTGCAGGAATTGGCGATTGCTCCCGAGCGTGGGCTCGCCTCGGCGGCGGTCGAAACAAGTCGGCAGCGGTACGGTCGCAATGTGCTCACGCCGTTGCCGCGCGAGTCGCTGTGGAAGAAGTTTCTCGAGAAGTTCGATGAGCCGATCATCAAGATTCTGCTCGCCGCCGCCCTGCTTTCGATGGTCGTCGATCTGTTCAAAGCCGAGCCCGTGACGGCGGGGTGGAGCGTCGGCCTGCTGGCTGCACTCGTCGCTCTCGTCTTCGTCTCGCGGAAAGGCGAATGGATTCCGACGCTTCTCTTCGCCGGCGCGTTCGTGCTATTTATCGTTGGGCTTTCGGGCGGGCATGTGCTCGTCGAAGGGATCGCCGTCATGATCGCCGTCGTTTTGGCGACGGGGGTGGCATTTCTTAGCGAATATCGGAGCGATCGCGAGTTCGAGCTGTTGAATGCCCGCAAGGATTCGCTGCAGAGCAAGGTGTTGCGCGACGGCGAAATCCACGGCGTGCCTCTCGAAGACGTCGTCGTCGGCGACGTCGTGCTCCTCGAAATGGGGGACGAGATCCCCGCCGATGGCCGCATTCTCAAAGCGACTGAGATGCGGATCGACCAATCGCTGATGACCGGCGAATCGGAAGCGGTGAAAAAGACCGCATCACGCGACGACGATGCCGCCCACGGCCCCGATCACCCCGGCTGCGTCTACCGCGCCACGCAAGTCGTGGACGGCATGGGGCAGATGCTCGTCACCGATGTCGGAGATGCTACCTACCTGGGTCAAATCGCGCGCCGCCTTGGCGGACATCCCGAGGAAGAGGAGACGGACGACAATGAGGAATTGCGCGTCAAGCGGAAGCTGTCGATCTCGAAGGAACTGACGCCGCTGCAGGTCAAATTGCAAAACCTCGCGGGGCTCATCAGCCGAGTGGGCTACGTCGCGGCAGCAGCAATTTTCCTCGCGGAAGTCGCGCGCGGGCTTTGGGTCGGCGAAATCTATGTGCCTCGCAACACCGACCAAGCGGTTTCCGTCTTCGGCGAATTGCTCAGCTATTTCGTCACGATGGTGATCGTGATCGTCGTCGCGGTCCCCGAAGGTTTGCCGATGAGCGTCACGGTGTCGCTCGCGCTCGCCATGCGAAAGATGACGCGTGCCAACTCGCTGGTACGTCAACTCGTCGCCTGCGAAACCATCGGCTCCGCCACAGTCATCTGCTCCGATAAGACCGGCACGCTGACGCTGAACAAAATGCAGGTCGATCGCCTCTTCTGGGACGGCAAACTTCTCGCTCGCGGCCAAGGCGATTGGCCCCGCCTCGATGCCGGAGCCGCCTGGCCACGCGACGATCGCCCGATCCATTGGCTCGCGCTGAATTCCGCCGTCAACTCCACGGCTAATCTCGAACGCCGTGAAGGAAAGCTGACGCCGATCGGCAATAGCACCGAAGCATCGCTGCTGCTGTGGATGCATGACAGCGGCGTGGAATACGGACCATTGCGGCAGCAATTTCCGCTTCTCTACCAACTCCACTTCTCGTCCGAACGCAAACGGATGACGAGCGTCGTCGAGGTCGGCGGATCGCTAGCGGCGTTATCCAAAGGCGCCCCGGAAATCGTGCTGGGCCATTGTGCGTTTTACCTTGATGAACAGGGCCAAAACCAACCGCTGACGCCTGCGATGCGCGAGACGATCGAGCACAACATCCAGCAAGCCGCTCGTCTCGCCATGCGGACCTTGGCTTTCGCCTACCGCATTCTGCCTTCAGGAACGCCGGAAAACGAAGACGCATTGCATGAGATGGCCGATGCGATCGAGACGGACCTTGTCTTCATCGGCTTCGTCGGCATCCGCGATCCGCTGCGCCCTGACGTGAAGGCCGCGATCGACGAATGTCGAGTTGCGGGCATCGACGTGAAAATGATCACCGGCGACAACGTCGAAACGGCTCGTGCCATCGGTTACGAGATCGGACTCGTCCCCTCCCCCGATGCCCCGATCGACGTGCCCGGCTCCGCTGTGATGACGAGCGCCCGCTTCAACGAACTCAGCGATGCCGAGTTGTCCGATGCATTGCCCGCGCTGAAGATCGTCGCCCGTGCTCGGCCGCTCGACAAATACCGCCTCGTGCGATTGCTGCAGGCCCGCGACGAAGTCGTAGCCGTCACCGGCGACGGCACGAACGACGCGCCGGCATTGAAGAAAGCGGATGTCGGCCTCGCCATGGGCATCGCGGGGACGGAGGTTTCGAAGGAAGCGAGCAAGATCGTCCTGCTCGATGATGCGTTTTCCACGATCGTCAAAGCGGTCCACTGGGGCCGATCGCTGTATGAGAACATCCAGCGATTCATCCAATTTCAACTCACGATCAACGTCTCCGCGCTCGCGATCACGTTCCTCGGCGTCCTCTTTTTCGGCGTGAAGGCTCCGTTCACGGTGCTGCAATTGCTGTGGATCAACGTGATCATGGACACGTTCGCGTCCATCGCCCTTTGTTCCGAACCGCCGCGAGCCGGGTTGATGTCGCAAAAGCCGAAGCGGAAGGATGAGAACATCGTCACCCCCGCGATGACGCGCACGATCTTCGCGACGGCTTCGTTCTTCGTCGTCGTGATGCTGACGCTGCTGGTGCTGATGAAGGGGAGCCCAGAACAGCCGGGCCTTTTCGCCGGCGACGGCCCTTGGTCCGCGGAGATCGGCTCTTCCGCGACCGCGATCGATCGCAGCCAAATCGAACTGAAGGACGGCCACCACTATGTGTCGCTGCCCGGCCAACCTGAAACGAAGGTGGAAACGACCGTCACTTTCACCGTGCTGCAGGTGACGCTGTTCTTCACAATCTATGTGTTCTTCCAGGTGTGGAACCAGATCAACTGCCGATCCCTGACGCCAGAAGCCAGCGGCTTCGCGGGCCTGCATCGCAACCCGATCTTCCTTTCGATCGCCGCAGCGATCGCGGTTGGACAGTTCCTGATCGTGACCTTCGGCGGATCGGTCTTCAAAGTGCAACCGCTGACCGCCCTGCAATGGCTCGCCATCATCGGCGGTACCGCCACCGTGCTTGCATTCGCGGAGGTCATCCGGCGGCTGCGAACGTAGTCCTCACGCGGGGCGTGAAGACTACCTTCAAATCTGGAAGTCCATCTCGGCGTTATGCGGGATGCGGCGGAGGACGTCGGCGAGGGTGATTTCGCTGAGGGCGTCTCGCTCCGCGATGGTCACGTCGTTCCAGATGTTCTGCAACGATTGCGTCAGGCCCAGTTGAGGCAGGTCTGCGAGGGCGGAGGCCTGGCGCGGGGGGCCGTCGATCAGTTCCACGATGTCGCTGAGGCGTATCTGCTCGGGGTGTTCCGCAAGCTGATATCCGCCGCTGGCTCCGCGGATGCTGTGGACGAATTTGCCCCCTTTGAGCTGCAAGAAGATCTGCATCAGAAACGGATGCGATAGCCCGTATTTGTCCGCAATCGACTTCAGGCTCGTGGGCTGGCCGCGTTGGTGCTGGACCGCCAACTCCGTCATCGCCAGACAAGCGTATTCCGCCTTTGCCGAGACCTTCATCGCATCGTCCCCAGCAGAGAGAATGGGTCGCGCCGATTGATTACCATTGTAATAATGTATCGGAAAAAAAGAAGCATTTTCTTGGAATGAATTCTCAAGCCATTGCGGAACATTGACTTAAAACGACCGTCAAAGTCAAGATTTGCTATGGACAAAGCCATCGCGAAGACGATAATTACTAACATGATTCAAAAAGTAATCAATGCGTGCGGCCGCTGTCCGCAGGCCTGGTACCGGTAGAAGCGAACCCAGCATTCCGCTTGCTCCCGCTCCAGGCCCAATCTCGTCGTTCGGCGATCAGCAGCGTTTTCTTCCCTCGGAGATGCGGACATGAAGGTTCGGTGGTTTCAGGCGGCTGCGTTCGGTTTGCTCACGATCGCGTTGGTGGGATGCCCCAAGGACGGCGGCGGCGAGAACGGATCCAAATCCGTCGAGCTGCTCAATGCCTCCTATGATCCGACCCGCGAACTGTGGAAAGACCTGAACAAGGCATTCATCGCCGAGCAGAAGAAGGCGGGCGTCAACGTCACGATCAAACAGTCGCACGGCGCTTCGGGCAGCCAAGCCCGCGCCATCATCGACGGCTTGCAGGCGGACGTGGCCACGCTCGCACTCTTCTCCGACACCGACGCGCTCCGCGACAAGGGACTGATCCCCGAGAAGTGGGACGAACGTCTGCCGAACCGCTCGCTCCCGTATTCCTCGACGATCGTCTTCGTCGTCCGCAAGGGGAACCCCAAGCAGATCAAGGAATGGGCTGATCTGATCAAGGACGACGTCGAAGTCGTTACCCCGAATCCCAAGACCTCCGGTAACGGCAAACTCAGCTTTCTCGCTGCATGGGGAAGCGTTCGCAAGGCCGGCGGCACGGATGCGGACGCGGAGGAATTCGTCCGCAAGCTTTACGGCCATGTGAAGGTGCTCGACACCGGAGCCCGCGGCGCGACGGTCACGTTCGCGCAGCGGCAGATGGGGGACGTGCATCTCACGTGGGAAAGCGAAGCGTATCTCGAAATCGAGGAATCGAAGGGGCAGCTCGAATTAGTGTATCCGAAGACGAGCATCCTCGCCGAGCCGCACATCGCGGTGGTGGACGGCAACGTCGATCGCAAGAAGACGCGCGAAACGGCCGAAGCGTACCTGAAGTTTCTGTACACGGACGAGGGGCAGGAGATCATCGCGAAGCATTATTATCGACCCAGCAAGAAAGAGGTCGAGGAGAAGCATCGCGAGAAATTCAAGGCGATCGACCTGTTCCCCGTGACCCTGATCGTGCCGACGTGGAACGAATCGCAGAAGCGTTTCTTCGCCGACGGCGCGGTCTTCGACCGCATCTATTCCAAGAAACAATAGCGCGACGTTCCGCCGACTTCGGGAGGGCGAGGCTCCTGCCGAGCCGGCGGCGTGTCGCATCAGAACATTCGAATGATCGCAGCGAACCTGTGGTTGCGACTCGGCGGGAGCCTCGCCCTCCCGATCCGAAAATTCACCGAGGATACCATGATCGGCTTCGAAACTTTGCTGGAACAAGAAGAGGAACTGCTCGCGAAGGTCGCGGAGATCGCCTATGGGGCGGTGCTCAAGCGAGGATTGCAGCGGCCCTTCATCGACGTGGAACTGGAAATCTGGGACGAGATCCGCACGAACTACGTCGCGCGTCTCGGCAAATCGCCCGCGTTCGCGGAGGTGGCGTAAATGGCCGTGGCGAGCCGACGTGTCCTTCCAGGCTTTTCGTTGAGCCTGGGAGTGACCCTGGTCTATCTCAGCTTGCTGGTGCTGCTGCCGCTGTCGGCCGCATTCATCAAGGCGGCGGGGCTTTCATGGCAGCAGATCGCCGACACGGTCTGGAGCGACCGGGCTCGCGCGGCCTATCTGCTGACGTTTAGCGCGTCGTTCATCGCCGGCCTTGCGAATGCGGCCATCGGATTTCTGCTGGCGTGGGTGTTGGTCCGCTACCGCTTCCCGGGGCGGACCTTCCTTGATTCGCTGATCGATCTGCCTTTCGCTCTGCCGACCGCGGTGGCAGGGCTCGTCTACTCAAGCCTCTATGCGAAGAACGGCTGGTTGGGCCAATACCTGACGCCGATCGGCATCGAAGGGGCGTTCTCTCGGCTTGGCATCGTGCTGGTGCTGATCTTCACCGGCCTGCCGTTCGTCGTGCGGACGTTGCAGCCTGTGTTGGAAAACCTGGATGCCGAGTTCGAGGAGGCGGCGGGCTCGCTCGGAGCAACGCGTTGGCAGACGTTCCGCTACGTGATCCTGCCGTGTCTTACGCCGCCCCTGCTGACGGGCTTCGCGTTGGCGTTCGCTAGGGCGTTGGGAGAGTACGGCTCGGTGATCTTCATCGCGGGCAACATGCCTTACCGCACGGAAATCGCGCCGGTGCTGATCGTGGGCCGACTCGAGGAATTCGCGTACGCCGAGGCGACTGCTCTCGCGGTGGTGATGCTGCTGTTATCGTTCGTTCTCCTCGGCGTGATCAATCTGCTGCAGCGGTGGAGCCAGTCGTATGGAAACTAAACTCGCTCGCCCGCCGAAGTCGGAGCGTCTCGTGGCGGCATCGACCACCGTCGTGGAATCGCCGACGCCGTCCCCCCCCGTCGTCCCCCCCGCGCCCGCGGTCGTCGGCAATCTTCGTCGCGGCCAGCAGGATCCGGCTTGGGTCCGCATCACGCTGATCGTCGTCGCGGTCGCCCTCATGGGCATCCTCGTCGTGCTGCCGGTCGTCAACGTCTTTGTGCAGGCGTTCGCGAATGGGCCTCGGGAATATTGGCGATATCTCACCGAAGACCCCGACACCCGGCATGCGGTGATGCTGACGCTGCTGATCGCACCGGCCGCGGTGGCGCTCAACACGATCTTCGGTTTGGCAGCCGCATGGACGATCGCTCGCTTTCAATTTCGCGGTCGGACGCTGCTGATTACGCTTATCGATCTGCCGTTTTCCGTGTCGCCGGTGGTCGCGGGATTGGTGTTCGTGCTCTGGTTCGGGGCCCAGGGATTTCTCGGAGCCCAGTTCCAGGCATGGGACATCAAGATCCTCTTCTCCTGGCCCGGCATCCTGCTCGCGACCGCGTTCGTCACGTTTCCCTTCGTGGCCCGCGAGCTGATCCCGCTGCTCGAGGAAATCGGGCCGGACGAAGAACTCGCCGCGCTGACGTTGGGAGCGAAGCCGTGGCATATCTTCTGGCATGTGACGCTGCCCAACATCAAATGGGGCCTGCTGTATGGCGTGATCCTGTGCAACGCTCGCGCGATGGGCGAGTTCGGCGCGGTCTACGTCGTCTCAGGCCGCATCGCGGGGCAGACCGACACGATGCCGCTGCGGATCGACAAGCTGTTTCAGGAATACAACTCGCCGGCATCCTTCGCGGTCGCGTCCGTGCTGACGCTGCTCGCACTCGTGACGTTGGGCATCAAGACGTACCTGGAACGCAAGGTGACCGAATCGGTGGAATCGCACAAGGAACCCGGTTAGCCGCGACGGGGGGGGCGGGCCGAATGTCTGGCGACCGCGAGCATGGATTCACGAAACGCCAAAGCCAGCGTGGAAGGAAACAAGATGAGCGTGATCGTCGAGAATGTGGTCAAGCGGTTCGGCGATTTCACCGCCCTGGATGGCGTTTCGGTGAAAGTACCCACCGGTTCCCTCTGTGCCCTGCTTGGCCCGTCCGGCTCGGGCAAGACGACGCTGCTCCGCATTCTCGCGGGGCTTGAGCATCCTGATTCGGGCGCCGTCTACACGCATGGCAAGGAAATGACCCATATAAACGCCCGCGAGCGGGATATGGGTTTCGTCTTTCAGCATTACGCCCTGTTTCGCCACATGAGCGTCTTCGACAACGTCGGTTTTCCGCTCAAAATCCGCGGCTGGAGTGCCGCGAAGATTGCCGAGCGCGTCCGCGAATTGTTGCACCTCGTCCGCCTCGATGGCCTGGAGAAACGCCTTCCCGCCATGCTTTCCGGCGGACAACGCCAGCGCGTCGCGCTTGCCCGCGCCCTCGCGGCCGAACCCAAAGTGCTGCTGCTCGACGAACCCTTCGGGGCCCTGGATGCGAAAGTCCGCCAAGAGCTTCGCACCTGGCTGCGGAGATTCCACAAGGAGATTGCCGTCACCACAATTCTGGTCACGCATGATCAGGAGGAAGCCTTCGAGGTGGCGGACGAAGTCGTCGTCATGCGACAAGGCCGGATCGAGCAGGCGGGTTCGCCTCAGCAGATCTTCGATCACCCTGCCAGTTCGTTCGTCATGGACTTTTTGGGCCACGTCAACGTGTTCCACGGTCGGCTCGATCAAGGTTCGCCTCGCCTTCACGGCGCCGCCCATGGCGCCACCGCCATCGCCGAACGACCGATCGCGGCGCCCACCGACGACGGCACGACACCGCTCTACGTCCGCCCGCATGAACTCGACATCGAACGCCATGCGCGCGACGGCTCGCTCGCCGCACGCATTCTTCACATCAACCCCGCGGGACCGCTGGTACGAGTGCAACTCGTCGATGCGAAGACCGCGAAACCGATCATGGTGGAGCTGAGCCGGGACCGCTTCGCGGAACTGGTGCTTCAACCGGAAGAAACTGTTTTCGTTCAACCACGCCAGGTGCGTTACTTCACCTCGGAATATTCGATCTAAAGGGGCCAGCCATGACGAACTCCGAAACGCTCGACATCCGCGCTCATGAAGACCCGCAGGATGCCACGCTGAAACTGATCCGCAACGCACTCGAGAACCTGCAGTTCGGCTACGTCACCGCCATCGTGCAAGACGGCGTCGTCGTGCAGATCGAACGCACCGAGAAACGACGCGTGAGCCGCAAGAAGTAGTCCGGCATCGCTCATCTTGCGAGGGCGAATGACACGGCGACACGGGATGGAACCCGTCCCCGCCTCTCGTCATTCGCCCCGTTGCGTTGGCGACCCTGACGAATGAATGACTATGTTGGTAATGATTGCATCATTTTCGAGCGACTCCATAGACTTTATCACGATAAGACATTTCAATACAAAATCTTGCGTCAGGTTTCTAATTTCCAAAATTTAGTATTGACGCGATCCAGAAAAGTTCGATAATTACCAACGTGATTGACATAGTAATGTATCGCGAGCGACGCGGAAACCTGTCCTCGCTCTCTAACGGCCTACCCGAACTTCGGGCGGCTACTCTCCGAAATCCTCTGTCGCGTTGTTGACCGGACACTCCCGGAGACACGCGAACATCTCGAAGCGAGATGTCGCGATGTTGCTGCTCCGTTGCGCCCGCGTCCCCCGAACGCCACGCCCTCCGCCGTAATCGGCGAGCTTCGGCCTCCGAAGGCCGCCCCGCCGAAACGCTTACCGACTTTTCTCGAACTTGTCGCCGATTCAACCCGTTTCGTTTCCAAGGAATGAACATGCAGAACCAAGTGATCCGCACGATGCGTGGCCGAAAGGGTTTCACGCTCATCGAACTGCTCGTGGTGATTGCGATCATCGCGGTGCTCATCGGCCTGCTGGTGCCGGCCGTGCAAAAGGTCCGCGACAGCGCGGCCCGGTCGCAGTGCCAAAACAACCTCAAGCAGGTCGGCATCGCGCTCCACGGCTACCACGACGGCAAGAAGTATTTCCCCAGCAACGCCCGCCCCAGCGCAACCTCGACGGTCCGCGAACGCTGGGTGGTCAAGATTCTCCCCTACCTCGAACAGGCGAACCTCTACAAGAACTACGACAACACACAGAACTGGGACGCGCCCGCGAATCTGGCCTACACCTCGCTGCCGCTGCCGATCTTCGTCTGCCCCTCCAGCCCGAACCCGGATCGTCTCGATACGAATCCCGATGTAGCCGGCGGCTGGGCCTCCTCCAAGGACATCGTCGCCGTCGGCGATTACGGCGGGCTCTACGGCGTGCATAACACGTTCGTCGTCAACAACCCGACACTGACCCTCTCCGCGAACCTCGAAGGCATCCTCACCAAGACCGGCACCGTCGCGATGGCGGACATCACGGACGGCACCTCGAACACCATCTTCGTGGCTGAATCCGGCGGGCGCCCGTTCCTCTTCCGCCAAGGCGTGAAGATCAACTCGAACTACCGCACCGCGGGCGTCAACGGCGGCGGCTGGTGCCGTCCGGCCAGCGACCTCTGGATCGTCGGTTCGTCCAAGGACGGCACCGCGATCGGCGGCCCCTACACGATCAACGCCACTAACGGCTTCGATCACGGCGGCGTCTACCCGATGACCATCGGCACCCCCGCCTTCGGCACCGATCCTTCGGGCGCCATCTACAGCTTCCACACAGGCGGCGCCAACGTGCTTTACGCCGACGGCTCGGTCCGTTACCTGGACCAGGACATCGCGGCGGGCACCATCGCGGCTCTCGCGACCCGCGCGGGCGGCGAAGCCCTGCCGAAGTACTAACGCACTCCGAAGCGCGAAGCCGGGTGGCCCGCCCGGCTTCGTGCGTTCCGCTTTCGATGGACCTTCCCTCAAGGCCAGCCATGAACACGGAAACCGCCGAGCCCGATTTCGATCCCATGCACGACCACGAGTCCGAACGCGACGTCTGCGAATCGCCCGAAATCGACCGCGAGGCCGCCGACCGCTTCGCCAAGTTGGGCGCCAAGGCCCTCGTGCAGGGGGACTATCGTCAGGCCGTTCGCCATTTCGCGGCAGCGATCAAGAACGATCCTTACCAGGCATCGCTGCACCTTCAGCTCGGCGAAACGCATCAATTGCTCTGCGATTTCGACGGCGCCGTCGCCGATTTCACCATGGCCCTCACCCTGAGCGCCGACCCCGTCGCTTCGCTCTCGGGCCGCGCCTCCGCGTTGCACATGCTGGGCGAGCACGAACGCGCCATCGCCGACTGCGATGCGGCGCTCTCGCTGCAGCCGAATCATGAGCCGTCGCGCCGCATCCGCGCCGCCGTCCGCTCCGAACTGGGCCTCACCGCCGCGGCCCTCGAAGACTGGAACGACATCGTCGAGGCAAACCCGACCGACGACGACGCGTATTTCCAACGAGGCCAAACGCATCTGCGGAATTGGGACTACCCCGCCGCCGTCTCCGACTTGAGCCGCTCGCTCCAGTTCAACTCCCACCGCGTGCAAGCCTATCTGCAGCGCGGACACGCATACCGCTCCTGCAATCGTCATGACGAAGCGATCCAGGATTACAGCGAGGTCATCCGGCGGCATCCCAGCAACGCCGCCGCATATGCGAGCCGGGGGATCGCGCATCGCCATCGGGGCGAGCGAGCCCAGGCGATCGCGGACTGCACCAAGGCTTTGCAATTCGATCCCGAAGATTTACGCACCTGGTTTCACCGAGGCACCTTGCATCGCCTCGAAGAGCGATGGGTGGAGGCCCTTGCCGATTTCGATGAAGTGCTCACGCGCGACAGCGAACATGGCCAAGCCTATTACCACCGCGCGAAGGTCCGCCTCGTGCTGGGCCGGCTGCGCGAAGCGCTCGACGATTTGGGCCAGGCGCTGCACCTGCATCCGCGATTAGTCGTCGCATTCCTGAGTCGTGCTCTGGTTCTAGATCGCCTGGGCGAGCCTCGCGAAGGATTGGCGGATGCGTCCAAAGCCGTCTACCTCGCTCCGGAATCAGCCGCTTCCTACTTGGTTCGAGGCAGCATCCAGTTCCACCTCGGCTCCTTCAAGGATGCGATCGACGACTTCAGCAGCGCCCTCAAGATCGACCACGCCCTGCCCCTCGCCTACCACGAGCGAAGCATGGCGTATCTGATGGAAAAGAACTACGACGCCGCCCTCGCGGACGCCGACCGCCTGATCGCAATCGATCCGCGCAATGCTCAGGGTTATGTCGCCCGCAGCGCGATCTGCCATGCGCGAGGCGACGTGCAGGAAGCGATTAAGGAATATGTCCGAGCGCTGCATCTCGACCCGAAATGCGTGCTCGCGGGGAACAACAATGCCCTTTCCGATGCCGCCCGCCATCAGGCCACGCTTCGCATCGCCAACTACATCGACGGCGTGAAACCCGCCGTCGCGGGCGAGGATGCGCCGGTGCTGGCGAACCTCAAGGTTTCGTTGAAGGCGAAGAAGCCGGCGACGCCGAAGAGCTCTCCTGCCGTTCCCGTGGTCGAAGAGCCGGTGCCGGAAGCTCCGCCCGCTCCGCCAACAGTCGTCGAACAACAAACTCTGCCGGAAACGCCGGCTGTCGCCGAACCTGTCGAAGCCCCGGCGCCGCGGAAACGCAAGGTCGAAGCGAAGAAGCCCGCGGTCGAAACGCAGATCGCCGTCCCACTTGTCGAAAACATCGAAGAGCTCGAAGACACGCCGCCGGAGCAACCCGCGGAAGAACCGCAGGACGACGTCGCCGGATTCGACGAAGTGCCGGACTCGGAATTGGAACAAGCAGAGATCGACACCGAGGAAGATCGCCGCGAACAAGAACGCGCCGCCGCGGAAGCCGCCGCGTGGGAACGGAAACGCGTCGAGGCGGAACAGGCCGAACGCAATCGCGAGGCCAAGGCCAAGGTCGCTGCTGCCGCGAAGGCGAAGCCGAAAACCACCTACGCCGATGATGACGACGAACCTCCGCAGTGGAAACGCCCGCTGCCGCTCGCCATCGCCGGCATCGCGATCGCTGCTTTCATCGGCTTCGTTTTTCCCGGCATTTTGCTCGGCAAATCGACGCATGTGCCGGTGCATCCCGCGCGCGGCGAAGCGACTTACGAAGGCAAGTCGATGGTGGGGGCGTCGATCATCCTGCATCCCGTCGGAAAAGACGACCCCGATGCGCCCCGTCCGCGAGCCACGATTGCCGACGACGGATCGTTCGTCCTCACCACCTACGCCAAAGACGATGGCGCCCCTGCGGGAGAATACCGCGTCACCGCTCAGTGGTTTCCGCGGCAGAACCGCAAGAACGACGACGACGCGCCGCCGCCCCGCAACATCCTCCCCGCGCGCTACGCCCGCCCCGATACCTCGGGCCTTTCGGTCACGATCCAGGCAGGCGAAAACAAGCTGCCCCCACTCGCATTCAAGCGCTGACGCGATGCGGCCAAGGGCCCTACAATCTCCGCATGTCGCGTGCTCCTTTTCTTTCGCTCGACGGCCTCGACGGCGCCGGCAAGTCCACCCAGTGCAAGCTGCTCGCCGATTGGCTGCGCGAGCAGGGGTGGAACGTCACCCAGTGCGCCGATCCGGGCGGAACCGTCGTCGGCCAATCGCTGCGGCAGATTCTGCTCGACAAATCGCAACGTATGTCGATGACGGCTGAGACGCTGCTCTTCATGGCGAGCCGGGCTCAGCTCGTCGATGAAATCATTCGCCCCTCGCTCGCGGCCGGGAACCTCGTCCTTTCCGATCGCTTCCTCCTCGCGAATGTCGTGTATCAGGGCCACGCGGGCGGCATGGATCCCGCCAAGGTCCGCGACCTCGCCCTCTTCGCGACGGGCGGGCTCGAACCGGATCTCGTCGTCGTCCTCGATTTGCCGAAGGCTCAGGCGAAGAATCGGCGAACCGGCAAAGCGGATCGCGTCGAAAGCCGCGATGAGGCGTACCACGAGCGCGTCCGCAACGGCTTTCTCGCGGAAGCGAAACAACGGCCTGATCGCATTCGCATCGTCGATGCATCGGCTTCTGCTGAAGAAGTGCAAACCCGCATCCGCGCCGCCCTCCACGAGTTCGTGAAGCGATCATGACGCCGCACTACCAGCGATACTTGCAACTCAAGCAGGAAGAGCCCGGCCTTTTTCCAGGTAAGGCCGACGACCCCTATCGCATCCTCCACAACGACGCCGAGGTGCAGCGGCTTGGCTTGGGCGATCAGTGCGGCGTGATGTACGAGAACGACTACATTCGCGTGCTCAACGAACCGATCATGGGGCCAAAAGGCCCAACTCCCTACCTGCGTATTCTCGGCGCCAAGCATGCCACCCCCGGCGTGTGCATCCTGAGCCAATTCGAAGATCGCTTCGTCTTCATCGAAATCTTCCGCCACCCAGCACGCGATTGGTTGCTCGAATTGCCGCGCGGCTTCGGCGACCCGGGCTGCACCACCGAAGACAACGTCCGCCGCGAAGCGAAAGAAGAAATCCAGGCCGAAGTCGAATCGATCCAGACGCTAGGACGCGTTTTTCCCGATAGCGGCATTTCGGGGAAGTTCGACGACATCGTCTACGCGAAACTCAGCAACATGGATGCGTTCACTTCCTCCGAAGGCATCCGCTCGAGGCTGTCGCTCACATGCGACGAGATCGACGAAGCAATCCGCTCGGGCCGCATCCGCGATGGTTTCACCCTCTCCGCATTGAGCATGGCCCGCGCCGCCGGCTTCATGTGAAGCCACGCGAAGTCTGCCGATTTCGCCGAACGTTGCGCACCAATCGACGAACGGAAGGGCGAGGCTCTGCCTACCCGAGGGCGGCGAGTTTTTGGCGAACATCGATCTTTCCCGCGGGCTTGGTTCATGCCGGCTCGGCAGGAGCAGCGATCTTTCGTTGCCGATTACTGCCGATTGCAGCGGTTTTTCTCGCTCTATCGAACGTCGCATCCGCCGTCGCTTTCCTTTCCCGTGTTTCCCACTCGAACGTTTATTTCCTCCAGAATGGCTGTCGAAGACGAAAGGGAAGGATCGCCCGCTTTCGCAGGATGCAAGTCATGGCACGTCGATGCTGCGCCGCGTTTGTCGGCATTCTTCTTCTTTCCGCTCAAGCGGCATTCGGCCAAGAACCCGCTGTTGTTCCTCCGCCAATACGATTCCCCGCGGACACGGCGTCGGCGCCGCAGAAGGAACCCGCGCCCATCTCGTCCGGGTACGTCATTCCTTCGGCAGTTCCATTTCCATCCGACGAAACTCCTGCCATGGCGCCGTCGACCAGCGCGGATCCATCCATCATTATCCCAGCGGCCCCGAAGAAGGAAGAACTGTCGGCCGAAGATGTCTGCGGGTTCAACTTCAAGAAGTATCCGGTCGTCCGCAAGAATGCGCCTGCCGGCAACTTCCCTGTCGCGCCGACGGGACCAGGGTACTACTCGCTCCGCGATGTGTTCACAGGCCAATATCGTGAGGCCGCGCCGAAATCCGCATGGCCCCCGTTCGCCTTGATGAGTCCTTCGTTCTACGATGCGGATTTCCGATTTCTCGATGATCCGAAAAATTGCAGCGACGATCCGCTCGATCGCCTGCATCGCATTCGCGTGTGCGACAATCTCCTCTTCAGCACGGGCGGGCAGATTTGGTGGCGGCATCAAGAGGAACGCAACAGCCGGCTCAGCAATCGCGACAACACCTACGACCTCATGCGGACACGCGTCTACGCGGATGTGCTCTATCGGGATGCCGTTCGCGTGTACGCCGAGATGATCGACGCGCGCATCTACGATCCCGAGCTGCCGCCGCTCCCCGTCGATCAGAACTGGGCGGACATCCTCAACCTGTTCGTCGATTTTCGTCTGCACAAGACCGAGGACAGCAGCACCTACGCACGCGTCGGCCGACAGGAGTTGATGCTCGGATCGCAGCGGTTGCTCTCGAACATCGAGTGGGCGAATACCCGTCGCAATTTCGACGGCTTGCGGCTCTACCACAACAGCGAGAAATTCAGCTTCGACGCCTTCTGGCTCCGCCCCATCGTTCCCACCGTCAACAAGCTCGACGCCTCGGACGTCAACCAGAATTTCTACGGTGCATGGGGCACCTATCGCCCCACGCAGAAGCAAGCGATCGATCTCTACTACCTTCTTCTCGAGAACGTCAACAACAACACTGCCGTGGGGTTGCGGACCGCTCCGTCGACCACGCACACAATCGGCTCACGCTACTACGGCGAATTGAACCACTGGCTGTGGGATGTCGAAGGCGGGCTTCAGTGGGGCGAACTCGCGGGGTCCGACATCTCGGCGGCTTTCGGTACCGTCGGCGCGGGACGCAATTTCCACTGCCTCCCCTGGAACCCGACCTTCTGGGTCTACTACGACTACGCCTCCGGCGACCACAGTCCGAATGCCCAGGGCTACCACACCTTCAATCAGCTCTTCGCCTTCGGCCACTATTACCTTGGCTGGGCGGATCTGATCGGACGACGCAACATCAACGACGTGAATGTGCATCTCTACCTCTACCCGACGAAGTGGATCACCTTCAACACGCAGTATCACCATTTCTGGCTCGATAGCTCCTCGGATGCCCTCTACAACATCGCGGGCGCTCCCTATCGCCGATCGGTCGGCGCCAGAGCGGGCGGAGTGGTGGGAGATGAAATCGACTTCTACGCCAACTTCCACCTCACCAAACATTCGGATTTCCTCATCGGCTATTCCAAGCTGTTCGCCGGCGATTTCATCCGCAACACCGCCGCCCCCAACGCTCAGGTGGACTCGTCGAACTTCTACATGATGTACAACTTCCGATGGTGATGCGGCCGCGGAGATTCGCATGCACAAGGGCAGGCTCGAAGCATTCAGCGACGGCGTCATCGCCATCATCATCACGATCATGGTGCTGGAGCTGAAGGCGCCGAACGATGCGAATCTTTCGTCGCTCTGGCACCTCAGCGGGGAGTTCCTCAGCTACGTGCTCAGTTTCACATACGTAGGAATCTACTGGAATAATCACCACCACATGCTGCAAGCCTCCCGCCGAGTGAGCGGGCGCGTCTTGTGGGCCAACATGCACCTGCTCTTTTGGCTTTCGATGGTGCCGTTCGTCACGAGTTGGATGGGAAAGGCGTCGTTCGCCCCGACGCCCGCGGCCGCCTACGGCTTCGTGCTGCTGATGTGCGGCGCCGCCTACTACGTCCTTGCTCGCGCCCTCTTGGCATGCCATGAGCGCGAGAGTCCGCTCGCGAAAGCCATCGGCAACGACATGAAGGGCAAGCTTTCGCTGGTCATCTACGTCATGGCCATCGGGCTATCGTTCGTGCAAGTCCACGTATCGTGTGCGCTCTATGCGATCGTCGCCGCGATGTGGCTGATCCCCGACCTTCGCATCGAACGCGAGTTGGCGCACGACGAGCATCACCACGGTTAATGGCGACGCTCGCCGGGGCGGCACACCCAGAACGAAGTGATGGGTGTGGTGAAGTATCCGAAACTTTGCTCATAGGGACGCAGTGCCCTGGCGCTTCCCCACACCCTTCGCGTTGCTCAGAGTGTGCCACCCCGGAAGCTTCTAAACGGTCTGATGAAATTGGGTTTCCGAAACACAACTAACCGGCTTCCTGCCCGTCGATGAACTTGCGGCACTTTGGCAGCGCTTCCAGAAATCGCCGGCCGTAGGGCTTGGTCAGCATGCGTGGGTCGAGGATCACCACCATGCCGCGGTCGCTTTTGGTGCGGATCAAACGGCCGAAGCCTTGTTTGAGTTTGATGGTGGCAAGCGGGACTTGGAAATCCGAGAACGCGTTGCCGCCCGCTTGTTCGATCGCTTCGATCCGCGCCTCGACAATCGGGCGATCCGGCGGGACGAATGGCAGTTTGGTGATGATCACGTTTTGCGCGCTTCGCCCTGCACATCGACACCTTGCCAAAGCTGTCCACGCCGAAGAGGACTGCGGAATTCGTCGTCTTGAATCGCTCGACCATCTGCGTCGGCGACAGGCTTTCTCCTTGGCACAGCAGTTCGAAACCTTGGTGCACGAACCATGACCGCAACCGCTGGGCCGCACGATTCATGGCGCCGGTGCTCGTGAAGAGCACAAATGCCCTACCTTCGCTTCGGGTCACATAGTTGCGAATCTTCGCGAGGCATGCTTCCTCGTAGTCCTTGCTGTTCGGGTCCGGCATCTCGCGGAATAGATGCAACTCGGCCTGACGCCGATAATCGAACGGACTACCGAGTTGAAGTGCTGGACTCTCTCGCGGAAAGCCGACGCGATCTTGCATATGCCGAAAGCCATCTGATCCGCCGATGCTCAACGTCGCGCTGGTCATCAGCACCGAGGGCACGCGTCCGAAAAGCTGCTCGCGGAGAATCGGCCCCACCTCGATCGGAGCGCTGGCGAGCGTCAGGCGGTTCGGCTTCTCCGGGTTTCCTTCGATCCAATACACCTGCCCCGGCAGTTTCTGGGCAAGCCATGCTCTCACCGAATCCGCCAACTCCTGGCAACGCGTCGAGGCCGCTTCGAGTTCCACCTGGCTTTCCGGATTTTTTTCGTTCTCCGCCAAGCGATCGAGCGCGTTCGCCAAGCGTAGCAACTCAGGCGACAGTCGATCCGAAAGCTGCTCGGGCCGACGGAGACGGATCGTTTCCTTCGGCGGCCCGACCGTTCGCCCTTCGCGCTGCTGCAATTCCGCTCGCAAGTCGGCAATCGAGGCGAAGAAATCGTCCGTCAGATTTCTCACATGGCGGACGATCGTTCGGCTCTCGTCATCCCCCTGGGTCGCGAGCAAACCATGTTCCGCACCGCGCCGCTCCTGCAGCAACCGATTCAGCAAATATTCCACCTGCCCCCGGCTCACGCCAATGCCCAAATGATCGGCGGCCACATCTTCCAACGTGTGGGCTTCATCGAAAATGACGACCTGATGCTTCGGCAAAATCCCCTGCCCTCCGCCGAGCGAGCGGATGGCCATATCGACGAAATAAAGGGCATGATTGACGATCAGCACATTCGCTTCGCTGACGTCCTTGCGAGCCTGATAGTAGTAGCAATTCGAGTAGTTCGTGCACTTCCGGCCCAGGCAGTTGCTCGAATCGCTTTCCACCAAATCCCAAACCTTCGGCAACGGTTGGAAACGCAAATCGCTGCGGCTGCCGTCCTTCGTTTGATGCGTCCAGTGAGCGAGTTGCTCGAGTTGATCGATCTCGCGCCCCGTGTCGAGCAGCGACATCGCCTTCTGCCGAGCGACGCGCAATCGACGTTTGCTGAGATAGTTGCTCCGCCCTTTGACGAGTCGGGCGGTGAAGGGTTGCTCGAAGACGGATTGAAGAAACGGAATGTCTTTGCGGATGAGTTGTTCTTGCAGGCTGATCGTGTGCGTGGAAACGACGACCCGGCAATCCTTCTCCGCGAGGGCCGCCTGAATCGCGGGAACGAGATACGCGAAGCTTTTGCCGACGCCCGTCCCCGCTTCGACCATGAGATGCTTCTTCTGGCGGACCGCACTTTCGACCGCGCGAGCCATCGCGAGCTGCTCCTCGCGGGCTTCGTAGTTGCCCAGACGGTCGGCGATGGCTCCGTCGGCCCCCAAGATCGATTCGATGGACATGGGTCCATTCTACGGCTCGCTACAATCTCCGAAACGGTCGTCGGACGAGGCCATCGCATGGAATTTCTGCCGCTAGGCGATCAAGCCGTCATGATCGCGTGCCGCGACGAGGCGGAAGCAGGCGCGGTGGCCGCATCGCTGCGAAACGAGCCGTTCGCATGGCAGATCGATGTGGTGCAGGCCTACCTCCGCGTCGCCGTCTTCTACGACTTGAGACGGACGAACTTCGACGCTGCATCGCGCGATCTGCTAACGCGAACTTGGCCTGCTGAGTCCTCTCAAACAACGAACCGATTGCATCGCGTGCCCTGCTGTTACGAGTTGGGCCTCGACCTCGAACGCATTGCTGCCCATGTCGGCCTCGATCGCGAAGCCGTCATCGCCGCTCATTCGACCGCGATCTACACGGTCTACGCCATCGGATTCTGTCCCGGTTTTCCCTACCTGGGATACCTGCCAAACGAACTCGCGAACGTTCCGCGTCTTCAATCGCCGCGCCTGCGTGTTGAAGCCGGAAGCGTGGGTTTGACAGGACGGCAGACCGGCGTTTACACCGAAGCGCGACCCGGCGGCTGGAGCATCATTGGGCGCACGCCGCTGCTGCTGTGCGACTTGGCAGATAGCTGGTTCCCGATCCGCACCGGCGACAGCGTCAAGTTCGATCGCATCGACGAGCGAGAATTCGCAAACCTGAAGGGCGAACGGTTGCCTACCGATTGAATTCAGAGCCCGTGGACCAGCGAAGGTTTCGTCGGCCCCAATGACCAAGCTAAACCCTCGCTAACGCTCGGCTTTGAGCTCACTCATCCGCCCTGTCGGGCAATGGCTATCCGCTTCAGTGAAGACGGCCATCTCAGCGCCTCGAACAACCGCAGGCCCATCACGACGGCGATGCCCGTGCATGGCGATCGTGACCATGCCATCAGGGCTGCGTCTTCCGCGGGCTGCAAACAAGGAACGCGGAGAGATATCTCATCATGAGCGGGCTCCCAGGTGCCGAGCTTGACGAGCGTCGGATACTCGGCCATCCAGGTCAGATCAAATCGGCAGAAGGTGGGCATCATGATGGAAAGCGCCACATCAGCTCCCTTGCGATCCACTGACTGCCGGCAGCAACTGGTGGTTTTTTCGATTTGCGGAGCTTAGATACACCACGCAAAGGTGGATCTGCCACACTCGCAATCCGATGCGTGCTTCACCGACGGCTTGCTCCGCCGACGCGCGACCCGTCTTCACATCCAGCGACCAATAACTGCCGAGCGGCATCCCACATGCAGTAGAAGAGAGCGATAGAGGGCGAAGTCGTCCACGCCATAGACCGCCGCCCGCTCCGTCATGAACAGCACCAGATGCGTAAACCACGCCAAAATGGCCGCGATCCGTGTGTACAACCCGACAGGGCATCATCGACAGTCCGCCGACATAGGCCAGAAAGAATCCCTTCGTCACCCGCTCCGGCGTCGCCATGCCGCTGAACCAAGACGCGAACCATGCGAGACGGGGCAAGCCGTCCACGTTCATGTGCTCAAGTTGATCCGCCACTGCACGATCGCGCGGGGACCGAAGAGATCGAGCATGTTGAACGCAAAGCGCCAGGGCTTGCGTCAGCACCGCCGACAGTCCGATCCGGAGGGCCGCCAGCGGCGGGTCACCGACGCGGGAAGCGCGTCATGAAGTCGATGAAGTAGGTCCAAGGCGTGCGGCGAATGTCGATGGCGGCGTCCATGGCTTGTCTCGGATTTGGGTCCGCGTTGGGAGGGTAGTCCTCACGCTCCGCGGAGGACAGCGGAGGTGTGAGGCTCATTCAGTGATGCTCGGGGATTTGATTTCCGCGCTCGTCTGACCTTGCATTTGTCGCTGGACTTCACGCGGAGCGTGAGGACTACCTTCAGGGATGAGATTCACTCCCCTGGGCTCGACGCGTTCTGCAGCAGACGTTGTTCCAGCATGTCCTTACGGAAGTGAAGACGTCACACCGTCGTCTTCCACTCCGGCCGTTTGCCCGGCGGAATTCGTCCATCGAGGGCACGTCGATCGATTCAAGCACGTCCACCTGATACGCCTTCGGATGCTGGCCGAACATCGTTAAGCTGCCCATTGGCGACGACAACGCCTTCGCCCCACTCCGGATAGATGAACATACGCCTGATAACGGCAGCGATGCCTCGCCGAGGATGCCATGGTCCAGCGTGTCGTCCCACTCGCAGGCCTTCCTCGTCCGACATCACGAAATGGCTTTGCAGGCGGAGCCGACTTCCTTGAAGGTAGCGGTTCGATCCACCGCTCGCCGCCCTGTACCAGTTGAACGCCGCACCGGGCCAGGTGTCGCTGGGAAAGGCAGGTAGGTGACCGAGTAGACCAGCGCGAGTTGGGCCATCGCGAAACCGAGCATCGTTTTTTGCTTCGTGGTGAGTTTCATGGCGAGGCCTTACGCAGTTTCGCGAATCAGTCGTTCGACGCAATGATGTCCAGCCGCTGCCGGCCGCCCAGGGTTTCTCGGCTTGAACTTGCTCGCGTTCGAGGTAGACCACCTGCGACCGGCAAGTGAGGCTTTTCGAACCGGCTTGCATCAGGCAGGCGCCGACATGGAACCAGAGCCGTCAGGGGTAGGCGCCGGTGAACATGGGTGGACTCCGAAGCGGCAAAGATGCCCGGAGTAACGCACTGCTGATGCCACCCGCAGTCCAGTATAGACGTAACCAAATCGCTAAATAGACTTGAGAATCGACGTACCGTTAGAACGAGGTTGGTGAACCGTCATCAATTCCGCAACTCGCCGTCGCCGAACCGATGACGTCAATTCCTTTCTCTTCGTTCCGCATTTCGCTTCCATGCGACGCGAACGTTTACGCTATCAGGCAGTTAAAGTCGACGTGGCCTCCGCCTGCTGGGGCGGAGGCCAATGACCCCACGGCTCGACGTCGCTAAATCGATGCTCACTGCTCGAGGATGCCCGAGCCGGTTGCGGTCTGCGATCTTCTGCGGATGGCCCACGCCGCCTTGCGCGCAGGACGGCGTATGCGGATGACTTCCGCCTCGGCCGGCTTGCGATTTCGGCGGCGCCTCGAAGTCGCCTTCCAGGTCGTCATACCGGCACACGTAGCCCGGTTGAAGTCAGCGTGGAGTTTCCTTCCTCATACGCCTTGAGGATTTCGTTCTGCATCGAATCGCGGCAGACCGAGGGATCGCGCGCGATGTCCGCGTGCAGCTTCGCTCGGCCGTCGGCGCCGCGCGTCGCGCGGTTCTCGTCCAGACGCCGGCCGCACTGATTGCAGAACCGGGAGCGGAGGTGATGCAGCCGCAGCCGCAGCGGTCCATGAGCTTTCGGCTCGGCATCGCCACGAACATGCCGCGAGTTCCTTCGATGATCTTCAGATCGCGGACGACGAATGCGTCATCCAGCGTGACGGAGCAGAAGGCATGCAACCGTTCGTTGTTTTCTTCCATGAGCTTGATGCGAACTTCCGTGATGACCACAGCAATCTCCTTTTCCTGTGGCAAATTCCTGAGAGGCATCTCCTAGGCGAACGAAAAACCGACCACCGGGGCACTACGAAGCCCAGAGGCGACCGAAGGGAGCTCCTGGGAGCAGACCGAAATCCGATTCCTTCTTCCGACAGTCCGATCCCAGGAGCTTCCTTCGGTCGCCCCTGGGCTTGGAGCCGATTGCTTGGCGCTCGGAGTTCAATCCCCCGCTGATCCGTCGTCGGGCAGGTGGCCAGTCCTTGCCACCAACACCCTCGCTTGTTGCTCTTTCGCCCACGGCTCAATCGCCCGGGCGATGCGTGCTGCTTCTTCCGGATCGCGGCAGACGGCGAACAGGCTGCTGCCGCTGCCGGACATCCTGGCCCCTGCGGGCTTTTCCTGCTCCAACCGCCGGCGATATTCCTCAACTCGCGGCTCGATCGACGTTGCCGCCTCTTCGAGCCGATTGAACAGCCGGCTGCCCACCGTCTCCACGTCGCCCGCCTCCAGGGCCTGGCGAATGTCCGCTCCCGTTTCCGGGTCGCGAGGTAGGCGAACTTGCTTGTACACCGCCGCCGTCCCCAGGCCGAAACTCGGGAGCAGCAGCACCAGATCCAGGGGACGCGCCAGGCGAATAGGTTCGACCTTCTCGCCTCGCCCCGTACACCAGGCCGCCGGCAGATGGAAGAAGAACGGGATATCGCTCCCCAGTTCCGCTCCCAACGACGCCAGCTCCTCGGCCTTCAGTCCGGTTTGCCAGAGACGGTCGAGCGCGATCAGCGTCGCCGCCGCATCGGACGAACCGCCAGCCAGCCCGGCCATCATCGGAATGCGTTTGACGAGCCGAATCCGCGCTCCGCGACCGCAGCCCGTGCGGGTTTGCAAGAGGCGAGCAGCACGCAGGATCAGATTGTCTGGCCCGGTGGAGAGGTCCGGCCGATCGCATTCGAGATGGAACGAACCCGAGGGATCGTCCGCAAACGACAGTTCGTCGAACAGGGCCACGGCGACCATCAGGGTCGCGAGTTCGTGGTAGCCGTCCGTGCGTTTGCCGAGGATTTCGAGGAAGAGATTCGCCTTGGCCGGCGCCCAGATCGTCAGCGAGCTTCCGCGGTCAAGCAGTTTCATGACGAGGGCAAGGGAAGCGAACGAATCCCCGGCAATCCCAGGAAAGCCTCAAGCGCCGGAGCCCCGCACGCCAACACGTCGTCCGAACGGCCCAGGTGCAAACGCTTTGAAGCGACCGGCGAAATGTAAACGAACCCGTTCGCGCAAGTCAAGGGCTAGTGAAAAATGGGAAGATCAACCCCGTTCCCGACTCATCCCGGTTCCATTTCGCCGACGGAATCCCAATCACCCGTCGCCGCAACCTGTTCCCCTATCTCGGCAAGCGCCGATGGACGGTTCCATTTCGGTTCCATTCCTCCACCTTGACGCCGCCCAAGCCCGTCGCCCAGGTTCGCCATGAAACTTCTTGTCGTCGCGCCAACGGCGGCGTGCCATGCTTGTGCGGATCGTAGCTGGATCCAGGGTCGCTCCGCCACCACCGCACAAGCATGCCCCCACTCGGAACACCGGGAGGTTTTCCACCAACCCGAAGCGTAAGCGAGGGCCAACGTCGCCCCTCGCTAACGCGTCGGGTTAGTGATGTAAATCCAGCTGACGCAGCGACCCCTCCCCTCTCCCCCGCACCGACCAACCCCGCCCGCACCACCAAGTCAAACGCGGGGGAGAGGGTGGCCGAAGGCCGGGTGAGGGGAGCTTCCGAAACCCCATCCCCCAGCGAACCCCGCAAACTCCCGATCTCTCATCCATTTTTCGATCGCAACCGCAGGGAAAACCGCTACCATAGGGCCCAAACCCGCCCCCTTCCCTCCACGCGAGGAGACGCCATGGGATTGCCCGAAGCCATCATTTCCGCCGCCATCGTGGTCGCGTGCGCGATCGTCGTCGCCGCCTGGCTGCTGAGCCGACGCCGCGAAAAACCGCATCCTCAGCCCGCCCCGCCGCCGCGTTCGCAACCCGCGCTCGACCAATTCGGATTGATTCAGCAATTCGCGAACCTGGGCATGGCTCCGCTGATGGAAGCTCCCCACTCGGCCGAAGGCTGCCCCGTGGAACCGAGCGGCGTGCAGGTGGACGAAGACACGCAACTCCGCGTGGGCGGAACGGTTCTTTCGTTCTCGCAAGGCCGATGGTGGCGAGCGGAAATCGTCGGCTTCGAACGCGACGGCCGCGTCCGCATCCATTTCCCCGGCTGGGACGCGAAATGGGACACCGCCATCCCCCGCCACGAACTCCAAGTCGACCTCCTCGGCCCCGACGCCGACCGCGACGACCGGGAGAGGATGTTCAGGCGGGGGAGGTAAACGGACGCGGGGAAGGAGCTAAACTTAAACGTGAACCCGAGAACGCTCGCGGACAACGACGAATTAACCGATATCGCCGACTTATTCTGCGATCTTTCTCCGTGCGCTGAAGCGATCCCCAAAAGCTGGTCCGGCCGCCGCTTGTCTTCATCACCACCATATTGTTTCTAGAATGATGATTCGGCAGAACTGGCTAAGAAACGCAGCCGCGAGGCGTACCATGAGCGCGTTTGACGGACTTGAGGTCATACACGGGACCACAAGCAAAAACTCAAAACTGTTCTCGGACCTCGCGCAATGCCTAAGAGGTGCCCACGTCAAGGGAACGCTCTATATTGGCTATCCAGTAATGGCCTCGGCCGAATCAAACACAACGCTTGAGGCACTGCTCGTATCGCAACAGCCCGGCCTCGTGGCTTTCCACTTCGCTGACGACAGAAACACCGAATACAAAGACGAGCAAGACCGCCTGTACTACGTGCTCAAATCTAACCTGGCACGACATGAGGGGCTACGCGTAGGAAGAAAGCTAGGAGTAGATATTAACGTAGTCTCTATTTACCCTGAAGGAGGAGTTCCCTCGACAAATCAGGCAGAATACAAGACTGCAAGCATCAGCAGTTTGCCGGGTGTCCTAAGTGGGCTTTCCGGGCTTAGCGATGAAGGCATGTATCGAAAGCTATGTGCGTCAATTCAACGCGTCACGACGATCAAGCCCCACAAGAAACGACAGAACGTACAGAAGTCGAATTCCAAAGGCGCGATCCTTAAACAAATTGAGAAAGCGATAGCCAACTTAGATAGGTGGCAGAAATCGGCTGCCATTGAAACGCCGGAAGGTCCGCAGCGAATTAAAGGCCTAGCCGGCTCGGGAAAAACAGTAGTCCTGGCACTGAAAGCAGCCTACCTGCATACGCAACATCCCGGGTGGGATATTGCAGTGACGTTTCATACGCGATCATTATACCAGCAGTTTATAGATTTGATCGAAAGATTCACTCTTGAGCACATGGGCGATAAGCCAGACTGGAGCAAGTTGAAGATATTGCATTCCTGGGGTTCCGCCACAAGCCCTGGAATATACTCGCTTGCCTGCGACGCAATAAATTTCACCCCAATGAGCTTCGCCGAGGTCAGGGTGAAGTACGGAGTATTGGAAGCGTTCGCAGGCGCATGTGGAGAGCTTTCGGCGGCAATAACCGGAAGACAACTCGGCCTTTTTGATGCGGTCCTCATAGATGAAGCACAGGACTTTCCGCCTTCCTTCTTTAGGGTGGTTGACGCAATCACCCGCCAACCAAAACGCATCGTATGGGCGTATGACGAGCTACAGAATTTAAGTGACACTGGCATGTCGACCACAGCCGAGCTATTTGGGCGAGATTTGCCCTTGGTCAATGCACCCAACAGCCCACATCAAGATCTTATTCTCCCGGTTTGTTACCGAAACACGCCGTGGGCGCTAACCTTGGCGCATGCACTTGGGTTCGGCCTGTTCCGAAAGGCGCCTGGAACGATGGTCCAGCATTTTGACCAGCCTTCAGTCTGGACCGAGATTGGATACGTTCTAGAAGGCGGCAATCTCATAGAGGGTCAAGAGGTGACTTTAAGGCGAGGTACCGATTCGTACCCCTCCTTTTTCACTGACTTAATCTCGCCAGATGACGCTTTGGTCGTCAACCGATTTGAAAGCCGGCTTCATCAATACTCTTGGATTGCAGAGCAGATAAAGAGAAACATTACTGAGGACGAGATCGATCCTGATGACATCCTTATTATCCTCCCAAATGCGAAGACGCAGAGAGACGAATATTTCGCCCTTAGAAGATTCCTTGACAGCAACGGAATTGCGTCCTCTCTTGTCGGCGTGACTAACGATCTAGACAGCTTTGTTTATTCAGGATCCGTAACCGTTTCCGGAATATTCCGTGCGAAGGGCAATGAAGCGCCAATGGTGTATCTCGCAAACTCTGATTATTGCGCCATTGGACACGGGCTAATTAGGCTGAGAAACATTCTCTTCACTGCGATCACGAGATCTCGGGCATGGGTACGTATTTGTGGCGTCGGCGATCTGATGACCGAACTCAAGGAGGAAATCGATCATGTTGTTAGTGACAACTATCGATTAAAATTCAGGATCCCAACTCCTCCGGAACTCGCTCGTATGAGAACCATCAACAGGGACAGAACACCCGAGGAGAAGAATCGCATTCTGAAAGCCCAAAAGGGGGTTCAGGAGTATCTTGAACTGATTGAGCAGGGAGTCCTTCCCGTCGATTCGCTTCCGCCACAGCTTAGGGATATCTTGAAGCGAATCGGCGATGATGAGGTTTCAGAATGACCCCTAAGCAGGTTAGAAGTGCCATTGAAGACCTTTGCCGTGAGCTCTACAACGCAAAGCTTGTATGGAGCTATAATCCACCGGTCATCACAGGCAATTCTGGAAAAAGCATGATTACCTGGCCAGCGGCAAAAGCCACAGTTATGCGTGCGAACGCCTTCGGTTCGCTTAACCAGTATTTAGATTGGATTCGGGACGGGGCGTTCACTTGCTTGCTGTTTGACTATTCGATCATTCAAGTTAGCTACGAAATGGTTGGCAGCGAAATTCACGGCCACAATCTCTTATATTGGCCTTGCCCGTTTGGAATTACTGAGGGGATCGAAGACCTTAGCGACATCGTCACGCTTATCGAACTTTACCTCGAGAGCCCTGGGCGTGCTGCAGCATCATTTCCGTTCACGGCGCGTAGTCCAATGCGATTCGACTTCGATCCGCTTAGAGCGGGGGATGGTCACCCTGTAGTTCACTTGCACACTCAATTTGAGGACGCGCGGATCCATATTAGAGGGCCACTTACGTTCAGCCACTTCATTCGAGCGACGATTCGCACGTTTTATCAAGACAAGTGGAAAGAGAATTCTTGGCTAGAGGATATACATGAGCAAGCGACCTTTAGGGATTGCGACGTAATCGACCCTACCCGGCATTGCTGGACGATGAGTTGGGCCTGATGAGGCTAGCGGCGACATTCCCGCTCGCTTCTTGCTACGATTCGGCCTTATCACCAACGCCTGAAGCGAGTCCAACGATGCGTGGCGAATTACTCGAACAGGTCGGGCCGAATGGGAATGTTCAGGCGGTCGTGGAGGCGGATGAGTACTCTGCCTACTTCTACCTTTTCGGCTCCAAGGACAGCGGGTTGGGGATGCGGTCGGTTTGGGTTCGCAATCATGGGGCGGCTCCGGAATCGCTGGATGTCGATCGCATGAAATTCGGGTTGCCGCCGCGGAATGTGCGGGGGCACTGTCGGCATCCGCAGGGGCTTGGGCCGCTGAATCGCGAGGCGTTGCGCGTCGTTTGGTTGCCGGAGGGGAACGGCGCCGCCCTCTACGAAGGGGATGAACTGCTCGCCATCCTTCCGCCCTGGAGCGGCCTCAAGGGGTTTCACGGCTACGCTCGGGATGCGATCGGCGACGGGCCGGTGGCGTGGGAGATCGGCAAGACCAACGTCCTGGTGGATCGCTTTCGCGAGGCCGAGGCGTATTGGGGGCAGTGGAACGGCGAGGCTTGGCCATCGATGCGCGACGCGCTCCTCGCGGCCATCGAACGGACGCTGGGCCGACACGACAAGTATTACGCCATCGACGGGGGCAATTGGCCGCCGCGGGCGCTGGTGCGCATTCCGCGGGACGACGCATACGTATTCCTCACGATCGGCATGTCGGCCCGACCGCAACCGAATGTGGAAATGGCGACGGAAGAGCCGGAACTGCTTCGCCGCGTGGAGATGGGGGCGATCCTGCCCGCGAGTCTGCCGACCGAGGCGTTGAATCGGTTCGGAAGTTATCTGAGCGGCCAAAGCGCGTATCCCTGGGAACGATACACGTGGTTCGGCGCCGTCCACACCGTTCCTTGCAATGCGTGGCCCAATCCCAAGTTCCCCTTCGCCCTCGTGCAACACGAACACTCCGCCGCGCCCACGCCCTCCCGCCCCAATTCAGCGACCCCGTCCGCATCCTCTGGCTCTTGCCGATCACCTCTCCAGAACGCGACGCAGCCATCCAACAAGGAAGCGAGCTCTTGGCGGCAGCGTTGCCGAAGACGCGTTGGGCGGAGCGTTAGCACGCTGCGCGACCAAGAGCGGGTCGCAGGTTGTTGCGATGGAGTGAATGTTTCATCAACAACCTGCGACCGGCACTTGCTCGCGCAGCATGCGAACGCGTAGGATATCCGCCCATGGCTCTGCGAGATCACCGATGAAGATTCGACGCATTCTGGCCTATCGCATCGACCTGCCTCTGCATGAAGGCACCTACAAATGGTCCGGCGGAAAGTCAGTCGATGTTTTCGACAGCACCGTCGTCGCCGTCGAGACGGATGCGGGGATCACCGGCTACGGCGAAGTCTGTCCGCTTGGGCCCTTCTACCTCCCGGCCTACGCGGCGGGGGCGCGGGCAGGGATTCAGGAGTTAGGGCCGCATCTTTTGGGCGAAGACCCGACGCAACTCGTCAAACTCAATCGGCGGATGGATGCGTGCCTCCAGGGACACGCGTACGTCAAATCCGCGATCGATATGGCTTGCTGGGACATCCTCGGCCAAGTCGCGGGGTTGCCGGTGTGCGTCCTGATGGGCGGGCGCTATGGCGAAGATTTCGGTCTGTATCGCGCCATCTCGCAGGAATCGCCGGAGCAGATGGCGGCCAAGGTCGCGGGGTATCGCAAGGAAGGTTATCGTCGCTTCCAGCTGAAAGTCGGCGGCGATGCGGCCACCGACATCGAACGAATTCGCGCAGTCTCCGCGGTCCGCGAAAAAGGCGATCGCCTCATCGCCGACGCCAACACCGGTTGGCTGATGCACGATGCGATGCGCGTCGTCCGCGGGGTGCGCGATCTGGACGTCTACATTGAGCAGCCGTGTCGCAGCTACGAGGAATGCCTTTCGATTCGGCAACACACCGATCATCCATTCGTGCTCGATGAAAACGTCGATTCGGTGGAGATGTTGATGCGCGGGCATGCGGATCGGGCGATGGACATCGTCAACATCAAGATCAGCAAGTTCGGCGGGCTCACCAAAGCGAAGCAGGCCCGCGACTTGTGCGCGATGCTGGGAATCGCCATGACGATCGAAGACAGCTGGGGCGGCGACATCGTGACCGCCGCCATCGCCCATTTTGCCCACAGCACGCCGACGGAATTGCTGTTCACCTCCACCGATTTCAACAGCTATGTGACGAAGAGCTTCGCCGATGGAGCACCGAAACGCGTCAACGGGCGCATGGCGGCTTCCACGTCGCCCGGCCTCGGAGTGAAGCCTCAACTTGAGGTGCTCGGATCGCCGAAAGTGATCGTAAGCTAAGCGGAAAAGCACCCTCAACCCAACCCTCTCCCGAAGGGAGAGGGAGGGCGCGAGCGGAAAGTGCGGTTTGCGGGGAGGCCGCGACTTTCCCGAAACGCATGCGATCACTGGACAAATCGCATGGACTCCCCTACCAGTTACATGAACCTCGATCTACGGGCTCCGGTCACCCGCGGCGGAGCTTTCCAGGTTCAACCGATTCCAGGCCTCGGGCTGGAGATAGGCAGAAAACCATGACGCACGTCGTTTGCGAACCTTGCTTGGATTGCAAGTACACCGATTGCGTGGCCGTTTGCCCGGTGGAATGCTTCTACCAGGACGATCAACTGCTCTACATCGATCCGGCGGACTGCATCGACTGCGAAGCATGCGTGCCGGAATGCCCGGTCGAAGCGATCTTCGCCGAAGCGAACGTGCCAGCCCAGTGGGCGAGCTATACGCCCCTGAACGCCGAGAAGGCCGCCGCGATCAAGGGCGCCGGCGATGGCCACATCACCGAAAAGCAGGATGCCAAGGAAGGTCCGGGTTGCAAAAAGAAGTAAGCTCGATGATGCCAAGCCCGCGTGCCGCTTCGTCGCGCGGGCTCGGCATTCTGATCATTCAACTCGGCACGCCCGATGCGCCCACGCCTCAGGCGCTACGTCCCTATTTACGCCAATTCCTTTCCGATCCGCGCGTGATCGAGGTGCCCGCCTGGAAATGGCGGATCATCCTCAACTGCTTCATTCTGCCGTTTCGTCCCAAGCAATCCGCGGAAAAGTACGCACGTATTTGGGACCCGCAAACTGGGTCGCCTCTGCTTCACTGGACACGCCGGCAGACGGAAGAACTGCAGCGGCGACTTCCCGACATCCCGGTTCGATTCGGCTTTCACGTCGGCAACCCTTCGCTCGATGTCGTCGTCCCTGAAATGATTGCCAAGGGCGTGAATCGCCTCATCGCTATCCCGATGTATCCGCAGTATTCCGCAACCACGACGGCCTCGGCTACGGACGCACTTTTCAAGGTGCTGCAGAAGCCTCGCCTCGTCCCTGCTCTGCGGATCGTCCCTCCCTATTACGATCATCCGTCCTACATCGAAGCGGTCGCCAAGACGATCGAGGACGACCTTGCGAAGCTGCCCTGGAAGCCGGACCACAAATTGCTCAGCTTCCACGGCATCCCGATCTCGTATTCGCAAAAGGGCGACCCATATGCGACGCATGTGAAACGCACGACCTGGGCACTGATTCGCCGACTCGGATGGAAGCGGGACGAGTGGACGCAAACGTTCCAATCCCAATTCGGCCGCGACCGCTGGCTTCGCCCGTCAACCGACGGCACGCTGGAAAAGCTCGCGAAGGGCGGAGCGAAAAAAGTGTTCGTCGCCATGCCCGGCTTCACCGCCGATTGCCTGGAGACAGTGGACGAAATCGGCCACGAATCGCTTGAAGTCTTCCACCACGCCGGCGGCGAAAGTTTGCGTGCCTGCCCTTGCCTCAACGACCACCCCGCTTGGATCGACGCACTCGAACGCATCGTCCGAGAGGAAGGCGCCGGCTGGCTTCCGTAACTTGTCCAGGATGCGCCAAGAACGGCGAGACTCGCCTTACGGAAAGACGTGCACTATGCCCCCTTACCTCGAATACCTCGACGCCGCGAAACACGCCGCGCTGAAGGCGGCGGACGTGTTAGCTCACTGGCGCGAAAAGTTTCAGGTGAAGGAAAAGGGGCGAGCCGACCTTGTCACTGATGCGGACGTCGCATCGCAAAAGGTCATCCGCGAGCATTTGCTTGCAGCATTTCCCTCGCACGGGTTCCTCGGCGAAGAGGACATTTCCTCGCATGGCCGGCTCACGGCCGACGCACCCCCGACTTGGATTGTTGATCCCATTGATGGCACGACCAATTACGTGCATGATTTTCCCTTCTACTGTATCTCGATCGGGCTGATGACCGAAGGACAGCTCACCGTCGGCGTCATCTATGATCCGAGCAAGAAGGAAATGTTCTCCGCTGCCAAGGGGCATGGCGCGTATCTCAACGATCGCCGCATTCGCACGACGAAGATCGAGCGGATTGAGAAAGCGCTTCTATCGACGGGCTTTGCACCGGATGTGCGGAATCTGCACAAGCCGTTCGAATGGTGGCGTTGGTTTTCGACCCGCGCTCAATCGGTTCGCCGCACCGGTTCGACGGCTCTCAACGTCGCCTACGTCGCCGCAGGGCGATTCGATGGATACTACGCATTCGATAATCACGTCTGGGACATCGCGGGCGCGGCCGCGATCTTGCTCGAAGCCGGCGGCAAGATCACCAATCTCGAAGGCGACGGCTACGACCCCTTTCGCGCCGACGCGATCGCGACGAATGGCCCGCTTCATCCGATCATGGCGGACGCATTCCGCGTCGGCCCGTAACGATCGCGCTGAAGGCGTGCCGGCTCGAACCGTTTCAAGCGGATTTACTTATCCACGACCACAACTCCGCATTTTCTGGCGGCCCAGCTTCGCGAACTGAAGCATCACGAAATAAGGAGCGTTCGGAGCGCCGCGATCCAATGATCGATCTCGGCCTGCGTGTTGTAAAAGTGCGTGGATACGCGGATCAGCAAACAGTCAGGGCGTTCCACGATGGGGATTTCGATGCGCCAGGTTTCCCAGAGAGCCTTTCGCCATGCAACGGCATCGACGCCGGGAGGCAGGCGAAATGCCGTGAGGAATCCGTGCAGTTCCGGATGCCGCGGCGTCCACGGCGTCAGTTGCGGGAACATTTCGCGAATTCGATCGCGCACATAGTTCGCGAGAGACAGGTTGCGTTCGCGGATATTCTGCCAGCCAAGCGCCGCTTGAAAATCGACCGCTTCAGGGATCGTCATCCAGGGGCAGAGATCACGCGTTCCCTCGAACTCATAAAACCGCAAGCGAGCGGTCGTGCCGAACGCATCCGGCTCGTTCCATTTCGACCGATCGGGGCGGTAGCCCCAACTCACCTGCATTGGCTGCAGCCGCTCTTCACTTCCCTTTCCGAAATAGAGGAAACCGGTCCCCGTCGGCGCGAGCAACCATTTATGGCAATTTGCCGCGTAGAAATCGGCGCCGATCGCTTCGAGGTCCACGGGAACCATGGATGGGGCATGGGCGCCGTCGACCACGGTCGTCACTCCGCGGCGCCTGGCTTCCTCGCACATGCGTTTGACCGGCAGCACCAGGCCTGTGGGCGAGAGGACGTGGCTGAAGAACGCCAGACGCGTTTTCGGCCCGATCGCGGCAACGAATGCCGCGACGATTTCCTCTGGATCTTCGGTCCGCACCGGCAAGGGGAAGGTTCGTAGCACGAGTCCCTGCCGCTGAGCCGCGCGTTCCCAGCACCAGTGCATGGCGCCATATTCATGGTCCGTCAGCAGGATTTCGCCGGGCGATGCGATGGTGAGCCCCGAAGCGACGATGTTGATGGCGACGGAAACATTTGCCGTGAACAGCAGTCGGCGCGGATCGCCCGCCAGAAACTCGGCCAAACGTCGGCGTGCTTCCCAAATGAGCGGAGGCGATTCGCGAAGCAGAAAGTCCATCGGCTCTTCCGCGAGACGACGACGTAGGGCCGTCACTCGCTCGAAGACAGGCTTCGGCCATGGCCCGAACGAACCGGTGTTGAGATTTGCGACGGTCCGATCCAGGCACATTGCGTCGCGAGCTTGATTCCAGTCGATCATGCTGTTGTTCTATCGAGAGTAGTCCTCGCGCTCCGCATCAGGTAGCGGCAGTGCGAGGTCAACCGAATTTTCGTGGCGACGAGTTTATCTAACTTGTCGGATCGGTCTTCTCAAAAACAGCGTCCCGAGAAGAACCTGCTCGCGATGAAGTCTCTGCCGACCTCGCACGAAGCACTATCTTCAGAAGCCGCGCCGCCAGCCACCAGATCGGCAGCGGCAGCAGGATGCTTACGACCAGGGGCAGGGTTTGATTGTCCGAGACAACAGCCAAGCTCGCGTATGCAAAACACATGGGCGCCGACCCGGCCACCAATGCGATCATGTATTTTCGGAAGGGCATGCGAGCCAGGCCCGCCATGCACGAAACGGCTTCTGGGATCAGCGGCAACCATCGCGAACAGGCGACGGCGTAACCTCCGGGCCCCGCGTAGAAACGTTCAGCCGCCTCCAATTCGTCGCCCAATAACCAAGACGCGAAACGCCGGCCGAGAGCGCGAGTCAAGGCATAAGCCACGACTCCGGCGAAGCACGAACCTGCCGTTCCAATGAGCCCACCAAGAAGTGGGCCATAGCGTTGACCGAGCACCGTCATGATCAGGGTGCTGGGAATCGGAAGAAGAATATCGGCAACGAGAAAGACGACGGCGGCGAGCCACACCCATGGTCCAAGGGCATCGAGCCATGCCTGATCAACGAGCGAATCGCCCAGCACGAAGAAGCAAATGAGGCCGAACGTGAGAAATCCGACGAAAACGAACGCCGTGCGCATGCTACGCAAAGACCTGACGAATCACCTGCCCGCGGCTGATGGCGAAAGGCCGGCCTTGCGAATCATGCATCTCGGTATCCGAGGAATAGCCCAGGGCGTGGAAGATGGTGGCCGTGAGGTCTTCGGGACGGACGCGCCCGTCTTTCGGCTCGCCGCCGATTGCGTCCGAGGCGCCGTATACTTGGCCCCCGCGGACTCCGCCCCCCGCCATGGCAATGGAGAATACCGGGCCCCAATGATCGCGCCCGCCGCGTGGATTGAATCGCGGCGTGCGTCCGAACTCCGACATGCACACGATAAGCGTCTCATCAAGCAAACCGCGTTGCTGGAGATCATCCAACAGCGCCGCGAAAGCTTGATCCATCGGCGGAAGCAACACTTCTTTCAGACGAGGTACTTCGTTGGTGTGGGAATCCCAGCAAGGGTTGTCGGCGGGTTCGTCGGCTCCACGATACCAATTCACATGCACCAAATTCACGCCGGCCTCGATCAGTCGACGAGACAGCAGCACGCTTTGTCCAAAGGGCGACAAACCGTAGCGTTCTCGCATCGATGGCGTTTCGAGGCTCAAATCGAAGGCTTGACGTGCCGTTGCGGATCGCAACAGGTCGAATGCCTGCTGCGTCTGCCGATCGTACCGGTCGAGCGTTCCGCTTCGATCGGCCTGAATCACGCGATCGTTGACTCGCGTCAGCAGCGATTGACGCCCATCGAGGCGATCCGGAGCGACATCGGCCGCGAGGCTGAAGTCCGGAATACGGAATCCCGCAGGAGTTGGTTCGCACCGGAGCAACCAAGGATCGGCTTTACGGCCCAGAAAACCTGAATCTTGCCCAGGCCAAACAGACCCATCGGTATTGAAAATCCGCATCGGCAGACGGACGCTGGTAGGAAGAGTCCGTTGCTCTTGATGCAGCGCCTGCACTACCGCGCCGAGGAATGGCCAATCATTGGGAGCGCCCGGTTTGGCGTTTTCCGAATTCATGGGAGCGTGCGGCCGCCCCGTCAGCATGTAGTAGCCGCTGGAGGAATGCGCATTGTCGCCTGTGGAAACACCTCGAAGGACGCAGAGCCGATGCGCCTGCTGGGCCAGACGCGGCATCAATTCGCCGAATTGGATGCCGGGAACGTTCGTTGAAATAGGTCGAACGGGGCCCCGGATATTCTCGGGAGCTTCGGGCTTGGGATCCCAAGTCGAATGCTGCGGCGGCCCACCCATTAGGAACAGGACGATGCATCGCTTCGCCCGCCCGCTTGGCCGTCCCGTTTCGCTGGCTGCCGCTTGCGAACGGAGCCACTGCGGCATGGATAAGCCGAATGCGGAAAGCCCGCCAGCGCACAATGCCTGACGCCGATTGATTCCGTCGCAGAGGCGTGATCCAGGGGCTAAGAGATGCAGCATGGCGAGGAGTCTCCGAGGTAGGCGTTATGGAGTTTACCCGGAGATTGCCTCTCGCGAAAGGGGGAAGCAAGGAGATTGGGTCATGGGGTCTGCAGCCGCTCGCCTGCCAGTTCCAAGAGCCGGGCGATGCGATCGTCAAGGGGAGGATGGCTCGCGAACAGACTGTCGCCTAGCTTCCGAAATTTGGCGACCGGATTCACGATGTAGAGATGTGCCGTCGCCTGGTTCGCCAGTTTCAGTTCGGACGTATCCGCTTGCAGCTTCTTGAGAGCATTTGCGAGACCGAGAGGATTCCTCGTCAGTTGCACTCCGGTAGCGTCGGCGAGGTATTCGCGTTGCCGACTGACGGCAAACTGAATCAGCCGGGCCAAGATGGGAGCGAGAATCGAAAGAACGATGGCGAGGGCGAAAATGACGATTCCAAGCGGTCCCGACCCCTTGTTCTTGTCGTTGCCGTTTCCGCCCGAGTCAGACGATCGACTCGACGATGGGCCGTAGCGGAGAATGTTCCAAAAAAAATCGGAAAGCATGGCGACCGCGCCGATAAGCACCGCCATGAGAAGCATCAAACGAATATCGAGATTGCGGATGTGCGCCATTTCATGAGCTATGACCCCCTGCAACTCTTCCCGATTGAGCTTCGTCCGCAAACCGGAGGTGATTGCAACCGAAGCGTGCTGCGGATCGCGACCTGTCGCAAAGGCATTCGGCGAGTCGGAGGGGATCAGGTAGATCTTCGGCATCGGCACACCCGCGGCAATCGCCATCTCCTCGACCACGTTGTAGAGTTGCGGATCCTGGTCTTTGCGCATGGGGATCGCGCCGCTCACCCCTAATACCAGTTGGTCCCCTTCAAAGTACGACAATGCCGCGAATCCACCCGCGACGACCGTAGCGATGCCGCCGACGGCGGCGGCGTGCCGGATCTGTTCCGAGATATCCGCCTCGGGCATCATGGTCACGAGGATAGCGAGCGAAAAAACAAGTGCGACAACGGTCACAAACAGGACGAAGATCGCCACAAGAAAAGTGCTGTTGCGCCGGTTCAGTGCGATCTGATCACGAAATGTCGCCATAGAACGGGAAACCACCTCCGGATAATGATTCGTCGAAACGAGTCGTCGATTTAAGCGTCGCCATTCAAATTCGGTATCACGGGACTGATATTCCAAATTTGCTCGCAATACTCGCGAATGCTGCGATCGGAGGAAAACCATCCCATACGAGCGACATTGAGAATCGACATGCGTGTCCAACGCTCCTGGTCCCCATATGCCTCGCGCGCGTTCCGCTGGCATTCCGCATACGACGCGAAATCGGCTAGGACGAGAAAAGGATCATATCGAATCAAATTCTCCAACAACGGCTGAAAAAGGTCGCGATCGCCGCCGGAGAACATTCCGTCTTGAATGGCATGTAAGCTTTGACGCAAGGGGAAGCATTTCTGCAATTCTTCGGCCGGGCGATAACCTCTAGACAAGCGATCGTTTGCCTCTTCAGCGGTGAGACCAAACAGGAAAAAGTTCTCGGCCCCCACACGTTCGCGCATCTCGACATTGGCGCCGTCAAGCGTTCCGATCGTCAAGGCGCCATTAAGAGCGAACTTCATGTTCCCGGTCCCGCTCGCCTCCTTGCCGGCGGTGGAGATCTGCTCAGATAGGTCCGCGGCAGGATAAATCGGTTGAGCGTTCGTCACGTTGAAGTCGGGGACGAACACGACGCGCATCCTATCGCGAACCGCAGGGTCGCGATGAACCACGTCGGCAACCGAATGGATCAGTTTGATGATCAGTTTTGCCATGCGGTAGCCCGGCGCCGCTTTCCCAGCGAAGATCCAGACTTGCGCGGGCGCGTCTTCGCTCGGTTGCTCTTTGAGTTCCAAATAGCGGCTGATGATATGCAGGACGTTGAGGTGCTGCCGCTTATATTCATGGATGCGTTTCGCCTGCACATCGAACATCGCTGCGGAAGAAACCGGAACGCCCACCTTCGATTGAACGATGCCCGCAAGGCGCTCCTTTGCCTGTCGCTTGGCGTCTCGCCAGCGCGATCGAAACGACGCATCGTCCGCGAATCGCTCGAGCTCTTGCAATCGCTCAAGATCGGCGGGCCATCGGTCTCCGATCGCGTCGGTGATGAGTTGGGTCAACGGAGCGTTGGCAAGCACCATGAACCGGCGCGGGGTGACGCCGTTCGTCACGTTGAAAACTTCCTCGGCTCCATTTCCGCGAAGTCTCGGAGGACTGACTCTTTGAGCAACCTGCTATGAAGGGCCGATACCCCATTGACCGCATGGCTGCCGACCGTCGCGAGATGAGCCATCCTGACCGCTTTGCCGCCATGCTCGTCGATCAGCGACATGCGGGCCAGTTTGTCCGGGTCGTTGGGGTACGCGACTTTCACAGCCTCAAGCCACCGACGATTGATTTCGAAGATGATCTCGAGGTGACGCGGGAGCAGCCGACCAAAGAGTTCCAACGGCCAGGTTTCCAATGCTTCCGGCAGCAGCGTGTGATTAGTGTATGCGAAGGTTTTCGTCGTCGTGTCCCAGGCGTCATCCCACTTCAGACCGTGTTCATCGACGAGCAATCGCATCAATTCGGCGACGCCGACCGAAGGATGCGTGTCGTTCAGTTGCACGGCGAATTTCTCGTGGAGTTTCGCGAGGTCCGTGTTTCGCTGAAGATAGATTCGGATCATGTCCTGCAGCGAGCACGACACGAAGAAGTACTGCTGCTGCAGACGAAGGGTTTTGCCTCGGACAGGCTCGTCGTTGGGATAAAGAACCTTCGTGATGTTTTCCGATTTCACTTTTTCGAATACAGCCGCCTCGTAGTTTCCAGTGTTGAATGCTTGGAAGTCGAATGACTCGACCGCCTGGGCCTGCCAAAGTCGAAGCATGTTAGCGGTATCGACGCCGTATCCAAGGATCGCGGTATCGTAGGCAACTCCTTGCACGCGCTGGTCGGGAATCCATTCGACGCGATCCTTACCCGATGCGTCCGTAGTCCAGCGCGTGCTTCCGCCGAAACCGACGGGCATCGAGATTTCCGGACGACAAATCTCCCAAGGATTACCGAAACGAAGCCACTTGTCGGTGGTTTCCGCCTGCCAGCCGTCACGAATTTCCTGATCGAAAATACCGAATTCGTAGCGAATGCCGTATCCGATGGCGGGGATTTGAAGGGTGGCGAGGGAATCGAGGAAGCACGCAGCCAAACGACCAAGGCCGCCATTGCCTAGACCGGGTTCTTCTTCTTGAGCGAGGATGTTGTCCAGGTTCAGCCCAAGCCCGGCTGCCATTTCGCGGGCGGCGTCGAGATTCCCCAAGTTGCATAAGTTGTTTTCGAGGTGGGGTCCCAATAGGAACTCCGCCGAAAGGTAGCAGACGGTTCGCGCAGCCTCACGGTAATACGTCTCATAGGTCGCCACCGCCTTGCGAACCACGCGATCGCGCACGGTATGAGCCAGCGCCATGTACTGATCGTTTTGCGTGGCGACGGCGGGAAATTTGGCCTGGCCGAAATAGAGATGCTCCAAGAAATCCTTCCGCAGCGTCGTCGCGTCGCAGGCGGAACGAGTATGCGGATGCGAAGCTTTGCGAAGCGTCGTCATGGACCCCTCCGGCTCGAAAAAGGGAGCTGGGCGCGGGTTAATATAACCCGTTCACCTCGAGGCAGCGACCGGATTCGAAAAGGAAGCCACGGGCTAAGCCCGTGCCCTTCCGCTTGACTTTCATTTAATTGATGCGTAAACTATTGATGTCGCCAAGGAGTTTTCGCCGATGGGTCAGCCGCGTTTGCAGCAGGAATTGAAGAACAGGAATCCCTTCTAATCGATGTAGCAAGAAGCGACGCTCGCGATCCTGCGAACGAACGACCAGATCCAGATTGCTTCACGCGGTTGTTTCGCGAATACGGCCTGACGGCGTCGCGATACAACGTGCTGCGGGCCACGGGAAAGTCGCTGCCGATCTTAAATCACGTAACCGCACCGTCACCGTGGTTCAGGCATCACCGGATTCGATCGATCGCCCTGGAGAAGGCTGGGCTGGTAAAGCGGCAACACCTGGAGGATCGACGTGTCATTTTCGTGGGTTTAACGCAAAAGGGAAACCCGGCACGGCGCTGGATCCAGCCGATTGTCGATTTGCACGAGGAGCTCATGAAAGGCGTGACGCCCGGGCGCAGGTGGAGGTAGTCGCGTGCTTGAAAAACTGCGGAGTTGTCTGTCAGACTTACTAAATGGTTAGTTTTTCGGCTATTTGAATTTTGTTAAACTGAAAGGACAACGTTATGTTGCAAGTTCGACGCGCTTGAAAACGAAGAGCCGCTTGAATCACGGGTGGCTCGATACTTACCACACTTTTCCTTCAGCGACTACTACGATCCTGACCATATGGGCTTCCGCGCGCTCCGAGTGATCAACGAAGACGTCGTGGCAGCCGGAGATGCGTTCGGCATGCATGGCCATCAGGACATGGAGATCGTGACGTATGTCCTTGAAGGAGCCTTTGTACAAAGACGGCATGAAACGGCGAAACGCTTCGCCCGGCAAATCCAACGCATGTCGGCCGGTACCGGCGTTCGGCATAGCGAGTTCAACGCCTCGCCGACCGATCCCGTGCACCTCCTATCAGATATGTGCTTCCGCGAAAGCGAACAGCCAACCGAGTTACGAGCAGAAATTCTTCGCGGACGACGAGAAACGGAACCGCTTCCGCATCGTCGCCTCTCGAACGGAGACGAAGGTTCCTTAAAGATCCATCAAGATGCAAGCATTCACCTCGCTCTGGTGGATGCCGGAAAAACGGTCGATTACCCGCTCAAGGCAGGCCGCCATGCCTGGCGGCACAAGTGCTTCGTGGCAACGTCACCGTCAACGGCACATCCTTCAGACAAGCGATGCCGCAGCGGCTGAGCGATGAAACCACGGTGATCGTCGCCGGAAATACGCCAGCCGAAGTGATGCTGAACAGGTTGGCATGAACCATCAGCACCTCTCATTCAGAAGAGGGCTGTTCTCATTCGGAGGATTCGCTTTCGATTCGTTTTTCCGCCGGCGTCAGTTGCTCGCGACGCGGCGGGTCTCGAATCGTTCGCAGACCATATTCTGCAGAAACCGTTTGGTGGTCCCATACAGCACGGGGGCGACCGAGCAGGTAATGCGGCCACAATCTTGAGGAATCCTTTTTCCATCAGCAAGCGAAGCGTTTCGCCGCAATGCACGCCGCGGGAATCGCTACACATCCGCGCAGGCCGATAGGCTGTCGATATGCGACGATTGCAAGCGTTTCTCGTGCCGCAGCGCTAAGCCGAGTCTCTGCCGGGCTTTTTGCCAACGTCGTCAACCATCGGGCGAACTCTGGTTTGGTAAACAGCAAATCGCGGCCACTTCCGACATTGAAAGCAGGTGTTCGCTTAACACCTCCGCAGTTTCTGCAGTGCCCGACGATGCTGGCGCCGCGTCAGCTAGTTCGCGGCCTGGGCGATCTTGGTGGCGGCAACGGCTCGTCAGCAATCATCAACACCGCTTCCACCCTGAGCCGTCTCCTCGTAGCGAGCCAGTGGGTCCTGAGGAACAGGCTCGGCCCTTCGCGGTGGGTCATGCAACCAGGGACATTGGACGCACATCGACCGGAAGCCGCTCCGGTCGTCGCGCAATGGGCCGCGAGCCACCACGCAAACGGCAACGACTGCCTCACGGTAGGTCTCCATTGCATTGCGGACAGCACGGATGTAGGCTTCGAGAAGTTGAAGGAGGGCGTTGATTTGTCCACACCGTGATTCAGGTTGACGATATGCCGATGCCCGCCACCTTCTTCAAGGCGAGTCTTCACGGCTGCCGTCACCTGATCCTGGTTCCACGCTTCAGGATGTCCTGATCGACGTTCCCCTGAAATACCAAGTTCGGGTAATCGCGGCGAGCTTTCGCCAGATTGTAGCATCGGCCAAGCTGATCACCTCCGCACCGGCCTTTGTTAACAAGTCGAGATGCGGCAGCTCCTTGACGAACAAAATTCGCGGCGTGCCCGTTGCCCAGCGAGGATCTCATGCGAGTTGAGCGCGTTACCGTCTTCATCTCGATTAAATTGCCAGCCAAGAATCGAACAACTGATACGTCAGCGCTGGCGAATCAATTCTTGCAGGAATACGATCGTTGCCTCATGGATGCGTTGCAACAGCCATTTCCACACCTCGGTACATCCAGCTAAACGCCCGCGTGGCCTGAAGATCCTTGCCGGTACCAATGCAGTACGTCGCAACGGTGAAAGGCAACCACTAAACACGATGACCGGAAGTTCGTCGCGCAGCTCGTCTTTGACCCGTGCAACAGGTTTGTGATGTGCGAAAACGTGGACGGTTTTGGGTTCGGATCATTCGGACATCGTCCATCGTGCGGATCATAAATCGCAGGCACCAGGGCCATTCGCTTTCAATGAGAGAGCCGTCCACATCGAAACGGTTAGCGTGGTGATGCCGTAAAAGAGTATGATCGCATCGACGCCGAACCGTCGCGGCAAAAGCGAGCATTTCGCGGAAAAGTTCGACGTTTTCCGGCCTCATGCGATCGAGCCCTGCGCGCTTGTTGAACTCAGGATGCAGCGGCCTGCTTGACGCATCGCCCACACAGGAGGAAGCCGTTCGGCCTTCTCTACCCAAAACCGTCCACGCAGCAGATGTTTCGACATGCCGAAAGCCTCTCCGAGAAAGAGACAGCTTAGGCGGATGTCGATGAAAGGCGAGCAACTCAGCGCGGCGCTAGAGCAACGCAGACACCGCCCGCGAAATCATTGCGGCTTCACCCCGATGTAAAGCGTGGCGACCCCAAAAATGTTAGCGGCTTCCAGCGGACAATCCGTCAGGCCGAGAAATGCAGCGCATGCGTTCTGCGAGCCTCGCCATCGGGAAATTCCATCACGCTCGCAGGGAGATAATGGTAAGCATTGTCTTTGCTGCGCGAAATCATTTGGCCAAGCCGCGGAGAACATGGCGGAAGTAGAAGCGATAAAGGCCGCCGAAAAGCCGGTTACGCGGTTGCGAAAACTCAGTACGGCTACGCGGCCCGCCCCGGACGGGTGACGACGCGGATCATTTCCTTAATGAGTCCGTGTCGGTCACATTGCACCGGCGAACGCCACGGTGACGATCTGAAAATGGTTATCAGGAAACGCGCTCTGCGCATCCGCCTCGATCAGCCAGTAGTACGTTCGTTCGCTTTCAGCGAATCGGCGGCACCTTCTGAGCGATCTGAAGCATTTCATAGCGAAAATCAGCGCGCCGACGATGGCGTCTTTCCCTTGGCCGCTCGATCGTGCGCCAAGATGAAATCGCCGGTGCCTGTGCCAAAAGATCGAGTATCGGATCGTCCCAGCAGGGCAGGACCATCTGCGTGGTCTTGCGTCGCCACCATTTGTCGATGTTCAAGCTCAGGAAGTGGTTGAGGAAATCGTACGTGGGCGCAGCCATGCCCAAACATCCCACGAATGCGAGCCTCGCGTTTGTCGATCGTCGCTGTCTCCACGCCATCCTCCTTCAGCGTTCGGGCCGGTGAAACTCAAACCGCGCGTTCGCCCTCTCCATAACTTGCCAGAGGTTTTGTACCGGTTCGGAAATTTCCGCCGATTTTCGTACCACACCGCCTTCCGGTTGGATACGATTCGGGCGATCTCCGCATCTCCACGCATTAGCCGCGACAGCATCCCAGACCTTAGGAAAATCGAAGCCATGCTGGATCGAAATCAGTTCTTCATCAAGGAACACGCTGGACTCTTCAAGACTTGCGCGACGTTTACGACATTCTGGATCCCGAAACGCAGGAGATGCTAGGCCGGGCGGAAGAGTCCATTGGCCGGCTTCAAGCAATTCGCACGATGGTTCATCAACAAGAAGCTGATGTCCACGACGTGAATGTCGAGATCTGCAGACGGCCATCTCGAATTCTCGCTCTACGTGCCGGTCAGCTTCTTCCGCGCCCAAGGTTCAGGTGCTGGATGCCGAAGGAGCAAATGATCGGTTACTTCAAAAGCAAGATCGCCGAGCCTTGGCGGCGGCTTTTGGGTTTACGACACCCGAGATCGACAAGTTGCCGAAATCAAAGGCAACTGGGTGGGATGGAATTTCCAATTCCTCACGCCCGAAGAGAACTGGGGATCGTCACCAAGAAATGGGCCGGGCTCGCCAAAGAAATGTTCACCTCGGCGGACAACTACATCGTCTCGATCCACGACGACCTCAGCGATCAAACGACGTTGAAACGCCTACTTCTCGCCGCGGCACTGGCTATCGACGTCGTGTACAAGGAAGGAAGCAACTGATCGCCTTCGCCGCCTAATGTGATCAAACTCGATCCAGGTCGTTCTTCGACGCCGGTCATGTGGAGTCGGTGCCTGGAATCGGCGTGGGAGCCGTCGTCGGCAAAGTGTAGCGCCGCTCGACGGCCGCACGGATCGCCGCGCGGCCGGCTTCCGCCGAAAGATTCGGCTTCTGCTCCACTTCCTCCGCTTCGCGGGCCAAATCGTCATCCTTGATGCGTTCGCGAAACCAGCGCGAATAATCGGCTTGCTGCAAATGAAACATCCAAGTGGCGTCATCCACGCCATCCGCGAGCTGAAGGAAAAGCATGAGGTTTTGGGCTCGCAAGTTCAGCTTGCCGTCGGGTCCGCGGAAGTAAAAACTCCGATCCGGAGGCAATTCCCCTTCCGCATACTTGCGGAGATGCCGCCGCCGTTCCGATTTCGGTAAGTTCAGACGCACCGTTCTCGGTACGCTACGCGACTTGGAATTCCAAAGCAGTACTTCGCCGGATTCGAGTTGCGCACTGGTAGGTCCAGGACAGCTTCCGTTGACGGCATTGCAGAAGGATACGATCGTCCCGTCAGGATCACGGCCGACAGCCAAGACGGTCTCAACCGTATTCAACGCTGTGCGATGAACCTGGTCGGCGTGAACCGTGATGTAGGCGATTCGGTTGATGTCGGAAGGAAACACCTGCATCACCGGATCCCACGCGGCCGGCAAAAGGTGATGAGCCTCATCCACGATGATCCAGTGCGGACGCCCCACGCGGGTTCGCATCTGCAGGAGTTGCGGCAGCAATTGCAGAAAGAACCCCGGACGATCGCCAATGCGCATCCCGACCAAATTAACGACCGCGTTCTGCTTGGGCTGAGCGAGCACGGCAAGCACTTCCTCAACGCTTGCCGCACCTTTCGGCGTGCCCAACGCGGGGGCAAAATCGAGCGAATCGTAATCCCCTTCGGGATCGATCACGCAGAACTGAAGATGCTGCTCCACCAACCGCTCGAGGAAGCTGGTCGTCGCCGTGGACTTTCCGCTGCCGGAGGGGCCGGCGATGAGGATGCCGCGGCCGTAGGCAGGTAGGTGGATCTCACGCTTCGATTCATCGATTCCGATCTTCAGATGGCGCCGGCCGATATTGCGGTCGAAGTCGGCGAGATCATCCTTCAGCATTTGGTCGATTAATTCGGCCACTCCGTGACCGCGGTCTCCTCGAGTGACCAAATCGGCTCGTTCCTTCAGTGCCGGCAAGGCGTTGGAGACCGCAACCGAGAACTCGCATCCATTGAGAAACGCATGGTCGTTTTCGGCATCGCCGATTCCCACGACTTCGTGCGGCGAAAAGCCCATGCGTTCGAGCGCAGCCGCTAGGCCCGTCGCTTTGTTGACGCCTGCAGGAAGGATCATGACGGCATCCTTGTTGAAGATGACCTGCAATTCGAGTCCCATCTCGCGGATCGTGTCGAGAACGACTTTTTCATGAGGTCGCCACGTCGCAACAATCGATTTGCCGACCGACAGAACCACATTGTTCCTGCGTAAAGCACGCACGAAAGCTTCCGACGGAGGCTCTGCAAGAAGGGTTTCCACGCGTGTCGACGGCTCATACAGCAAGGCGCCGTTTTCCGCGACGACCCAATCGAACAACTCGATCTCCGGGCAAATGGCGAGCAATTCGCCGAGTTCCCGCCCCGTTACCATGACGAGCCTTCGCCCCGTCGCGCGAAGCCGCTTCAAAGACTCGAGCGTCGAAGGAAAGACGCGGCCATCGTGGGCAAGCGTGCCGTCGTAGTCAGTAGCGAGAAGAAAGTAGCGCATAACCGCCTTGAGCGAAGTAAATGTGGTCGCATCAAATGCCCGCATTTTTCCCAGGGCCGATGCCTCATCTTCGGAAATCCCGCATTTCGGAGCGGTCGCCATACCTTTTCGCTTTTCGCATGGTTCGAGAAAGAACTGCGCGAATAGCGCAGTCATGATCGCCCGATAACGCGTGGCGAAGGAGAAGTTCATCCATCGACGAGCGCCTTTCTAATGCGTCTCAAGGAGGCTTGGATGCACTCCCCCGCAAAAAGAAAGCCGAAACCAGCGTGCTTGGCACGGAATGGCGGAATTGCGACAAGGCAACGGATGCGAGCGATTCGTTTCAGCGCAGCGCCGTGAGATAAGGAAGCAGGTCGTCGAGGAACACGGGCTTGACGAGGTGACCATCACACCCCGCTTCGCGCGAGTTCTCACGGTCGCTTTCCTGCCCCCAACCAGTGAGGGCCACGACCGTCACGCTCTTTCCCCAGGGACGTTCGCGAAGCCGTCGCGTCGCGTCATAGCCGTTGAGACGCGGCATTCCCATGTCCATCAGGACGACATTCGGGCGGAAGGCGTCCGCTTCCGCAAGCGCTTCCACGCCATCATGGGCTACGCGGACTTGATGTCCCAAGATTCGAAGCATCGCGGCCATGGAGAGCGCCGAATCACGATTATCGTCCACAACAAGCACGCGACGAGATGGCGATTTCGGTTGCGGAAAGGCAGCGGAATGTTGCGGTTCGCTCCAACTCGCCTCGGCGAAGCACGGTAGCGTAACGGTGAATGTACTGCCGCTTCCTTCCCCGTCGCTTGCCGCAACGACATAACCTCCATGCATTTCGACAAGTCCCTTCACCAGAGCGAGTCCGATGCCCAAGCCTCCCGTGGTTCGCTCGAGCGATCGATCAACCTGACCGAACATCTGGAATATCGTTGATAGCGACTCGGAGGGGATGCCGATACCCGTGTCTCGGACCATGACGACAGCTTCGGCGCCTCGCGTTTCCGCCGTCAACCATACCTTCCCGCCTGGCTGCGTATATTTCGCCGCATTCGTGAGCAAGTTGGAAAAGACTTGCGCCAAACGAGTGAGGTCGGCAAATAACGGAATTGGCTCCGGGGGAATCGCGAGGAAAAACTCGTGGCCACGCGCCTCCAGAAGCGGCCGAACAGTTTCGACGGCGCTCTCGATCACTTTCGCCAGCGTCACATAACTCTTCCGCAGATCCATCTTGTTGCGGCTGATGCGCGACACATCGAGCAAATCGTCGATCAGACGAACCATGTGGGCAAGTTGACGATCCATCATTTCGCGTGCCTGGTGCGCGACGTCGGCTGTCGAACCAGCGAGTCGCAGGACTTGCAAACCGTTCCGCAGAGGAGCGAGCGGATTGCGCAGTTCGTGCGCCAGAATCGCCAAGAATTCGTCTTTCTTGCGATCTGCGTCGCGGAGCGCCGTTTCGGCTTGGGTCTTTTTCTTCGATATCGAACACGGCTCCGACCATGCCGAGGTATTCCCCAGATTCGGCGAATCGCGGTCGACCGACGTCGATCGCCCATCGGTAGGCTCCATGCCTGTTGCGAAGGCGATACTCGTTCCGAAAGGTGCCTTTTTCTCGATTGGCCGCCAAAAACTCTTTTCCCGCGCGAATTCGATCGTCGGGATGGACTGCCTCCGTCCAACCAAGGCCAAGAGCTTCCGCCTCCGTTTGTCCCGTAAAGTCGTACCACTCGCGCGAAAGGAAAACACAGGCGCCGTCCGGATCCGTCAGCCAAAGGGCGACCGGCGCCGTATCTGCCATTTCGCGGAATCGACGCTCGCTGGCTTGAAGCAGTTCGCGCGCGCGAACACGCTCTGTGATGTCGGTGATGAGCGATAGATATCCGGTCACCGTACCGTCAACGAATCTTGGAACGAAGGCAGCATGGATGTGGCGGGCGCCAGCCGGATACGGGACGAATGCGTCGAACTCGAACTGTTCACCTGCCAATCCGCGTTCGATGAACGGTCTTAGGCGTTCATATGCCGGATCGCCGATCACTTCGCGAAGATGACGGCCTTCGACGTCATGGCGAGGCTTGTGAAACCAGACTTCATACTGCCGATTGGCGAACCGATATCTGTGGTCAGGCGTCACAAATGCAATGAGTGCGGGGACGGTATCGGTGATCAACCGCAACTCTTCTTCGCTTTGACGAAGAAGACGCGCAGCTCGCGCTCTCTCGATCGCCTCCCAACATCGAGCGGCCACATTCCGCACCAGGTCGACTTCGTCATCCGTCCAGCGACGTGGTACCGCCTGATGAACCGCCATCGCAGCTGTAAAGCGGCCGTCTTTGTGAAGCGGAACGCAGATCGCTGCTTGGATCGACGCAGCGCGGTATGCCGCCAGATCCACCGCCTGAATGCGTGGATCTCGCTCCGCATCGTGTACGACATGCGGGTCGTGGGCGCGCATCGCCTCAAAGTGATTCCGACCGAACGCCCCTACCGGCCAGCGACCGACGACGCTAGACACACTATGACTGTAATCCCCCGTAATGAAATAAGTCGACTCATCTTCCACTTCCGCATACGCGCAACGGTCGGCCTGCAAGTGTTCGGCGAGCAAGCGGGCGGCGACTGCGGTAATCTGCTCAGGATCGCTCAACGGCTGAGTCGCCAGCGCGAACTCGGATAGAAAACGTTGACGCTCTTCGCCGCGGCGTTGGACAGTTACGTCGAGGGTCACGCCATCGAATCGCCGTGGGGCTCCGTCGGCGGAGTACCACGTCCTACCGATGGCGCGTATCCACTTTTCCGCGCCGGTGGCGGGATTGACGGTACGATAGTGGACGTCATATCCCGTCTTTTCCGCAATGCTCCTCTCGATGGCTTCGCGGGTCGCTTGCCGATCGCTCGGGTGAATGCGGTCATAAAACATATCGATGGTAACCGTAACGTCCGGCGCAAGGTGAAAGTGTTCCTTGACTAGATCGTCCCACTCAAGAACATCGAACGGCAAATCGCAGTACCAAAAGCCCACGCCGCTCGCTTTGCGGACGAACTGTTCCCGGTCGTCGATGACTCGAATCCGTTCCTCAGCGAGCTTTCGTTCCGTTATGTCGACGCAAGCTCCTGTCATCCAGGCCGGACGGCCCAATGTATCGAGGAACGTTCGGCCTCGGTCGTCGAGCCATCGCAAGGTTCCATCGGGCCAAATCACGCGAAACTCCATCGCGAAGTCGGCCCCTTCAGCTCGACACTTTCGACATCGCTCGATCACTTCGGGCCGGTCCTCCGGATGAACGCAGGCGACGAACTTATCGAGGGATCGCACCGTTTTTCCAGGCGGCAATCCGAAGAGACGATCCAGCGGTTCGTCCCATTCCAAGACGTTCGTCTGAATGTCCCATCGAAAGGTGCCCGTACCCGATGCCGAAAGAGCAGCATCCAGCCGTTCCCGGCTTTCGCGATAACGGTCTTCCGCACGTTTCTGGGCATCGATCTCCGTCGTGGTTCCGACGACTCGCAATGCCTCGCCGTTCGTGTCGCGCAGAAGTGCCCCGCGAGTTTTGAACCAGAGGTAGGCGCCGTCATGGCGGCGGAGGCGGTATTCGACGTCGTATGGCGATTGTCCAGCCACGAACGTTTCCCACGCCTGCTTCGTGCGAGCTTGGTCTTCCGGATGAACCGCATCCAACCAACCGCGGCCATGGTGTTTCCGTTCCGCGGTCCCCGTGTATTCGACCCACTGACGGCTCAAATAATCGCAGTAACCATCGGGCCGACAGGACCAGGCAAGTTGCGGGAGCCAATCCGCGACCCTTCGGATCTGATCCACGCTGGAAATTGAGAAGCCAGACAAGGCGGGACCAGGCATCGAATTGCTCATCTTGCCTCACCTACGCACATGGGTTCGCACGCGAAGCGCGCGAAAACGGCCAACCTCCTATTTTAGTCGCGACAGAGCCGAGTTCCACTTCCAGAGCGGTGATCGGACGCCAGGAACATGCATAGCGAAGACGAACCGTTTTCATCCCGCTAGCGCATCCTCTACAATGCAGCCACCCTTCCCTGCTCTGCGAGCGTCATCCATGAAGCGACTCCTCTCTTTTGTGGTTCTTGCACTGGTGGTTCCTCTTTGCTGGACGGGCAATCCCCAGGATCGGATGCCTACCGGCAATGCGGCAGCGGTCCAAGCCATCGAGGCGGAACCCGCCGAATCTCTTCTCGCTTACATCGGGACCTTCAGTTCGCCTCTCCGCGACACGCTCCCTACGCAAGTGGACCTGCCTCCAGGAAACGGCCGCGGAATCCATTTCTTTAAGGTGAACCGAACCTCAGGGGAGTTTACTGCGGCAGGCATCCACGAAATGGGAACCAGCCCTAGCTGCCTGACGATCAACGCATCCGGTTCACGGCTCTACTCCGCCAACGAAACCGATCGCGTCGGCGATCAAAAGGTAGGAACGGTCAGTGCGTTCGCGGTCGATCGAAAAGATGGGAATCTCAAACTGTTGAACACCGTTCGTTCCGGAGGAGCCGGGCCCACTTACGTGAGCTTACATCCGTCTGGAAAGTTTCTGCTCGTTGCGAATTATTTCGGCGGATCAATCGCCGTGTTGCCAGTACAGGACGACGGAAAGCTCGGCGACGCAAGCGACGTCAAGAACGACGACGGCAAGATCGGTCCAGCAAAGGCAACCAACGCGCCGCCCGGAAGCTTCGCGTTCAGCGGGCATGACCGGACGCATGCGCACATGATTCAGGCAGATCCGTCTGGCCGCTTCGTGCTCCACGTCGACCTTGGGCTGGACAAAATATTCGTCTGGAAATTCGACGACAAGAAAGGGACGTTGACGCCGGGAGAATCCCCTTTCGTGTCCCTACCTGCAGGGGATGGGCCACGCCATTTCCACTTCCATCCGAACGGGCGTTGGCTTTACTCGATTCAAGAAGAAGGCTCGACCGTGGTGCTGTTCGACTACGATGCCGCAAAAGGGCGATTGACCGCGCGGCAGACGATTTCCTCCCTACCTTCCAAGTACGCTGGCAGCAATTTTTGCTCGGGAATTCTAGTATCCGCAGATGGCCGGTTCGTTTATGCGGGCAATCGTTTGCACGACAGCATCGGCATTTTCGCCGTCGGGGCGGACGGCACCCTATCGCCGGTGGCAGACGAATGGACGCGCGGCAATTATCCGCGAAGTTTCACGTTCGATCCCACGGGGAGGTTTCTCGCTTGTTGCAATCAGCGAGCGGATAACGTGACGGTATTTCGAGCCGATCGCATGACGGGCAAACTTGTTTTCACCGGCCATTATGTTCCGGTCGGCAATCCGTCCAACATCGTCTTCCTCGATCTCAAGAAGTAACGTGCGGCTGGCCGGATCATCGCAGCATCGGTGGGCCGGAACCGCAGGACGCTCTTTGATTTGGAGAGGAATCTGGGCCGAGAATTCGAGCCGCCGTCGCGAATCTATCGTGGCTGCTTACGCGAGGTTATACGTCCGCCTCCTCGCTTGCGTTCGTAGGTGATCGATAGCGATTCGTTGGGCGCCAGCGCACGCAGTTCTTCGATCCGCATGTTCCGATACGGTGATGACGAGCCAATCATTCACGAAACAAACGACTCAGGGACAGGGGAAGTCATCCCCAATCCGGATGCCGTGCTTCGCGACGCGGAAGGAATCGTGGCAGACACCGATGCGGAAATCCTCGATCGCTGCAATCAGCGGTTAAGTGTGGCGCGAGCCATGATCCAGGGTGCGAATTCGACGGCATTCCTCGCGGACCTTCAGTCGCGAAACTCAGCAAGCAGATTGCCGGAGAATCAAAGAACTACGGTTTTTCTTTCAGCTTCACCTCATGCCGGCGCATGGTTTCGTCACGTTTGAAAATTGGACCAACCTCGACCACGCAAAACTCGCCCTCGCCTCGGACATAAGCACAGTCGGGCGAACCAGGCACTCCCTTCGCGGGGTCTGGGTAGTAAGCCGACGCTTTCGTCACTTCGGCTTTCCTGCCGTTGATCCGCGGCCAGCCGAACGCAACTTTTACTTTGGGAATGCCGGAAGCAGGTATTTTTGCGGTGGAATACACTTCAACAAACGCGGAGTGTTTCGCCCAAAAGCTGAATTGTTCCCCCTCGAATAGCAGGCTTCCGATCTCCTTTGTGACGCCATCCGCATGATCTTTGACCCGGCAGACGAACCACGTAGCCTTGCCGCCTTTGTGGTCGATGGTCTCACTTTTGTTCACGCTCCAGGTGTAGGTACCCTTCTTCCACGCATACGGACGTCGAACGCTGGCGAATTCCCCCTCGTATCCGGCACTTTCCACCAAGCAATCGTCGGCCGCGGTACGGACGTGGTCGAGTCCGATCGGCGTCTTTTTGTCCGACGACCAGCGAGAAAAGATGGCTCCCGGCCCAGGATGAACCCGCTTCCGGCTTTCCTTGTTCTCCCAGCCGTTGATGTTCGATTGAAGTCCGCCGTAAAACTGCAGGCCGTTGATTTTTGCGATACCGCACGGCGAAACATAAAGGTTGTAACGATCCGAGACGTCTCGATCGATGGTCACATCAACCTCCAAGGAGATGAATTTCTCGACGGGCTTTTCCAACTGCCACCAGATATTGGCGACATGCCACGGCAGGCGAGGCAAAGACACGCCTGCCTTCGCCGCCATCTCCTTGGGTGATGGTTGCTCGCACGGGTCAGCAACATACCCACCCATAGCCGCACACGCAACGAGGCATATCGATCGCATCATCGTCTAACTCCCCTAGGTCGAAGGCGATTCTACGATCCGACGCAGCGAATCCAATGCGTCCAATCAAGGTTCTTGCAAACGGCGGGAAGCCACATTAAATTGATGCCTTGAGGATTTCTCTTAGACTCACGCATCGCCGCCGCCAGCGAGGTCGCTGTGGTGCTGAGTTCGCGAGACCGAGGCAATGCATGGTAAGGTCGTTCCCCTGTGTCGTTTGTTCGACCAACCTTCGCGGACCTGACGGCCTAACTGTCGGCAAATTGCGCTGTCCCAAGTGCGGAAGCGTGCAGAGTATTCCGAAGCCCTCGACGCCATGGGAACCTGGAGCAACTCTCGATCTTCCGGCGACCGAAACGCCTTCCACCGTCGTGGCTGCGGAAACCCTCGATGTCCCGAAGAACGATGCAGCCGACACGACAGATCTTCCGCGTGCGTCCTTCCGAGAACCTGCCGCAACCCTTTCCGTATCGAGTCGCGTCTCTTCCTCGGAACGCAGTAGCGGAAGCCTGGCGCTCGAACGTGTCGGCCGATTCCAAGTGCGTCGTACGCTTGGTGAAGGAGCGTTCGGCAAGGTCTATGAGGCTTACGATCCGAATCTGGATCGCGCGGTCGCGCTCAAGGTAGCCAAACTCGACCGCGGAGACGCGGAGCTTCGCGTGCGACGCTTCCTTCGAGAGGCGAAGGCGGCGGCGAACCTGCGCCACCCCGCGATTGTTCCGCTTTACGAATTCGGCGAAGAAGGCTCGCAATTCTTCATTGCATCGGCGTTCATCCGCGGAAGGACCTTGCAAGTAGAGATCGCCGAACGTCAAGCGCAAACGCCCGACCTCCAATGGGCCATGCAGACCACGCGCTCGCTGGCGGACGCACTCGGCTATGCCCATTCGCAAGGAATCGTGCATCGCGATGTGAAGCCGGCGAATGTGCTGACGGACGAAAAAGGGGAGCCGATGCTCACCGATTTCGGGCTGGCGTCGCGGCAGGACGACGCGGAGCAACTGACGCATCAGGGGCAGATTCTCGGCACTCCACTCTACATGTCGCCCGAGCAAGCCCGCGGCGACCGCACGGCAGCGGATCCGGCAAGCGACCAGTATTCCCTGGGAATCATGCTCTACGAAATGATCACCGGCAGCACTCCCTTCGAGGGCACGCCGGAGTTGGTCATGTTCCATCACCAAGACACCGAGCCGCAGTCGCCGCGAAAGAAGAATCCCGCAATCTCGCGGGATTTGGAAACGATATGTCTCAAGATGCTCGAGAAGGATCCGGCACGCCGATATGTCGACTGCCGTGCTGTGTCCGAGGATTTGCGCCGCTGCATCACGGGGGAACCGATCCAAGCGAGGCCGATCTCGGCAGTGGAGCGTGTCGGCCGATGGACGCAGCGCAATCCGCTCTCCGCGATGTTGGTGGGAGCAGTCGCGGCGAGTCTGATACTCGGTACGGTCATTTCCGTTGCGTTTGCCATTCGCGCGGATCATCAAGCGACGATTGCGAAGAAGAATGAGGACTTGGCGAAGACGAACGAAGTTCGCGCGAACAAGAATGCGGAAACGGCTGAGATCAACGCGAAGATCGCCAAAGCCAACGAAGAAACAGCGCAGCGAAACGAAGAGGCCGCGAAGACTCAGGCGGAAATCGCGAAGCAGAACGCGGAGCGAGCGCGGCGCGAAAACGAGAAAGCGCAACGCGTCGCCAAGTTTCTCTCCGGACTGTTCGATGCCTCGGATCCGATCGGTCTCACTGGCTACGCCTTCGGGCCCGACACCAAGCAAAGTTCGACTCTGACGGCCAAGGACGTGTTGCTTCGCGGCGTCGAGAAGATCCGCACCGAACTTAAGGGTGATCCGGAAACTCGAGCCGCCATCCTGCTGACGATCGGCTCCGTGTTTCGATCGCTTGGCCAATACAAGGAGGGGCGGCCTTTGCTGGAAGAGTCGCTTGCGATTCGCAAGCAATTGCCCGGTGTCGAAGCGAAGGATCTCGCGGAAACGGCGTATCAGTTAGCGTGGCTGGCGCACATGACGGGCGACGACCCAACTGCCATGCGGGGATACGAAGAGGCACTCTCCATCGCTCGGAAAGATCCTGACGCGTTTCTCGTCGCGAGTCGATGCGAGTTCAATATCGCATGGCTGCTCACCGAGCGAATGGATGTCGAAGCCGCCGAGAGAATGTATCGCAAGGTGCTGAAGGATCGATTGGAGAGGTTTGGCCAAGAGCATTTCGAGACGGCGACTGCCCAGGCCGGACTCGCGACGGCGCTTTTGCATACCCGCTCCAAGGCTCCCGAAGCATTGCTGTACATCACTCCCGCGTTGGAAACGTTCCGCCGATTGCATGGCGATTCCAGTTCCGCGAAAGCGTTCGGCTACAGCCAACAAGCCATTGCGGCGGGCATCTTCGGCGATCGCAAGACGGCGGACGAAAAGATGAGGCTCGTCGTTCAGTTGAGTCGCGAGAACCTGGGCCAGAACCATCCCTTCGTCGCGTGGTCGATCGGCATTCACGCTTACTTGCTCGAGGAAACAGGAAAGAAGGATGATGCGGTCGAACGCTACAAGGAATGCCTTGACGTTTGCCGCAAAGGAATGGGGCTCGATCATCAGATGGTGCTTCGGGTGGTCGAAAGCCTTGGCGATAGCCTCGCTCAGAAGGGGGATGTTGCCGGCGGCAGTCGCATCTTCGAGGAGATGTATGAGGCATGTGCCCGCAACAAAGGCGAATCGCACTATCTGTCTCGCCGAGTCGCTCGGGTTTATGGCGTCTATCTTCGCGTGAATCGAAAATTTGCCGACGCCGAAGCCTGGTTGCGGAAAGTTCTGGCAGACGACGGCAAGGCTCAGCAACTCGTCGAGTCGATCGAAGCGAAGAACCAACTTGGCATCATGTACGCGGATCGCGGGCAACCCCTGAAGGCAATCGAGTGGTATCAAGGAGCCCTTCGAGACTACGACACCAGCGTTCGCAAGAAAACGCCCCTGCCTCTCAAGTTCCCTCGTGCCCTGATTGCGACGAACTACGTCCATGCCGCGGAATCGGCGAAAACCTACGGCACGTTCGTCGAAGCGTGTGGGGAATTTAAGCGGTCTAGCGATATCGATCAATTGGAACCGGATCGCCGAACCCTATTTCTGGGTCGCCAGAAAAAGATCCCCGCCGCCGTCGGCAATGAGGCAATCATTGCGACGGCGGTGGCAGCCTCGCCCATACTCGGATTGCTCGCGACCGCTCCTGCGACGTGCGACATCGTCTTGCGTGCCTCCGACCCCGTGCTCGAACCCGACAATGGCCTGCGCGCCGTCTCCCTCGACGAGAAAGTCGGCGTCTTCGATCCTCGTCGCTCCCCGGATGGCAAATCACCGGAATCGCATGAGTTCGCCATGCCATGTGAAGAGGGAAAATCATATCGATTTTTCCTCGCGAGCGTCGGAGCGGACCCGATCCTCACGCTGATCTCCCCCCAGGGAAAGAGGCTCGCTTCAGACGACGATTCGGGAGGCAATCTGGCCTCGAAGATCGATTGGAAGTGCGCTGCTTCCGGAACCTACCGCATCGTCGCCGGCACGACGGCGGGAAAAAACGTCGGCTCGTTTCGTCTGACGATCAGCGAACTCCGAAGCGGTTCCGGCGTTCGCCTCGCCTCTCCCAAGATTGTCGTCTTTCATCAAGAGGGGCGTCTTCTGGAAACGGACGCGATTCTGCCCGCCAAATCGCCGACGCGCACTCGGGTTCACGAATTGGATCTCATCGCCGACGTCGCATATCGCTTCCGATTCGACGGCGCAATGGCCGGCGTGAAGGTCGTCGTCGCATCGCAGAAGGAGCATGGGGAGCCCCTGGTGTCCAAGACCACGCTCGGAAGATCGCTGGAATTCGATTTCGTTCCGGCGCGGACAGGAACCTTTCGCCTGTCACTGGTCAGCTCGAATCCACTCGGCGGAGCGATCGACTTCAAGCTGACCGCTCCCAATGCGGCAACGGACAGGGAGTGGGCCGCCGATCTCATCGCATCGGGCTTCGCTCTTTGGGGACACGCAAGAGTTGCTCCCATGCGTGCAACACGGCAACAACTGGGCGGCGCCTTCGAGACGCTTCTCCAGCATGACAGCACATTGACCTCCGCGAGTCCGATCCATCGTGTTCGCAAGACCCCCTTCGAGACCATCCCTCTGACTTTGGAGGCGAACCGCAAGTATGAAATCGAAATGACGAGCACTTTTTTCGATTCCTATTTGCGGCTGGAAAACGCCGCAGGCGCTGCGGCAGCGTTCGACGACGATTCGGGCGGGAATCTCAACGCCAAGATCATTTACACCCCGAAGAACGACATGCGGATGAACGTCGTCGCGACCTGCGTCGGCGCCAAGTTTGGCCAATTCCGATTGACGATCCGAAGCCAGAAAAATGGTCCGATCGCGCAAGACCCGCCCTTACGATCCGAGACGATTCGCTGGAACCTGGCGGACCCATGGGACGTGCCGAGCGAACGGAAGCACCATCAAGTGTTCGATTTCCCCGCCGTACCGGGGGAGTTGTACACCGTGGATCTGCAGAGTGCCGACTTCGACACGTTTCTCCGTGTCGAAGAGGCGAACGGCAAGTTCGTCGCGGAGAACGATGACGGCGGCGATGGCAGCAATTCGCGAGTCACCTTCCGAACACTACGTCCACTGACTCACCGTCTTCTGGTGACTTCGTTCGAAGCCGGCAGCACGGGCAATTTCACGCTCACCGTCAAGAAACGCATGCCGGCTCAAACGCCGTAAGTCCCTACGTCGAAAATCCTCCAAGTTTTTTTCTCGCTTTCTGTCCGGTTATCAGTTCCCCTTTCGATACTGAGGGTGATTGCGTGCGAATTCATCCTCACCCGATCATCGTTCGGAGCTGCACATGACCGCTGCCGTCGTCAAATCGTCCACTCGCATCGTCATCCAAGACCTGCCGGAAGACGATCTGCTCTCGCAAGAGGAAATGGACCTTCTGTTCGGAGCCGGCAAGATTCGGCTCGGCGTCGAGAGCCTGGAACAGCGGGACCTTATGGCGGCACAACTGACGGCAACTTTCGCCCAAGGCGTGCTTCGAGTCGAAGGAACGGACATGCGCGATCGGATCGTCGTGCAGCAGGCCAATGGGAATTTGAAGGTCGATGGAGTCAATATCAACTACGTCAACGCGGATTCGCCGGGCGTGACCTCGGTCGCTTTGTCCGAGGTCAAACGCCTCGAGTTGGCTGGACTTGGAGGCGACGATTTCCTGGCGGTCCTTGGCGTCGCGTCGGAATCGTTTACGCAAGGTTTGGCGATATTCGGCGGTGCGGGTAGCGATGCCGTCGCTGCACCGAAAGGGTCCAAATTGGATGGAGATGCGTCGGATCACATGATCGACGCCTTGCAGTATGCGTCGAGCCCGTTGATGCAAGCACGAATGGACTTGCTTTACCAAGGGAGAGACCAACTGGGCTATGTCGGTCATTTCGACATGGACAAGCATAAAGTCATCGCAGATGGCGAAGCAACCCTCCTTACAGCCGTAGCCGCTGCTGCGATCGCTGCAGGCGATTACCACGAAGATGCCTGGGACTCGGCCCAGGCCGACACGATGCTGAAGGATTTGCTCGGCGTTCTGTTGAACAAGAGCTGGGGAAATAAAGACGGCCTGGGGCGAGTCCACCCGATCCGGCACCCGGAATACTTCGATTACGACGCTCAGGGCCACGTATTGCGGCAGATGCCGCTATCGAAGGATGCGTTCGGAGCCGTTCTGGCTGCGGCCCACTACTCGTACAACAATCCGCACACCTCGCAAGAAGTAAAGCAACTTGCACGCAGCCTCATGACCAAATGGTCGGAGTATCTCGTTCTCAACCAGTGGCGGCTCCACTCGACATTTATCCCTGGCGAGTTCGACACCAAAAAGGACAGTGAGGGCAAGGCACGATCAACCACGCTTTTCGGCGAAGGCGGCGCACGTCCCGATGGCACCGGCAAGATGGCACTCGGACCGGAGGGATTTCTGCTTCTCCCGCACGAAATCTATGCTCTCAAGAACGTCTGTGCCGACATGGGAATCCCCACGACTCAATGGGACGTCTGGGGATCCGCATTGCCGGCGGCGTTGAAACAGTCGCTCGTTGATTATGTGGCGCCATACCTTGGAGCCGCCGTCGAAGCCGCTACGAACAAGCTGCTTCAAGGATTGGAATACAGGAGATCGCTCGACGTTTCGGTGAACCTTGGCGGTCGAACCGTGCCCGTGCTCCAAGGCGAATTTTCGATCTCCATTCCCCAATCGGTTCGCGAGAAAATCTCGAAGGAATTCGGCAACGTTGTACGAGATGCCGTACGAGAAATCGCACGCCTGCGGATCATGAGCGATCACCAGCAACTCGATCCGTAGGTTTAGCCGTCAACCGTGTGCTCGATCTGCTTCCCGACCAATTGGGAAAGGACTCGTGGCGATCGATTCTGACTGGTGCGATCCAGCATCCTTGAGACGTCATCCGCAATAAGGGATCAACAAGGCGGATATTACTACTTTTGGTCCTACGCGATGGCCCGAAATGGCTGACCTTTTGAAACCTGTCGTCCAAATACTTCTCGTTCCTCCGCTGGTGCCGAAGATTCTGCGTATGTACGATCCATGCTGGCTACGACTCCACTGGGCTTATCCATCATCTATCGGGTCTTCGAGCCCCGTTTCCGATGTAGTGTCCGATTCACAAATTCAAGTCGCAGACCTTCGTCTCATTGAGGTGCCGGCCAGTTCGAATTATCGCGAAAAAATGGACAGCCGCAGGAGACTATATACGTTTGTTCGCGTCACTTTCAAGAGGAATGGCTCGCCGGAAGCAAGAACCTTCGCCAACGGGCCGTCAACGGGGCACAAACCTTCAATGGCTCGCCGGAAGCAAGAAGATCTCGCAACGGGTCCTTCGTCAACGCACCTTCGCTCGCCGGAATCTCCACCTTCGTCACCTTCAAGGCTCGCCGGAAGCAAGAAGATCCTTCGCCGTCTACGCACCTTCGTCAACGCACAAACCTTCAAAGAGGAATGGAGCAAAAGATCCCTCCTTCGTACCCTGGCTCAGCTACGAAGGATTGATTGAGACGGGCACCTTCATCGGCACGCTTCAACTGAATAAGGCGATCAACAAGGCGGATATTACCAACTACACGTTTTGGTCCTACGCGATGGAATTCGAAACTCGGCCCGAAATGGCTGACCTTTTGAAACCTGTCGTCCAGGAATACTTCTCGTTCCTCCGAGGCAACGGCAATCCGACGACGCTCTGGGCTTGGCTTGCCGAAGATTCAGGCCGAGTCCAAGAACATCTGCGTATGTACGAGTCTCGAATGCTGGCTACGAATCCGGCCGAGCGGCTCTCCACTGGATTCGCTTATAGTTCAACCGAATTCAATGAATTCATCGCACGCACGGAATCTGGCGCAGAACGACTGCCCAGAATCGACTACCTGGTCATTCAGGGCCTTGCAGAGAAGGGGCCGCCCCGAGGCGTTTCCGATGTAGTGTCCGATTGGTGGCACAAATTCAAGGATGTCGCGGAAGACGCTTGCAATCGTCTCATTGAGGGCGCAAAGAAGGCTGTAAAGGATGCCGGCCAATTCGTTCAGGAGAAACTGGATTCTGCAGGTAGGTTTATTCGCGAAAAATGGACAGCCGCAGGAGACTATGTTCGGGATACGTTTGTTCAAGGCGTCCAGACTTTCAAAGAGGAATGGCTCGCCGGAAGCAAGAAGATCGAAACCTCCTTCGCCAACGGCGTCAGTTCCCTACGAAACACCTTCGTCAACGGGGCACAAACCTTCAAAGAGGAATGGCTCGCCGGAAGCAAGAAGATCGAAACCTCCTTCGCCAACGGCGTCAGTTCCCTACGAAACACCTTCGTCAACGGAGCGCAAACCTTCAAAGAGGAATGGCTCGCCGGAAGCAAGAAGATCGAGACCTCCTTCGCCAACGGCGTCAGCTCACTACGAAACACCTTCGTCAACGGAGCGCAAACCTTCAAGGAAGAGTGGCAGGCAGGCGGCAAGAAGATAGAGACCACCTTCGCCAACGGCTATAGCACCTTACGCAACACCTTCGTCAACGGGGCGAATGTCTTTCGCGAAGTCTGGTCGTCTGGCGGCGGATACGCGACATACGCGTGGAATGCAGCCGGCAAAGCAATTTCAGGTGGGTGGAATGAAGTCAAGAAAATATTCGGACTCTAATAACGGGATGAAAACCTGAGGGAGCATGGCATGACGAACGAAGAACTCCCAACAAACGCAGTCAACCAGGAAATAAGCATGACGTCTTCATTGGATTCCAATCAACGATCTCCGTTGGTCGCGGAACGTCGCGATGACCACCCAGTACTAGGCGAATGCCGAGATGTCGCCCCTATCCCGGCCGAAATGCGCGAAGCGGATGGACTCGTTGCCGAGACGTTGAAAGACGAATCGCCATATCCCAAATGAAATGACGCCGGAAAACCAGCGCTTTGATAATGGATGGATTTCGATGGCTAGGAACGAAGTCGTTTTGGAAGGATCGAGTTCGACTCTCCAGGTCGACACCTTGATCAAGTATCTTCATCGTCGAGGCGATCTTGCAGGTTTGCTTCGCCGTGCATTCGTCGAAGATTTCATAGTTCGCTCAGCTATCGAGGCGGGCATCGTCGCGACCGTCGCGGAACTCCAGCATGCCGCCGACCTCTATCGTCGCCGGCGTGGGCTTCGGACGGCTGCGGCGACCCATCGGTGGCTCGAATCTCGGCACTTGTCGCCCGCACAATTCGAGGCACGGATCGAGCGGTGGCTGCTGGCTGAGAAACTCAAGGACCACGTGACAGCGAACGATATCGAAAACGCGTTTTCGAAACGCCGGGCGGAATTCGATGCGGTCGGGATCCGCCAAGCGATCATGCCCACACAGGACGCGGCAAAAGAGATGCTCGAGCGCTTGCACGAAGGCGTGGATTTTTCCACGGCCGCACGCCTCTTCGCATCGCCGGCCGCCATGGCGAAAGCGTTCGAAGTCGCACAGAGGTTTCGCCGCGAGTTGTCTGCTGCAATCGCAGAAAGAGCATTCGCCGCCGGAGTGGGAACGACGATCGGTCCCTTTGCTGATGCCGAAGGTTTCTCCCTGATCCGCATCGAAATCAAGACGGACGCGATGCTCGATGCTCGCACCTGCAGCGTGCTTCGGGACGAACTGTTCGCCAATTGGCTGGCGCAACGGCTCGATCAGCCCATTCGGTTTCCTCTGTTGGAAACGTTGGATTCTCAGTTTGTCGCAGCTTAGATGGCACTTTCCAAACCGACACGGAACGCCTTCATGTTTGGAAAACGCCGATCCGGCTCGCGATGCAGCCCTCGGTGAATCGCTTCGCAAAGGGCCTTGGGCACATCAGGCCGATGCTGATCAAGCGGCGTGAATGCTCCGCCCAGAATCCTCCGAAACAACTCGGCTTGCGGAACGCCCGATCCGAACGGCGGAATGCCGGCGAGCATGTAGTAGAGCGTCGCTGCGGCTGAGAATTGGTCGCAAGGTGGTTTTACTGAGCGAAAGTCAGTAATTTGCTCTGGAGCCATAAATGAGGGGCTCCCCGCCGCCGTTCCGGACAGCGTCAGTCCGCTAAAGCTCGATTCCTGATAAGTTCGAGCCAAGCCGAAATCGGCAAGCCGCAGGAAGTCCCCGTCGGAGATGAGCACATTTCCGGGCTTCACATCGCGATGAACGTACCCTTGCTCATGAGCGCAAATCAGGGCATCCGCCATCTGCAATGCCAATGGGACGACCCGCGCTGCTGACGGCTTTGAATTTCGTTTCGCCCACTCGCTACCGTCGATTCCGTCGACGAATTGCATGACGAAATACAACAGCCCGTTCGCCTCGCCTGTCTCGAAAAACTCCACGATATTCGGATGGCGAAGCCGCTGGAGGATTTTTGCTTCCCGAAGAAACCTTCCCGTTGTCGCCGGAGTCGGCGCGAGCGTGGGTCGGATGGCTTTGACTGCCACCTTCCGCCCATCCGGTTCGCGAACGGCGGAATACACCACGCCCATCCCTCCGCGTCCGATTTCTTCGACTTGGAGCAGACCAGGCAGTTGCAAAGGGACTGCATGTTCCGACAAGATCGCTGAAGCACCAGTAAGTTCTGCCTCAAGCGCAAATTCCAGCACGTCAGCCATCGACGGAAATCGGCGGCGGTATTCTTCGAGCGTCGGCTTTTCCCCTCGCTTTTGCCGCATCGCCGCTTCGCCAGCGATCAATTCCAATTTCGCTTCAGGTGTTCTCAAAGGCGGCGAAAGCAGTTCCATGTAGGCTTCTGCCATCTTGCGATCGCCTCGTTCCCAATCGGATCGTTGCCGATCGCAAATGACGTCCAAGTTTTCTTCTCCATCGCGCCCGGTCGCCGCGACTTTGCTCGGATTAGCGGAGACTTCGACGCGAAACACAGTCTTCCCTGCTTCTATCCGATCGCCCGGATGAAGGTCGATCGAACTTGCAGCCTGTCCGTTGACCTTCGTCCCGTTTCGGCTGTTCAGATCGCTGAGCCGGCAAAGCGGCGGATTCGCCTCGATCAAGAAATGGTGCCGGGACACATAGGGATCGTCTTCCGGCAAACAGAAGTGAGCACTCTGAGCTCGTCCGACAATGAACGTTCGATGCCCCGCCAACTCGAAGATTCGGCCGCTCTGCGGTCCTTCTTCGATTCTTAGTCGAATCGCCGGATCTTCGCCCCGAGGCAAGTCAAATGTCGTTTGCATGGTGCGGCGGAGATACTCAATCGATGGGCTGAGGAAGCAGTGCGAAACCGGAAAACTGGCTTTCCAGCGCCGGCCAACTCCAGCGCAACGTAGCGGTTGCTGGATCGGCGATAGTCACGCCATCGGCACCCGCATCAAATAGTACCATATAGTGATCCTCCCGCATCAGTAGAATAACCGGTGTACGAGCGGCGCGAAGCTGCAGCGCCTCGATGCGGATCGCTCGAACCGCGAATCCAAGCCTTTCCAACGCCGTTTTCATGGCGGCCATGGACAGGCCGCGCGAACTGACTTCCGCTCGCCAGGACGCGGGTGGCGCATTGCGTTTCCAAGCAGCGCAAATCATCGCCAATGATGCAAAACCGCAATCCGACGGAGTCTCTTGCCCCACCCAAGGAAAATCGAGTGCAAGACGGCCTGCCTGGGTTTGCTGGCTGGCGGTCAACCCCTGTTCTTGAGGCAAGAATCGAGCAACGAATAGCGATCGCGTTTTCACAACGCCAACCGCCTCGGCATGTCGAACGATCGGCAATCCGGCGAGCGACTCTTCCCCAAAACAGTCGCCGGCGCCAATGCGAAAAGTCCCTCCGTCGGCATGAAGCACTACTTCGCCCGATTCCAGAAAATGCCAACGATCATCTCCAAGCCTTTCGGCCTGAATCGTTTGGCCCGGGGCGAACACTTGCGGCGTCAGGTCTTCCAGAAATTCCAGCGCCGTTTCCGCGGACATGAACCCCAGAAACGAACGGTCCCTGAGGTAGCCGGTCAACGCGTGCAAACGAAGCCATCGCTTGATGGCATTTGCAACCGAAGGCACGAGCGAAAGCATCGACTTCAGTGGTCCGAGGGGCAGCCGCAGAAAGGTGCATCGGTCTACCGTTCGGCACGTCGCTGTGGATCGGTGCGGCGGAACTAGGGCGTATTCGCCGAAAAGATCGCCAGTTCCGAGAAAGCCGACCGTAACGTCGGTACCGGAGAGGCCCGAGCGCAATACTCGGATTCGGCCGGATCGCAGCAAGTAAGCCCATCCGCCGATCGAACCTTCGCGAAACAGGGTTTCGCCTGCGGTCGCCTCGGCTTGCTGACCTCGATTCAGCCAAGCATGCACCGCATGCTCGGGAATGATGTTGAGCAGCGGATAACGGTATCCGATCTCGTCTCGTATGCCTGCCATGGATTCATGCCGCCGGCGAGGTGGAAGGCATTCGTTCGCCCAGCATTCGCTTTAACGAAAGGCAAGCCGCATGCCATTGCCTGCGAATGGTGCGTTCGTGAACCTGGAATAGATCCGCAATCTCTTGCTGCGACCAGCCGTGGTAGTAAACGAGCCCAAAAACTTCGCGCTCCACGGCTGACAGGTTGGCCACGGCCTCGTGAAATCCGTGCCAACGATCCAACTCCACAGCGTCAGTGCCCTCCGCCGCGATGTCGGCTTCCAAGCTGACTGCTCGCCCCCCATCTTTGAGACAGCGCCGCTGCGCCAAATGGTAGCGGAGGAGGTCCATGATTTCGCAGCGTGCCAGTTCCGCGGCCAGAGAGTAAAGTTCGCGAATCGAACCAGGACGCGCCGATTCGAGCGCCCGCAAGAGGCGAAGCGCGACATTCTGCATGACGTCTGCCGTTTCTTCGAATTGACGCACCGAAGGCTGCTTGCCGATCATCTTCCGACAAAGCGACTCCAGCCTCCCGCTGATTCGACGGTATAACACGTCGCGAACATCTTCCTCGCCGCCGCGCAAACGGTCCAGTAAGGAATGAAGATCCGTCGTTCTAAAATCGGCGTCCGACACGGAATGGCCTCGCCAAGATGGGCAAACAGGCAACTCTCAACCTAAAATCGGGCATCCATCTCATCAACGGAGTCGTTTACCTTCGATCTACGACGTGCATGGTCCCCGACAACGTCCTTATGGATTGAGGCTAGGATCCACCGATACGGGAAAGGGCGGCTGCGGTTCCAGCGAACGCAATTGCTCGGGCAGTTTTGCGATTTGCTCTTGGCAGCGTGATTGAATTTGCGGCAATGCCGGCAAAGGTCCAACGAGTTCCC